>JAQUDJ010000012.1:3893-57069 GCA_028685755.1 Eubacteriales bacterium | reverse complement strand
ATGGGTTGATCCGCGGGTGTGGGGATTGTTCGATGTACTTGTAACCCCAGTCAGCGACCTGATGGACCATATCGTTGATGCTCATTTGTTTGGCGATGACGTCAACGTCAAATGCTATTTTCATGAAACACACCTCGTGATTTTTATTTTTTGAAGATATTTCAAGGATACCTATCTGAAAGGAATTGGGGATGTGGTAACGATTATGATCGCGAGCCACATCCCCAACCGAAGGATAACTTCGCGGTGCGCAGCGTTGTTATCTGTTTCTGGCTTTATCTAGGATAACGGCAAGGACGATGATTGAACCTTTGACGACTTGTTGGTAGTAAGCGTTAATGTGCATGAGATCCATACCGTTGTTCAAAACGCCAATGATCAACGCTCCGATTAAAGTACCCTGAATCGTACCAATACCACCTGAAAGACTGGTACCGCCAATAACGGCACTTGAGATCGCATCCATTTCATAGGTCAGACCAGCGGTTGGTTGACCGGAGCTTAAACGGGATGAAAGCATAATGCCAGCTAAGGCAGACATCATCCCGGCGTAAGAATAAACAAACATCAAGTTCTTTTTGACGTTGATACCAGAAACGACTGCAGCTTGTTGGTTTCCGCCGATAGCATAGATGCATTTGCCCGTCTTGGTGTGGCGCAAGATGACATAAGAAAGAACAGCAGCTCCAAAGAGGATGTAGATCATGAGCGGTAGTCCGAGCCAGTAACCCGAACCGATAAAATCATATTCTTTAGTAAAGTTGGTAATCGGATGGCCTTCGCTTAGGATATAACCAACACCACGGAACGAAAGCATCATACCCAAGGTTGCGATGAAGGCAGGCAGTTTGACGATTGATACAAAAAATCCATTAATTGCGCCAGCGAGAAGTCCCACACCGAGTCCGAGTATTAAAGCAACGGCCAAAGGATATGTATCCGGGTGAGCAAATTTGCTAGCCACAATACCTGCAACTGCGATAACAGAACCTGATGACAAGTCGATCCCAGTCGTGATGATGATCATCGTGACACCAAAGCCAACGATCGCAATCAAGGAAATCTGACGAACAATGTTAATTAAGTTAACGGGTTTCAAAAAGGCTGGTGACAGAAAGGTTAAGATTGCAACCAGTAGGACCAGAATAAAATAAATACTGTACTTAGTTAAAAAGGCTTTGACCGATTTGCTTAAATCATTATTCGGCTTAACCGCGACCTCGCTCATACTTTTACTCCTCATATTTTGAATCATATCTCAGAATTTCGATTAGATCGTACCGGTTGCAAAACTCATCAGAACATCCTGAGTTGCGTCCTGGCGACTGACTTCTCCCGTGAGTTTACCTTCATGCATGACAATAATTCGATCACTCATTCCAAGTATTTCAGGTAATTCTGAAGAAATCATGATGACAGACTTACCGGTCTTGACGAGTTCACCCATGAGCGCATGAATTTCTGATTTTGCGCCAACATCGATACCACGGGTTGGTTCATCGAGGATAATAATATCTGCGTCTGTTAGAAGCCATTTAGCTAGGAGAACCTTCTGTTGATTGCCACCCGATAAGTTTTTGACTTTCTGTTCAATCGTTGGCGTTTTGATTCGCAACAGTTTCTTCTGATCTTCACAAATTCCGTTCACTGATTTCTCATTCATGAAAATCCCGCCAACTACAAACCGATCGAGACTGGCAGCGATAATGTTGTCTTTAACGGAGTGTGGTAAAAAAAGTCCAGTTAGCTTGCGGTCTTCAGTGATGAAGGCTAACCCATTTTTCTTGGCATCCGAGGCACTTTTAATGTTTACCGGTTTGCCTTTGATCAATACCTCACCAGAGTTAGCAGGAACTAATCCAAAAAGACTCTCCATAACTTCCGTACGGCCAGCGCCCATCAACCCAGCAAGTCCTAAGATTTCCCCTTTATGTAAAGTGAAGGAAATATTATTGAATTTTCCAGCTCGGGTTAAGTTTTTTACTTCGAGAACCGGCTCGCCGATTTCAACTTCAACTTTAGGAAACATATGGGTCAATTCACGGCCGACCATCATCGAAATGATATCCTGGCGGGTCAATTCTTCAATTTTCTTAGTATTTACATACTCGCCATCGCGCATGACCGTTACTTCATCAGCGATGTTGAAAATTTCGTTCAGCTTATGCGAAATATAGATAACTGCGACGCCCTTTTTTGTCAGGTTCCGGATCATGGTGTAAAGATGTTCCACTTCTCGTTCCGTGATCGCAGACGTCGGTTCGTCCATAATGATTATTTCTGAGTTATATGATATTGCTTTAGCTATTTCAATTAATTGCATCTGAGCAATTGAAAGGCGCACCATTTTGATTTTGGGATCGATTTGGATACCTAGACCTTGCAATAATTCTGTAGCACGAGCATTTTGATCGCTATCTTTGACAAATACCTTACCAGCTAGTGGTTCGCGACCGAGGTAAATATTCTCCGCAACGGTCATGTGTGGTATAGATGTCAATTCTTGATGAATCATTGATATTTTATTTTTCAACGATTCACTCGGACTAGAAAAAGAGACTTCTTGACCTTTGAGGATGATTTTCCCTGAATCAGCCGGTTGTAAGCCGCCCAGAATTTTCATCAGTGTTGATTTCCCGGCACCGTTTTCTCCCATAAGTGCATGAACAGAACCCTTACGGACTTTAATTCCGGCACCTTTAAGAGCTTGAACTCCAGGAAAGCTTTTTGAGATATCAACCATTTCCAAAATATATTGTTCTTCCATGGAATACTCTTTTCCTAATAGAATGGGGTGCCAGCCAGATGGCTGGCACCCCTCATTGATCAATTAAGTTACACTATACGTTCAGATTATTCGTAGAGAGCTAAGTACTTGTCAGCTTCTTCCGGCATAACCGTGACGTAAGGGATGGTGTAGCGTTTTTCAACTGTTTCGCCGTTAATAACTTTGACTGCGATTTCGATACCTTTGGCGCCCTGGCCGCGTGCATCTTGGAAAACGGTGAAGGCGATTTTGCCTTCCTTCATGTACTTGAGGGCTTCAGGTGTGGCATCGATACCAGCAACTTTGACTTTGTCGAGCATACCAGCTGCTTCGAGAGCTTTCATTGCGCCGATGGCCATTTCGTCGTTGTGGCAGATAACGGCATCAAACTTACCATTGAGGTCAGAGTTGATGATGTTTTCCATTTTCTGCATGGCTTTGTCACGGTTCCATTCGCCTGAATCTTCTTTGAGGATCTTCATGTCCGGGAAGCTCTTGAATGCTTCGAGGATACCTTCATGACGCATGATCTGCGGTTCATGTCCGTAAAATCCTTGGAGTTCGATCATGTTGGCTTTGCCACCCATGACTTTAGCGAAAGCTTCGCCGAGCAGGATACCGGATTCGATGGTGACCGAACCAGCATAAGAGGTCAATTTGTCCATGTCTTCTGGGAGTACTTCAGTGTTAACACCGATCAGTGGGATGCCTGCAGTAGAAACTTTGTCAACGAGGTTTTTAGCAGCAGCAGCGTCACCTGGGATGTAGACGATGGCGTCAACAGCTTCAGCGATGAAGTTTTCTGCCTGACCCATTTGAACGTTTGGGTCGAATTTGCCGTCAACATAGACGAATTCGACGTCCGGATACTTTTCAGCTTCCTTTTTCATGCCGTCCATAATGTAGGCATGGAATTGAGCGGACATGTCGCCGATCATGACGCCGACAACTTTCTTTTCAGCAGGTGCAGCAGGTGCAGCCGTGGTAGCTTCGGTTTCACCGGCAGCTGGGGCAGCGGTTGTTGCGGTCTGTGCGCAACCAGCGAGCATTGCAACGCCGAGAGCGATAACCAGGACGAGAGCTAAGAGTTTCTTGTTTGACATGGTTGTTCCTCCTCAAAATATTATAGGCTTTATTAAAATCTATCGCTGACCATTTTGGTGACTCCTCTAGAACCAGCGACAAACTCTAAACAACTTTACGGGCTCGTGCCCGTTTTGGCCAAATAAAAATATCTGTCAGAACTTCACTTCGATGTTTTTTTGATCATCTTCGATTATCGGGAGATTAGCTCACTAATAATATTTATTTATTGATGTAATCTGCAAAATAGCGAGACAATAATTCCGATATAAGTTCAGTCTACATGAAATTTACAGTTGTTAAAAATAGTTACGGGCTCGAGCCCTTTAGACAAATATACGTGTCAACCGCCTGTCTTGTCAACACATTTTGTTTAAATTGACAATTTGCACTTCGTTTTTCAATCATTTTTGTGCACATTGCTGAATGGAAGGGAAAATATAAAGGGCCGAACAATCTACCAATTGTCCAGCCCTTATGGAGAAAAAAGAATGGAGGCTAATTCAAGTTGATATAATCGCAGGGATTACACACTGATGGTCTGCTTGAGGGCATCAACTGATGTTCTGATACCGGCTTCCATGGTCATTGTTAGATCTTCCATTTCGAGGGATACGTATCCGTCGTAGCCGACCATGTGACAGACAGAGAAGAATTCTTTCCACCACTGGAGGTCTTTGCCACATCCAACGGCAACGTAATTCCAGTAACGATTTTCACAGTCTGTGACGGGTTTAGTTTCGAGCAAGCCATTCACGTCCGCTAGACCACGTTCAATCCGCACATCTTTGCCATGAATATAGTAGATGGCGCCTTTGAGCGCTCTCGCGGAGGCAATCGGGTCAGCACCCATGATCAACAAATGCGACGGGTCAAGATTGATCCCGACGATTGGATCAACAGCGTTGCGCAATTTCCACAGGGTTTCTGGGTTGTAAACGATCATGCAGGGGAACTCTTCAATCGCAATTTGATTCACGCCATGGACTTTACAATGTTCGACAAATTTCTTCCACCACGGAATCGCAACTTCATTCCACTGATATTCGAGGGCTGGCGCCATGTAATCCGGCCAGGATACCGTTGATGTGATCCAGTTCGGGGTTTGATCGCCTGGGGCTCCTGCGGGACAGCCGGACATCATAACGATTCTTTTGACGCCGAGTTTGCCTGCAAGTTCAACTGTTTCGTACGTACTTGTTGTATGCTTTTCACCCATTTCGCCAGGGCTTAACGGGTTGCCAGAGCAATTCAAAGCGGAGATTTCCATGCCTCGTTTGTCAAGTTCGGCTTGAAAGGCTTTAAGTTTAGCTGGATCATTGAGAAGTTCGGTACGGTTTAAGTGTGGGCAGCCACCCCAGCCGCCTGCTGTCATTTCGACGCCATCAATGCCGAGTGATTTTACTTTGTCGAGCATTTCGGTGTATGGCAAGTTACCATATGCGTCTGTGCAAATTGCAAGTTTCATATTTTTATTCCTCCAATAATGGCGTCAAATCGACTTGTTCGATTCTATCCGCTGTAAATTATTCGAAATCGACCCATGCTGAACCAGCGTCTGCTGATTTAACACAATTAGCAATCCAACGCACACCCTCGATACCTGCATCGATATCCGGATAAACCATTTTAGCTAAAGCCGCTTCATCGCCGCGATTTTTGGCATCTATTGCGACTGCGAACTTCAGATAGATATTTGCCCAGGAATCGCCGAGACCTTCCGTGTGTAATGCGCCAAAACGTTCGTCTGACAAGGCTTCTGGATATAAATATGGCATACCATGTGAAAGTGTCTGGATCGGTTCGCCTTGAACTTCCACACGCAGTTCGTTCGGATAATTATCTGTCCACACTAAACTTGCTTTTGATCCAACGATTCGAATCCACTGTGAATCCATGCTGCCCGCATTAACGGATGAAGCCCACAAGCGGCCAACTGCACCGTTATCGTAATGCATGAGTACATAGGCATTGTCTTCAAGTGGTGCGCGGGATGGGATGAAGCTCTGACGATCGCATAACAGCTTTTTGATTTTCATGTGGGGTAAAATCAGTTCAGACATGTAATAAGTGTGTGTCGACAAATCGCCGAGCACAAAGCTCGGACCGGCGATTTTGGGGTCAACACGCCACTTTTGGGCATCACTGGTTTTGTCAGCACTGTCTGTTGCATTGAAGCCGTGTGCGTAGCTTAAATCGACCATGCGGACGTCACCAATATCGCCATTGGCGACCATTTGACGCATCTGGAGGAGCAGCGGGTGTCCTGAGAATCCATAGGTAATTCCGATGACTTTGCCTTTGGCGATCGCAAGTTCTTTGAGTTCGATTGCTTGTTCTACGGTAAAGACGAAGGGCTTTTCGCAAATGACATGAAGGCCTGCATTCAGACAGTCTTTTGTGATCTGATAATGTGTGCCATTTGGTGTAGCAATTGAAACGACTTCAATGCCGTCTGTGCGTTTAGCTTCTTCAGAGATCATGGTTTTGTAATCGGGATAACAACGGGATTCAACAACACCCAGGTTCATACCGAAATCTTTACCACGGGCAGGGTCGATGTCAAAGGCATTTGCAACTAACTGATACGCAGTATTGTCGCGCAACGCACCAGTACGATGCTTGTACCCAACTTGTCCAAGACGGCCACCGCCGATCATGGCCCAGCGCAAAGGACGATTCAATTTTCTTTCACCATTAAGCATTTGATCTACCTCTTTAAATATTATTTATTACGGGCTCGAGCCCGTTGTGCCCAAATAAATTGGTTTAATTAGAATTCGTGAGCGATTAATTGCTATTGTCCAATGATATGGGGATTATTTGGAAATTGTTGTGCATATTAGCAGAAAGTTCTTCGATATTTATAACATACAACAAACATATTAAAAATGCAACGGGCTCGCGCCCGTTTTGATTAAATATTTTTACAAACTCTCTTTTTCGCGGATTTCAACCGTTGTAGAGATGAATTCCTGTTCAGGCTTTTTATTGTTGAATAAATATTCAAAAATTACTTTGATCGGAATGTATCCTTGCGCGATCGGATCTTGGTCGATTGTAAAATCGACTACGCCCTCATTAAGCAATTCGATTACTTCTGGATATAAGTCAAAGCAGACAACCTTTAATGACTTAGTCAAGCCGAGCATTTTTATTGCTTTGCCGACTTCTGCCATCGGGCCGCCAGTAATATAGAGGCCTGCAAGGTCATTTTGGCGTTGCAAAAGATCAAGTGTTTTTTGAAACGTGATAATTTTGTTTTCATGAGTTTCAACGACTTCGACAATTTCTATCATTGGGAAATTTGATTGAATTAAGGTTGCAAAACCTTCCAAACGTAATTCAAGGGCTGCTAACGACATAGAGCCTGTGATGATGGCGACTTTGCCACGATTATTAATTATTTTCGCCATCAGATTAGCGGCAACGCGACCTGCTTTCAACGAATCTTGACCGACAAAGCAGAGTCGGCCACTATCGACCAAGTCTGAATTAAATGTCACAACCGGAATGCCGTGTGAAACAACGTTTCGTACAGCATCTCTGAGCTCAATATCGTCAACTGGACGAATCATAATGCCTGCGACTTTTTTAGTTATTAGATAATCTAGTGTACTTATTTGTTGGGCTGTATCGTAATTCTTTGTCAAAAAATATTCGATACTAATCCCAAAAGCTTTGACTTCTTGGAGGGCTTTTTCGATCCCTACTCGTGCAGCTACTGTAAAATCAATATTCGGCATGACGACAGCGATTACGAGTTGTTTATTTTGAAATGCTAATGCTTTACCAATGATGTTGGCTTCATACCCCAAATCATTTGCAATATAGCGTACCCGATCGCGAACTTCATCACTTACACCTGGTCGGTCGTTAATAACTTTGTCGACAGTTGAACGGGCTACTCCGGCAATTTCTGCTATTTGCTTGATTGTTACTCGCATTTGACATTTCCTCATACATATACGGGCACGTGCCTTAAATTACTTTATGATTCTCACAAGAAGATGTCAAGGATTCGCCTTAGTTCTTAAATCCATGCTTAATAGTGCACTGTATTTAAAAGACTTGCCTCTTGGGGAGAGCAAGTCTTTTATTTTACTAGCTAATCTTATAGCATCCCGAACCATTGAAGTTTTATGTATCCGCCTACGACAATAACGAGTATGATGAGAACCCATCCCCACCACGGAATTTTTTTGTACCACGGTTTACGCATATAATTTGACCCCCTTTCCATTTCGTATATCGCTTTTCATGTATTTTTAAATAATTGGTTATTAGCTGTGTAAATCACGTTTCTGATATAACCAGTATGTTCCTGCCATAGCAGTGCCTGCAAGCACCACGCTCAAGATGACATAGGGAATTGAGATTTCCTGTTTGTACATGACATCAATCGCTTTAAAATATCGGAAAGGCGTTAGAAAATCGAGGTAATCAAGATCCGCTTTGAGGTCTATTAGAATTTTTAAGATAAATGTGCCAAGAATGACCGCAGTTGCCATACCTGATGCTTTTTCTGATGTGCGTGCTAATGCACCAAACAGAAGTCCTAAGCCTAAAAATAATATCTGAATGACGAGCAGGCAGCTGGTTAAGTAGAAAATGGGGCCAGTCAACGATGTGCCTGTGTCATTAAAAGGCTTAACGATCATGGCTGACGAAATGAACGTCACTAGGTTGTAAGCGATTACGAGCGTTATTGCTGCCAGGATTTTGGCTGTGATGGCACACGATCTGCGAATGGGTTTGACGAGCAAGAAGTCAGCGGTTTTATCGCGTTCCTCCTTAGCTATGACTGTCACACCAAGCATCGAACTATGAACCGTCATGAGGAGTAAAAAATAAAGGAAAAATATACTGTAAAAAACGCCGACAGAGGTTAAATCCTGATCAGCTGAAATACCCATGACGGCTAATATTCCAGCAGGCATTTGATTGAACATCGCGTTCACGGCTTCGCCTGTTTTTTGAAAGGCGGAGTATTTCATCATGCCAGCAAGTACCAGAAAGACCATTGTTGCTGACCAGACGAGTAAAGACTTAAAGTTGGCCTTGATTTCTCGGAGATAAATATTCATATTGTGCCGACTCCTTTACACCGCGTGAAAGTCTTTGCGTTGATAGATCCAGAAGCTGAGTCCGGTCGCAACGACAAAGATGGTCAAATCAATCGCTAGCAGTGGCCATTCATAATGACGCAATGTGAGAATCGAAGAGCCTTTAAAATACGCAAAGGGTGTCAGATAGGTCAATTCTTTGAGATGCAGTGATTCATTGACTAATTCAATGATGAAGAAAAAGAACACGATACCTAAAGCGACCGGCATAATCGATTTGATTTTGCTCGCGGCGGCTGCTACAACGGAGCCAATGCCAAGGAAAAACAGTTGGACTAAAAGCATTGCAAACACAAGCAGGGCAAAAATTCCAACATCAATTGGCTGTTTGATTATTATTTTGATTTCTGCAAGACCAAGCGTGAATAGGGCGAGCGCTTGAGCGACAAGTAATATGAGCGCGATCTCAAGCTTAGCTGCAACGATTTCCCAGCGTCGAACCGGTTTTGACAGCAAAAAATCAGATGTTTTTTCCCGCGGTTCGGCCGATAACAGACCTACACCGAGTTTCATGCCATAAACTGCGCCCACTAAAACGATATAACTGATGATGAAACTCAAATAACCTTCAACTTCAGATAAATTGACGTTCGCAAATCCAAATGCAGCACGAAACTCCTCCGGGAAATTTTGCAGAAGTTGATCCATCAAGGCCGCATCTTCGCGAAAGAAATCAAAAAAGCTAGCAAAGATGGTAAACGTTAACAAGAGGCCGATCGTGAAGTTCAACCAGGATCGAAACGATTTTCTAAATTCAAACAGCAACATCATCGTCTTAATCCGCCTTATAATAATGCAGGAAGATTTCTTCGAGATCGGGCTCTTCGATTGTTACGTTGGCCAAATCGATGCCACTGATTGTTTGGACCAAGGCATTGACACTGCCTTTGTATAGGAAGGTCGAATCAGACCCATTTTGTTCGTAGCTGCTAATCCCTGGCAATTCAGCGAGCTTGAAGGGTTGGCCATCGGCAAACGTCAGACGGATTTTTTTGTAGGCGGTTTCGCGCATGGTTTGGATATCTTCGATCTTGATGATCTGGCCTTCTTTGATAATCGCGACGCGGGAACAAAGCTTCTGCACTTCGGTCAGGATATGCGAAGACATGAGCACCGTTGCCCCCTTGGCATTCTCGGCTTTGATCAGATCAAAAAACTTCTGTTGCATCAGGGGATCGAGGCCGCTAGTCGGTTCGTCTAGAATAATTAGTTTCGGATTGTGCAACAGGCCTTGGACAATACCGACTTTTTTCTTGTTACCATAGCTTAAATCATCGATCTTGCGTGTGAGGTCAAGCTCCATGATGTCAGCAAGCTCTTTCAAACGTTTCATATCGAGCTTCCCATAAAAAGATGCTGAATATTTGAGTAGATCAAGGACTTTCATGTTGTCGTAGTAAAAGACCTCTGAAGGCAGATACCCGATCTCGCGGCGAATTTCATGACCGTATAAGATACAATCTTTGCCGAAAATTGTCGCAGAACCGCTTGTTGGATAAATCAGTGAAAGGAGCGTACGGATTGTGGTCGATTTACCGGCACCGTTAGGGCCAATAAAGCCAAAGATTTCACCTTCACGGACGTCAAAACTAACGTCAATGATGCCACGAGATTTTTTGTTATAGTACTTCGTTAGGTGCTTGAATTCGATGACATTTTTCATCGGCCATTTCTCCTTTGTGAGGGTCTAGGAACAACTCGTCGTATGATACTATATATAGAATAGTCCTTTTTAAATCGTCATGTCTATCCAATCGGAGGTCACATGCCCAATCCGATCCCTTTTATCACAATTTTACTGATTTCCACCTTGACGCCTGGACCCAACAATATTTTGTCGATGTCGCGCGCGGCGCAAGTTGGATTTCGTCAGAGTTTTCGTCTCAATTTGGGGATGTACTTTGGTTTTTTGGTGATCAACGCTTTGCTAGCAGCCTTTAATTTCTACCTCGTCGCTGTCTTGCCAATCTTTAAACCGATCTTGCAAGTCGCCGGTGCAGCATATATTCTTTGGCTCGCTTGGACGATCGCCTTCAGTAATAGTCATAAGCCTGCAAAGACCTCAAGAGCTAGTACTTTTTGGATGGGTTTTGCACTGCAATTTATCAACCCTAAAGTCATTATTTTCGGTCTGACCTTGTTGGCAACCTTTATCACGCCTTATTATAGTAATCCCCTGACAATTTTAAGTTTTGTCGTCTTAATTGCGACAGCTGGGTTTTTGGCGACCTGCGCTTGGGGGCTATTCGGCAGCTTATTTAGCAAACTTTTTTTAACTCATGAAAAAGTGATGAACCGGATTTTAGGTCTACTTTTGGCGGGGAGCGCCTTATCTTTATTCTTATAAGAAAGTCGAGGGCAATGTATGAATCCACTCAAAATCGGGGTAATCGGCATCGGAGATATCAGTGAGGTCTATCTTAACAGCCTCAAGCAATATCCACTCGTTGAAGTGGTTGGTTGTGCCAGTCGCGGCTTGGAAAAATCGCAAGCCAAAGCCGCCGAACACGGCTTTCGAAAGACCTATAGCAACAGTTATGAATTGATTGCTGATCCCGAGATCGATCTTGTTTTGAATTTGGCGATACCTGCCGTCCACTATGAGTTCAATAAGGCAGCCCTCTTGGCCGGCAAGCATGTCTACACCGAAAAGCCAATCGCCTCAACCTTTGCCGAGGCCAGTGAATTGATCGATTTAGCTAAGAAAAAGGGCTTGCGCATCGCATCTGCACCTGACACGTTCTTTGGAGGGCGCTTGCAAACCTGTCGCGAGCTGATTGATCAAGGTGTCATTGGCGATATCGTTGGCGCGAGTGCTTTTGTGGTTAGTCATGGTCATGAATGGCACCACCCAAATCCGGGCTTTTTCTATGCCCCAGGCGGTGGCCCACTCCTCGACATTGGCCCCTATTATATGACGGCATTACTATCGCTTTTAGGTCCGATCAAAAGTTGCGCCGGCATGGCTAAAATGACATTTACGGAACGCACCATTGAGAGTGAACCCAATCGTGGCCAAGTCGTCCCTGTTTCAGTTGATACGCACATTACCGGCACGTATGAATTTGAGAATGGCGCAATCGCAACGATCATGGCTAGTTTTGACATTTGGGATTCTGAATTGCCACGGCTTGAAATTTACGGGACGAAAGGCACGATCTGCCTGAATGACGCCGATCCGTTGAGTGGTCCAAATTTATTTGGTGGCGATGTGTTGCTGCGGACTCGCACGAATTATCGCTGGACTGGTCTACCCCGCCCCGAAAAACTTCCCGACTGGCAAATCGTCCCGAATCATCGCCCCTTTAATGAAACAAGTCATAACAAAAATAGTCGTGGGGTCGGTCTGATCGATCTCGTATTGGCAATTCGTGACAACCGCCCAGAACGCTGTAGTGGCGCGATGGCACTCCATCAGTTAGAAGCGATGGAAGGACTTATACGTTCCGCTCACGAAAAACAGTATTACCACATGACAACGACATTTAATCGGCCGGCTGCCGTGCCTGTCGATTTTCTTGCGAATGAAGGAGTTTGATAGTTGATGAAACAAATTGATCAGACAGCACACGAATTAAACTTGAAACTGAAAGCTCAGGAAGATGCAACTATTTTTGAGTCATTTTCCCGCGCAGACGCTTTATCGTTAGGCTTAAAGATGTTAGACGCTGCCAAGCATTATCCAGATCCCGTTGCTGTTGAAATTGTTATCAACGGCTTAGTTGTCTTTCGTCATTTTACCGATGGGTCTGTTTTAGATAGCGAAATGTGGCTGTTGCGCAAACGAAATTCGGTCGAACTGATGGCGATGTCTTCCTTACGGTTTAACGCCTGGTTATCAGAAGGCGGTCGCACGTTGGAATCACGTCACCTCAACAGTGAGCTTTATGCTGCGTGCGGGGGTGGTTTTCCAATTTTACTTAAAAACACGGGGATGATCGGCTCGATTTGTATCTCAGGGCTACCGAGTGATCTTGACGATCACCAAGTTATTCTGGATGCTTTGCAAGCTTTTCGCGCTGTTTGACCCACCCATAAAGCAGTTTATAGACAACCGAGGTCAACGGAATAAATAAAAGCATCCCGAGGACCCCAAAAAGACCACCGCCTAATACGACAGCAGCCAAGACCCAAATTGCCGGCAACCCGATCGAATCCCCCACAATCCGGGGATAGATCAGGTTGTTTTCAAGTTGTTGCACGATCAAAAAAATCAAACTAAAAACCAGCGCTTGCCATGGGTTAATGAGCAAAATCAGGAAAGCGCCAACTAGTAAGCCGATATATGCACCAGCCATCGGGATAAGCGCTGTCAAGGCGATCACGACAGAAATCAGCAGTGCGTAGGGGAAGCCAAAAACGATTAATATCACTAGAAAAATCCCGCCCAAGATTAACGCCTCAATGAATTGGCCGGTCAGAAAATGGCCGAAAGTCTCATGAGTTAAATGCGCCAACCCGCGAATTTTTTGTGCCATTCGCATCGACAGCATCGCACTCAGCAGGCGATCTAATTGGTGTTGGAGGCGATCTTTAGCAAGCAAGAGGTAAATGGCGAAAATCAGGCTCAACATCAAAGAGACTACCCAACCAAACGCCGATGCAACAAAATTGAGGGTCGAGCTAAACCAACCAGCGCCATTGCCAGATATCACTTGTGTAAACCAGGCTATTAAATCACTTGAGGTAAAGTGCAGCGAATCAAAAGCCTCTAATATCCAGGGATATGCGGCAGCGGTCTGATTGAGCCAGTTGCTGGTCTGGGTGATCAGGCTAGGCAAGCGACTGCCTAGATCCGTTACACTGACGATTAATTGTGGAATCAGCAACATCAGCACAGCCGCTAAGATGCCTCCGGATAAAATGAGTGTGAAAATTAGGCTAACGGCGCGCAAACCCTTACGCTGTTTCTGCCATATTTTGCCAAGTTGTTTTTCGATGCCTCGCATGGGCAGGTTAAGCATATAAGCAATGGCCATGCCTTGAATTAAAGGCATGGCCACCGCGATGAGGTTATAGATCACAGCAAAACCGACATTTATATTCGCCAAGACAAAGTACAGGATAACTACACCGGACAGAGCCAGCGCCAGCGATTTTGCGGTCAAAGGGGCATTTTGTTGTTCATTCATACCTGAACATGATATCAGACTTGAACGATAACCGTCTTCTCTTTCTTGATCTTTTTTAGGTCGCGGGCTAGTTTGGCTTCATCAACAGTCAGCCCATCAAGAGTCATGAAGACATCGTCGGTCGGGTGGTTGCCTTTGAGACGAATCGCTTTGACGTCGATAAAGGAGTCCATGTTATGGCGCATGACATCGGCCAAGTGCTTGTTATAGACCTCGCGTGAGCCTTTGCTCGTGCAGGTGTCACAGAAGCAGATGGTCAATTCATGAGTCACGAAGGCTGAATTGCCTTTGTTACGAACCATACTCGTGACCCCGTCGCCTAATTTGGCATGGTAGTGGGTATGGAGCAGTTCATGCGCGAGTTCTGAATTCGGTTCACCGTAGAATTCTTTATACAGGCGTAAGATGTCCGGATTCTCCTGAGATTTTCTGTATTTGGAGGTCTTATCAATGTTGATCAAAACGCTTTGGCGATTGTCTAAGGCATCGATTTTTTCAGGGACTGGATGACCAGCACCACTGATACAACCACCTGGGCAAGCCATAACTTCGATCAGGTCGTAACCAACATCAATGCCTTGAATGATTTTGTTGATGATCGGTTCGGCGTTGTGGAGGCCGGAGATGACTGCAACACGAACATTCGTGCCGTCAGCATTGATTGTCGCTTCCTTGACGCCTTCAAACCCGCGAATTTCTTCGAAATCGAGATGTTCGACGAGTGGTTTATTGGTCAATTTTTCGACTGCCATACGGAGTGCGGCTTCTGCCACGCCACCGGAAGCACCGAACAAGATTCCTGCACCTGTGACTTGTTTGTATGGCTCATCAAACTCACAAGGTGTGATTTCCGACGGATCGATCCGAGCTTGGCTCTTCATTTCAAGGAGTTCGGTCGTCGTCAGAACGGCATCAACGTCTCGATTTTTGTCTACCGCGAATTCAGGACGGGCTGCTTCGTATTTCTTGGCTAGGCAAGGCACGACGGAAACGACGAATAAGTCCTTGCGATCGATACCGGCCATTTTGCCGAAGTGATTTTTGACCGTTGCGCCCATCATTTGTTGGGGTGATTTAGCCGAAGACAGATGTGGGATCAGCTCCGGATAACGGCGTTCGACGAGGTTGACCCAGCCTGGGCAACAGGAGGTGAACTGAGGCATGACACCACCTGCATGAACGCGATTGAGGAATTCGGTGGTTTCTTCGACGATGGTTAAATCAGCGGCAAAAGTGAAGTCAAAAACTTTGTCAAAGCCGAGAGACTTGAGCATGCCGGCGGTAAATGGCGCGGCCTCGCTGAATGGTTTGCCGTAATGCTGCGAGATCACGCTGCGGACAGCAGGTGCGACGAAAGCCACAACGGTTTTCTTGGGATTGTGAATCGCGCGGAAAACACGGTCGCGTTCGCGTTTGTAGTCGAGTGCACCACAAGGGCAAGCATTAACACATTGGCCACAGCTTACACAGTCCGTTTTATCGAGTGGCAGGCCGCTCTTGGTACCGACGAGTTGACGGCCTTGTTTAATGTAGAAGGTCAAGATATCCGGACCTTCAATCTCAGCACAGGCTGCGATGCAGCGGCCACATGAAATACATTTGTTGTGATCGCGAATGATAAACGGATGGTCTTCGACGACCGGGATGTAGGGGCGGTCATGGACCGGCTGACGATATTCAATCCCGTGATCGGTCGCTTCTTGGCGCAAATTGCAATCGTAGCGTTCGCCACAACCGCATTTTAAGCAACGGCGAGCTTCGGTGACGGCCGCCTCTTCGGAAAGGCCGAGTTCAACTTCATCAAAGTTGAGATTTCGGGCTTCAAGGGAGATCGCCGGCATGGTGGCGCGCCGGAATTTCGGGCGTTCTTCAAATTCCCATCGTGGCAGATCTTCCATTGAGCCACGGCTGCAACTAAAGTCGACATTAGATTCGCGGACATAACCGGCATGTAAAAAGCTGTTCATCGCGTCTGAGGCACGGCGACCTGCTGCAACGGCTTGAATGACGGTTGCAGGACCTGTGACGCAGTCACCTCCGGCAAATATATTGTCTTCTGATGTCTGTGAAGTCTTGCCGTTGATTTCGATATCGCCCCATTTGTTGAGCTTAACCGGCAAGTCATTATAGAGGAATTGGGTGTTGGTGCTTTGACCAATGGCGCCTATAATCGTATCCGCTGCGATTACGGTTTCACTACCTTCAATCGGCACCGGACGACGACGGCCAGAACGGTCAGGCTCACCCAACTGCATTTTGATGCATTCTAAGTTCTTTTTACCATGTTCACCTAAGGTGATTTTTTGTGGAGCCATCAGGAAGACCATTTCGATGCCTTCGTGGATTGCTTCTTCTACTTCAAACGCTTCAGCCGGCATTTCTTCTTGCGTACGACGGTAAACAAGTTTGACGGATGTGGCACCTTTGCGTTTGGCGGTGCGGGCACAGTCAATTGCGGTATTACCACCACCGACGACAACAACATCGCCGAGGACAATTGTGCGGCCGCGCGTGACTTGTTCGAGGTATTGAATGCCGAGCATGACGCCTTCGAGATTTTCACCTTCGATCGACATCGGAGTGGCCCGCCAGGAACCGATAGCCAAATAAACCGCATCAAAATCTTTGTGCAAATCTTCAAGGCTAATGTGGGTACCGAGCGCTTTACCGGTAACAATTTTGACACCGAGCGCACGCATCGTGTCGATTTCTTTATCGAGAGTCGCTTTCGGCAGGCGATATTCCGGAATACCATAGCGCATCATGCCACCGGCGTAAGGCTGTCTTTCAAAAACGGTGATATCGTGGCCGTTAATGGCACTGTAATATGCTGCGGCTAGTCCGGATGGACCAGCTCCGACGACAGCGATTTTTTTACCGGTTGTGGCAGCTTTTGTTGGCAACCAGCACTGATCGCGATCCATATCCCAGTCCGCGGCAAAACGCTTGACGTGGTTGATCGAGACTGGTGAATCGACGAGGCTGCGACGGCACTGGGCTTCACACGGATGCGGGCACACGCGGCCACAAACGACTGGGAAAGGATTGCTATCTTTGATGATGCGAACAGCTGCTTCGTAATTGCCGTTGCTGACTTGGGCTAAATAGCCCTGGATGTCAATATTGGCGGGGCACGTTTGGACGCATGGGGCAACACAATCGGCGTTATGATCAGACAAGAGCTGCTCAAGTCTGACTTTGCGGTAGCCATCAAGCTTGGGGCTATGGGTCGAGATCACCATGCCATCCTTAATCGGAGTCTGGCAAGCTTTGACATCACGTTCGCCTTTTTCGCCGAGTTCAACCACGCATAATCCGCAGTTGCCGTTCGCCCGATCTAGTCGAATGTCATAGCAAAGATGGGGAATATGGACATTTTCCTGTAAAAGAGATTGCAGGATGGTTAGGTTATCAAACACTTCCATTTGACGCCCGTTGACGGTAACTTTGATCCGGTTTTTGTTGGAAATTGATTTCATGCTTTGCCCTCTCTGATTTGAATCTCGCCAAGCTTTCGAGGCCTCATAAGGCAGCTTTTTTGTTTCATAGGTTACAAACAGTTCCATTATAGCTAAATTTGGATTGTATGCAATGGAAAAAGGGCGGAAACGATTGCGAATTTTGAGCATTTTTGGCTGATTTGGTGAGATCTAGGCAGTTGAGCAGAAAGACTTGCTCAAATATGTGATTCAAGTTGTCCATTTTAACCATTTTTATGGGTCAATTATCCGTGTGCTACCGATTTGACATTGGACCGAAAATCGATTCAAAATATGTTATGACTAGTTTGATTGCAACACTCACTCATCCGCTTGTAAATTATTTACTTGCCAGCTCATTTTTGATCTTGGTCATCATTCAGGCTGTCGCACTTGATCGACCTCGATCGGTGCTTGGATGGCTCTTTCATCAATGGCGGGTAATTGTGCCAAGTCTGCTTCTGCTGAGTCTGGCACAATTGCTTTTGATTGCTTTGGTTAACCACTATTGGCTTGGATTTTCCGTGGTCCTTTTTTTAACTTATGTTATCGCCAGTGTTGACCATGTTAAATTCGAAAACGCGCTGACCCATTTTTTGTGGTCAGATTTATTCAAAAGTAGCGATCCTGGCAAATTCAGCGAGCTCGTCAGTCACTATATCCGGCCAATTTTATTTGTCCCGATTAGCAGTTTTTTAGTCGTCGGCAATATCTTCATTGCCCGTTTTGTTGATCGACCTTTTGCATCAGGACTTGCGGGCATGGAGTCCCGCGTATTTGCATTGGTCGGATCACTCGCGATCCTGGTCTTGTTTAGTCGCTATTCAAGTTGGGCCAACGGTACAATGAATCGGCGATTCAAATTGGTGCCATCATTTAACAGTCAAAATTACGACCAAAATGTCCGCCTCCACGGTGTTTTGTTGGGCTTTGTCGGCCATATTCGGCTCGTTGCGGTCGAACAAGATCGGCCACTTGATTATCGAGCCGACCATGCTAGCAGCATATGCGACGTGTTGAATCAAACCGGCGGTCACTTTTTCGTCAACACGCCCGATTCTTCTCTGCATGCCCCTATTTGCGAAACTCCACAGGCAAGTTCGCCGATTACTGAGCCTCCGGTACTTCCGACACTGATTATTTTTGCACTAGAAGCGTTTTGGGATATCACGCGAATTCCCGGTCTGACATTTACCGAAGACCCCTTTGCCGCTTTTCGTCAGGATTTCCAAGGTGACGTGCGAGCAAGTTGTTTTGCCGGATCCACGGCGAACACTGAGTTTGAGTTCTTGACGAGTTTATCAATGCAAAATCTTCATGATGCGGCTTGTCCATTTCTACACCTTCAACAGGACGTTCCCGCGCTACCCGCTTATCTCAAAACGCTAGGGTATCAGACGACCGCCTTTCACAGCTATACACGCACCTTTTATGATCGCGACCGCATCTATCCAGCCTTTGGTTTTGATCACTTCCTTGGGCTAGAAGAATTTTTAGCAGCTGGGCAATACCGTGAAAAGGGCTGGTACATGGCGGATGAAGCACTAATTGATCCGATTTGTCAGCAACTGGATGCGACAAGCGAACCGCAAATGCTATATGTTTTAACGATGCAAAATCACGGTCCCTATGCTACTTTTCGCTACGCCCAAGACGAGATCGATCCCCAGTCAACACCGATTTTTGATGCACATTTAGCCGCCACGTCAGGCGATCAACAAGCAATTATCAATTACACCCAAGGGGTACGTGATGCAGGCAAATTATATCAAGCAGTCAAAACGCATCTACAAGCCAGTGAAAAGCCAGCCATCATCCTGACTTTTGGTGACCATTTGCCTGGTCTAGGCGAGCATTCAGGTTATCAGCTGATGTTAAAGTCGGGCTTTGCCAAGTCTGTCCAGGACCCCGCGCTTTATGCTGTACCGTGGTGTCTCTGGGCAAATCCCCAAGCGTTGCAAATGGGGTTGACTTTAACGGCGGAGTCAGGTGAGCATGCATGTGATTTTAATGCGTTAGCGCCCCAATTATTACATGCGGCCAAGTTGCCCTTACAGGCTCATCATCGACTTGTCATGGAATTGCAGCGCCAAAAAAACAGCCCCGCTGGTGTTTCAGCGGAGCTACTATATGCATACGAATGGCTACAATATGATTGGCTTTGGGGCGAGCACACCATCCAGATATAATTTGATCGGTATTAAAGATGGAGACGAACACCTTCGTCGCAGGCAAGCTTTTTAAGCGCATCGACACGGTCAGGATTGCCAAGCACGATCAGTGCGTCGCCGAGGTGAATAGTTTCATCTGCCGTTGGATTAAAGATCATCGTTCGGGTGCCAGATTTTTTGATGGCCATGACAATCAGCCCGGTGCGATCTGGAATTTTTGCGTCGCGTAACGTTTTGTCATTTAACTCGGATTTAGCGCCGAGGATCACTTCTTCTAAATTAAAAACATCATCACCGGCATAAGTCACGACATCGAGGAATGAGAAGATCGAAGGCCGTAGGACCATTGAAGCCATCCGTCGACCGCCAATTTCGTTTGGTGAAATCGTGCGGTCAGCGCCTGCCATGCGCAATTTTTCATGGGCGTGCGGCTCAATTGCACGTGAAATAATGTAGAGCTGTGGATTGAGATACCGCGCCGTCAAAATGGTAAAAACATTTTCGGTATCGGTAGATAGCGCGCAGATTAAGCCTTCAGCTTTCGTAATATTCGCTTTTTCTAAGGCAGATTCATGGGTCGGATCACCGTGAATCGCCAGAATCCCGCGTTCATGAAATTCGCGGATTTTGTCTTCGCGCAAATCAACAACAACAAATGGGACTTTCCCCGCTTGAAGTTGCGCCATTACGTTTTGTGCGGTTTCACCAGCCCCACAGACGACATAGTGTTTGTGTAAAGCACGAATCTTGTTATCCATCCGATTCCTCCGCAAAGCTTGTTTGAGTTCGCCCTCAGTAAAAAATGCAACGAGATTCGTCAGTGCATAACCGACTAGGCCGAGTCCGGCAAAGATCATGAAAATCGTGAAAATTTTGGCTGGAGCATTCATATCAGCGACTTCGCGAAATCCGACGGTCGCCACGGTTATGACTGTCATGTACAGGGCATCTAGTAATGAAACGTCAAGAATGATCGTATAACCTACCATACCGGTCAAAATAAGCCCGGCAAACCAGATCATCACAAACATTAAACTTCTGTGCTCACGGCCCATTCATTGCCTCCTAGGGAGATTTTACAGGACCAGGAAAAGGTTCAAAAGCCAAAAAATCCCTCAGGCGATTGAAGCCTAAGGGATTTTTGATCGTGTCATCAGATCGAATACTTAGACATTCGCTGTGGGTAGGTCTTTGACTTCAAAATAACTATTGAGTTCAAAGAGTAGGTTGTCAACGTTCAGCCCGTGAACCATACAAGCTTCTTCAATTGTTTCGCCCGAGGCCATCGAGCAACCTAAGCAATGTAGGCCATTCTTGAAGAAAATCGGTACGGCGCCCTTATCTAATTCGAGCACGTCCGATATAATCATATCTTTTTGAATATTCATGGTAATCCTCCTGTGCGGTAGCACGCCCTCATTTTACACGATCAAAAACGTGCTGACAACTCAATCTCGCGGTTTTTCGGCCCATGCAGCCGGTCCGGATTCATAAAGATTGTTGCCTAGGCTGTCTATCAAGACAACGACTGGAAAGTCTTCGACGACTAATTTTCGGATGGCTTCAGCTCCGAGATCGGCATAGGCGACGACAGTTGCTTGCAAAATGCGTTGTGCGAGAAGCGCACCGGCACCACCCGTCGCCCCAAAATAAATAGCGCCATGTTGCACGATCGACTGCACAACAGCTTCTGTTCGCATGCCTTTGCCGATCATAGCAATTAAGCCTTGTTCTAACAACCGTGGTGTATATGCATCCATGCGCCCACTCGTAGTCGGTCCGGCTGAGCCAATGGGGCGTCCAGGGGGAGCCGGGCAAGGGCCCGCGTAATAGATGGTTTGATTGTGCAATTCAATTGGTAAGGGTTCACCCTGTTCCAATGCGGCGATCAAGCGCTTATGGGCAGCATCGCGTGCCGTGTAGAGTACACCACTCAAGCTGACCAAGTCACCCGCTTTTAAGTCTTTGATAGCTTCATGTGTGAGCGGTAATTCCAGCTGTATTTTATTCATATTCAAGCTCCATGGGTTGCTTTTTAGTATCACATGTTGCAATTTACAAGGTCACGCTGGCATGGCGCGTTGCATGACAACTCATATTTACAGCAACGGGCAAACTGGCAATGTGAGTTGGATATGCTTCGACATGCACAGCAAGCGCGGTCGTACGACCACCCAGTCCCGACGGGCCGATTCCAGTCTGATTGGCCGCCTCTAATAGTTCTTCTTCAAGTGCACGCAAATGGGGCTGTGGATTATATTCACCAACGGATCGGAGCAATGCCGTTTTTGCGAGTTCGGTGCATTTGTCGAGTGAGCCACCGAGCCCTATTCCAACAATTATCGGCGGGCAGGGGTTTGAACCCGCGTTACGGATTGTCTCGAGGACGAAATGCTTAACGCCCTCCACACCTGCAGATGGACTGAAAAGTTTGACAGCAGACATGTTCTCACTACCAAAGCCTTTCGGAGCTACAGTGATTTCAAGTGCGTCACCAGCTACGAGATCGTAGTGAATTACAGCCGGAGTATTGTCACCGGTATTGACGCGCAATAATGGATCTGAAACGACTGATGCCCGCAAATAACCTTCGCGATAACCGCGTGAGACGCCTGCATTGATCGCATCGGTTAGTATGCCGCCAGTGATTCGGACGTCCTGGCCAATTTTGACGAAGATGATCGCCATCCCGGTATCTTGGCAAATCGCTAGGCGTTCGCGGCGTGCTAAAGCCGCATTCTCAATAAGCTCTTCCAATACAGCCCGACCGGCCGGAGCAGGTTCGTTAGCCAAGGCCTGCTGCATGGCTCGTACGATATCTTCACCTAATTCGATATTCGCTTGTTGGCAAAGGCGAGCGACTGCTTGCTCTATTACAGCACAATTAATTTCTTTCAAAGTTGGCTCTTTCCGGCGCACTCGGGGCTTCGTTCAAGTGGCCTGCAAAATTAATATCCTTGTGGGTAGACTTACAACTGAAATTCATTATACAATGCGAATGCTTTTTCGAAACGGTCAAAAATCATGTTGATTGCTATAAATACTGTTTAAATAGTAATTATTCGGTAAATTAACATAAAATCTAGTGATTTAATGCTGATAAAATGTGAAAACTGTTCGAACTTTTGCGATTTATGAACATTATAGGCTTGACTTGAAACTGTAATCCATAAGATAATATTCGAGATATCACTTCCTGAAGGGGGCTCCTCATGAACAAAACAGATTTGATTGATTCCGTCGCAAAGGCGGCCAAACTGAGCAAGAAAGACAGCGAAAGTGCAATCTCTGCCGTTCTCGATTCCATCACGGAAGCTCTGGCAAATGATGACAAAGTTGTTCTCGTTGGTTTTGGCACCTTTGAAGTTCGGAAACGTGCAGCTCGCAAAGGCCGCAATCCCAGCACCAAGCAGGAAATCAAAATCCCTGCTTCCAAAGCACCGGTTTTTAAAGCTGGTAAAGGGCTCAAAGACAAAGTCAACGGCTAATTCCATTAGCTGACCTGACACAAGAGCACCGCTCTGACACCTACTCAGCATTCATTCAAATCTGCCCATTGACGCCTCGGCGACAATGGGCAGATTTGTTTGCTTTGCCACTTGTGCCACCCAATATGAAATTTCATCACTGAGCGCATAGATGGCTTGCGTATTTGTCAGATGCGCATAATCATCCGTGCGATTCTTGAGGCAATATCGAATATTACGCTCAATCTGGGAATAACTCACATTAAATCGCTGAGCGATCAAGGGATACATCGTTTTGCCGATCGGTCTGAGCTCTTGTTCATTCCCGACAGATATCTGCAGCAACATGCGCAAATAGCGAAAGCCACGCAAATGTGCTGGAATTTGCCAGCGACGTAAAATTTCATCGACACCCAGAATAATCAGTGGACGCATTGATTCAGGATCGAGGACTTGGTCGCGCATGAGGCGTTGTGTGGCATCCATGATGCGACGGGCAGCGAGGGGCGAACCATGTCGCCCATCAACGAGATATTGTACCCGACCGGATGTATCCGTCAAACTTAATAGGCCATTGCGATTGATCAATCGCGAAACTTGACTAAGCATATCGTAGTCTGTCGATGCAATATAAAAACTCGTTTGATCGTTTTCTAATTTTCGCAAAAGCTGTGTCGCTGTAGGCAAATCATACTTAACCATGCATAACATCCCGCTTATTTAATAGGGTGATATTTCAACCGGCGAGGTTATTTTGGCATAGTTTTTCGTGTGTTTGAATAGACTGGATCAGAAGTTTTTGTCGAAACAGGCATATATCGACGGCCATGATTCGTTATTCACTTAAATTCGCAATGAATTCACACAAAGCCAAGAGCGCATTAGCTTCATCTTGACCATCGCAATGAATGACAATCACTTCACCACAGCGCACATTGGCAGCCATCATATCAAGAATATTGCGAGCAGAAATATAGTAACCAGATGCACGAATCACGATATTCGCCTGAAAGGCCTTGGCCCGTGCGCATAGAAGACTCGCTAAACGGGCATGGAGTCCCGCCGGATTTAAGACACGAACCGATGCAACTACCATGCGTCACTCATTCTCTTGTGCTATCGATTCTTCCGTTGCGATAGATTCAGTCGTTTCGTTAGAAATTCCTATCGCGCGTGTCGATACTTCTAAGGTTTCGACCAAAGTCGCCCGCACGAGATAATAACTGCGTGGCGTGTACTCGATTCGATATTTCTTACCATCTTCTAATTCGATTTCCCATTGATTATAAAAATAACGATGGTCTGCAGTGAGTAAGGTATTCCATCCGAGGCCATTTTCAGGAACCTCAATTTCTTCGATCGAATAGGTTTTAGACAGTAAATTGACTAGATCCAAAAATCGGGGGATGGTTAAATTGATCGAAAGATAGAGAAAAACAATTGTCAGGGCAACGGGCAATAAGAAGCTGATTGGATGGCGGTTCTTGCGCTCCCGATTAACACGTAGTGCCTGAATTAAAAATATGAGAATTATTCCAGTCATCAGGATGCAAAGGATGAGACTCCAGAAAAAAAGAACCATTTGACCTCCGAGATTAGGGACTTGGACTGTGGCCTTGAGTATGCGCGACAAGAGACTTGATTTAGAGTTTTAATCGTAATTCAGCCTCTGAAAGGATCGGCACGCCAAGATCAATTGCTTTTTTGAGCTTACTGCCAGCAGCCTCACCAGCAACGACCCAGTTTGTTTTCTTGGAAACGGAGCCGGTTACAAGGCCGCCCGCGGCTTCAATCAAGCGCGTGGCTTCGTCGCGGCCGAGTGTCGGCAGCGTACCTGTCAGCACAAAGGTTTGTCCTGCTAGCTTTAGGTTTGATCGATCTGTTAACGTGCCAGTTAAATTGACGCCTGCGGCTTTTAGATGGGTGATTAGCTGATGGGTTTGCGGTTGGGCAAAAAAATCGACGATAGCCCGAGCGCTGATCGCGCCAAAATCCGGTAAGGCTAATAATTCAAGTTCTGTCGCCTGGGCGATCACATCAATATGAGGGAACGATTCGGCTAACACACGCGAGGCTTGGCGGCCGATATTGCGGATTCCCAGTCCGGTCAAAAGGCGATCGAGGGAATTCGATTTTGCTTTTTCAATGGCCAACAACAAGTTGTCGAGAGTCTTTTTGCGCGTTTTAAAAAGATCGGACTGCCGCAATTCTGCTTCACGTGTAGGTAAATCAAATATATCAGCTAACGTCACTAAATAACCCGCTAAAAGCAGCGACTCTACCATTGCCGGACCCAGTCCTTCGATGTCCATGGCATCTTTGGAAGCGAAATAGACAAGGTGCCGGGAAAGTTGTGCCGGGCAATCTGAGCCCGTACATCGCAAATCAGCGGTATCGGCTTCGCGTTCAGTAGCAGCGCCACAGACAGGACATGTCGATGGGAGAATATAGCGTGGTGGCGCCTCGATGCGCAAATCAGCGCGGGCAGCGAGCACGGCAGGAATGATATCGCCGGCCTTTTGGACAAGCACAAGATCCCCAATCCGGATATCGAGTCGATCAATCATGTCTTGGTTATGGAGGGTCGCGCGACTGACCGTCGTTCCCGCTAAACGCACAGGTTCGAGGATCGCCATTGGCGTAATTCGGCCAGTCCGTCCGACTTGGACTTGAATATCAAGTAGTCGGGTCTCCTTTTGTTCGGGCGGGTATTTATACGCGACGGCCCAGCGTGGCACTTTGCTCGTTGCACCGAGTTGATCGCGCAGGCTGAGATCATTGACTTTGACAACTGCCCCATCGATACCATAAGGCATGGCAAAACGGTCTTGTCCGATTGCTTCAACCGCTTGCCAGACAGCCTCTTGATCTTGGCAAATCTGGTAATGTGGACTGACTGGAAACCCTTGTTCGTGTAGAAAAGCTAACGTCTGAGCATGGGTGACGAAAGATTGACCCTCGACAACTTGTAAATTAAATACGAATATATCTAGTTCACGCTCAGCCACAACATCAGGGTCTAGTTGGCGCAGCGTCCCTGCTGCACAGTTGCGCGGATTTGCAAATAGCTTGCCACCGCTCATTTCTTGTCGCGCATTGACACGATCAAACGCATCGTTGGGTAGATAAATTTCGCCGCGGACTTCTAGCACGGGCAAGGCTGTTTTGAGGTGTTTCGGGAGCGATGCGATCATTTTGACATTGGCAGTTACATCTTCGCCCACTTCCCCATTGCCGCGGGTCAAACCCCGAACCAGCTCACCTGCTTCATAACGCAAGGCCACGGATAAACCATCGATTTTGCGTTCCACGACAAAATCTGCAGCATGGTCTTGGGACTTAATCTTTGCCACAAATTCGTGGACTTCGGATTGGGAAAATACATCCTGTAGGCTAAGTAAGGGTCTCGTGTGGCGAAAGGCGTTTAAATCAGATCGAATCGTCCCACCAACACGGGCCCCGAAGGCTTCTTGCGTAGGTAGGTCTGGCGCCATAGCCTCTAATGCTCGCAAACGCAAAGTCAGCTGATCATAGTCATAATCACTGATCGTTGGGGCATCGAGATCATAATAGCGTTGATTATGAGCGGCGATTTCAGCGCGCAGGTCTGTAATCTGTTCAAAAAGTTTGGAATTTTCGTTTAGCGACGCCACAATCGATTAACCTTTCGCCCGACCTTTAGCCAGAAAAATGAGGGGCATTAGGGTGAGGATCAGAACAAGCACTGACCACACCAATATCGGAAGTCCGAGATAGTCTTCAAGTTTAAAGATGAGGGATTGATCAGGGATGATTAGGATCGGCTTTAGCAATTCACCTGGCCAATGCATCACATCAAACAGACCTGCCAATACAGTCTCGACAAGGAGCCACGCAGGAATTGCCATGACATATGCGTCAGATAACCAGACGCCTGGTAATTTGTTCGAAATCAAGAGAAATAATAAGGCCAACGAAAGTCCAATCGTAATCGGTAGTGGGATGTCATACGGACTTTTTGTGCGAAAACTCATCCAGATATGGTAAGCGACCTCCGCTAACGCGATGAAGCCGGCCAGATAAACCCGGTTTCGGCTGCGATCAAGCCAAAAAAAGGCTGATAAAGCAAGCACCAATAAGACGATTAAGCCAAAGGCTTCAAATGCAATTGAGAGGTTGATCTGTGCCATCAGCCAAGTCGCAATATTCGCCAACATCTGCGCGAAATACCGGAAAGGTAAAACAATGGGGGTCGACCACAAGAGGGTCAAAGCAACTGTCAGGATCCAGGTACGGGTTTGACTTTTCATCTCGAAGGCTCCTGATTTTTTGCTATCATTATATCATAGCCATTTTCAGAGAAAGGTTTTACCAGATGAAAATCATCATAGGATCAGGTTTAGTCGCCGCCGCCAGTTTGCTTTTGTTGCGCGCCCTAAAAGAACCCTATGATCTTGACGTGTCGCATTCAAAATTAGGCCTAACACGCGCAGGTCCGGATATGCCAAAAAATGGCGTGGCTGAAGATACGATGAGCGGGGCGGTTGTCGGATCGGGTACGAAACCACAGTTAAAAGTCTTGCTGTTGACTGATTTGCACGCTGAACATTTGCGCATTTCCCCGGCAAGGCTCCGCGATGAACTACTCATCGCTGATGTGGATTGTGTACTATTCGGCGGAGATTTGACTGGACGTTACCATCTGCCAGAACGGGCGTTACCATGGCTTACGGTGATGCGCGAAGTGCTCACCTTGCGCCATTTGCCGGCTTTTGCAGTAGTCGGCAATCACGATTCTGCACACTCGCTAGCGTTGCTTACCCAATATGGCTTTACCTTATTGCGCAATCAACATGCGAATGTGACTGACCGCACAGGCTACCTGTGGCAAGTACTTGGTCTCGACATCATTAAAAAGGGCTATCCTGATTTTGGTGCCGCGAGACTAAGTCCAGTGGATTCTAGCGCGACAATTACCTCAATCCCAGAAGATCGTCGAATTGTACTCGCCCATAATCCTGATACAATTTTACAGATACCGTCCGGACAAGCTCGTTTTTTTCTAGCCGGGCATTTTCATGGCGGACAGATTTATATGCCCTTTCATTTAGAGTTTCTATTGTTAAGACGCGAAAAAATGGGCCGCCTTGGCTTTCGCAAAGGGCCTTTCATATTTCACGGGTTGAATGGGTATATCAGCCGTGGCCTCGGCAGTGTCCTCTTCCCGTTGCGACTTGGATCAAAGCCGGAAATTGCGATTTTGGAATTGAATTGAACAGTGGAATTGAATTGAAAAAGGTGTCAGGCACTGATTGATCGTGCCTGACACCTTTTGATTGATTGACTTACAGTTTAGTTGCTTCGACGTGCCAGATTTCATCGGCGTATTCGCGGATGGTGCGATCTGAGCTAAAATGGCCGCTGCGGACGATGTTGACCCAGCATTTACGTGCCCAACTGAGCTGGTCACGGTAGGCGAGATCGGTGGCTTTGCGAGCGCGACGGTAGTCTTCAAAGTCGCCGAGGACATAGAATGGATCGGCGGGCTGCCAATTAGAGCCGTTGATCAGGCCGTTGAATAAATCTTGGAACATCCCCGTGCCTTCGTCATTAAATGTCCCGTCAACGAGGGTGTCGAGGACGCGCTTCAAGCCAGAGATGTTGTTGTATTGCCATTGTGGGTTGTAATAGCTTTTGGAAGCATAGAATTCTTCGACCTTTTGGCCAAATATAAAGCAATTTTCAGGTCCAACGCTATCGGCGATTTCGATATTGGCGCCATCATAAGTTCCAATTGTCAGGGCCCCATTCATCATGAACTTCATATTCCCGGTACCTGATGCTTCGAGGCCGACGGTCGAAATCTGCTCAGACAGATCTGATGCCGGGAAAATCACTTCTGCCCGGGAGACATTATAGTTACGCATAAAGACGACTTTGATTTTTTTGTTGGCATCATTGTCGTTGTTGACCAATCGAGCAATTTCATTGATGAATTTGATCGTCGCTTTGGCTTTAAAGTAACCAGGAGCTGCTTTTGCTGCAAAAATATATGTGCGTGGCACAAGATCGAGAGACGGGTTGTCTTTGAGTTGGAAATACGTGTCCAAAACGTCCAACGCATTGAGGAGTTGGCGTTTGTATTCATGCAGGCGCTTGATTTGAACATCGAAAATCGAATCAGGATCAATCTGAACACCTTCAACGCGGGCAATATAGGCGGCTAACTTGACTTTACTTTGGCGTTTAATGTCAAGGAAGCTCCGCATAACAGATTCATCAGCCGTATATTTTTCAAGAACAGCTAATTTGTCGAGATGGGTAACCCAGGACTCATCGCCATTGAGTTTAGTCAAAAGCGATGATAGTTCAGGATTGCACGTTCTCAGCCAGCGACGCGGTGTGACCCCGTTCGTCTTATTGGAGAATTTTTCCGGCCATATTTCAAAAAAGTCGCGCAAGGTGTCTTGTTTGAGAATATTGGTGTGTAAGGCAGCAACGCCATTGACTGAGAAAGCGCCGTAAACAGCAAGCCACGCCATGCGGATTTTGCCATCACCCATCGGGGCAAGGTAATTGATCCGATCATATTGCACACCTTTAGCCTGCAGATCTGAGCGGAATTTGGCATCAATTTGACCAATAATTTCGAGCACTCGCGGAAAGAGAAATTGAAAAATGCTGATATCCCATTTTTCAAGCGCTTCGGCCATAACAGTATGGTTGGTGTAAGCGAACGTTTGGGTGGTTATCGCCCAAGCGGCATCCCATGTCATGCCATTTTCGTCGATCAGGAGGCGCATCAATTCCGGAATTCCAACGACTGGGTGCGTATCATTGAGCTGAATGCTGTGCAAGGCGGCAAAATTGGTCAAATCGTTGCCGTGAGCACGTTTGTGGTCGCGGATGATGCTTTGCAAAGAAGCCGAGACAAAGAAATATTGTTGGCGAACACGCAAGACTTTGCCGTCATAAGATGTGTCATTCGGATAAAGAACACGGAAAATGTCGTTCACGCGATTTCTCGCGAGCACGGCGTCATCAAAACGCTGAGAGTTAAAGAGATTAAAGTCGAATTCTTCGGCAGGCTCTGCACGCCATAAGCGCAAGGTATTCACATTGTTGGTTCCAAAACCGGTTATCGGCATATCGTACGGAACCGCAAAGACATCCATATCCTGATAATGGATGAGCATCTTATCGGCATCACGACGGACAACGAAAGGATATCCTTTCTCCATCCAGACATCCGGAAATTCCTTTTGGAATCCGTTGTCGATGCCTTGACGGAACAAACCATAGCGATATAAGATCCCGTAACCAGTCACTGGAAGATTTAAGGTTGAACACGAATCAAGGAAGCAGGCTGCCAAACGACCTAGTCCGCCATTACCAAGCGCCGCATCATTCTCTTGTTCTTCTAAGGTCGTCAGATCATAGCCAAAAGTAGCAACAGCTTCACGAACGGCTTCATACATATTGAGATTAACTAAATTGTTAACGAGTGAGCGGCCTTCTAAAAATTCGGCTGAAAAGTAATGTGCCTGACGAACTTGGTTGTACTTCGCCGTCGAGTTTTCCCAATTTTCGGCTAAAATTTCAACTACCGATCGGGAGAGTGCGGTCCAAAATTCAAATGCCGTAGCCGTTTCAGGTTGGCGGGCATATTCAGCTTTTAATTGAATGGCAATCTTGTCTTTGATTTGATTTGCTGTGATCATGATGTCCTCCTGTCAATAAAACAAAACTCGGCTCATTATACTTGAACTTCTAATCAAGCGCAACGAATCATGTCATTCGAATGACATTTTACATTCAGTGGACATGTTCAACTTTGACATTGTTCCTCGAAATTACTTAGTCTAAACTGATACACATGAGGTGCACCACATGAATGTAACCAATTGGGCTGTTTATATAACAGGGGCTGCAGCTGGCCTGGGTTTATGGCAACTTTTTCGCAACTTACCGACTGTTTGGCTCATGGAATATGGTGAATCCGAAGTGACTCCCGAGCTGCTCAGCGTCCAGAAAAATATGCGCTGGCAAGACGGGCTTTTGATGATGATACTGACCGCGATGAGTGCCGGTTTAGGTTGGCAACGGTTGCCACACCTCCCCCATTTTCTAATATTTGCGATAAGCACGTCGCTGTTACTGTTAATTATTTTGGCTGATTGGAAAACCATGATCATCCCGGATCCCTTAACTGGCGGTGTGCTTGTCCTCGCCGGTCTTGCGATCTTATTTGCTGCGCTTCGCGGTGAAATGACGTGGTTAACGCTCCTGTGGCAGATAGGCGCGGGGTTTGCCGCAGCTGGGCTTTTCCTCTTGATCGGTTGGATCGGCGAAAAATTGGCGGGACAGGAAGCGATGGGGATGGGCGATGTAAAGCTCATTGCCGTCTGCGTGTGGCTCGTTGATTATCGAAAGGCTTTACCCTTGATCTTTCTCGCCTTCCTGTCCGCATCAGTTTTGGCTTTTCCGATGCTCATAAAAAAATATTTCGGGAAGCGCGCGGACGACGACCAGATGAGCGAAAATGTCTTACCCTTTGGACCGTTTATCGCTGTAGCAACGATCTTTATCCAAGTTATTGGTCCCGAGTTAACGCAAATCTGGTCTGCATATATCGGCTTGTTTTAATGCAAAAGCGAGCTGCAGGTGCCCTACTGCTCATTCATACGGTTCTCACATGGCTGATCCAGCTGACGGCTCTGATGAGCCCGCAGTTAGCATCTTGGTTGGCTGTTCCCAGTTTGCTCGGCACGGTCACACGTGCGGTAGTTATGCAAGGCGCCTTGATTTTGTTGCCAACCCTCTGGGTAATTTGGTATTTCAAACTTACTCCTGGGCAAATCACAGGTCATCGGAGCACGCCGAGTAGTTTGATTCTTGCGGTTGTTGTCGGAATTCCGGCAGGTGTAGTGTTTCAAGGCTTAAATAATCTAACCCTTTATTTTGCAGCCCGGATGGGAATTGCAATTCCACAAAGCACGCGTACCGTGAGCGATCAATTATCTCAAGGTCTTTGGGATCAGGGTTATTTGATCATCCTGACTGTCGTGATCATTCAGGTCTTGACGCCAGCAGTTGTCGAAGAATTGATGTTTCGCGGCGTGATCCAAGGCAGTCTGAAACGCTATATGGCGCCCTTTGCTGCCCTTATTTGGCAAGCTGTTGCTTTTTCATTATTTCATAGCAATCCAGTTTTTATTGTTGCACCCTTATTAGCTGGCCTTTTACTTGGTCTTTTACGCCAAAATGGCAACAGTATTTTGCCCGGAATTTTGGCCCATTTAAGTATGAACCTGACGCTGTTGCTGATTAGCCCACTCCTACCGGAGCTGACGGCGCACTATTTGAATCTGTCTACCCGTTCAACCAGCTCCCTTTTTTACGCCTCATTAATCGCAACATTTATTGCGGCCGTTGCACTCGTTCCGTTGTTGGCTTTAATCAGCCATTTGCGGCCAGAAAATAGTGACGAGCATGTTTTAAGCCACCAAATCAATATCTACCGTTTAGGCCATGGCGATATCACTGATGCCGATTCTGATGATGAACCAGAACCTGGGACTAGCTTCATCCCGCGGGATTGGAAATTCGCGTTGGCATTGCTGATGCTTCTTGCTACAATGATGGTGACGTATTTTCAAGCGATCTGACTCTAGCTACTTACATGACATTCAAAGGAGTCTACCATGCCGGAAATGAACAAGATGCAGCGTGATCAGGCGACTATTCTGGCAATTATCAAATATGTATTGATTACGGCTTTGGTCATAGGTGTCGTTTTACTCAGCTTCAAGCTTTTTTATCTCCTCTTGCCGTTTCTTGCGGGTCTTGTGTTGGCTCGAACTTCGATTGCGGTTGCTAACCGGATTCACCCTCCGCGCAATCCTTTCAAAAAACAATCAGGTGCCAACCCGGTCAAAGAAGCGACCGACATTGAAATTGGTGCGCCAGTCGCCCTGCTCAATGTCAAATGGGCAATCACGGTTTATACGTTTTTAGTCATTGGCCTGATTGCATTGTTAGCAGGTGTCATTTTTGCAAGCATTACTCAGTTGCGCGAATTAGCGGCTTATATTCCACAATTTTTTAGTTCAGTCAATTTGTCGACAGCCTTAATTGCTCCATTAAAAGGCCTTGAAAGCTTGCTAGGTGGATTCGTACCGATCGATGCGATCGCGATGATTGAGCAAGCCTTGATTGATTGGCAGAATGGGCTTGTTGATGCGATTCCGAGTATGGCTTCAGCGATGCTCAATAGTGTGGGTATTTTCGTCGGCAATCTTCCGGCAATTTTTCTAGCAATCATTGTCATTTTGCTATCCGGGTATTATTTCATTACGGATAGTGCCAACTTGTATCGGTTCCTCGATCGCAGTCTAAATAATAAAAAATTCCTCGCCAAGTCTATTAATTTATTTAATATTTTGTCAAAAACGCTCTTGCGAGTCATTGGCGGCTACATGCTGCTTTTAATTATCACCTTTGTGATGGCGTTGATCGGCTTGTTGATTATCAAAATGCCGTATGCGGTGATCTTTGCGTTGGTTGCAGCGATTATTGATTTCTTGCCCGTTCTCGGTATTAGCGCGACCATGATCCCAATTGCGATCTATATGGTCCTAAATGGTCAGTTATGGGCAGGTATTGGGGCGATCATCACGCTAGTTGTGATTACCCTGGTACGCCGGTTCATCGAGCCGCCGATTCTTGGCAATGCTTTGCGGCTGCATCCGATGGCTACGCTCTTTTCAATGATCGTAGGTGTGGCATTTTATGGCTTCAGTGGTATCCTAATCGGCCCAGTCATCATGGTCATTGCCAAAGAAATCTTCTCCGAGTTCGGGTTTGATCAACGCCTGCGCCAAATGACTGGAAATTTATTAAATAAACTCTTCGATTAAATCTGATCGTTTAGGTTTCGAACTTCATTATGCGACAACATTTTCGACTCAAAAAACAACGGCGGCCTTAAAGGGCTGCCGTTGTTTTTGGTTGATCCTTATCGCCGATTCTACGAACAAAAGAGCCCTGCTGAACGGGTTGCGGCACAGGCAGATAAAAATACATCCGCGGGTGAGGTGTGCTGTCAATGGGTCGGCGTTCAAGGTCTAACATCCCCGTAGCTAGAACATCAAGATGTGGTCCTTTAGGGGCGACAATTTCGAGAGACTGACCGGTTATGATTTTGTTGCGTTGTTCGATCAGGGCAAGTCCACTTTCCGGCAAGTATGCCTGGACGATCCCGACAACAGCGGCTTCGCGGACTTGTGTATCTTCGAGGTAAATTTTCGCGTCTTCGTGCGGTGTCTGAAAGTAAAAGCCTGTATCAAATGGCCGATGGACCGTTTTTTCTAAGTCAGCGAGGCCAGTCGGATCAAAAACATAGTTTTGGGGATCCTTCAAATACCGATCAAGCGCTTCACGATAGGCCTTGACCACGGTTGCCACATAAAAGGAGGATTTTACCCGTCCCTCAATTTTGAAACTCGTTAAACCAGCTTGAACGAGTGCCGGAATATGTTCGATCATGCAAAGATCTTTGGAATTCATCAGATAAGTGCCCCGCTCGTCTTCAGTCAATAGTAGCGGTTGATCAGGGCGTTTAACCTCGCGGACCTCATATTCCCAACGACAGGACTGAGAGCATTCACCCTGATTCGCACCGCGATTGACCAGAAAATTAGACAATAGACAGCGACCCGAATAGGCCATACACATCGCGCCATGAACAAAAGCTTCAAGTTCGATGTGTGGTGGCAAGTCATGTCTGATCGAGGTGATTTCCGGCAACGTTAATTCACGAGCGAGAATGATTCGACTCGCGCCCTGTTCGGCCCAAAAACGCGCTGATTCACCGTTCGTCACACTCGCTTGCGTGCTGATATGAAGTGCGATTTCAGGCGCTTCCTGACGGGCAATCGAAAAGACCCCTGGATCAGAAATGATTAAGGCATCTGGCTGAAGTGGCTTAAGTTCACGAACTAAATCGCGCACCCCAGACATATCTTGCTGATGTGCGAGGATATTTGCGGCAACATAAACTTTGACCGATCGTTCGTGTGCATATGCGATGGCCGAGTGGAGTTCTGTCAGCGAAAAATTCTTACTATGCGCGCGCAAACTGAAGTGCTGACTGCCGACATAAACCGCATCGGCCCCATAGGCAATGGCCATTTCCATTTTGCTACGGTCGCCAGCAGGGGCCAAAAGCTCGAGATGATGTTGACCGGTCAATGAATTGCGATTAAACCGTTGCAACGAATCAGCCATTTTCTGCTTGCTGTTTCTGATAGATCGCAAAATATTTGTCGACATTCACATTGTGTTGGTCGAGTGTCGTGGCAAATACATTGTGGCCATCGCCGGTTGCTACGAAATAAAGATAATTATGTTTGATCGGCCAGAGTGCCGCTTTGATCGCTAAATCCCCCGGTGAACAAATTGGACCTGGGGGTAATCCGAGGTTGTTGTAAAGATTGTAAGGGCTATCAAAGAAATTGACCTCTTCGCTCGACAACCAGAGCTTCGTATCGAGTCCAGCTTCTTTGCGCAGATAGTTAATTGTTGCATCAGTCCCAAGGGGGATGTCCTGATCCAAACGATTCTTAAAAACGCCGGCAACGGTCTGCATTTCTTCATTCAAGGCACATTCAATTTGGACAATCGACGCTAAAGCGACCGCTTCGTCAAAAGTCATACCGATTTCAGCCGCACGGGCTTCGTACTTATCGGACATTTTCGCCTGAAAATTATTGAGGAAGGTGCGGATAATCGCCTCTTCGTCGGTGTTCATGTCAAATTCGTAAGTATCCGGATAGAGATAACCTTGAAGCATCCATTTGCGACCTGGTTTGTCTTTAATTTCGGCGACAAATGGGTAGTCAACAAAAAGTTGTGGATTGATCATCATGCTATCGAGAACTTGTTCGTCATAATTGACGCCGGCCTCGGTAAGTCGCTGTTTGACCTCGATATAACTTAAACCCTCTGGAAAAGTCACTCGAACGGCATTCGGTTTTTGCGTCAAAATATACATGATCTCATCGTAACTCATGTCGTTGGTGACATAATGCGTGCCGGCAAGATAAGCCCCATCAAAGCCGTTAAACTTGGATAAGACGGTAAAAACCATCGAATTTTCGATGACATTGGCCTTTTTTAAAACATCGGCAATAACTTGGGTATCCGCTGCACGCGGTATGTAAATTTCGATCGATCCAGGTGAATCTTCATCAATTTTATATTTATTTTCGGCTTCAGGCTTGGCGAATTCTATATCAAGCTGGTCAAATCGTGAATTCTGAGAAATCACGTACGTCATACCAAAATAGAAGCCGATGGCTGCAATAACCAGCAGAATAAACGTTGTGGCTACGATCAGCAGCGTGCGCTTAACTCGTCGGGCAATCATAGTACCTCAGATTTAGTCGTTCTTCTTTGCGCGCGAGGCAGCCTTCATGCGCATTTCAGAATTCAGGATGCGTTTTCTCAATCGAATGGTTTTGGGGGTTACTTCAATCAGCTCATCATCAGAGACAAATTCGAGGTGCTGTTCAAGACTCATTTGAATCGGTGGCACAAGGCGTAGCGATTCGTCGGTCCCTGATGCGCGCATGTTAGTGACTTGCTTTTTCTTGCAGACGTTGACAACGATGTCTTCGTTTTTAGGATTGGCGCCGACAACCATGCCTTCATAGACAGGGACACCCGCACCGATAAACATCGCACCGCGGTCTTGCGCATTATATAAGCCATAACCGACAGCATCCCCAGCTTCCCAAGCGACTAGTACGCCATGTGGACGGGTTTCAATCTCGCCTTTCCATGGCTCAAAGCCTGAAATGACGCTGTTCATTATACCATTGCCCTTGGTGTCGGTCAAAAACTCGGTGCGGTAACCGATCAAGCCACGGGAGGGTATGCGGAATTCTAGGCGGGTATAGCCCTTCTCCGGCGGCAGGATATTTTGTAATTCTGCGCGGCGGCGGCCGAGCTTTTCGATGACGGCGCCTACGAATTCTTCCGGTACGTCGATCATGACGAGTTCGACCGGTTCTTGGAGCTGGCCGTCAATTTCTTTGACGATAACTTTTGGTTTGCTGACTTGGAATTCGAAGCCTTCGCGGCGCATCGTTTCGATCAAAATCGAGAGATGTAGCTCACCACGGCCTTTGATAATAAAGGATTCGGTCGTGTCGGTTTCTTCGAGACGCATTGACACATTGGTTTCCATTTCGCGGAACAGACGTTCGCGCAAGTGGCGGGAGGTGACGAATTTGCCTTCGCGCCCAGCAAAAGGACTGTCGTTGACTGAGAAGGTCATGGCGATTGTCGGTTCATCGATGTCGACAAAGGGCAGGGCTTCAACAGCACCCGCTGCGCAAACCGTATCCCCGATGTTGATTTCCGAAATCCCAGCGACGCAGACAATTTCGCCGACTTTTGCTTCGAGGACCTCACTGCGATGTAAGCCTTCATAACGGAACAGCTTGACTACGCGGGCATTGCGAGTCGCCGAATCGTTGTATGTGCAAACAGTGACTTGTTGGTTTTGGTTGATTGAGCCACGAACAATTCGGCCAATGGCGATTCGTCCGATATAGGAGTCGTAATCGAGGTTGGAGATCAGCAATTGGAGCGGCATGTCCGGGTTACCAATTGGGCAGGGAATATGTTCGACGATTGCATCGAAGAGTGGACGGAAGTCGGCCGTATCTTTTTTGTCACCTTCGATATCCTTGAGATCAATGCAGGAGTAGCCATTTCGAGCTGATGCATAAATGATTGGGAAATCGAGTTGGTCGTCATCCGCGCCGAGTTCGATGAAGAGCTCGAGAACCATGTCAACAACTTCCATCGGACGAGCGTCAGGGCGGTCAACTTTGTTGATAACCACGATTGGTTGCAATTTCATCGCAAGCGCCTTACGCAACACAAAGCGGGTCTGTGGCATCGGGCCGTCATAGGCATCGACAACAAGGAGCACGCCATCGACCATTTTCAGGACGCGTTCGACTTCGCCGCCAAAGTCAGCGTGACCTGGGGTATCAACGATATTGACGCGACAGTCACCATAGCGGATTGCCGTATTTTTGGCGAGGATGGTGATACCACGTTCGCGTTCGAGGGCGTTGGAGTCCATTACTTGCTCGACGATCGTTTCATTGTCGCGGAAAACACCGCTTTGCTTCAGCATGACGTCAACGAGTGTTGTCTTTCCGTGGTCAACATGGGCGATGATCGCAATATTGCGAAGGTCTTTGATTTCAGTAGACACGTAAATAGCTCCTCAATTTTCTTTGTTTTTGTCACGCAGCATGATCCAAATCGGCGTGCCGGTGTAGCCATAGTTCTTGCGTAACTGGTTTTCCAGATAACGTTCATAAGAGAAATGCATCAACTTGTGATCATTGACGAAAAGGGCAAACTGTGGCGGACGGACGCCCACCTGTGTGCCGTAATAGATCTTGAGGTGTTTGCCCTTGTCCTGTGGTGTCGGCACCATCGCGGTAGCCTCATTGAGCAGGTCATTGAGCATACCGGTTGAGAGACGTAAGCTTGAACCCTGATAGACCTCGTTGATTTTTTCATACAGCTTGTGGACGCGTTGGCCAGTCTTAGCTGAGATAAATAAAATCGGTGCATAGGCCATAAAGGGGAACTTTTCGCGAACTTGGCGCTCATAATTTTCGAGGGTACCTGTTTCTTTTTCAATCAGGTCCCATTTGTTGACAACGATGATCGACGCTTTGCCTGCATTGTGAGCATAACCCGCAACCTTCGTATCCTGTTCGGTGACACCTTCAGCGGCATCGATCAAAATCAAACATACATTGGCGCGTTCGATAGCGGCCAACGCGCGAATCATACTGTATTTTTCGACGCTAACATCAATGCGGCTTTTTTTGCGTAAGCCAGCCGTATCGATGAAGCGAAAATGGCCAAATTCATTGCTCAAATCGGAATCAATCGCATCGCGTGTCGTGCCTGGGACATCCGAGACGATCGTGCGTTCAAAGCCGACAATTCGATTGACGAGGGAGGATTTGCCAGCGTTTGGCTTGCCGATCACGGCGACCGCGATCCGGTCTTCGTTCTCGTCTTCGCTGCCTGCTTCTGGGAAATAGGTGAAGACCTCATCGAGGAGTTCGCCGATACCGAGACGATGGGCTGACGATATGGCGAAAATTTCGCCTAAACCGAGGTTGTAAAATTCGTAAGCATCTGTCGGGGTGTTGCCAACATGGTCGGCCTTGTTGACGGCGACGACGACGGGTTTGCCAGACTTGCGAAGGATTTCAGCGATATCTGCATCGTCGGCAGTGAGGCCGGCTTTGATGTCGACGATAAAGACAATAACATCCGCCGTATCGATCGCGATCTGGGCTTGTTCACGCATGAATTTCAAGATCATGTCATCGGTTTTTGGTTCGATACCCCCGGTGTCAATAATCGAGAAAGCGCGGCCGCGCCATTCAGATTCGGCATAAATGCGGTCGCGGGTGATGCCTGGCTCATCATCGACGATCGACACGCGTTCGCCGGCCAGATAATTGAAGAAGGTCGATTTTCCGACGTTTGGGCGGCCAACTACGGCCACGATCGGTTTGCTCATGGGGTGGTACTCCTTTGCGCGATAAGCCACAACAGCCCGCTGATCAAGCCTTGGGCATCGGCTTTGACGGCATGAACTGGCACGTTTAAGGCGATAGCCAGATCATTTTGCGTCATATCATCTAGAAAAACCGGACTGTCGGCTTTGAACATACTTGCAGGCATCAAAACGACATCGCCAGGTAAGACAATTGTTTGTAAGTGCTTTTGCACATCTTGCCCGGTCAAAAGGCCAGTCACCGTGATGGTGTCACCGAGGAACGCATTGATGATCGGGCATACCACAATCTCAAGGCCAAGGCGTGACGCAAGTTTTGCAGTAGCTGCTGCAACAATCGGCCCGACTAAAGTTCCGGTTGGAATGAGTACACGCGTTCCCGATGTGGGCAACAAAGGTGGCACGGCTGAATCAAATGGCTCCATTGCTTCAATCGCAAGCTCGCCCTGCAAATAGGTGGTGATTGTCGAAAGAAACAGGGAAACCATCCCGACGCCATTTTCTAATTGCGGAAAATCGTCGTAGGTTTCGGGACTAGGAAATGCGACATGTCCACGCAGATAAAATTCGTCAGCAGCGTGGTAGACATAGGTGCCGCGCGTCGCTTTGAAGTGATTTTGCCACCGTTCAACTGACAAAATTACATCACGGCATTCGTCCTCAGTGAACGTGCGCATTTTTTCAAGTCCGTTCTCATCTCGATAGCGGGTTACGCCAACCGGGACAACGGCAATACTCTGCACAGCCGGATGTAATGTTGAAAGATCTGCAATCGTGCGTTCGAGCGCAGCTTGGTCATTCCAACCCGGACAGAGAACGATCTGGGTGTTCAAGGCGATGCCTGCTGAGGCAATGCGTTGCAAGCGCGCCATAATCTGCCCGGAGTTCTTGTTTTTCATCATTTTCAATCGCAAGGCTGGATCCGTTGTGTGCACCGAAATATTCATCGGTGAAAACTTGTATGCAATCAAGCGATCGAGCTCATCATCACTGATATTTGTCAGCGTGACGTAATTGCCGTTTAGGAAGGTCAGTCGCAAGTCATCATCTTTGAAGTAAAGGGTTTTGCGCAAGCCTTTGGGGAGCTGATCAATAAAACAGAAGACGCATTTGTTATGGCAGGCGGTGCAGTCATCGAGCAGTTCATCTACAAATTCGAGACCAAGGTCTTCGTCTTCATCTTTTTCGATGTCGTACTCAATCGGTGTACCATCAGCCTGTTCGACGGTCAGAATCAAATTCTCAGCTAGCTGGCGCAGGCGGAAGTCAAATACATCGCGGACCTTTTGACCATCAATCAAAAGCAAGTGATCCCCGGCACGAATGCCAAGTTCCTCTGCGATGCTGCCGGGCAGGCAGCCACTAATGAGCTGCCCTATGCTTTTCGGCATGTTCCTCCCCTTCCATAGAAAAAGCAGCGAGTCCGAATGCTCATCCCCGCTGCGTTATCGACTGTTCATCGATTTCACGAAATTGTTGTAAAGTGAGCTTATTCAGCTACTTTGACAATTTCCTTACCATTGTAATAGCCACAGGACTTGCAGACCTTGTGAGCCATTTTCTTGGTGTGGCACTGCGGGCAGTCAACTAGACCCGGGATGCTCAGCTTCCAGAGTGAGCGGTGCCGTGAAGTTCTCTGCTTGGACCATTTACGTTTGGGATTTGCCATCTCAATTCACCTCCATGTTGTCTGCCGTAATCGAGCGCTTTCGCCAGCTTAGAGCAGTGTTTTTAATTGATCAAAGGGTGACACCGGGCTTGGATGGTCATCCGCGCACTTGCAGTGTCCAAGGTTTAGATTCTGGCCGCAGGTCGGGCACAGGCCCTGGCAATCGGTCTGGCAAATCAACTTGGGTGGACTTGCCAGCAGAAGATTGTCGTGGAGCGCCTGCCGGATGTTGATCACATGGCCTTCGTAGCGGTACCCTTCAGCATCGAGTCCAGTGTTGGATTCGAGTGATCCGGGACTATACGGCTCCCTGACTTGGATGCTCAGCGGGTTAGTGACTGGCATGAGACAGCGGGCACAAGGTGTGGTCGAAACAGCACTGACTTCACCACTCAGTATGTACTGATTTTTGCCACTATTTTCCAAGCGGCCGGTGAAAGAAATGGCTGAATATTCGGCGTCGTCCTGCGTGTCCAGATTCAGCTCGTCTGGACGGGCCGTCCATTCAAGTGAGAGGTAATCGCCCATGCCGTGCGAAATTGATGTGATATCGATGAGCACAGGGCACCTCCAAACACGCGAACAACATTATCACCGATAGCCGACGTTCTGTCAACCTTTCAGGCGAATTTGCATATCCAATCGTGTGTTCGTTGTTTCTTGTTGATTAAAGTCCACCGAATAGCCCAAATGGATACTCCCACCACTCGCCTTGAGGTCGGACTGGACGACATTCGTATAGATTCCAACATCGAGATCACCGTAGGGGGTTGCCATCCGGGTGATGTGGCGTGAGCCTTGGACAAAGACAAGTTCCATATCGTGACTGCCACTGCGCGCTAAGGTCACTGCACCGAACGGATCGACGGTCAATACGGTGTGCGTCCCAGCCATCCCAGTCGCTTCACTTTCGTCATATGCAACATGCCAGATCTCATTTTCTTGATAAAGTTGACCCTCAGTGGTCAAGCGAATCGTTTGTTCAGGCTCTTCGAGACCCCATTGATGGCCTTCGATGGTAATCATGACATTGGGTTGCATAAAACTCCTCGTTGCTTAGTAGCGTTCGATGTCCACTCGACCAGCAGCTTGGACCGGTCGGTTCAAAAATGCACTGCCTAATTGCTGGAATTGAGCGGCGTCGTCACTCGTGAAGTAGGCATGTGTCGCATGATTATTTGATAAATTGAGCAGGCCGTTTTTCTGAAGTACGGCCTCAACTTCGGTTGCAACATTGTTTCCGGCGTTGATGAGCTTGACTTCCGGCCCCATCACATCGGCTATCGATTTGGCTAAAAGTGGATAGTGGGTGCAGCCGAGAATCAAGGTATCAACGTGAGCGTCTTGCAGAGGCTTTAGGTATTCAGTAGCAACCGCCTGCGTAATCGGGTGATCCCACCAACCTTCTTCGGCAAGCCCCACAAAAAGTGGACAAGCTTGTTGTAGAATTTGGACTTTGGTTGCATCTTGATGCGGATTATTGAGGCAGCAAGCGGCTAAAGCGAGCCGTTTGCCAATCGCTTTGCGCACGGCCCGGACGTAGACGCCACTATTGACGGTACCGCGTGTCCCGATGATGCCAATATGATCATTTTGGGTCGCCGTCGCTGCCGCTTCAGCACCTGGGGTGATGACCTCAATGACTGGGACATCAACCGCATCACGAACGGCTTCAAAAGCTGTTGCACTCGCTGTATTGCAGGCAATGACGATCATCTTGACGTTTTGCTCAAGCAGGAACCGGCTGATTTGCTGCGAATATTTGATAATGGTTTCGGGTGATTTGGTGCCATATGGGGTGCGCCCGGTATCACCAAAATAGACGGTGTTTTCAGCAGGCAAGCGCTCTTGGATGGCTTGTAAGACAGTTAAGCCGCCTAAACCAGAATCAAATACGCCGATTGGCCGGGATGCCGGAACATGTGATGGCGCAGACATCAAATCAGCTCCTGTCGACTGCGAGCCTTTTTCTCGGCGATCGCATACTGGCAAAGCTTTTTGACTAGTTCTTCAAGGTTGACTCCAGAAGCTGCAAAGGCTTTTGGGAAGATACTGATCGGGGTAAATCCAGGCAGGGTATTGACCTCGTTGAGATAAAGCTGGTCAGGTGCGGTGCCCTTCATTGTTAAAAAGAAATCAACCCGTGATAGGCCTCGGCAACCGAGAGATTTGTATGCTCTGAGTGCTAAACGGCGGACTTTTGCAGCCATTTCTGGTGGCAAATTGGCAGGTACACTGACTTGGGCGCCGTCGGCTTTAAAGTATTTGGCTTCGTAATCGTAATATTCAACTGCTTCATTCGTCTGGACCTCACCAATTAAAGCCGCTTTTGGCCGTTCATTGCCCATCACAGCCACTTCAATTTCGCGAGCGACGAGGAACTCTTCAATGATCACCACGTTGTCAAAAGCACTGACTTCTTTCAAGGCGTCAACGAGAGTTTGATACTGATCAGCGCGTTTTGTCCCGACTGAGGACCCGCCATTGCTTGGTTTGAGGAAGCAGGGGTAACCGAGCTTGGCAGCCACGCGGGTGGCTACAGCTTCTGGGTTGCGTTGGATTTCGGCACGCGTTACGGCTAGATAGCGACACTGGGGGATGCGGGCAGCTTTGAAAATCGTTTTGGCATGGAGCTTGTCCATCCCGGCAGCTGATGCAAGGACACCACAACCGACGTAGGGCAAGCCACTCAGTTCTAGCAGGCCCTGCAACGTACCATCTTCACTGTTGATGCCATGAACGGCTGGAAAAACAACGTCAGGGGTCTGACCATGAAACTGGGTGATGAATTCACGGGGCGAGCGCACAGCATATGCAGGACGTGATTTTGCTTGTTCGCGAGCAATGGTTTCCCATGTGCCATCCGGAATGGCCTCATCGGCGCCTTCATAAGCTAGCCAATCGCCGTTTTTGGCAATGCCAACGGCCTGTACGGCAAGACCAGCACGGCGCAGACCGCCGATAATATTGAAAGCTGATCTTAACGAAATCAGGTGTTCGGTCGAAACACCGCCGAACAGCACCAATACAGTCTTTAAAGCCATGATCAGGCACACCTTTCACGCGTGATGAGAAATATCCGCTCTAGTTTAGCCCTCACGACGAACGGGGTCAAGTCAACTTGACAAAGCGGAAGCGTTTGGCCAAGATGGCTGTACAGGAGCAACGAAGTTATGACGAGTGAGCCCTCAAAGAAGTCTTATTTCACACTTTTTGCCAAATTGCTGTTATCCGTGATGTCCACTAGGCGGCTGATTAGTCTTGCATGTCTTGGCATTGCAGTCGTGCTCTTGATCGCGACGTGGCAGCAAACAAATTGGCGCGTGGCGCTGATCCCGTTTTCGATTTTTCTATCGGCGGCGATTTATCTAATCGTCCAAGATTACTGGATACGCACAGACCGAATAGGTGCAGCAAAAATCGCGCCACAGACTGGTCGAGAAGGCATTCATGAGGGCGTGAACTTAGCTATTTGGCTCCTCGCATTTTTGATTTTCTTAATTTGGGGTTTGAACGGCGGTTGGTCAATCGCTTGGATCATCTTGCTACTAACCGGCATAATTGAATGGGTAGGCGATCGAGTCGCCACCAAACGGAGGATTAAGTGATCCATAAACACATTACCGTATCTGAATCAGCCAAGACTCAGCGTCTTATCCCAGTTCTGATTGCAGCTGTCCCCGGGCTCAGCGCAAGCCAGGTCTATCGGGCCCTTCGCAAAAAGGATATCCGCCTCAACGGCAAACGCCTGCAAGCGGATCAAACCGTTGCAGTCGGTGATGTCATTGATCTTTATTTAGCTGATACGGATCAGGATATTGCCAGTTCGACAGGTGAAGGCGATTCCGCGAACGCAGTTGTGAACCGTGTCCGAACTGACAAATTGCCTTTTCAAGTTGTGTTTCGCGATAGCCGAATCATGATTCTCAATAAAGAAGCGGGCATTACGGTCCATGGCGGTGGTCCAGACGCAAGTCCAGAGAGCGAAGCCTCAACGCTAATTGCGCTTGCCCGCAATTATTTTGGCGATCCAAACTTGACGCTATGCCACCGCCTTGATCGCAACACCGGCGGGTTGATCATTTTGGCACATACAGCGCTTTATCAGCAAGAGATCGAAAAACTGATGAAGGATGGCTTGTTGTCGAAGCGCTACCACTGCCTAGTCCGCGGTGAACCAATCGCCGGGCAAGCAGTCCGCAGTGAAGACAATCACAAATTTTGGCAGCTCGATTCATTTCTTGAAAAGCGTGCCGTACAAAGCGAAGTGTATATTCACAACGATCAACGACCGGGTGATTTAACCGTGACCACCCGTTATCGGATTCTCAAGCGTTTTCCTGAATTCGGGCCGGATTACGAAGCCGTATCTGAGCTTGAAGTCGAATTGGTCACAGGCCGCACCCACCAAATCCGTGCGCACCTCGCACACTTTGGCCACCCCATACTCGGCGATGGCAAATATGGCCGCAATGCTTACAACCGCTTCTTTAAAACGCGGACAGGCGGGACGCTAAAATACCAACAATTGTTCGCTTGCCAGCTAAATTTTTCGCCGCGCATTAGTAAAGGCCCACTAGCTGACTTAGCTGGCAAGACCTTTCAAATTGAACCTGATTACGACTTGGATTTGCCCAAATAAAAAAATCCTGGCACGAGCTGATATGCACCCCAAATGTTGGATAACACCAATATTTGGGGTGCATATTCATATGACCAAGTACAGCCAGGATCCTTTATTCTGTTATTAGTAGGCTTTGCCCCACATCACGAGTTTGTCGGCTGGTTTACCACAACAAACGCAGGTATCGCCATTTGCAGTGTGTTCGAAGGGCATACAACGGGAAGTTGCGGTAGTCTCTTCTTTAATTTTAAGTTCACAGGCTAGATCGCCACACCACATGGCGCGAATGAAGCCAGGTTTGTTGGCGATGAGATCGGTGAATGTTGCCCAATCCTTGGCGTCATAGATGCGAGAGTTGAGACTATCCTCGGCTTTTTTGTAGAGGCCAGTGTGAATTTCGTCAAGGAGTCGTTTGACCTCAGTAGCCAAATTATCAAGGGACAAGGTGACTTTTTCACCCGAATCGCGCCGGACAGCAACGCACTGATTGTTTTCGAGGTCACGCGGTCCAATTTCGAGACGGAGCGGGACACCCTTCATTTCATATTCTGCAAACTTCCAGCCAGGCATTTTATCGGATTCATCGAGCTTGACACGGAAGAGCTCACCGAGATCATCCGCGACGGCGCGAACTTTTTCGAGCACGCCCGGTTTGTGCGCAGCAATCGGAACAAGTACGACTTGAATCGGTGCGATGCGCGGCGGTAGCACTAATCCATTGTCATCGCCGTGAACCATGATGATCGCACCAATTGAGCGAGTCGATAGCCCCCAGGAGGTCTGATGGACATAGCTGAGGGTATTGTTTTTGTCGGTAAACTGAATGCCAAATGCCTTTGCAAATCCGTCACCAAAATAATGGCTGGTCGCCGACTGCAAGGCTTTGCCATCATGCATCATCGCTTCAACGGTATAGGTCGAAACGGCGCCGGCAAATTTTTCTTTGTCTGTTTTCTGACCGCGAACAACCGGAATCGCCAAATAGTCGCGATAGAACGTGGCATAGGTTTCGAGCATGCGCAAGGTTTCTTCCTGCGCTTCAGCAGCTGTAGCGTGGGCGGTGTGCCCTTCTTGCCAGTAAAACTCTGTCGTGCGTAAGAAAGGACGGGTCGTCTTTTCCCAACGGACTACTGAAACCCACTGATTATAGAGCTTCGGCAGATCGCGCCACGATTGGATAATATTAGCGTAATGGTCGCAAAACAAGGTCTCCGAAGTCGGACGAATGCACAGTTTTTCCGTCAGTTTGTCATTGCCACCATGGGTGACCCAAGCAACCTCCGGCGCAAAGCCTTCAACATGATCCTTTTCTTTTTGTAGCAAGCTTTCAGGAATAAACATCGGCATGGCGACATTTTCGTGCCCCGTCTTTTTGAACATTCGATCGAGATTTTGCATGATGTTTTCCCAAATGGCATATCCATAGGGGCGCAATATCATACAACCCTTGACCGCAGAATAGTCGATCAATTCAGCTTTTAGGACGACGTCGGTATACCATTGTGCAAAGTCCTGGTCCATTGCGGTGATCGCTTCGACCAGTTTATCTTGTTTAGCCATGTGGCTGTTCTCCTTTAGATCGTAAAGCCACAGATACGAGCGGTTTCACGGGCAATTGCCAGTTCTTCGTTCGTCGGCACGACCAACACTTTCACTTTAGATTCATCGGTTGAAACTACCGCTTCACGGCCACGGACGGAGGCATTGCGGTAGGCGTCAATTTCGCAGCCCATGTATGCCAATCCATCACAGGCACCTTGGCGAATATCTGCGGTGTTTTCACCAATGCCCGCAGTAAAGACGACAGCATCGACGCCACCTAAGGCAGCGGCGTACATGCCGATATATTTACGGCATTGGTATTTGAAAATTTCGAGAGCCAAACGGGCACGCTTATTGCCTTCGCCTGCAGCCGAATACAAGTCGCGGAAGTCGGAACTGACTCCAGAAATCCCGAGCACGCCGGACTGCTTGTTCATCATGTTTTCAACACCCTTGGTGTCGAGGCTTTCTTTTTCCATCAGAAAGGTGACGATTGCCGGATCGATATCACCGCTGCGGGTGCCCATGCAGATCCCGGACAAAGGGGTAAGACCCATGGTGGTATCAACACACTTGCCTTTTTCGATGGCAGCAATCGAGGAACCGTTGCCGAGATGGCAGGTGATCAGGTTGACCATTTCAAAAGGCTTGCCAAGCATTTCAGCAGCCCGACGGGCAACAAAGCCGTGGGACGTACCGTGAAAACCATATTTGCGGACGCCATGTTTTTCGTACATTTCGTAGGGTAATGCATACATATAGGCTTTGGCCGGCATGGTCTGGTGGAATGCGGTGTCAAAAACCGCGACTTGCGGCACACCTGGCATCGCTTCTTCACACGCTTCGATCCCGGTCATGTTCGGCGGATTGTGCAGAGGTGCCAAGTCAAAACAACCACGAATGGCCCGTTTAACTTCTGGTGTGATCAGCGCGGAGGCCGAGAACTTTTCACCACCGTGAACAACACGATGGCCGACTGCATCGATTTCAGCCATGGATTTAATGATGCCATGGTCTTCGGAAGTGAGGACGGCAAGGACTTGCTGGACTGCGATTTTGTGGTTGGGCAGGTCCATGTTTAAGGTGACGGCATCGCAGCCTTTGCTCGTATGTCTGATGTTCGCATTATCGAGACCGATGCGTTCAGCACCGCCCTTCGCTAAAACATCACCATTTTTGGCATCCAGGAGCTGGTACTTGAGTGAGGAACTTCCGGCGTTGATAACGAGAACATTCATGGATTAAGCCTCCTGAGCCTGAACGGCAGTAATTGCGACCACACCGACGATATCGTCAGCAAAGCAACCGCGGGATAAATCGTTGACGGGACGAGCGATACCCTGTGATACCGGGCCATAAGCCTCGGCTTTGGCCAAGCGTTGTACGAGTTTATATCCGATATTACCGGCGTTGAGGTCTGGGAAAATCAAACAGTTTGCTTTACCGGCGACGGTGCTGTCGGGGGCTTTGCTTTTGCCAATCGATGGGACGATCGCGGCATCGAGCTGTAATTCGCCATCAATCGCTAGATCAGGGGCTTTTTCTTTGGCTAAACGGGTGGCCTCAATGACTTTGTCGACGAGGGGGTTTTTGGCTGAGCCATAAGTTGAGTAGGACAACATCCCAACGATCGGTTCAATCCCGGTCAGATTTTGGAAAGATGCCGCAGATGACAAGGCGATCTCGGATAGTTGATCAGCATCTGGATTTTCCATCAGACCGGCATCCGAGAAAAGGAAGGTACCATTAGCGCCATATTCACAATCCGGCACGACCATGATGAAGAATGAGGATACGAGCTTGGTGCCCGGTTTTGTTTTGAGGATCTGTAGGGCCGGTCGGTAAGTGTTGGCGGTGGAATTGATTGCACCGGCGACCATGCCATCAGCTTCGTTCATTTTGACCATCATGACACCATAGAAAAGTGGATCAAGCATCGTCTGATGTGCTTGCTCTAGGGTCATACCTTTGGCCTTGCGCAGCTCGTAGTATGCATTGGCGTAAGATTCATACTTGGCGCTGGTCTTGGGATCAACGATTGTTGCGCCGGAAATATCCCACTGCGGGGCGACGGCTTTGACTTGGTCGGGATTACCGATCAGGACAATGTTCGCGATGCCTTTTTCCAGTATTTTGGCACAAGCTTCGATGGTTCGCGGATCCGAAGCCTCTGGTAAAACAATGGTCTTTTTGTCGCTTTTAGCTTTGGCGAAAATCGTGTCGATAAAACCCATAGTCATGCTCCTTATTGGTATTAGCCGGCAAAAAAGGCCGGTTGTTCGCTTCCGGCTCAGCTTTCTGTGGGCAATCCATTTTTTAACACGTTAAGTATAGTCGAAAAATTCGTTTACGAAAAGGCTAACAACGCCCAAATATTGTCATTTGCGGTCATTATTATCCGTTCATCGGCCTCTTGTCGAAAAATCGCGCCACGCACTTGACTCGTTAGACTTGTAGCCAAATGCCATTGCAATCGTTCGACCGCCTTTTCGTAAAGCGCCTCTTGCCCAGCGATACGTGCAATGCGGGCTGTTAGGGCATAGCCAACCAGGCTTTCTTCATGGCGAGTCGCCTGACCTTGGGCAATATGATAATGCGTGTAAAGTGCTCCGTCGTTGAGTAAATGTTCAGATAACCAACTAAGCGTTCGTGGGTCAAGTTGTCCAACTTCTGCGAGGTGCAAAGCTACCTGTAAGGAAGCTTCTAAGCTGATTTCCGGAACGGTACCCTCGTAACGGACATAGCCTTGATTAGCCGGGTAGAAGGTCGCGGCATAGAGTGGTAATGTCTCACTGATTAGACCACCTTGGGCGATCGCAAGTGCTTCTAGGTAACGCGTGGCAAATCGTGCATCGAGTTCACCTAGATACTGCAGTGTCAAGAGGTCAAGGGTTTCTAAACGAATCACGGGTTCTGTTGGAAGTTCTGATACAGCTTGCGGGGCTGTTGGTTCCGGTGGTAACTCTGCAGGGTCAAGGGTTGGCGCTGCAGTCTGTATGGCCATTTGACTATCCGCGGCTAGTTGGTCACCGAGCACGATACCCAGGCTTGCAAGCGCGGCTTTTTCTGTTTTGTCCAAATTACGACTAGGCCATTTGGCATAGCCTTGGGCAATGACTCTCAGGTAAAGGAGTGAGTCTGGCCACGAAACAGCAGTCGAGTCCTCCGGTTTGAGTTGCGTTCGATTGGTCGCGGCCTCAGCAGTACGGCTCACATACACTAGCCCGTCCGGCGAAATAAAAGCCACCTGAAAATTGCGAAGCCAGGTGTTGAACGCTGTAGAATTTGCTTGTTCTGAGAGCCAGGCCCCATATCGTAGTTGTTCCGATGCATCATAAGACGTTGCGACTTCACGGGGTAAAGCGAGTTCCCGATTTTCTTGACGATACCAAGCGACTAACCCGACATCAGTCGCTAAGTTCAAGCGGAGACGATCGGCTAGAGCTGTCGTAACATCCGAACTGATTGTGTATTGTGTCGCTCGATCAAAGGATGCCGAACCTGGCACCGAAAACGGCCGCGGCGGTGCATAAATGAAAATATAAAAAATCAGGATGCCAATCAGCACCAAACCAGCTGGAATGCCCAGCCATATGCCTAGTCGGTTTTTTCCACTGCGCTTTTGTTCAATCGTTGCCATGCCGCCATCATAGCAGAATCAGCCTATGCCTGCTATAATCGACGCATGAAAACAGCAGGTATTATTGTCGAATACAATCCCCTTCACAATGGCCACCAATGGCAAATCAAACAGGTCAAAGCGACTTTCGGATCCGATTGCGCCGTTGTCGTCGTCATGAGTGGGCATTTCACCCAGCGTGGCGAACCAGCCCTTATCGATAAATGGGCTCGCGCAAAAATGGCGCTCGACTGTGGTGCAAGCCTCGTGATTGAGTTGCCGTTTGCGTACGCCACCGCCAGTGCCGAACGTTTTGCCGCTGGCGGGGTGCAGTTACTCGCAGCGACTGGCATCACCAAAACGCTTGTATTTGGTAGCGAACACGGTGAGTTGCCAGCACTTGAACGATTAGCCGCAGCTTTAACCGAGGAATCGTCAGCCTTCAAAGCAGCCTTGGCCGAACAGCTCGAACTCGGTCAATCTTTCGCCGCCGCCCGTCAGGAAGCTTTGGCACGAACACTTGAGCAGCCAGCAGACGCTGAATTGTTGAAAAATTCAAATAATATTCTGGCGGTCGAATATTTGAAAGCAAATCGTCGCCTCACGTCGCGATCGCGCCTTAAGCCCGTGACCTTTTTGCGCCAAGGTCAAGCCTTTAATGATCCACGTTTACAGTCAGCCTTGTCGAGTGCGACGGCAATTCGCCAATTGATTAAAATGGCCCCCCGTGATGTCGCCAATCAACTCCAAGGGCTTGCTCATACGATGCCCACTGCTTCCTTGGCCACGCTCCTTGAGGCAGTCGCCAAAGCTCAGGGTCCCCTCTTTAGTGATGATTTGTTTCTGCCGATCATGGCCAATTTACGGACGCGTTCAGTTGAGTCCCTTGAAAATATCCCTGGAATGGGCGAAGGTCTCGCTCAACGGCTTGTCGCTATAGCCAAAACGGACGTTTGCCAGACATTCGATGCACTCGTTGAGCAAGCGATGAGTCGGCGATTACCAAAAACGCGAGTTCAGCGAGCGTTGACCGCCATGCTATTAGGGCTCACCCAAGTTGATTATCAGCAATTTGATGCGGCCAGTGGCCCCCAATATATCCGTGTCCTGGGCTTTGACAAAAGCGGTCGCTACCTGTTAAAGCTCATGCGAGAAAAAGCTCAGTTGCCGATTATCACACGCGGCTCAGACTTTCATGATTATCCTGAAAATGATGTCCTCCAACGTCAAGCTCAGCTTGATATTGCGGCCTCCGATCTCTGGCAAATCGCCGCTGGTGGCAAACCAGGTTCTGATTTTGACAGGGCTGTTGTGATCCGCTAAAATTTGAAAGTCCCTTAAACCCACGAAAGAGAGTGATTCAAATGGCTGCCACGAGTGTTTTTGATACCCTAAAAGAGCGCGGATACCTCGCTCAGGTCACCCACGAAGCGGAAGTCCGCGACTTATTAGAAAAACCCGGCGCCACTTTTTATATTGGCTTTGATCCGACTGCCGACAGTCTCCATGTTGGTCATTTTGTGCAGATGATGGTCATGGCCCACATGCAACGCGCTGGCCACCGCCCGATCGCCTTGATTGGTGGCGGAACCACGATGATCGGCGACCCGTCAGGTCGTACAGATCTACGGCAAATTATGACCGCCGAAATGATTGCTCAAAATGGTGAAAAATTCAAAACTCAGCTCAACTTACTGATCGACTTTTCCGAAGGTCAAGCGATCATGGTCAACAATGCTGACTGGCTACTTCATTTAAATTATGTGGAATTCCTGCGCGATATCGGGCCTCATTTTTCAGTCAACCGGATGTTAACGGCCGATTGCTATCGCAACCGCATGGAACATGGTCTGACCTTCCTTGAATTCAACTACATGCTGATGCAGTC
>JAQUDJ010000012.1:0-3793 GCA_028685755.1 Eubacteriales bacterium | reverse complement strand
TTATTGGCCAAACAGATTCCCTCCAAAGGTGAAGGCCGTCGTCTGATGCAACAAGGTGGTATCTATCTCAACGACGAAGCAATAACCGATGTCCAACGTTTGTTGGTCGCAACTGATTTCATCAATGGCGAAGCGATCATTCGCAAAGGCAAAAAAGCTTACCATCGCTTAACGGCGGGGTAATTTGCTGTGGCGACTTTCCATACTCCGATTCCAGAAGACCTGACCCCGCCCGAAATATACGATTACACGGTCCAAAGTGGCATTCGTAAAGCAACTCGTTCATCGATTGACCTGCTTTTACTCGCCATCCTCGGCGGTGCTTTTATTGCGTTCGCTTCCGAAGGTTCCAACATGGCAGCCTTTAATCTTTTAGCCAGGCCAGAGACTTTTGGACTTGGCAAAGCACTAGCTGGCAGCATTTTTGGCACAGGGTTGATGCTTGTCGTAATCGCTGGGGCTGAGCTTTTCACCGGCAACATGCTGATGCTAACTAGTCTCATGAGCAAAAAAATCAAACTTCTCGCAATGCTCCGCAACTGGCTAGTTGTTTTTGTCGGTAATTTTTTAGGATCTGTCCTGATTGCCTGGATGATGAATGTTTCCGGCTTGTTTCACAGCGGGGCCAACGATTTAGCAGCTGTGACGATCAAGATTGCAGTTTACAAAATTGGCTTAAATTTTATGCAGGCTTTTGTGCTCGGTATCATGTGTAACTGGCTCGTTTCGCTTGCTGTGTGGATGGCCTATGGTTCGCGAACGATTGCTGGCAAAATCCTTGCCATTTTCTTCCCGATCTGGCTGTTTATCACATCAGGTTTTGAGCATAGCGTGGCTAATATGTATTACATCCCAGCAGGTATCCTCGCCAGGCAAAACAGCGATTTTGTTGATGCGGCATTGCAATTAGGCGTTTCGCCAGAAAACATAAAAAATCTGACTTGGGGTCATTTTTTTATTAATAATTTGATCCCTGTTACGCTTGGCAACGTCATTGGCGGCGGTCTTTTTGTCGCCCTCGTTTATTGGTTTACTTATGGCAGGCACCTAAAACCTGTAGACTAATCAGCACAATCACTCCCGCAAACCGCAGTCAGAAGAGCGGTGCAAACAAGCGCATGAACGTTTGTAGCAGCCGTTCATGCCACGGGATTCTTTTCAGCAAGTCGAGTGAGACCTCTTCACTGATCGCGATTGTATCCTCCAAATCGCGTTTGATATCAACCAACACCGGGGCACCGCAAATCCAGACCCCATTTTCAAATTGTAGGTAAAAGCTACGATAATCCATGTTGATGCTGCCTGTCACCGCATGGTCATCGTCACTTAGGATAGTCTTAGCATGCAGGAATCCGGGGTTGTATTCATAGATCCGAACACCCGCTTCGACCAAGCGGCGGTAATTTGACTGCGTGACCTTGTGGACATACCATTTGTCCCAAATCCGGGGTGTTATGATGCGAACATCAACACCCCCCTGGGCGGCCAGGCAGATTTCATCCATCATGTTCTCATCAAGGACCAGATAGGGTGTCGTGATGTATATGTAGTCGCGCGCCGACGCAATAATCTGGCGATACATCATCTCGGCCGGATTGTTCGGATTGTTGACCGGGCCATCGGCAAAAGGTTGATAAAATCCATCACCGCTGACTGTCCGCGTCGGACGGTATTTCAGATAATCTTCCTTTACCTGTGACTCTGATTCCCACATCTCCAGAAATGTCACAGTCAGGCTCCAGACTGCGTCCCCCTCGATACGGATCGCCGTGTCCTTCCAATGCCCAAATTTAGCATAAATATTTGCATACTCATCAGCCAGATTTGTCCCGCCGGTATAACCGATATGGCCGTCGATGATGACAATTTTCTGATGGTTGCGATGGTTTAGGTACAGATGGGACAGTTGTTGCTGTGCTTGACCAAAAGCGATTACTTGGATGTTTTCATGCTTAAGATTCTGCCTGAATTTTTCCGGGGCTTTCCAGGCGCTGCCGATATCATCATAGAGTAGGCGAATTTCCACGCCTTGGGCAGCTTTATACTTTAGAATGGCATGGATTTTTTCCCACAAATCACCTTCGGAAACAATATAGTATTCGAGGAAGATAAATCGCTCAGCTCGTTCAATATCTTCGATCAAATCGACAAACTGCAACTCACCAACTGGGTAGTATTTACTCTGGCTGCCTGAAAAAAGAGGATACCCCTGCAGTTCGAGATAAGCTGCGATCCTTCTGTGCCGCGGATGTGTAGCTTCAAGCTGGCTGCGAGCCACTGAATTCTTTTGCAGCCACTGTCCACGTTGTGCAAAGATTTTCTCCATCCGTTTACTTCTCTGGCTCGTTTTTCCAGACTGCCCCCAAAGCAGATAAAGGAGCTCGCCGAACAGCGGCAAGATTAGAAAGACAACAGACCATGCAGCCGTGTAGGCTGTGTTTCGGTTTTTGCTGATCAGGATAAGCACTTGCGTCAGGGCCAAGGCTTCTAGCAGAATGTACAGGTAAGTTGAATGGAACCTGAGATAATAAACTAGCAGACCGAGGATAACGAGCTGCACGATAACCGCCAGCGCAACGATGGTCATCCGCAAAGTGCCACCGCGATTCAACGCATATTTATCTAACACAGAACTGACTTGGCCTTTTACTCGATTCTCTTTATCTGATTGTCGCATTATTGGACTACACCTCTGCCCTGTTGATATCGACATCCGGGCAACCAGATGTCGATATCACGCTAAAGCCCCTGTGCCACTTATTTTTCAAGTATACCCGATTGAATAAGCACACCTCGTCAAATTATCGATCTATTCGCTCATATTCCACGGCGAAGTAAATGTTCTATAATGCCTTACAGGAGGAACTCCTCATGAAAAAACATTTTAGCATGCTATTAATTCTGTCCCTGCTGGTTATGGCGATTGCAGGTTGCCAAGCCGGGACAATGACTAAAGCCGATGTCATAGCGACAGACATCCGCATCGGCGGTCTAAAAGGCCCCACCTCGATCGGCATGGTGCAGTTGATGGAATCTGCACAGGCGGGTGATGCCGCCAACAATTACACGTTTACAATAGTTGGTTCGGCTGATGAAATCACCCCCAAGCTGATCAAAGGCGAACTGGATATCGCGGCTGTCCCCGCTAATCTTGCGGCAATCCTTTACGCCAACACCAAGGGGGCAGTCAAGCTCCTAGCGGTGAACACCTTAGGTGTGATATACATTGTCGAAAATGGTCATGCGATCAATTCATTTAACGATTTGCGCGGAAAAACAATTTATGCAACTGGCAAGGGCTCGACTCCAGAATATGCCCTGCGTTATCTGCTCAGCGAAAACGGAGTTGAACCAGATCGCGATGTCACATTCGAATGGAAGTCCGAGCCAACTGAAGTTGTCGGTTTACTTGCAAAAAACAAAGATGCAATTGCGATGCTTCCCCAGCCTTACGTTGCTGTTGCCCAAGCCAAGCTGCCCGGTCTGCGCGTGGCGATAGACCTGAACGCGGCCTGGAACAGCTTGAAAAATGGCGGTCAGCTGATAACCGGTGTGCTCGTGGTTCGTGATGAATTTGCCAGGCAATACCCTGAACAGATCGCCGCTTTTCTCGATGAATATCAGGTTTCAACGCAATATGTCAACACCAATGTGTCAGATGCGGCTAAACTTGTCGAAAAATTTGGCATTGTCAATGCCGACGTTGCCGCAAAGGCCATACCCTATTGCAACATCACATATCTTGATGGAACGCAGATGAAGACAGCGATGGAGGGATACTTGAATGTTCTTG
>JAQUDJ010000053.1 GCA_028685755.1 Eubacteriales bacterium | reverse complement strand
CCGACCATCGCCGAAATAGCGGTCAACGAGACAGCCTCATTCAGTAATAAACGTTTCGCAGCTTCGACCCGGTATTGATTGACATACATATTGAAATTAAGTCCCATTTCATCTTTAAAAACCCGGCTAAAATAAGCTGGACTTAAATAGACGAGTGCTGCAGTTTCATCAAGTGTCAATTTTTTCATATAGTATTTCTTGACGTGTTCGCAAACACGAAAAATGACATCTGCGTGTTTCACTTGCGATAAGTTGAAGACTTGGTCCGTAAAGCGGGCCATAATCCCGGCAAGCCAGAAGGCAATTTCGTCGATGTTGCGAAAAGAATATATTTTGCCGAGATAGGTATAATTTAAGCCAAAAATCTGCTCAACATCGGCTCCACCACGGATCGCGGCGCGCGAGAGCAAAACGACGAGCTCGATAACGCGGGCGCGCATCGCTTCAATACTGCCGCTTGACGAAAAAAATATATGGCCGAGGATTTCATTGAGAATCTGCTGAGCTGCCGCTTTTTCGCCGTTGGCGATTTGCTCTAGCAATAGTTCTTCTTTTTCAAATGGATAGCTTAGGTGTTCTTGATCCACGTAGGCAAAGCTTTTGAGAAAATTAATCTGATCCCAGAGTTCCGCTTGTAGATCATTTGACTTGCGCGTCTGTTCCAAGCGATCAAAAGTTGGATCTGATAGCGAGCAGGCTGCCATATATAGGAGCTCACTCAAACTATTGACCCGTTCCGTACGAACGACTGGAACAGCGCGAATTTGCGCATCAAACTGGGCTTGATTTTCAGGTAAGACCGCTAGCTTTTCAGCAAGTTCGTCAAACAAAAGGTCGTCCGGATCGACTAAGTGAACCGGGCCACCGATTAAAGCGCCGGCAATCTGACCTTGAATCATGATTGGACTAGCATAGTGGGTCATGCCCATCGGGCAAAAATAGACGTATTGGCCACCGAAACGTTCGGACTGGTAACTACCAAATAGGTGAGCGTTGCCGCAAACAGATGAATCAGACGCGTCGGCAAGATCACAAATTGTCGGACTCGCCCCATCAGGGGTGGCGATGAACAGCGTTGTACCTGACGCGTCAATGACCCGGCAGGTGATCTCGCAGGCTTTAGTGTAATGATCTGCTACGACTCGCGCGTGTTCTAGATTTAGATCTGACAAAATTACGTACCCCGTACCCTGTGTGCTTAGCTTTAATTGCCGCGATGAACGTCGATAATGTCGCGAATAGCCTTGATCCGACCCATGACGCGATCGAATTGGTTTTGACTCGACACCTCGATCGTCATGATTAAGGTCGCCGTGACATCTTTCATGGCCGTTAATTTGCCCGATAAAATCGAAACTTTTTCTTCAGCGATGGCGTTTGAAACATCTGCTAAAAGATGGCGGCGGTCGCGCGCAATAATTTTGAGCTCAACCTGATACGTAGAATTTCCTTCCAAAGACCAAGCGACATCGATCAAACGCGATGCTTTTTCAGCAGTCGATGAGGTCCCAACATTCGCCATCAATTGCCGAATGTTGCTGCAATCGGTGCGATGGACGGCGACCCCTTTACCTCGGGTTACAAAGCCGATGATCGAATCGCCAGGTACTGGGCTACAACAGCGGGAGAGCTTAACGAGGCAGTTGTCGATCCCTTTGACCACAATGCCTTGGTCATAGCGAGCAGACGAACGGCTACGGCTCTGGCGTGGCAGCGTTTGCGTACCGTCTTCTTCTTCAAGGGTTGCTGATTGTGGGCTGTAAACGACTTGGCCAGATGACGAAATGCGATAGCCGAGGCGAATTCGTTCATCCTCCGGTAGATTGCGTATATGCTCATCACGCAATCTGGGCACAATTTTACCAGCAGATAAACCACCATACCCGATTGCCGCATACAAATCATCAAGCGTTGCTAACGTGTATCGGCGATAAAGTGGTTCGAGATACTCTGCACGCAACAATTGCGTCATGGTGAAGCCTGACTTTTTGATTTCACGTTCAACTATTTCTTTGCCACGAACGACATTTTCGTCGCGCATTTCTTTCTTAAACCATTGGCTGATTTTGTTGCGCGCCGATGTACTTTTGACAATTTTGAGCCAATCGCGGCTCGGTCCATGGACTTTTTCCGAGGTTAGCACTTCGACAATATCGCCGTTTTTGAGTTCATATGTCAACGGGACGATTCGGCCATTGACTTTCGCACCGTACATTCGGTTACCGATCCCACTGTGGATATTGTATGCGAAGTCGATAGGCACGGAACCGGCTGGCAATGAGCGCACTTCGCCTTTCGGCGTAAATACAAACACTTCATCCGCTATGAGGCCGTTTCTAAGTGTTTCCATGAACTCGCCGGCATCACGCATGTCTTTTTGCCAGTCAAGCAATTGTCGCAACCATGTGAGTTTGCCTTCAAAACTGTCCGCAGAAGCTGGATTATTGCCACCAGAACCTTCTTTGTAGCGCCAATGCGCCGCGATCCCGTATTCTGCTGTCCGATGCATCGACAATGTGCGTATTTGGACCTCAAAAGGTATGCCTTTCGGGCCTATTACGGTTGTATGCAAGGATTGATACATATTCGGTTTAGGCATGGCGATGTAGTCTTTAAAACGACCCGGCATCGGCTTATAGAGCTCATGGACGAGGCCAAGTACGGCATAACAATCGGCTACCGTATTCACAATGATTCGGGTCGCAAAGAGATCATAAATCTGCTCTAGTTCTTTGTCTTGGTTTTTCATTTTGCGATAGATGCTGTAAAAATGCTTCGGGCGACCTTCGATATCGGCCTTGATACCCATTTCTGTAATTTTCGACTGAAGCTGTACCACCACATCTTCAAGATATTGTTCGCGCTCGGAACGCTTCTGAGAAATCGAACCAACGAGTTCATAATATGCTTCACGATCGATATATCGCAGGCAAAGATCCTCAAGTTCCCATTTGACCTTGTAGATTCCTAGACGATGCGCTAAAGGTGCATAAATATCTAAGGTCTCGCGCGCTTTTTCGAGCTGTTTTTCGGGTGTCATATGCTTCATGGTTCGCATATTATGCAGACGGTCAGCCAATTTAATCAGCACGACACGGATATCTTTAGCCATTGCCAGAAACATTTTGCGGAAATTCTCGGCTTGGATTTCTTCTTTGGAGGAGTATGGAATGCGCCCGAGTTTTGTAACACCGTCAACAAGTGAGGCAACATCTTCGCCAAATTTAGCCGATATTTCGTCGTAGGAAATGCCGGTGTCTTCAATGGTATCGTGCAACAAAGCCGCAACTAATGTGTCACAGTCGACTTCGAGCTCTGTTAAAATTTCAGCTGTTGCCAAGGGATGAATGATGTACGGCTCGCCCGTCACACGAAGTTGTTGTTCATGAGCGGCTCTTGCGTACTCATAGGCTTCAGCAATACGCTGGCCATCATGTTCTCCCGAATACGCTTCGTAGAGGCTGATAATTCGCTGCAGGATTTCCTGACTGTTGTCGTGGTGGCTCATGTGTTGCCTCCCAAGGTGCTGAGATAGTGGTGGACCGGGGATTCGGATAGTTTAGCTCGTGTCGTTTGATCAACGGAAGCCAGCTCGATCCGGAAGCGATCTTGACCTAAGCCTTGGAAGGTCAGTAAATGGATGTCACAAAATACCTTTAAAACAAGGGCCAGTTTAATCACTGAAATCGAGCGCTGATAGCTGCGGCTGATTCGTCTGGCTAAAAGGGCTAAATCTGTCTGAACCGGGCGAGCAGGATAGCTCGCGCGTAAATATTGGTAGGTCGTTGTGTAATCCATCGCCTCCGGGACGAGTTGATCGATCGGTGTCTGGCTAAG
>JAQUDJ010000011.1:42816-59257 GCA_028685755.1 Eubacteriales bacterium | reverse complement strand
TGCCTTTCTTGGCAAAACAGCGTTAGTTTTGACAGTTCGAAATCTTTTTGAGGAAATAAAATTGCCCCCGAAAATTATACTTTGCAGTACAACTTTCGGGGGCAATTTCTGAAAAAATGGCGGAGAAGGAGGGATTCGAACCCTCGCTAGAGTTACCCCTACTAACAGTTTAGCAAACTGCCCCCTTCGGCCTCTTGGGTACTTCTCCGTATGGCGATCGATCCTTGTGTCTGACTTTTGCCAGGGCGGATCAACCGATATGCTAAGCGGCTCGTAAAAGCCGCTTCACCATTCTAATTGCGAGTTTGATGTTTGTCAATTAAAGCTAAAAAATATGGGGAAAATTAGCGCGACAACGGCTGTCCACAGCGCCACTATGGTCATATATCGTGTTTGCCATTTGACAAGAGCCATGAAGTCCGTTTTCTTTTGCCAGGCACGCAATGTTAGATATGCGTACCCACCCAAATCAACGAGCAATATTAAATTCTCGCCTAAGGCTGCGACTTTATTCGCAGAGGCTCCGTATTCTGTTAATCTTTTAACTATCTCTACAAGCGCAACCCCGTCAATGATTAGGGCTACAGCAATCAGCACAAAATTAATACTATCTTGATAACCAAAAGGTGCATCGATGCGACGTGATGACAACGTATAGGTCACCAATCCAAGTACAATCACGAGCATCACATCAAAACCGATCAAAAACTCCCGTTCAACAAAAGGACTTTTCCCCTGAACGGCCATCGCCAGTAAAAATCCAACTAACGACAATAAAAATAGCGGACTAAAAACCTTTGCGAGCACTGGTGCAATGGTTTCAACAGAACTTGAACGGCGACCTGTCCAATATAATGTGACGAAAAATGCTGCGCTAATTCCATAAGGCACTAAATAGCTCGAAAAGATGTTTTCTAAATCGATCGAAATGGCACTAAAAATCATCAGGGTGAAAAGAAGTAATACCATCAGGCCAAGCACGACTAATACCCCGAGCATCAACGCTTCACCGGTGAACCGGATAAAAGCCATCCGCCCTTCACTGCTGCGCCATGATTTGCCTAAATAGAGGATACCTACCACTAACCACAGCAGAATCGGTAAGTGAATAGCCGAGAGCATTTCTGTTTGACCATTGGCTATCCACGGAAACAAATTAATCGCTAAAAAGGTTGTCACAAAGGTTGCGGCTATTGTTATATAGGTTGTGCGCGACGATCGCGCTGACTTTGATTGAATGAGTCCAAAATAAAGGGCGGCAAGTGGCAGAATGAAGAAACTTAAATTGCGGAGATAGAGTGACCCTGATCCTGGCTGATCAATACCTGAGCCTAACCAAGACGGTATTTGCATGAATGTGCCTGCCAGAAATGCGAAAGTTAGAACCAGCAGCACCGGCTTCCAGTTAACAGCTTTTACCATATCCCTGTTTTGCATTTCAACACGACGAACAGCGATCATGAAAATTTCTTCAGATGTTAACTCTGGTAGCTGGAGATGTTCTATTTCTAAGAACAATGCGCGTTCCAAAGCAAGTGACGCGGCATCATTTAGACGATGCGTCGCGCGTTGCTTGGCAACATAATCGAGGACCGCGGTTTCTTGATCGTAAATTACATTTTCCATATACCCCTCAGTATACACCGGTCCGTCTTAAAAGTACTCAGCTTTGATTACAACAAAAAAGCACCCTTGCGGGTGCTTTGTCGTGGCGGAGAGAGTGGGATTCGAACCCACGGCAGGCTCTCACCTGCGCCGGTTTTCAAGACCGGTGCCTTAAACCAACTCGACCATCTCTCCGTGTTCATTAGGTCGCCGTTATTAGCTTTTAAATGAAGACGCTTGGACAGTTTACTAAAATATTTCAGCCTCGTCAATTTAAGATTTTAAGATGTTTAAAAGTCTTTCGAGGTCTTCACTTGAATAGTAGTCAATTGTAATTGTACCTTTGCCATTATGGTCTTTAAGATGAACTTTGGTCCCTAAACAGTTTGTTAACTCGCGTTCAACTGTCTTGACACTCAGTTGGTACGCTTCATCGATGACTTCTGGTGTTTTTGTAGGCTTTTGCAGCTTTTTAACAAGCTTTTCTGTTTCCCGGACGTTCAATTCTTTTGACATAATCAAATCGGCCGCTTTTTTCTGGATTGCTTCAGTTGGTAGACCCAACAATGCGCGGGCATGACCTGCGGTTAAAGCCTCATTCATCACATGTTGTTGGATCGATTCCGGCAAATTGAGTAAGCGAAGCGTGTTCGTAATTGCCGGTCGACTGCGACCCACAACGGTTGCTAGTGATTCTTGGGTCATATCATGATCCGAAATTAATTTATCAAGCGCGAGTGCCTCTTCCATTGGATTTAGGTCTTGGCGTTGAATGTTTTCAATCAAGGCGTGTTGTAAGACTTGAAGGTTGGTCAATTCCCGGATTATGGCTGGGACAACAGTCAATCCAGCCAACCGCGCTGCGCGCCATCTCCGCTCGCCAGCTACAATTTTGTATCCCTTCGCGGCCCGACACACGATAATTGGCTGAATAATGCCATTTTCCCGGATTGAAGCCGCTAATTCCTGCAGTTTAGTCTGGTCGAACTGCTTACGCGGCTGATCGGCATTTGGCGCAATATCGTTAATCTTGAGTTCGACGATCGACCCTCTAATCTCTTCGTTGATCAATTCAGTTGTTGTTAGCAAGGCTCCTAAGCCTTTACCGAGTCCTTTGTTGACCACTGCACTCATGCGCTATAACCTCCCGCTCTTTTGATAACTTCGCGGGCTAAAGCATCATAGCACTCGGCGCCCTTTGATTTCGGGTCATACTCAATGATTGATTTACCAAAGCTTGGCGCCTCACTCAGGCGCACATTGCGTGGGATAACGGTTCGGAAAGCTTTATCACCAAAATATTTGCGGACCTCGGCTGCGACTTGATGCGAGAGTTGGGTGCGAGCATCAAACATGGTCACGACAACACCAAACACAACCAACTTGCTATTTAGACTTCTTTTCACCAACGTGACAGTCTCCATCAGTTGCGTCAGACCTTCCAAGGCATAATATTCACCTTGAATGGGTACGAGGACACTATCGGCAGCCGTTAACGCATTGATCGTCAGCAAACCAAGGGATGGCGGGCAATCCATCAAAATAAAATCATACTGCGAACGTATATCTTCAAGGGCCCTTTTTAAACATGTTTCACGTGAAACAACGCTAACCAATTCCACTTCCGCCCCTGCTAAATTGATGTTAGCCGGGCATACAAATAAACGGTTGCGACCTGTTTCGAGAACAGCCTCATGAAGCGGTAGGTTATTGATCAAAACATCGTAAGTTGATACTTCTACCTTATTCTTTTCGATTCCGAAACCTGATGTAGCATTCCCTTGCGGATCGATATCAATTAATAAGACCTTTTTACCCTTATTTGCTAAAAAAGCAGCTAAATTGACACTCGTTGTCGTTTTACCGACCCCACCCTTTTGATTCACGATGGCTATGACTTGGGACAAATGGGTCATGCTTTTTCTCCTCGCCTCAGTGTTATGTATCTTATCATAAATATGCCAAGTCGGACATTACAGACACCGGTCAGTTTTGGGTATTTAAGTCGGGAAGCGTGTTAAATATGCATTTAACGCCCTGACTCTACTAGAAAAAACACCCGAACGTTTCACGTGAAACATTCGGGTGTTGTGACCTGTTTTGCGGGTTTTAGTTATTTTAAATATCTGTGTTTGCGTATTTTGCATTGATTTGGATAAATTCCTTACGAGGTTCAACGCGGTCACCCATGAGCAGACTGAACGTTTCATCAGCTGACAATGCATCTTCAACGCCAACACGCATCAATTTGCGACTCTCAGGATTCATCGTCGTTTCCCAGAGTTGCTCTGCACTCATTTCCCCAAGGCCTTTATAACGCTGAATTTTGGGATCTTTCCAGCCGGTTTTTAGTTTAATCTCTTCAACATCTTTATCCGTGTAGGCGTAAAAACTATTATTGCCTTCATAAACTCTGAAAAGCGGCGGGCAGGCGATATAAACATATCCCGCCTCAACGAGGGTGCGCATATGACGGAACAAAAAAGTTAACAACAAGGTGCGGATATGGGATCCATCCACGTCTGCATCCGCCATTAAGATAATTTTGTGATAGCGGAGGCGCGCCACATCAAAATCCGAACCGATCCCGGCACCTAATGCAAGAACTATCGGCAAAAGCTTTTCGTTGTCATATACTTTATCTATTCGCGCTTTTTCAACATTCAGCATTTTGCCCCATAACGGCAAAATAGCCTGATATTTACGTTCACGGCCACTTTTTGCCGAGCCACCTGCAGAGTCTCCTTCTACAATAAAGAGTTCACAGAAGGTCGGATCCTTTTCTTGGCAATCGGCTAATTTACCCGGTAATGAGTTTGATTCAAAAACGCTTTTGCGACGCGTTAGGTCACGTGCTTTACGTGCTGCGTCACGCGCTCGGGACGCAGACAAACATTTATCAATGATGATTCGTGCAATGGTGGGGTTCTCTTCAAGATAAGCCACAAATTTGTCGTTCATGACTCCTTCAACCAAGGTTCGAACTTCGGTATTGCCTAATTTTGATTTGGTCTGACCTTCAAATTGTGGCTCAGGGAGCTTTACACTGATAATTGCATAGCAACCTTCGCGAACATCTTCGCCTTGTAAATTGCGGTCATTCGGTTTGATGAAGTTATATTTGCGTGCATAGTCGTTAATAACTTTCGTCAACGATGACTTAAAGCCGGTCATATGGGTCCCGCCTTCAATCGTTGCGATATTATTGGCATATGAATAGATGTTTTCTGCATATGAATCGTTGTATTGAATTGCGACTTCAACAAAGACATCGCCACTCTTAGCCGCGATATAAATTGGCTGTTTGTGTAAGACTTCACGATTTTTATTTAAGTATTCGACGAAGGAAATAATTCCGCCATCGTAGTGGAGTTTCTTTTCAATAAATGATTCTACACGGTGATCATTGAGATTAATCGTGATTTCACGATTAAGAAATGCCATTTCGCGATAACGGGTCAACATCGTGTGATAATCAAACGAAATGTCTGGGAAAATTTGGTTATCTGGCATGAAAACAGTCGTTGTGCCTGTTTCTGTTGTTTCACCAACAATTTCAAGCCCGCCAACTGTTACGCCTCGTTCAAAGCGGATCTTATAAATTTTGCCATCACGTCGAACAAATACTTCCATCCAGGCTGACAAGGCGTTAACAACCGACGCGCCAACACCATGCAGACCACCAGAAACACTGTACGCACCCCCGCCGAACTTACCGCCAGCATGCAACACGGTATGGACGACTTCAACCGTTGGAATACCCATTTTAGGATGATTTCCAACTGGTATGCCACTGCCGTTATCGATAACGGTTACCGAGCCGTTGGGATTAACCGTGACATCAATCGTATCGCAACGACCTGCTAATGCTTCGTCGACAGAATTCGCAACAATTTCATAAACAAGATGGTGTAAGCCGCGCACACTAGTATCGCCGATATACATCCCCGGGCGCTTGCGAACAGCTTCTAAGCCTTCAAGAACTTGAATGTCGTCCTCGTTGTAAGAAGATGCATTCGTTGTATCAAACGAATCATAATCCCCTTCGGACATATCAAAAGCCGTTTCCTGATAATCATCATCAATGAGTGCTTGCGGATTTTCGGCTAAATTGATAACGCCTTCCAGATCGTCGACATCTAACATCGGCGCGGCATGCTTGGGCTGTTCTTTTTCATTTAGTTCACTCACGTATTCACCATCCTGTAGCTGGGTTATCTTTTTTGCTTTTAATGATTAGTCGCCAGATTTTCATCTGGGGACCATGTTGATCGGAGTCTGCGGCGTAATGTCGCAGCTGAAATGGGCGAAAGATAGACACGCTCAACCGTGACAACAAAAGACCGCGGCAGCTCTGACGAGACATGCTCGATGCGATCCTGTTCTTGGGCCTTCTGTAGAAAATGAATCGTCTCAGATCCTGCGTGAGTGGTTTCATCAAAATCGAAGATTCCAACAATCAACCGATCAGAGACAGAATATTCGCCGCCGATATGGATATACATGCATTAATTATATCAGATATCGCTCGCAAGCGCTCATACTTTGGCTTTTTACAAACCTGCCAAAAAGTTGTCAAGTAACCTTATCATAAGCACATTTGCTATGAGCCTCGAAGGAACTTTCGTAAATAGCGTTCATTTCTTTTGTGTTAAGTTCTTCATGCCATTTGTATCATGATAGCGGTTGTTCAACCTGTGTCGCCGAGCCCTTGTAGACGTCAAAAAACATGAACTGCCTATTCTTCTCTTTTGTTTCTCGAATTTCTGATACAACATGATTCGCTTCCGTACATGTAACAAAAACCTGTGCTTCGTCAATACTCTCAAGCAAACAGCGGCGCCGGTCTGCGTCTAGCTCAGACATGACATCATCTAATAAGAGTACCGGGCGCTCCCCAATATCCTGGGTGATGATTTCGAGTTCTGCTAATTTCAGAGAAAGTACTGCCGATCGTTGTTGACCTTGCGAAGCATAGGGCTTCATTGGCTCATCATTAAGCAGTAACTCCAAGTCATCTCGGTGCGGGCCGACGCTAGTCAGACCCTTTTGGATATCATCGTAAACATTAGTTTTATATTTTTGATATATCTTTTCTGATAGCTCTTTTATCCCGTCTTTAGGTGATATACCACTAATAGATCGGTATCTTACTTTTAACTTCTCTTTTCCGGACGATATATTGTAATGACTTTTTTCTGCTAATTCCGTGATCCGCTCAGTATAATATAAACGGGTCGCAATGATCCGCGCTGCGTAATCTGATAGTTGCAAATCCCAAACGTCTAATTGATCTTTACCGGTGATTATCTGGCTAGATTCTGTGTTATTTTCAGCGTCATGCAAAATTATTGTTTTCTGGCCATCCCTTAAATCTTTAAGCATTTTATTACGTTGCAGCATCATCCGACTATAGCGTTGGAGATCTTGAAAATATGTCGGTTTCACTTGCGAGATCAAGAGATCTAAATAGCGACGGCGACTCGAAGGTCCCTCTTTAATCAACATCAAATCTTCTGGCGCAAAAATTACTGCATGAAAGAGACCCATCAGATCGCTAACTTTGTCCAGTTTTACGCCGTTCTGATATATCTGCCGGACTGCCTTAGTTCGCTGCGGATCACCATTCACAAGATCATAATAGCGGATCTCGATTTCTTCTTCTTGCCCGCTATTGGTGGCAAATTGCAGCTTTATCCCGTAATGGTCCTGACCTTGGTAAATGAGATCTGAATCTTTACTCGTACGATGTGATCGGGCGCAGGCACAAAGATAAACCGCCTCCAAAATATTCGTCTTTCCTTGAGCATTTGCGCCAAAAAAGACATTCATATCTGGCTGGACGGTTATCTGTAGATCGCGATAATTGCGATAATTGATGAGTTCAATTTTAGTAACGTGCATTCATTCGCTTCAATCGGAATCAATTAACGGCGAAGTGGCAGCACAAGATAAGCGAAATCTTGATTTCCGATAGGTCTAAGTACACATGGCCCCATACTGCCATTAAAAATAATGCTTATTTCATCTTCATCGATAGCCTTTAATGCATCAAGGAAATATTTAGGGTTGAAATCAATGTCAATTTTACTGCCATTCATTGCCACTGAAAGTTCTTCTCGCAATGAGCCAACATCAGTATTTGCACTGACAACTAAGGTTTCATCATCTGTCATGGAAAGACGGACGGGGAAACGGCGATCATCACTGGTGATAACAAGAACTGCACGTTCTATCGCTGAAAGAACTGTTTTGGGATCCACAGTAATAGTTGTTTCAGCTGTTTGCGGAATTATTCCTCGATAATTCATGTAATCACCTTGGATGAGTCGAGAAATTAATTTAACCGAGCCAATATCGAACTTGATGTGATTGAGAGAGGGATAAATATCGACCATCGCTTCACCATTGGCTGTTAAAATACGGCCAACTTCAGCTAAGGCCTTGCCTGGAACGATAAATTTCATTTCAGGTAAGTTTTGACCAATTTCGTTCCGGCGAAGCGCGAGACGAAAACCGTCAATCGCAACCATTTCAATCGCTGATCCATCCGAAACTAAATAACAGCCGTTTAAAACAGGGCGACTTTCATCAGTGCTGACTGCAAAGATGGTTTGTCTGATCATTTCTTTTAAAAGACTTTGGCGAATATGAAGTTGCTGTTCATCCGATACTTCCGGAATCTTGGGAAAATCATCCGCACGCAGACCTTTTATTGAAAAATGGGTGCTGCCACACTCAATTTGAACCGACAAGTTATCACTTGTTTCAATTGAAACAATTTCGTCTGGCAATTTGCGGATAATGTCACCAAACATTCGGGCATTAATTACGATACTCCCTTTGATCGGAACATCGGCTTCGACCAAACATTCAATGCTGGTTTCCATGTCATAACCAGTCAATTTAACGCCCTGATCAGCTTCGACCAAAATACCATCTAAAATCGGTAACGGTGACCGAACACCGACAGATTTTTGGACGATACTAATTGCCTCCATCAGACGATCTCGTGAGCAGATGAATTTCATGGGGTACCTCCGGCTGTTGTACTCATATGATATGAGTTTATCACTCTTTCTTATTATAGGGCTGTGTAAAAGTGTAAAAGTGGGTTGCGCTTTACAGGCTGTAGGCTGAGCACTGTGAGGGAAATTGTGGAGGAAAGGGGGAAATTAGCGGGCGTGCTGTGGATAAAAAGAAGGGGCTTTTTTATCCACAGTGTTTTACAAAAAACTTATCCACATTCATAGGTGAATAATGTGGATAAGTTATCCAGTGATCCGCTTTTTCAGATCATCAATTTGTAGAGCAAGATCGGGTTTGACAGCTAATTCTTCACTAATTTTACTACAGGCATACATGACTGTCGTGTGATCGCGATTACCAAATTCGGTACCAATTTGTGGCAGGGTCATGTTTAAAAGGCTACGGCACAAAAACATCGAAACTTGACGGGGCATGGCGACTTCTTTGCTGCGGCGATTCGACTTTAAATCATCGACCGAAACATTAAAGGCATTCGAAACGACTTCCATGATTAAGCCGGCTGTTATTTTTCGAGCTGCTGAAGGTTGGATAATATCCTTAAGCGCTTCGCGGGCAACATCTTGGGTAATCGGACCAGCGAGCATCGAATAATAGAGGACGGTTTTGAAAGCCCCTTCTAATTCGCGAATATTTGACGCGACATTAGAGGCGATGTACTCATAGACGTCATCGGGAACAGAAACATTGTTGGTCATGGCATGACGGCGGAGGATCGCAAGTCGAGTTTCATAATCCGGCGGTTGAATATCGACGATCAAACCACTCGAAAAGCGGGTGCGGAGCCGTTCTTCGAGGGAAGCGAGGCTCTGCGGAGGCTTATCACAAGTCATGACGATGTGTTTGCCGGTTTCGTAAAGGGCATTAAAGGTGTGGAAGAACTCAATTTGCATCTGTTCTTTACCTTCAATGAATTGAATATCATCGATAAGTAACATATCGGTGTTGCGATATTTACTGCGGAAATCGTCGTATTTGTTCTCGCGGATTGTATAAATGAATTCGTTGACGAACTGCTCACATTGCACGTAAAGGATATTTTTGACGGGGTGATTGGCGCAAATAAAATTGGCAATCGCATGCATGAGATGGGTTTTGCCGAGTCCGGAGCCACCATAGAGAAAAAGTGGATTAAAGTTGCGGCCGCCTTGCTTCTCAGCGATCGCAACACTCGCAGCATGAGCAAAACGATTGCCACTGCCAACAACAAAGGTATCAAATGTGTATTGTGGGTTCAGTCGACTCAATGTAGTCTGACTGAAGGATTCCCCATTATTGTTTCGGACAGATGCCGCTTTGGGTTCATAATTCAAATTTTGAACCGGCGGGTCTAAGTGGCCGATTTGAAAGCGCACTTCATAGTCAAAAGAGCCCGCTATTTTCAAGGCGTTCCGAATCAAGCTGGCATATTGTTCGACAAAGGTCTTATGAAAATCATTGGGAACAGATAAAATAAAGACACCTTGGTCGGCGGACAGCGGCTCCATCGGTTTGATCCAGGTGTTGAGACTAATTTCAGAAACTTCGCCATCGAGCAGCGCAACTGCCCTATCCCAAAGCTGCTGGACATTGGGGTGTTTCATGGAAGTGGTACCGTCCGTCTTTAAAAAAGTACACTTATAGTAGCACAAATTCGCTGCTCTGTAACATTCCTGTAAAAGATTAACCCTATGATATACTGAACAAAAAAGGGGGAAACCCGCGTGGATTATATCTTCTTTGCAGTCAATGCATTAGCAGTTGGGCTTTCTGTACTTTTGATAATTGATCGCTTTCGGCCAGACAATCGCGCGCCAATCAAACTCGTGCACTATTTAGTGAGTTTAGGATCAACCGCGATTTATTACAGCCTCGACAGTGCATTTTTTTCCAAATATCTAGGGTTATATTTGCTCGCGAACTTACTGCCAATTATCGTGTTGATTGTTGCTGCTTCATTGGCCTTTATCCGTGGCACAACAACAGGAAAATGATTGGGACGATGCAGAAATTGATCGCGGGTCCCGGTCCTGCTGTTGATCGACCCATTATATTATTTGATCTTGGGAACATTTTAGTCCACTTGCGCAGTGTGGATCGTTTTTGGCTAGGACAATCACCCAAACCCGGCACACGCTCTTATTCAGATCGCTGGAAATACAGTGAAAGCATGCACCATTTCGAAACAGGGAGAATCACCGATTTTTCGGATTTCTATCAGTTGGCAAAAAGCGAGTTAGATTTTCCGATTGACAAAGAAGCATTTCAACGTGAATACCTGCAAATAATTGGTGATGTTTTTGCCGAAACCGTGCCAATTTTAGAAGCGCTATATAGCCGTTTTAGTTTGCAATTACTGTCTAACACAAGCGCCGTTCATTGGCAGCACTGTGCGAAAACACTTGGCTTGGGACAATATTTTGACCGCGTCCTTGTATCCTATGAGTTAGGTTATATGAAACCTGATCCAGAGATTTTCAAACTGGCTCTTGTCGAAATCAATCAAGATCCGGAAACCATCTATTATTTCGACGATCGGCCAGAGAACATCGAAACAGCACGTAAGTTCGGCATAAATGCTCACCTATCATGGGGTGGAACGCAATTGATCAAACAACTTCGGGAATTATCTTTTCTCCTTTAATCTAAGGTTTGCGAAAGGGGCAGAACCGGATGGACAAGTTAAAATATGCCATTATTGGCTGTGGAATTGTCGCGAAAAAGCATTTAAAAGGGGCACGCTATCATCAAAATCAGCGCGGGACGATACAAGTCGTCGCAGCGGTTGACACGCGTCCAGGCGCAGCCGTCCAGATGTTGAAGTCAGCCGGTTTTTCCGACCGGGAAATCGCAAGTATCAAGCTATTTGCGGATGACCGTGAAATGCTCGCAGCAGTAAAACCGGATCTCGTTGCAATAACAACCCCAAGTGGTTCGCATGCTGCAATAAGCTTGCGGGCGATCGAAGCAGGGGCGCATGTTTTGATTGAAAAGCCATTGACGCTTTCTTTACCTGAGGCTCAAATGATTCTCAAGCGCGCGAACGAATTGGACCGACGCGTGGCTGTTGGGCATATTTACCGCTTCTTCCCACTCGTTCAAGCGATTCAGGCTGATATTGCAGCAGGGCTTTATGGTCGGGTTCTTTATGGTGATGTCAAAGTCCGTTGGGGCCACGACCAAGCGTATTATGATCAGGCAGCTTGGCGCGGGACCTGGCATCAGGATGGTGGCGCCTTGATGAATCAGAGCGTCCATGCGCTGGATTTAATGTCGTGGTTGTTAGGCCAAAAAGCGAAGTCAGTGACAGGTAAAATTTTTCGGCAACAGCACCATATGGAAGCAGAAGATTTAGGCTTGGCGATTCTGGAAATGGAAAATGACGTGCAATGCTTGGTTGAGGGCACGACGAATACGGATTCACGGCGACCAGAAGCATCTTTTTTTGTGCGGCTCACTGCTGGTGAAATTCGCGGAGGAATCTTATCAGGCAAACCTTCCATCCAGGTGTTTAACCGTGAAGGTCAAAACGTTGCTCTAAAATATACCAAGCAATTATTGTGGATGACACTCAAAACGGCGGGCCTCAAAGGGTTTCTGCAACTCAAAAACCCACATAGCGGCTTGCTCGGTGACTTGATCGCGGCAATCCGTGAAAAGCGTTCCCCTTTGGCAAGTGGCCAAACTGGTCAGGATGCCCTCGAACTCGTTTTGGCGATCTATCAATCAGCTCTCGAAAATCGCACGATAGACTTGCCGGTTACTGATTTTGAATTAACGCGCATGAACCATTTTTTTGATTAATCCGGCTTGAAGCATCCACGTTAAACTGTCGCGAAAAGTGTCAACTATCGGCCGTGGCAAATAGCCAAGTTCACGACTCGCCTTTTCGTGGCTAATAAAACTATTCGATTGCAATACAGCGATGCTATAAGGCGTAATGATCGAATGGATGTGAAAAATGTGCGCAAATCCGGCCATTAGGTATGCCCCGGCTTTGACAAGGCTGACAGGCACGGACAGGATTAGAGGTTGGCGGAAGCCAACAACCTCGCGTTCTAAACGGATAATTTCTGCTAAGGAAATGCGATGGCCGGATAAAATGTAGCCTTGGCCAGTCCGTCCATGCTCGGCCATGGCCAATAAACCGGAAACGACATCACGGACATCAACAAAATTATACGCACCTCGGAATGACAAAACGAGTCGCAGCGAACCTATCGCGTGAAAATAGCGAAACATTCGACCCATTTCAGAAAGCTTATAGTCATCGGGACCGATGACACCGCTCGGAAAAGCAATGACGGCATCAAGACCACGCTTCACAGCAGCGGTAACGAGCGCGGTTGCATCGGATTTTGACTGGGCATAACCGCCTAGAAGGCCCAGCACGGGGAAGTCTTCGACCTCGGATATCGTGGCATCACCGGGTAAATCCGGCAAGGCATGGACAGAACTGACATAGATTAAACGGACCCCAGGGGTGTTTTCGCAAGCTATCACGACGTTTTTGGTGCCGCCGACGTTGATGTCGCGGAGAATGGGACCAGGTCGGAGCGACGTATCAATCAGTCCTGCTAAATGAAAAACCACACGTGCGCCGGAAACGGCGGCTTGCACATCAGGTAGGCGCCTAATATCGCCATAATATAATTCAAGCTTTAAGCGATCGAAGTGATCGAGATGCTCATGATGCTGTAGAAAAATTCGAAGTGTTTCGTGGGGATGTCGGCGAGCAAGTGCATGGACGAGAACATTGCCGATGTGTCCGGTCGCACCTGTAATGAGAATCATTTTGAATCGCCTCCGTAGCAAATGCCCGGATGAGTCGATTGGGGCTCAAGGGGGGTCGAAATAGTCAGTGAATAGCCAGTTTTTCACTTATTATTTTATCACAAAAAGGCTAAAATAAGCTCATCGGTGGTCTTTGAACGCACGGAATACACCTTGGTTAAGCACAAGCCAGTCGCGGAGAATAGCTATGAATCGAGATGCTTTACCGGATAATCCTAATCGCACGGTCAATTACCAGGGCCGTCAACTCAAAACAATCTATCTGGCTGGTGGTTGCTTTTGGGGAACCCAAGCCTACCTCGCAAGAGTCCTCGGTGTCGCATCAACGACCGTTGGCTATGCGAATGGCTCGACCGAGCACCCTACTTATGAAGATGTTTGTTGGCGCCATACTGGTCATGCCGAAACGGTCGAAGTCAGCTATGATCCAACACAAATCAGCTTGCGAGCATTACTTGAACAGTTCTTTCTGATAATCGATCCGACGCTAGTCAATCGCCAAGGCAATGATAAGGGCACACAATATCGGTCAGGGATCTACTTTATCGATCCTGCTGACCAGCCAATAATCGAATCGGCAATTGCTAGCGAACAGCTCAAATATAAATTGCCAATCGTCACAGAGGTGCTGCCTCTATCAAGGTACGACCGAGCAGAAGCATACCATCAAGAATATCTCGAAAAAAACCCCACTGGTTATTGCCATGTCAGTTTTGAGACGTTGCCGACCGTGGTGCCTACCGCCGTTCGTTTTGTAAAGCCAGAGCTGAGCGACTTGAAGAAAAAGCTATCACCTTTGCAATATGCAGTTGCGGTGGAACGTGCGACGGAGCATCCGTTTAGTGGTGAATATTGGCGTGAAGAGCGGACGGGACTGTATGTTGACGTCGCTACGGGCGAACCGTTATTTAGTTCTAAAGATAAATATGATGCGGGCTGTGGGTGGCCAAGTTTTACGCGACCTGTTGATAAGGCGGTCGTGCGGGAGATACGTGATCAAAGTCATGGGCTAGATCGGGTCGAAATTCGCAGCCAAATTGGCGATTTTCATCTTGGGCACGTCTTTACAGATGGGCCAGTTAGCAAAGGTGGCTTACGTTATTGCATCAACAGTGCATCATTGCGCTTCATCCCGCTTGCGGATTTGGAGCGTGAAGGCTATGGTGAATGGCTAATACTATTTCAATGAAGCGATGCTCGTGGTGCCAGATTATGACGCCAGACACCCTGTTGGTGCCAGGTGCCATAACCTGTGGCACCGCCAATAATCAATTTGACCGGAGGCATATCACATGAAACCCGAACTGTTCTACTATCTTCAAGGATACAACCGGCGTTCGCTAACCAAAGACATCATCGCCGGAATTATCGTCGGGATCATCGCGATTCCCCTGTCTGTGGCGCTAGCTATTGCATCAGGAGCCTCGCCATCTGCTGGTTTATACACCGCCATATTGGCTGGTTTCACTGCGGCGATGCTAGGTGGCAGCGCGATGCAAGTTACTGGCCCCACTGGGGCTTTTGTCGTAATCGTTTATGGCATCATTGCAGATCATGGCTTAGATGGTTTAATTGCTGCGACTTTAATTGCCGGCGTGATTTTATTGGCAATGGGGCTGTTAAAACTTGGCAGTGTCATCCGCTACATTCCATTTCCAATCACAGTTGGTTTCACGGCGGGTATCGCCTTGACGATTCTAGCTGGCCAGCTCAATGACTTTTTTGGGTTTGGGATCGCCAAAATGCCCGCTGAATTTATCGAGAAAATGATTGTTTATGCGGAACACCTCGATCAAATCAGTTGGCCGAATTTGGTAATTGGGCTGATTGCCTTAGCGATCATCATTCTCTGGCCCAAAATCAATCGTTTGATACCGGGTTCGCTCGTCGCCATTGTCGTTACAACGATTCTGATTCAGTTTGTCGATCTACCCGTTGCAACGATTGGTAGCCGATTCCCGGATTTGTCAGGTGGCTTCCCGGCCTTCCGCGTGCCGCATATTACGTTCGGAACTTTGCGTGATTTGATTCAACCGGCCCTAACGATCGCAATTCTCGGCGGCGTTGAATCGCTATTATCTGCAGTTGTCGGGGATTCGATGGCGAATACCAAACATGACTCGAGCCAAGAGTTGATCGGCCAAGGCGCGGCGAATATTGTCTCATCGCTTTTTGGCGGATTACCAGCTACTGGCGCAATTGCCCGCACAGCCGCCAATATTCGCAATGGGGCCATCAGTCCAGTGTCAAGCATTGTTCACTCCATCACGATTCTAACGATCACCTTGCTGTTCTTGCCGTACGCCAAAATGATCCCGATGGCGACGATTGCAGCCATTTTGATTATTATCAGCAAAAATATGATTGAAATTGCCGAGATCAAAAAACTCCTGAAAGCGCCAAAAACCGACCGCTTACTTTTGCTTTCCACCTTCTTTTTAACCGTTGTTTTTGACCTCGTGATCGCCATTGAAGTTGGCGTTGTCCTAGCCGCCATTTTCTTTATGAAACGAATGGCCGACGTTGCGACGATCAAAGAACACACCGTCCAAGGTCATCCTGCTTTAGATAGTGTTGCCGTTTACCGACTGAATGGACCTTTTTTCTTTGCGGCGGCGGAAAGTCTAATTCAGAGCATTGATCATGAAATCGTTGAAAATGAGGCGATTATTTTAGAAATGCAGCGAGTTCCAGCCATCGATGCAACCGCTGTCAATGTTTTAGAAAAACTTGCCCGTAAATGCCATGAACATCACACACGACTATATTTTTCGCACTTACAGGCACAACCCATGGATGTCTTGCGTCAGTCTGGTTTTATCACAGAACACGGCGAACAGTTTTTTGTTACAGAACTTCAAGACGCTCTTGAAGCGTGCAACGATTTGATGAACTAATTTCGATCACGAGCGCGGGCACTCATTTTGACAAGTAAGGATTTAATGCTTGCCTTACTTACTCAAGGGTGATATTATTGAGCCACACAAATGCTCAAGAGATACCCAACAAGTGCTCA
>JAQUDJ010000011.1:0-42716 GCA_028685755.1 Eubacteriales bacterium | reverse complement strand
TGAACTAATTTCGATCACGAGCGCGGGCACTCATTTTGACAAGTAAGGATTTAATGCTTGCCTTACTTACTCAAGGGTGATATTATTGAGCCACACAAATGCTCAAGAGATACCCAACAAGTGCTCACAAGGAGGATATTCCCTCGATGCATATCCGCTCTGCTCCGTCGTTTCCCAATGGAATGACGAAGATTATCCATCAAAACGGACCGTATTCAAACGCTTTGATGGATTTTGGAGCCTTGCGAATAGGGTATCGTCAAGCCTTTGAGAGCGATGAGGATCTCGAGCGAGCGTTCCTTTTAGTCTATGGTGAAGTCCAACTCGATTGGGCTGGACAGACTACAACGATTGCCCGCACGAATTGCTTCGATGAAAGCCCGTATGTTTTACATGTTCCAGCCGGCTTCCCCGTTCGTATTACGGGAATTGCACCTGATAGTGAACTGAGCTATTTGGCCACTCCGAATACAGAGGTGTTCGGTGCCCGCTTATTTAACCCGGCAGATTGTCAGAGTGAACAACGCGGACAGGGCACAATGAATGAAACCGCAACACGCATCGTTCGGACGGTCTTTGACAAAACAATAGCGCCGAATTCGAATCTAGCCCTCGGTGAAGTGATTACCTTCCCTGGCAAATGGTCGAGCTATCCGCCACATCATCATTCGCAGCCGGAAATTTATTTTTATAAGTTTTTACCGGAAAACGGCTTTGGCTACAGCGGACTTGGTGACGAAGTTTGCAAGGTTAAACAGAATTCGACAACATTGATGACAGATCATATCACCCATCCGCAAGTGGCCGCACCTGGTTACGCCATGTGGTATCTCTGGGCCATTCGCCACGTTGATAATGATCCATATCTCAAACCAAGTTTTGAACCAGAACATCTTTGGACACAAAAGCCCGACGCGGTTATTTGGCCAGACAAACGTTAAAAGCAAGATCTATTATTTGAAAGAAGCGGTCCAGTTATCAGACATCAAATAGATCACTTATTTTGGGGGGAAGCAAGATGGCAACAATTCGGTTGACAATGACTCAGGCACTACTCAAATTCATGGACAATCAGTATGTCAGTTTCGATGGTCAGGAAGACAAGTTCGTTGAAGGCGTCTACGGCATTTTCGGACATGGTTGCGTCGTCGGGATTGGTCAAGCCCTCGAACAGGGTGATCACAATCTCACGTTTTATCAGGGCAAAAACGAACAAGGTATGGCTCACTCTGCGATTGGTTATGCGAAAGAGCACAATCGTCGCAAAATTATCCCTGTAACCACATCAGTCGGCCCGGGTGCGCTAAATCTCATCCCAGCAGCTGGCACAGCAACAGCGAACCGTATTCCGCTGCTTCTTCTCCCTGGGGACACCTTTGCTACGCGACAACCCGACCCAGTTCTTCAGCAAATCGAATTCCCGAATTCCATGGCGATTACCGCCAATGACGCATTCAAAGCAGTCTGCAAATATTGGGATCGCATTCAACGCCCAGAACAGCTCATGTCTGCCTGCATCAACGCTTTCCGGGTTTTAACAGATTGGGCTGACACTGGTGCGGTTTGCATCGCGATGCCGCAGGATGTTGAAGGCGAGGCTTATGATTACCCGGATTACTTCTTTGCCAAGCGTGTATGGTACTTAGATCGCCGTCCGATTACGGATACAGCCCTGAACCGTGCAGTTGAAGCCATCAAAAATGCTAAACGCCCGCTCGTCATTTGTGGCGGTGGCGTCAAATATTCAGAAGCCTGGAAAGAACTCGAAGCGTTTACTGCTGCTTTCAATATTCCGATGGGTGAAACACAATCCGGTAAAGGCGTGATCAAATGGGATCACCCCTGCAACATGGGCGGAATTGGCCTGACGGGTACATCTGCTGCTAACAAACTGGCTAAAGAAGCCGATCTCGTGATTGGCGTTGGCACCAAATTCATGGACTTCACCACTTGCTCTAAATGGCTGTTCCAAGACGCAAATGTTCAATATATTTCGATTAACGTTGGTTCAATGGATGCTTATAAAATGGACGCAATTCCGGTCATCGCTGATGCAAAAGTCGCCCTGAACGCAATTGGTGCTGAGCTCCAAAAAGCCGGATACAAATCAGCCTATGGCAAAACCGAATTGGCTGATACAGCTGCAGAATGGACTGCAGAATGCGATCGCCTTTATGCTCAGACACGTGAAGATGGCCGCTTAGCCACACCGCATGTGCTTGGGATCCTAAACAAACACCTCCGCCCACAGGATGTGATCCTCACAGCCGGTGGTTCGCTGCCTTCTGATTTACAGCGTGTTTGGCGTTCTGGCAACCCCGGCACCTATCATGTTGAATATGGCTTCTCCTGCATGGGTTATGAAGTGTGTGGTGCTGTCGGTGCGAAAATGGCCGTTGGTGCCGATCGTGAAATCTACGTGGTTGTTGGCGATGGTAGCTATGTCATGATGCATTCCGAGCTCTACACAGCAGTTCAAGAAGGTCTCAAAATCAACATTTTGGTTCTCGACAATAGCGGTTGGGGTTGCATCGAAAACTTGCAGAATCATAATGGCACACCGACCTTCGGGACTGTGTTTAAAGCGAGAAACCAGGCAACAGGTCAACTTGATGGTCCAAATGTCGTCATCGACTTTGCCAAGAATGGCGAAAGCTACGGCGCTAAAGGCTACAACATTTCGACTGAAGCAGAGCTGATGGCTGCGCTTGAGGATTCTAAAAAAGAAAACCGTCCTTGTGTCTTTGATGTCAAAGTTGCGCCTGGCACAATGACAGATGGATACGGTGGCTGGTGGCGTGTTGGTGTGGCTGAAGTATCCACTCGTCCGTCAGTCCAAAAAGCATATGCCGATCATGTAGAAGAATTAAAAACGGTCCGCGCATATTAATCTGACCAGTCCAGTCAGCGTGCAAGGCACCAAAAACTAAATTTGAAGCAGAAAAGAGGATTTCCACCATGCTCGATCCGAAAAAAGTAAAGTTAGGTATTGCCCCGATCGGTTGGACCAATGATGACATGCCAGAACTAGGTGATGAAAACACCTTTCAACAAACCGTCAGTGAAATGGCATTAGCAGGTTTCACAGGTTGCGAAATCGGTTGCAAATTTCCGCAAGATAAGAATGAACTCAAACATCACCTCGATTTGCGCGGTTTAACGATTTGCAACGCGTGGTTCTCTTCGATGCTTACATCGGACACGGTGCCATATGCTGATACGATCAAGGCTTTCCGTGAACATGCAGAACGCCTCTACTTTTTAGGCGCTCGAGTGATCGGTGTGTCTGAACAGGGCAACTCCATCCAAGGCCGCTTGGATCTGCCGATCCTCAAAAACAAACCCGTTTACAGTGCAGACCAGTGGCTAACCGTCATCAAAGGTTTCAATGAAATGGGCCAGATTGCCAAAGATATGGGCATGGCTTTCACGTATCACCATCATATGGGTACTGGTGTCCAGACCGTCGAAGAGATTGATTATCTGATGGACAACACCGATCCGAATCTCGTCTTCCTCCTGTTTGATACGGGGCATTTAACTTTTGCTGATGTGGATTACTTACCCGTTCTTCAAAAACACATCAAACGCATCAAACACGTTCACCTCAAAGATATGCGCTTGTCTGTGCACGCTATCGTCAAAGCTCAGGATATGTGTTTCCTTGATGCCGTTCGAGCAGGCGTCTTTACGGTGCCTGGCGATGGCGACGTCGACTTCAAGCCGTTAGTTAAAGTGCTCGAAGATGCCGGCTATGAAGGCTGGGTTGTTGTCGAAGCCGAACAAGACCCGGCTAAAGCTAATCCATTCGAATATGCGAAAAAAGCTCGTCAGTATATTGCAGAAGTGACCGGATTATAAGATTATAAGAAGGATTGGCTGTAAACGATTACAGTCCTAAAATAAGGAGGAAATTCCCATGAGCTCAATTAAAGAAAGAGCGATGAAACTTCACGCCGATCTCAGAGGCAAAATTGAAGTTATCGCCACCTGCCCGGTCAACACCGTTGACGATCTGTCGCTTGCCTACACCCCGGGCGTTGCTGAACCCTGCCTAGCGATCGAAAAAGATGTTGATCAATCGTACGCGCTAACCCGCCGCTGGAATCTCGTAGCTGTCGTCACCGATGGTACTGCTGTTCTTGGTCTCGGCGATATTGGCCCAGAAGCTGGCATGCCAGTAATGGAAGGCAAATGCGTTCTTTTCAAAACCTTTGGTGATGTTGACGCTTTTCCGCTTTGCATTCGCTCGAAAAGCGTCGACGATATCGTCAAAACAGTCGAACTGCTCGCCGGCAGCTTTGGTGGCATCAACCTCGAAGACATTTCAGCTCCCCGTTGTTTTGAAATCGAACGTCGCCTCAAAGCATCCTGCGATATCCCGATTTTCCACGATGACCAACATGGTACGGCTATCGTCACTCTTGCAGCCATGATGAATGCTTGCAAGCTGACTGGCCGCGCCTTGTCTGATCTCGAAGTTGTTACCTGCGGCGCTGGTGCTGCTGGCATCGCGATCACTAAATTGCTCATGAAAATGGGTCTTAAAAGTGTTATTCTCGCCGATCGTCAAGGTGCAATCTACGAAGGTCGCGACAATTTGAACACTGAAAAAGCTGAAATGGCTAAAATTTCCAATCGCCTCATGAAAAAAGGCTCATTGGCTGACATCATGGTCGGCGCAGACGTCTTCATCGGCGTTTCTGGCCCTGGCATCTTGACCGAAGACATGGTTAGAACCATGGCTCCGAATTCGATGGTCTTTGCGATGAGTAACCCAACTCCAGAAATCATGCCTGAACTAGCTAAAGCAGCAGGCGCAGCAGTCATCGGCACCGGCCGTTCTGACTTCCCGAACCAAATCAACAACGTTCTGGCCTTCCCGGGTCTCTTCCGTGGCACCCTTGATGTCCGCGCATCGGACATCAACGATGAAATGAAAATCGCTGCCGCCGAAGCAATTGCTGGATTGGTCACAGCTGAAGAGCTGACTGCTGAATACATCATCCCGAAAGCCTTTGACAGACGTGTCGGCCCGGCCGTCGCCGCTGCAGTTTCTGCAGCCGCCATCAAAACCGGCGTCAATAGAATCTAATTAATCAAGTCCTGCCGGAGTGGCTGATTTACTGCTCCGGCAGGCATAAATAAGAGGAGGAACTCGAAAAATGATCAAAGTTGGTGTAGCTGGTTATGGTGTTATCGGTCAACGTTTGGCTGATGGCGTCGCCTTACAGGGTGATATGGAGTTAGTCGGTGTTGCCGATCTCGCGCCAACACTCTCGATTCGTGCGCTCAAAGAAAAAGGCATGCCTTATGACCTATATCTGGTCGAAGGTGCAGACAAATCGAAATTCGATGCGCTGAACATCCCAGTTGCTGGCTCATTCGAAGATCTCGTGAGCAAAGTTGACATTATGCTCGATTCCTCCCCTGGTGGTGTCGGCGTCAAGAACAAAGAAATTTATGCTCGCCTCGGCAAAAAGGCCGTCTTCCAAGGTGGCGAAAAGAACAGTGTTGCAGATGTCTTTTTCCATGGCTATGCCAATTTTGAAAATGGCATCGGCGCCGATTACCTTAAATTGACATCATGTAATACTACCGGTTTAATCCGTTCTGTCGATTGCCTCGACCGCAAATACGGCATTGACCGCGTTGCGATCACGATCATTCGCCGCGTGGCGGACCCGGGTGACTATCATCGTGGTTTGACTAATGCGCTGCAAATGGACAAGGCACCGAGTCATCAAGCACTTGACCTGATGACCATCATGCCGCACATTGACGCAACCGGTATCCTCGTTCACACCCCAGTTACGCATGGACACATCATCACGGTTGTTGCCCATGGCAAACAGAAAATCACAAAAGCCATGGCTCTCGAAGCCTTCAAAGAACATGACCGTATTCGCGTTGTCACAATCGACGAAGGATTCCAAGGCAACGCCTCCTTCTTCCGTTATGCGCGTGACCTCGGCAACCCACGTGGCGATATGTACGAAATCGGCCTCTGGGAAGATGCGATCGTCGAATCCGGCGACAACATCATGTATGCCATCAACATTCCACAAGAATCTGTCACCATTCCAGAAACAATGGATGCAATTCGTGCCGCTTGCGGTATGCAGAAAGACCGTGCATCAGGTACGGCTGCAACCAACAAATATCTGGGGCTGGGCAAATGGAAGTAAAAATGAATCCGCTTGAGCGGTTCAATTACAACGGTAAAACGGTACTTCTGAGGGTCGACGTCAATTCGCCGATCGATCCTCAGACCCGTAAAATCGTCAGTGAAAATCGCATCAAGAAAAGCATCCCAACAATCAAGTACCTCATCGAAAATGGGGCAAAGCTGGCAATTGTTGCACATCAGGGCGACACCCTTGATTATCAGAACTTGATGTCGATGCAAGAACACGCCGAAAAGCTCGCTTTTTATCTTGGCAAACCGATTCAATACATCGAAGATGTTTGCGGCCCGACAGCAGTCAACGCCGTTAAAGCATTGAAATCCGGTGAAATCGTTTTCCTTGGCAATCTGCGTTACTTAACGGAAGAAGTCTCTGGCTTTGAAAAAGAAGTCAAGCTGAACGCCAAAGAAATGCTCGACACCTGGCTGGTGCGCACCATGGCACCGCTCTTTGATATTTATGTCAATGATGCCTTTGCAGCGGCACATCGTAATTGCCCAAGCATGGTTGCATTTCAGGAATTACTGCCGACAGCCGGTGGTCGCTTGCTTTATGACGAATATGAAGCCTTGTACAAAGTTTTGAACGGTGCTGTCAAACCAGCAGTCTTTGTACTGGGTGGTGCGAAAATTTCTGATGCTTTTGGCATGATGAAAACCGTCTTGCAGAATGGCACCGCGGACAAAATTCTCGCGAGTGGCGTCACAGGCGTCATCATGTTGCTTGCACAAGGCCTTAAAATTGGCGCCAAATACGAGCAATTCCTCAAAGATAAAGATTTACTGGTCTTTGTTGAACCCGCCCGCGAAATGCTCCGTGACTTTCCAGGCCGCATCGAAGTTCCTTCGGATCTAGCTTATGAAGTCGACGGACAGCGCATCAATACGGGACTCGACAAGTTGCCGATGGATGACAAAATGTTCCTCGATATCGGCGACGATACCATCGCACGCTTTGATGCTGTCATCAAAACTGCTGGAACAATCTTTGTCAACGGACCAGCGGGCGTCTACGAAAATCCGCTGTTCGAAAAAGGTACACAGTCACTGTGGCAGTCGATTGCTGATGCACCGGGTTATTCGGTCATTGGTGGCGGCGACACCGTTAGTGCAGCCGGTCGTTATATCGATCTCAAAAAAATTAATTATGTCTGTACCGCGGGTGGCGCAATGGTTCGTTTCCTCTCTGGCAAGAAATTGCCACTGATCGAAGCCATGGAAGCAGCCTTTGAGCGAGACGGCAAGAAATAACAGGAAAATCAGACAAATTGCAAACAGTAATCGAAAAATTATCCTTATAATGATTGCAGGCACGCTTCCTCATCGAAGTGGTAGCCTGCAATTGTTGCGAAATCAGGAAGGAGATGTCAATGGATCCCAAGTTATCTAAACAAATCAAAACCTTTGCCACCCAGGTCCGTATCGAAACCATGAAGGAATTCAAGGTTCGCGGCTTTGGACATGTTGGCGGTGCCCTATCGATTGCCGACACCTTGGCAGTACTTTATGAAGCCGTCATGAAATACGACCCCAAAAATCCAAATTGGGAAGGCCGCGACAAGCTGGTCTGCTCCAAAGGCCATGCAGGCCCGACCCTCTATTCGATCCTCGCCCTCAAAGGCTTCTTCCCAATGGACTGGCTAAACACCTTGAACATTCCGGGTACACATTTGCCCTCCCATTGCGACAAGAACCAAACACCCGGTATTGACATGACCACCGGCTCATTAGGCCAAGGCGTTTCGACATCGATCGGCCTTTGCCTCGGTGACACGATTCAAGGTCGCGATTGCTATACCTACTTGATCGTCGGCGATGGCGAACTCAACGAAGGTCAAGTCTGGGAAGGCGCGCAATTTGCTGGCCATCACAAGATGGATCACCTGATCGCCTTCTGCGACTACAACAAAAAGCAGCTCGATGGTTACACCGCTGACATTCTTGATCAGCGCGATATTGGCGCAAAATTCGCAGCCTTTGGCTGGGATACCCAAGATATCAATGGTAACGACGCGGACGCTGTCTACGAAGCGATCATCAAAGCAAAAGCTACACCAGGCAAACCGCACATGATTGTTCTCAACACGATCAAAGGCGCCGGCGTCAAAGCCGTCGAAGAAATGTCCGCCAACCACCACATCGTGGTTTCTGCCGAGCTGGCCGATCAAGCACTTGCTGATCTCGAAAAGCTTTGGGCTGAACAGAAAGGTTGAGGGATAGAATATGAATTACAAAGTTAATTTCACAAACGAAAAAGAAAAACGCGCGATGAAAGATGTCTTCGGCGCAACCGTCGCCAAAATGGGCGAAGATCCGAAGTTTGTCTATCTCGATGCTGATCTGATGAGCTCCATCGGCACCAAAAAATGGGCTGATGCCCATCCGACTCAGGCTTACAATGTCGGTGTTTCCGAAGCGAACCTCGCCGGCATGGCTGCTGGACTCGCATCTTCAGGCTTGAAGCCCTTAGCCCACACCTTTGGACCGTTCGCATCCCGTCGCTGCTACGACCAGGTCTACCTGTCGATTGGTTACACCAAAAATGATGTAATCATGATCGGTTCGGATGCTGGTGTCACAGCTGCCTACAACGGTGGCACCCATATGCCGTTCGAAGACATGGCGCTCTATCGTGCAATTCCACACGCAACCGTTATCGACGTCACGGACTCCGCGATGCTTGAGAATGTCCTGCCGAAACTGCTCGACATGAAAGGCCTCAAATATGTCCGTCTCGGCCGCAAAGAAGTGCTCGGCGTCTATGAAGCCGGTGCAGACTTTGAAGTCGGTAAAGCTGCCCTCGTCAAAGATGGTTCTGACGTGGCGATCATTGCCTGTGGCATCATGGTTGCCGAAGCCTTAAAAGCGGCGGCAGTTCTTGAAGCAGAAGGCATCAAAGCCCTCGTGCTCGACATGTTCACTGTCAAACCGATTGATGCTGAAGCAGTCATCGCTGCTGCCAAGAAAACTGGCGCGATTGTGACCGCTGAAAACCATAACGTCATTGGTGGTCTCGGCAGCGCTGTGGCAGATGTTCTTGTCAAGAACACACCCGTTCCGATGGAAATGGTCGGCGTCCAAGATGAATTTGGTCAGGTTGGTCCACAAGACTTCCTCCAGAATTTCTATGGCTTGACCTCCGAAGTCATCGTCGAAAAAGTCAAAGCAGTAATCGCTCGCAAGTAAACAACAATTTACAGATTTAAAAAGCTCGGCACAAAATGCCGGGCTTTTTTTTGGTAGTTCGCCACGTCGATTAAGTAAAAAAATAAGGGGCCTATCTGCCGAGCGAGTTCGAAACGGCTTTAGCCGTTTCGTTGTCTGAGCGAACAGATCGGCCCCTTATCTATTAGAACTATCCGACTCTAGAACTTCACCATAATACGATTTAGCTCAAAGAACTTCATATATTTTTCTGGCGGACGACGATCGGTAATAAAGCAGGCAAGTTGCTCGAGGCCACAGAAGCAAATTGCAGCAGATTTGTCGAGCTTTGAATGATCGACCATCAGGACAACTTTCTGGGCACGATTGATAACGGCGCGTTTAACTTCAGCTTCGTGGAGGGAATTGTTGGTCGCACCTGCCTCGATACTGACCCCGGTCGAACTCATAAAGGCTTTACGAATTCGGATATCATTGAGGCCCGTTACAGCAGAAAGACCAACAAATGATTTCGTTTTCTGGTTAAAAATGCCGCCGGCAGTTAACAAGTTCAGCTCGGGGTATTTTTGAATTTCATTAAAAACAATCAAACTATTGCTGACGACCGTGACATTTTTGCGTTGGGCAATAAATGGCAAAAGATGCACCGCTGTGGTCCCTGAGTCGATGTAAATGGTTTCGCCATCTTCGACAAGACTGGCAGCTAAACTACCAATATGGCGCTTTTCATCAATCGCGACGGAACTCCGAGCGTTGAACGGCACAATATTATCTTCTTGATTCCAAAGAATGCCACCATACACCTTAGAAACGGAGCCACTTTTGACTAGTTCTTTTATATCACGGCGGATGGTGTTGAGTGAAACATTAAAAAAGGCACATAATTCAGGAATTGTCGCAGAGCGCTTTTGCTGCATATATTCTTCAAGTTCGCGTAAACGGTCGGTGCGCATCGGGTCTCCTCCGAAAATCAATTTAATAGATCTACTTGAGCGGAGAGAAGTTAATCAGTTGAAAATTTAAATCTAATCTCAAATATACCATAAAAATACTCAATATAAAAGGCTGCGAAATGGCTCGTTTCATGCATAAATCTCGACGAATATGACAATAATGGCAGAGCGTTACCACGCATATACTCATCCGATGAGTGTGTTTGTTTGGGTTGCGAAATGAGCAATTCCTTGTTATATTATGGTTAAGTATAGATCGTAAAGGGAGCATTGTTATGCAAGTCGAAATAGGATTCGGAAAAACCACCCTCATGCTGGATATTCCGGCAAACAATCCGACGCAAGTGTTAAAGCCTAATGAAGTTCAATTTGGTTTAACAGGTGCCGCTGAAGTCAAAAGGGCTCTCGAAAATCCAATCGACTCCCCACGCGTCGGTCAAATTGTCAAAGCTAATGAAAAAATCGCAATTATCACGAGTGATATCACGCGGCCATTGCCGAGCAAAACTGTTTTACCGCCACTTTTGGATGAATTGTATGCAGCCGGCATTCGCCGCGAAGATATTGTCATCGTCTTTGGCTTAGGTAGCCATCGGCCCCATACCGAAGCAGAAATGCGCTACCTTGTTGGCGATGCTGTTTTTGAAACAGTCAGCTGCATTGATCTCGATACACATAATTGTGTACCGATTGGCCACACCCGGTTTGGCACGCGTGTCGATGTCTTTCGTCCGGTTGTCGAGGCCGATCGCCGCATCTGCTTAGGCAATATTGAGTTTCATTATTTCGCCGGTTATAGCGGTGGCGCCAAAGCGATCATGCCAGGTGTTTGTACCCATGATGCGATTCAGCAGAATCATAGCCAAATGGTCAAACCTGAAGCGCGTGCGGGCGCGATTGATGACAATCCCGTTCGACAGGATATCGACGATGTCCTCAATCTCATATCGATCGACTTTATTGTCAATGTCGTGCTTGATGAGAAGAAACAAATTGTCAACGCCGTGGCCGGTCATCCAATTACTGCTCACCGCGTTGGTTGCGCCTTCCTCGATACCCTCTACAAATGCGAAATACCCAAACAGGCCGATCTCGTTGTCGTCTCACCGGGTGGTTATCCTAAGGATATCAACATGTACCAAGCCCAAAAGGCACTCGACAATGCGCGCCATGCGGTTCGCAAAGGGGGCATCATCTTGTGGGTAGCATCAGCTAAAGAAGGCCTCGGCGAACCCTGTTTTGAGCGCTGGATGACCGAGTACAAACCGGCGTTTATGGTCGAAGAAATCGCCCGTAACTTTGAATTAGGTGGACACAAGGCTGCAGCAATCGCGATGGTTTTACAGAACGCGAGAATCTTCCTCGTCAGTGATCTAGATGCGGAATTTGTTAAAGCCGTTAATTTAGAACCCTTTGCAGACGCACAACCTGCACTAAATGAAGCACTCACAATCCTCGGGAAAAATGCATCAGTGATTGTCATGCCATATGGTGGTTCGACCCTGCCGTTTGTCAAAAGCTAAGGAGTTCTTATGTATTTTCAGTCCAATTTTCGCATGGATTATGGCAAAGCTCGTTATGACGATCTGAACTTCTCAGCAAAAGATCGCGCGATCCTGCGTGAATTGGGCGAAGTAGTCGCAGAGATCGCTGCTCGTCCAATTATGGCCGAACGCAAAGAGCTGTGGCGCAAACACAATGACCTTGAAAAAACGCGCCCCTTGATTCTCGCCGATCCTGAAAATGGATGGAATGAAATCATCACACCGGATCAGATTTCTTGTACGAATTCGATTGCCCAATATTGGGAATTTTATTTGCGCAAGTTGATCTTCTGGGGCAACCACCTTGACGATGATTTTATCGTAGAAGCAATTTTTGATCTGCCACATGTATTTAGCGAAACGCCATGGGGTGTGGCTGGAAGCGCCAAACACGCGACCGCAAAAGACGTTCAAGAATCAGGCGGCGCCTATCACATCGACCCCGTCCTTGAAGACTATGCTCAAATTGATTTGATCACACGACCGGTACTAACAATCGATTTTGATAAAAGCAGATATTTGTATAACATCGCCCGTGAAATCTTTGACGGTGTGTTAAAAGTAAGGCAACATTCGGTTTGGTATTGGTCACTTGGGTTAACAGATGAATACGCTTTTTTGCGCGGCATGGAAAACATGCTCTATGACTTTTATGACGAACCAGATAATGTCCACAAGGTTATGAATATTTTGACCGAAGGGCTTTTGGCGAAAGTCGATTACCTGGAAAATCAAGGCTTATTTCATTTGAACAATGATTCGACATATGTCGGATCTGGTGGCATAGGCTGGACGTCTCAGCTACCGGCTGAACGCTTCAAAGGGTATACGCGGACTCAAGATATGTGGCTCCTATCCGAAAGCCAGATCACCGTCGGGGTCTCGCCGGATATGTTTGCTGAGTTTATTTGGCCCTACCAAAAGCGCATTGCCGACCGCTTTGGCCTGCTTTCATATGGCTGCTGCGAACCGATGGATGATCGAATTGACATTGTTAAATCAGCCAAAAACCTGCGCCGCGTCTCAGTTTCAACCTGGGCAAACAAAGCTGTCATGTCTGAAAAGTTAGGTGCTGACTATGTGTACTCCATGAAGCCTAGCCCAACACCGCTAGCGTCGACACAGATGGATGAAGCCCTAGTTCGCGCCGAATTGCGTGAGGGCTTAAATCTGACCCGCAATAACAACGTCGAAATCATCATGAAAGACAATCACACGCTCGGAAAAAATCCACAAAACATCATTCGCTGGACCCAAATCGCCCGTGAGGAAATAAACAAGCTTTACTGATTCGACGAGGATCCGAAGACTTACTATTTAGAACACAAAAAAGCAGGTCCGCACCATTTTGCGCGAACCTGCTTTTGTATGTTCTAATTTGGGTGTTCTAATTAGCCGCTTAAGGATTAGTTGCTTCGGTGGGGCCGATAGGTTCTGTCTTTCGGGCTTCCTTTGCGGCATCTCGTGCGGCAGCAGCAGCGTCTTTTGTCTGCTCACGCTCGGCTTGGCGATCTGCTTGAGCTTCTTTGTTGATTTCATTATTGGATTCAACAATTTCAGCCCGTTCTTTTAGTTTAGCTAAGGCATCCGGGTTGCGAACAAAATCAGCAACTTTGATCCAAGTTCCGTCGTCCTCAACAGGATTACCATCAGAATCAACCTGGAGCATTCCTTTAATGATATATAGACCAAGCGGAATGGCTTTTTCATCAGCTGCGAATTTATCGCGCAAGGTCGACTTGATGACCGCAACTTTTGTCGTGTCATCCAAGGCGCCTTCTTCAGCTAATGCCGCCTTGATTTTTGCCCCCATTGATTCTTGATTAGCTTCAGCATCTGGATCGTCTTTTTTCAAAATGACCGTAGAGACGATGACATAATCGTCTAAATCATCTGAAGCATCAATAAACTTAGCCTCAGTTGCACGTTCTATAATCGCTTTTAAAGCATCTTCTTGGGTTTTTCCTAACAAATCCTGAACATCAAGCGTTTTCGCATCGTCATTTTTAGCTTTGCTTTTGATGACAATGCCGTGCTCATCGACATACACTTCAAAACTCGGATTGATGTCGACACTGATCATGGCGTAGGCCGTGGCCTCAGCGTCAACGGCGAGATTGGTTGCAGCTGGGACGCTCTCGGCGGATTTATTCAAAACAGGTGGGGCCATTAAAGTCAAACTCGCGGTCAAAGCCACAACCAAAGCAGCGGCAACACCCGCGGTCCAGAACCATTTTTTATTCATCGGGGCACTCCTCTCAACTTCATGCTGCAGATTGGCGACACGTATACGATCAGCCATTGTCTGTTGATTGAAGACATGGTCTTCTAAGCTCCGTTTTAATTGTGGCATATCGTTTCGCCGTCCTTTCTGTCCTTGCATACTAGTTAAGAGGACGATCTGTCGCCAATGGTTACATGAAGAGGCTTGCTCCGAGAAAATTTTTACAAAATGATCTAAGAAAACCGTTGAGAAAACCGTCGAGAAAATATTCGAGAAAAATCATTTACCGAGATCGTCAGCGAGCTTTTTGAGTGCTCGATAATAGCGTAGTTTGACAGCACTTTCACCTTGGCGCAGCTGAACGGCAATTTCCCGGAAATTCATTTCAAATCGTACTTTGGCGATGATCACGTCTTGTTCGGCCTGCGACAGGCGCATCACCGCTTGCCACAGCTCATCTTTTTCAAACTGATCAAAGACTTGTAGTAAATCCTTATCATCGGCTGGCAAGGTGTGTGCTAAGCCGGTATCTTCATCATCAAGGGATAGTTCTTGCTTTTTGGCGGAATAGAGACGACTGAGCTCATGATTAGCCATCCGGATCAAATACGCTGTGACGTTTAGTGGCCGCTTATCCTTTTTAACAATATAGCGGTAAAAATCGGTGTAGACAGCAGCGACAACATCCTCCGCTTCACTGTAACTGGGCGATTTAAAATAAACATACTGGCTAAGCCGCTTGAATGTTTCGTGGTAGATCGATTCAAAGTAACCTTCAGGCGATTGGGCATTCATAAGTCCATTATAGATTACTGTGAATGCATGCCAATAAAGCAGCGCTAAAATGTAATAAAAAACCCTCACGGTCATGAGACCGTGAGGGTTGATCGGCATGAAGGATAATTTAGATGAAGGATGATTTAGATGAAGGATAATTTTAAGGGAGGCAAGGGCGGAATCTTTTATTTTGCTTCTGGTGCGCGATACTTCATCATGAATTCAACAACGCGAACGCGGTCTTCCGGGTTTTCGCACTCAAATTCAATTTCCTTGAGGGAAGCAACTTCAAGGACTTTAGCAAAACCGATCAGTGCGGAGAGCATGCTGTTGGTCACAATGCGGTCACCATCTTCAGTAACAATAACGACGGTACCTTTGCAGGACTGAATCAGCTTGGCGAATGAATCGACATCAACATTGAAAACTTTCATGGGGTAATTCCTGCTTTCTTTTATTTTTGCCTACGATTAGGCTTTGGAAACGTTTAAAGGACAACTCCATCTTGTTATATCGCACAGAATTTGTCAAGGCATCTTGTGTACAATCACAATGAACAGGCACAATTTCGACAATATGTTGCAATAATGGCCCGTACCTATTCAATAAGTTGATAATGTCGCAAGGCCTTTTCAATACCATGATCATCGGGTGCATCCGTCAAGTGATCCGAATGCTCGATTAGGTGTGGCATACTACCACCCATCGCAACCCCGACATCCGCAGCCTTAAGCATATCAAGATCATTGAGGCTATCACCAAAAGCATACGTTAAAGCATCGGGTCGACGCAAGAGGTCCTTAATTAAAGCCATGCCGGTAGCCTTTGAATAGCCGATTGACAAAACCTCGCCATGCTCCGGGCGATGTAAAATTAAGTCAAAATGCTTTCGAATAAAGGCTTCAACAGGAGCAAAATTACTGCGTGCATTACATTCATAGCTAAATTTATTGACCCTGAGATTGCCTTGGCGAAAATCGTTAAATTGTATAAGCCAGTTATGAAAGAACTCGATAAACTCATTATGGAAGTTCCCTGATGTGAGCGTGTCTAGGTAAACACATTCAGGGCCTTCAAGCCAAAAATCGACGTGATTTTCAACCATCAGACGGAGCGCTTCATTGAGCAGATCTGTTGGCATGAGCAGATTATGAATCGTATGGCCATTGAAAATAACATGGGTACCACAGCCGGCAATGATGCCATCAAACCCAACGTCAATGATTTCCTGATTGATCATGGCCATACAGCGGCCAGTATTGATGTATGTTAAATGGCCGTTTGCACGCAATTGCCTGATCGCAGCGACGGCTGAAGGCACTGGGCGATGTTGCTTGTCGAGTAAAGTTCCATCTAAATCAAAAAAAACGAGAGCTGGTTGCGAAGTCACAGAAAACCTCACTTTCTAATCATTTGTTATCGGTTTCATAATCACTATATCAGATGTAAAGGCCTTCTGATAAAATCGGTTGCAGACTATCTTCGTTTCGGAGGACTTATGAAGCCGATCATAGATGAATCCCGATGCATCGGTTGCGGACTTTGCGCTCAAATCAGTCCAGATCTCTTTGTGATTGAATCAACCATGATTGCAAAGGTCATTGGCGATGCTTCAGATGATGATCTTAAGGAGCGTTTAGAGGCGATCCTTGAATATTGTCCCGTCAACGCGATTTCGATTGCAGAGGCTTAAGCGGCTGACAATGTGGACAATAAACGGTCGTTCGCCCAGCAAGTTGTGTTTTTATTAAAGCCTGACCACAGACGTTACACGCCTGATTGCCGCGACCATAGACTTGCAACTGATACTGAAAAGTGCCGCGAACATTGAGCGCATCGACATAGTCCTTAATCGAAGTTCCATGCGCATGAACAGCTCGCGTTAAAATCTCTCGAATGTTGTTGAGTAAGCGATCGCATTCTGCGAGGGTTAATGACCCTGCTATCCGGGTTGGATTGATTTGACTTAAAAACAAAGACTCGTCAACGTAAATATTCCCCAATCCGGCAATAACGGTCTGATCAAGCAGGACAGCTTTGAGGTTGGACTGCGCGCGACGTTGTAGTCGCTTGTGTAAAATTGCGCCTGTCAGCAGGGGATCGTGTGGTTCAGGACCAAGAGTCTTTAATCCAGCGATACGGTCTTGTTGCGATCGATGTAATAGCCAAATGCGGCCAAAGCGGCGAGTATCATGAAAAATTAATTGAATTGACTCTACTGCATCAGCGCTCACTAATCGAAAAGCGACGTGATCATGTTTGACGAGGGCTTGGGGCGGCTGTTGGTACTTAAATTGGCCCGTCATCCGGAGATGGGCAACGAGCATCAGGTCATTTTCGAGGTCAAAGAGTAAATACTTGCCCCTTCTTCGGATGGCCGTGATTTGCAAACCTTCAGCTGTTAAGCCGGGGAAATTTTCATTCGTCCAGTCAATCAGCACACTTGCATGGAGGGCTTTTAGTTCGCTGATCCTTGTACCCACAATTAATGGTTCAAGGCTGAGGCGAACGGTTTCAACTTCCGGTAATTCAGGCATCTAAAATCCTTTTGCGTTTCATTTTCGCCTAGAATCGTGCAGCTACGTGCAATCTGCCTTAAGTCAATTCGGCTAACCAAAGCGTCGCCTCGGCATCGCTCGGCATGCGCCAATCACCTCGCGGCGAGAGGGTGACGGAACCGACTTTCGGTCCATCAGGCAAACAGGAACGCTTAAATTGTTGTGAGAAGAAACGCCGCACGAAGATGACGAGCCAATTGTGTAAGGTCGTTTCGTCATATTGCCCGGCAAAAGCTAGACGCGCTAGTCGGAGAATCTTTTTAGGCGAAAAGCCAAAACGGACTAAATAATAAAGGTAAAAATCGTGGAGTTCATACGGACCGACGATTTGCTCAGTTTGCTGAGCAATTTGGCCATCCTTTGGCGGGAGTAATTCAGGACTTACAGGTGTGTCCAGGATATCGAGCAAAACTTGATTAAGGCTTATATCCGCAACCCCTTGAGCTTGACCGGCAGCATGACGCACGAGATGGCGGACTAAGGTTTTAGGGACGGAACTGTTCACAGCATACATGGACATGTGGTCGCCGTTATAGGTCGCCCAGCCTAGTGCTAATTCCGATAAATCACCGGTACCGATAACGAGTCCTGAAGTTTGATTAGCAATATCCATTAAAATCTGGGTGCGTTCACGTGCTTGTGAATTCTCATAGGTCACATCGTGCAAGTCATCGGGGTGACCGATATCTGCAAAGTGCTGAATGACAGCGGCGCGGATTGGAATCTCACGCAATGTTGTTTCGAGACTTTTCGCAAGCTGTAACGCGTTGCTATAGGTGCGGTCTGTTGTCCCAAATCCAGGCATCGTAACCGCGATTATGCCCGCGCGGGGCAACTCGAGCAAATCGAATGCGCGCGCGGTGACGATCAGGGCGAGCGTTGAATCGAGGCCGCCAGACAAGCCAATGATGGCAGAACGGGTCTTGGTATGGGCTAAACGCTTCTTTAAACCTTGTACTTGAAGGGTGAGAATTTCTTCACATCGCTCAGCTAAATCGTGCTGGCTTTGCGGGACAAATGGATGTGCCGCGACGCTCCGCCGCAAATCTAGTGCTTGGGTGCGGATGCTAAACTCGATCGTCTGATACACCGCGGCACCTGTCTTTCCGGCTAAAAACGTGTTCTGACGGCGTCGTTCAGCATTAAGGAGCTGAACATCGACGTCTGCTGTGGTTAGGCCTAATGAAAAGAGCGGTGATTCAGCCAATCGGCGGCTATTTTCATAGATTAAATTATGTCCAGAAAAGACAAGATCTGTGGTGGACTCACCTTCACCAGCGTCAGCATAGACGTAGGCACTGATTAAACGTCCGGAATGACTCTGAACCAATAGACGGCGGTAATCAGCTTTGCCGATCAATTCATCACTAGCGGACAAATTGGCAATCACGGTAGCTCCAGCCCGTGCGTGGTGTAGTGATGGTGATTCCAGGACCCACAAGTCTTCGCATATCTCTGCCGCGACCACAAAATCAGGGTTTTGGGCACACGCAAAGAGCAGATTTGTCCCGAAAGGCACGCTTTCACCAAAAAGCGTGATGGTTGAAAGCGCTGGACCAGGGGAAAAATGGCGCGCTTCATAAAATTCTGCGTAATTTGGAATGTTGGATTTAGGAATCAAACCGAGCAATCGCCCGCCTTGAATGACTGCTGCGACATTATAGAGCATCGAGCCGATGGCTAAAGGCATGCCAACTAAGGTTAGGACATCTAAAGCTTTGCTCGAGGCTATGAGTGATTCCAACGCGGCAAGTGCCCCTTGCTGTAAAGTCCGACTCAGAAACAAATCCGAACACGTATAACCGGTCAAAGAAAGCTCAGGTGTCACAAGGACCGAGACTTTTTGGCGTTGAGCCTCGAGCATTAGATGGCGAATTTGGTCTGCATTGTACAAGCAATCGGCGACTTTGATCGCGGGGGTCGCGGCTGCGACTCGAACAAAACCATCAATCATGGGTGAGCCCCTTTCTGTTCTGGTTCAACAATTTCCCACGTCCCATTAGCTTGATAGGTCGCTCGGTAAAGCGAGGCTTGCAAGAGTGGGGGGCCATCACGAAGCATCTCGAGCGGGCGTCTTTTCAGCAAAGCTAATAAAGCTTTGAGGGTGATATTGTGGCTAATTAACAAAACATGACGTGGTTGGCCTAGCGTCAGGGCCACGCGTGCTTGTTCTTCGATATCGTGCAAAAAATCTGCCATTCGGGCACTAACTTGTGCATAGGTTTCGCCACTCCCTGTCGGGACATATTCGGATGGCGAAAAGAAGAACTTTTGCAAATTCTCACCTGCGATGGCTTTGACCTCATCGACTGATAGTCCTTCCCAATCGCCGAGGTCCATTTCGTGGACGCGTTCATCGGTTTGGGCTTGCAAAAGCCCAGCAAACTGACCCGCTTCGAGTGCGAGTTGGGTCGTGCGTTGAGCTCGCGGGGTGGGACTGACATAGACCTGATCGAAAGGAATCCCCCGCAACAAAGCGCCGAGCGCAAGGGCTTGCTCAAGCCCTTTTTCAGTCAAATCGGTATCGAGGCGACCTTGCATCCGGCTTTGGGTATTCCAGATTGTTTCGCCGTGACGGGCGAAGTAAAGTGTCAGCATGGAGGATTCTCCCGTCCAAGATTTTGAGAAAGATTACTGTTGACATGATACCGCAGAAGCAGGTGTGGTCGCAATTATCGGCAATCGCGTGAAATCAAATATGAAATCAAATTCGGCTCGTCAAACCTTGTCCTAAATGGGTCTGGTGGCTATAATCGGTTGTGTGAAAAATAAAGCATTACCCATACCTCAAGGCGTCATGGATGGCCTGCCGATTGGCTTGGGCTATTTTGCGGTGTCTTTTGCCTTTGGCCTATTTGCGGTCGAAGGCGGCTTATCCCCGCTAACAACAACGCTGGTTTCGCTGACCAATCTCACATCGGCAGGCCAGTTTGCCGGGGTGCAATTGATTTTTCTGCATCAACCGCTTTTTGAAATTGCCTTGACCACCTTACTGATCAACTTGCGTTATATGCTGATGTCGCTCTCGCTTTCGCAAAAAATTGCCCCAGGAACGGGATTGATTCAACGCTTGGCAATTAGCTATGGCATCACGGATGAAGTATACGCAGTGGCAATCAGCCAACCCCGCAACTTGACCACGCGGTATATGTTGTCTTTGATGACGCTACCGATTTTGGGGTGGATTGGCGGAACGCTTTCTGGAGCTCTGACCGGAGGCATTTTACCCGGCAGCTTACGCAGCGCCTTAGGCATTTCACTCTATGCGATGTTCGTCGCGATAATCATGCCAACTTTTAAAAAATCACGACCTGTGGCGTTAGTTATCACGATTGCCATTGTGCTCAGTACGCTAATCGCCCAGTTGCCTGTTTTTGAAATGTTGCGCGGTGGGTGGCAGATTATTCTAGCAACATTAATTGCGTCTGCCTTAGGGGCTTGGCTTGCGCCGGTGCAGCACAGTGAACCGCCGCAGAGCGAATCGAACCAAGGGGGCGGAACGGATGTCTGATGGTTATTTGCTTGCGGCAATCGCAACAATGGCCGCCGTGACATACATCCCACGCGCGTTACCGTTGATCCTCGTTCGTGGCAAAATTGAAAGCCACTTTGTGCGTTCGTTTCTTTATTATGTACCTTATGCGGTTTTGGCGAGTATGACCGTCCCAGCTATTTTTGGGGCAACGGATTCACCTTGGTCTGCTGGAGCTGGATTTCTGATTGCGATCGTGCTTGGCCTGCGCGGTAAAAGCCTGCTCACCGTCGCCATTGGCGCAACTGCCGCCGTGTGGCTGGTTGAACAGGCTTTACGCGTTTTGCTCGTCTTTATTTGACCGATTTACATCCAATCCGGTTGAATTTTGAAAGCTTTTTTACCCGCATAGACAGCTGAAAGCCCCAACTCTTCTTCGATTCGCAGCAATTGATTGTACTTTGCGACTCGGTCGGTACGGGACGGCGCACCTGTTTTAATTTGACCGGCATTAGTTGCCACAACAATGTCGGCAATACAGACATCTTCAGTTTCACCGGACCGATGGGAAACAATAGCGGTCCAGCCGTTGTTTTTGGCCATTTCGATCGCTTGCAAGGTTTCGGTAAGCGTGCCAATTTGGTTGACTTTGATCAAGACCGAATTTGAAACGCCTTGGTCAATGCCTTTAGCAATTCGTTCAGTATTGGTGACGAACAAATCATCGCCAACGAGTTGGAGTTTGCCACCAAGTCGCTCGGTCAGCAGTTTCCATCCAGCCCAATCGTCTTCAGCCAAGCCATCCTCCAACGAGATAATCGGGTAACGGTTGGCCCAATCGGCCCAAAAATCGACCATTTCATCGCGGGTTTTGTAGACACCGGATTTCCAGAAAAGGTAATCACCGTCGCGCCCCTTTTCCTTGGCAGCTTCGTACATTTCAGTCGAGGCGGCGTCAATCGCGATGGCAAAATCTTTGCCCGGACGGAAGCCGGCAGCCTCGATCGCCTTAACGATGTATGCTAAGCCCTGTTCGTCGCTTGTGAAATTCGGGGCAAAGCCACCCTCGTCGCCGACAGACGTTGAAAATCCGTCAGCCTTGAGTAATTTTTTGAGGGTGTGGAAAACTTCAACACTCCACTGCAAAGCTTGACGGAAGGTCTCTGCGCCGATTGGCATGACCATAAATTCTTGCAAATTGATGCTATTGTCAGCGTGTTTGCCACCATTGATGATATTCATCATCGGAACTGGCAGGGTATGACCAGAAAGTCCGCCGAGATATTGGAAGAGTGGCAATCCAAGCGAATTAGCTGCTGCTTGGGCATTGGCCAGGGAAATAGCTAACATGGCATTAGCGCCTAAATTAGCTTTGTTTGGCGTACCGTCAAGTTCAATCATCAATTGGTCGAGACCAGCTTGGTCATAGACATTCAGGCCGACGAGTTCATCTGCGAGGCGTTCATTGACATTGGCCACGGCCTTGCGGACACCTTGCCCGAGATAACGGCCAGGATCGCGATCACGCAATTCGACCGCTTCAAATGCCCCGGTTGACGCACCAGATGGCACGGCTGCACGGCCAAAGCCACCATCTTCTGCCCAGACCTCGGCTTCGACTGTTGGGTTACCTCGGGAGTCGAGTATTTCTCTGGCAACAATGCCGATGATTTGATTTTCTTGAAACATAATCTTTTGACCTCCTTGTCATTTAGAAGCGCACTTCCATTTTGAGTATAAAAGCAAAAGCCCCCAGTTGCGGTAACCGGGGACTCACTCTTTATGTTGAAGTTTTACTCTCAAATCAAGACAGGGCCGAACTTTCGAGTGATTATGAAAACATATTCACAGCCACTTTTTGCGTTTAAACCAGATAAACATTAAGGCGATCATCACACCCATGAGCGCGATCACGATGGGGTAGGTGATCCCGAGCTTCGCCTCAGGCATCACAAGGTTCATCCCATAATAGCTGGTGATGAAATTGATCGGGAAAAAGAAGGTAGAAAACACCGTTAGGAAGGTAATGATTTCATTCATCCGGTTGCTTGCGGCGGTCATGATCAACTCAGTTGTGCTGGAGAGAATTTCCCGATAGGTTTCAACCGTATCGAGCAACTGCAAAATATGCTCAAAAACATCGCGCAAGTAAAGTTCCGAGGCCTCATGGATCAGCGCCCGATTTGTCCGTCGCAAGTTGAGCAGGGCATCACGTAAAGGGGATACTGCACGGTGAATGGCGAGCAACTGACGCTTGGTATCCAAAATGTCGTGCTGCAAATCGCGATCGAGATGATGCGTTAATTGGGTCGCGCGGTCGTCGATATCATCAATCGCTTCACTGAGGTGATCGAGGGTGAAATAATAGTCATCCACAAGCGTATCGAGAATTAAATACAGCAGGCGATCAGAGCCTTTACTTTGGACCTGGTTACTATTCGCCTTGACCCGTTGTAGGGTTCGATCGAGTATTGATAGCGGTTCATCATGGGCAGTTAAGACGAAATCCTTGCTCAAAACAACACCGAGATTACTGATAGTCATTTCATGATCGAGCTTGTTGAGGACGCGCGCGCCCAACAATAAATGATCGTCAAATTCCAATAACCGGGGGTTGCGCAAATTATCAAACAAGTTGTCGAGCGCAATCTCATGCAGGCCGAGTTGCTTTTCTAAAATGTCGAGAAAGTGCTGATCAGGGCTTTCGGTGATATCGATCCAAACAAAATGGCCAGTTTCAGCACGCGCTGCTGCTAGGTCTGCTTGTGAGATTTCGATGCAACCACCACTGCCAATTTTCCAGATCGAAATGTGAGCGGCCATTGTGTACTCCTCAAACCAGGGTTGTTTTGAGCGTTATCTTTCTGGTAATACAGCTTCATTGGCTAACGATGTTTTGAATTGGGAGTCGTTAGCAAAGGCGTTGACGGCAGCACCTGCGCGGGGAATGGGCATCAACGTGCCTGGGCCACCAACGCAGCCGCCAGGACAGGCCATACCTTCAAGTAAGTAACCACTTGTTTTGCCGGCCTTGGCAAGTGAGAGCATTTTTTTACATTCAAATAGGCTGTCGGCCTTCATAATCGGCACATCGCGCTCGGGGTCTAATTCTGCGATACAGTTTTTGATAGCATTAGCAACGCCACCGGCAACTGCATAACCGCGGCCGTCTCGCGAGGCTGATGCACGGAATTGATCTTCCTCAAGACCAGCCAAATCGACATTTTTAGCGCTGAACATACCCATCAATTCTTCGAAAGTTAGCACGAAATCGACAAAAGGGCGGACTTCAGGTTCTAAGGCTTCGAGCTTTTTAGCGATGCATGGTCCAATAAAGACGACAACCGATGCGGGCTCCTGGCCCTTTAAGGCATGTGCGGTAGCCTTCATTGGGGTCGAAGAGGCCGAAATACAGGCGGACAAGGTGGGTTGGGTTTGACGGGCAAAGCTTTCCCAAGCAGGACAACAACTTGTCCCAAGGAAATCATGTTCACGAGGAACTTTTTCGAGATATTCTTCGGCTTCCATCACTGTGCCAATATCGGCACCGACGCCAACTTCGATGACGTCGCTAAACCCGAGTGCTTTGAGGCCGGCAATAATTTTACCTGGGGTGGCGAGTGGTCCGAATTGACCAACAAAAGCTGGCGCTAGTGCAGCATGGACTTTATAACCGAGACGAATCGCGGTGACGACTTGATAAATTTCAGATTTGTCGGTAATGGCGGCAAAAGGGCAACTAACAATACACATGCCACAAGCGACGCATTTGTCTTGATTAATTTTTGCACGGCCGAGTTCATCACTATCGATCGCGGCAGCTCCACAAGATTCAGCGCATGGCCGGCCGGTTCGAACGATTGCATGGTATGGGCATGCTTGTTCGCAGCGCCCGCACTTGATGCACTTGTCCTGATCGATGATCGCGCGTGTTTTGCCGATTGAGACTGCTTTGACCGGACAAACGGATGTACAGGGGTGAGCTAAACATTTACGGCAATTGTCTGTGACTTTGAAATGGTCAGTCGGACAGGCTTCGCAGGCAAAGGGAATCACGTTGACAAGCGGTGTGTCGAGGCACTTTTCGGCGACGGCAACGTCGGACATCCCCTCGGTGAAACTTTTGTGCGTATCTGCGGGACGGAGTGGCAAGCTCATCGCCAACCGGATGCGTTCGCGGATGATCGCTCGTTCTTTAAAAACACTATCGCGGTAATGGGCGACCTCGCCCGGTATGATGCGATAGGATGATTCATAAAAGTAACTGTAATCCGGAGTGGCCAGGTCCCGCTCATAAGCATGGGTTGCGACCTCGGTAAAAACCTGGCGGCGGACTTTGGTGATGGGAGTAAAAAGCCCGCGTGTGCTCATTTTTCGGATGCCCCCGCGCCAGATTCCCCCTGACAATTCTTAGCAAGTTCAAGCAGACGTGACATGATGGTTTCGGTTTCGGCACTTAAGAAAATCTCTTCATTGATGCGAACAACCGGAGCCATCGCGCCTTTCTGACAGAGTTGTTCTGTACAGGGCACAACTTGAAGATCGATATCACAGGTAAATCCGATCGATTCTTTCAGATCAACCAAACTCTCGATTGCTGCCACGATATCCATCGATCCCATCATCGTGCAATATGTGCCGGCACAAACTTGTACTTTGAGTTTTCCCACGATTCCTCCTCGGTTATAAGCGACTCGCAACCGATTTGCCGCATGCGTTTGAGTTGGTTTTATGATAGCACAGAAATGCAGCGCTTAAAGCGTGATCATGGTGCATAGGAAAAAGTGACTTTTGATGAATTATATCGTCAAGCACTCATTCAAAAAACCAACAACCACTGATTTTTCGCTTGCTTTTTGAGCCTTGTTGTGTTTACAAATCACTGTTTCGGTGATACTATGAATTGCCATTACCCCGAAAGGGGGCTTTTTATGTGTGTTTGACGGTTATTGGTGTGATAGACCAGTCAACTAAAGAACAAACCTTAAAAAGGGGCTATTAATTAAAGAAGGAGGTGTATTGATGCCTACGTTCAACCAATTGGTCAATGCAGGACGCCAGTCCAAGAGCTACAAGTCGTCTTCGCCGGCACTTCAGACCGGAATGAACACCCTCAAAAAGCGTTCAACCGATCTGTCATCGCCGCAGAAGCGCGGAGTCTGCACCGTGGTTAAGACCACGACGCCGAAAAAACCAAACTCTGCTCTGCGTAAGGTTGCCAGGGTTCGCCTGACCAACCAGACCGAAGTGACCGCTTACATTCCGGGTATCGGACATAACCTGCAGGAGCACTCCGTTGTGCTTATCCGCGGTGGTCGTGTCAAAGATTTACCAGGTGTTCGCTATCACATCGTGCGCGGTACGCTCGATACTGCTGGTGTTGCAAATCGCTTGCAGAGTCGTTCCAAGTACGGTGCCAAGAGACCCAAGGCAGCCAAGGTCAAACGCTAACCACAAGCTGCCATCGGTTGGACTAACAGTTTTCAGTACATCAGACTATAGATACGCTTTTTAATTGACGTAGACTATGGCCCGAAGTACGTAACACGGTCCATTATCGTGAGTACCTGTGGTATCGGGTTTTAATCTTAAAACCCGCATTATCATGAAAGAGGAGGGAAGACACGTGCCAAGAAAAGGCCATGTCCCAACAAGAGAAGTGCTTCCTGATCCGATCTATCTCGATGTGAAGGTCGCTAAACTGATCAACAACATCATGTTAGACGGTAAAAAGGGAGTCGCCCAGAAAATTTGTTACAGTGCTTTTGACATTGTCAAAGAACGCACTAGCCAGGACGCTTTAGAGGTCTTCAATAAAGCGCTGGAAAACGTCATGCCCATGCTGGAAGTCAAAGCCCGGCGCGTCGGCGGTGCCAACTATCAGGTGCCGATCGAAGTTCGTCCGGAACGTCGCCAGACCTTAGGTCTGCGCTGGCTTGTTTCGTTTGCAAGAAATCGCAGCGAACGCACCATGCATGAACGTCTCGCCAACGAAATTGTTGACGCGTTCAACAGCACCGGCGGAGCTTACAAGAAAAAAGAAGACATGCATCGTATGGCCGACGCGAACCGCGCGTTTGCTCATTACAGATGGTAACCGGATCAGGTAAAGGAGCTTACTGTGCCCAGAAAATTCTTGCTTGATAAAACGCGGAATATCGGCATCATGGCCCATATTGATGCGGGTAAGACAACCACAACTGAACGCGTCCTGTTTTACACAGGTAAAGTTCACAAAATCGGCGAAGTTCATGAAGGCGCTGCCACCATGGACTGGATGGAACAGGAACAGGAACGTGGGATCACGATCACGTCCGCAGCCACCACTGCCGAGTGGAAAGAACACCGCATTAACATCATCGACACACCTGGTCACGTTGACTTCACTGTTGAAGTTGAACGTTCCCTGCGTGTTCTCGACGGTGCCGTAACCCTGTTCTGCGCAAAAGGCGGCGTTGAGCCCCAGACCGAAACAGTCTGGCGTCAAGCTGACCACTACGGTGTTCCGCGTCTTGCGTATGTCAACAAAATGGACATCCTTGGCGCTGACTTCTTCCGTTGTGTCAGCATGATGAAAGACCGTCTGCGCACCAACGCAATCCCGATCCAATTGCCAATCGGCAAAGAAGACACCTTCGTCGGGATCATTGATCTCGTACGCATGAAGGCTGAAGTCTACGGCGACGACCTTGGCAAACAGATCCAAGAAACTGACATTCCGGCTGACATGTTGGATTTGGCCAAGGAATGGCGTGAAAACATGGTCGAACGTATTGCTGAAACCGACGAAGAGCTCACCATGAAGTTCCTCGAAGGCGAAGCGATCTCCGAAGAAGAAATCAAACTGGCTCTGCGTCATGCGACTATCGCTTGCAAAGTCACACCGGTTATCTGCGGATCGTCCTACAAAAACAAAGGTGTCCAGATGATGCTGGACGCTGTCATCGCCTACCTGCCATCCCCACTCGATATCCCCGCGATCAAGGGTATTAACCCTGATACGGATGAAGTAGAAGAACGACCGGCTGACGACAGTGCCCCTTTCGCCGCCCTCGCCTTCAAGATCATGACCGACCCCTTTGTCGGCAAGCTCTGCTTCTTCCGCGTCTACTCCGGTGAGCTCGAATCGGGTTCCTATGTTCTCAACGCCGGTAAACACAAGCGCGAACGCATCAGCCGTATTGTTCAGATGCATGCCAACCACCGTGAAGAAATCGACCGCGTTTACTCCGGCGATATCGCAGCGGCTGTAGGCCTCAAAGACACAACGACTGGTGACACGCTTTGCATCGAATCCGCCCCGGTTATTCTTGAATCCATGGAATTTCCGGAACCGGTTATCAGCGTCGCGATCGAACCAAAATCCAAAGCAAGCCAAGACAAAATGATGACTGCACTTCAGAAGCTTGCTGAAGAAGATCCGACTTTCCGCACCTACACAGATCAAGAAACAGGCCAAACTTTAATTTCCGGCATGGGCGAACTGCACCTCGACATCATCGTCGACCGTCTCTTCAGAGAATTTAAGGTCGAAGCAAATGTCGGCGCCCCGCAGGTTGCCTACAAGGAAACCATCCGCAAGCATGTCAAGGTTGATGGCAAATTCGTCCGTCAGTCTGGTGGTCGCGGTCAGTATGGTCATTGCGTGCTCGAAATCGAGCCACGTCAACCTGGCGAAGGCTATGAATTCGTCAACAAAGTCGTCGGTGGTACCATTCCGAAGGAATACATTGCTCCGATCGACGCTGGTATTCAAGAGGCCATGAATAGTGGTGTTCTTGGCGGATACCCAGTTGTTGACATCCGCGTCACCGTCGTCGATGGTTCCTACCATGATGTCGACTCATCCGAAATGGCGTTCAAAATCGCCGGCTCGATGGGCTTCAAAGATGGTTGTCGCAAAGCTGACCCGGTTCTTCTCGAACCGATCATGCGGGTCGATATTACGGTTCCAGAAGATTACATGGGCGATGTCATGGGCGATGTCAGCTCACGTCGTGGCCGTATCGAAGGTATGGAAGCCCGCTCAGGTGCCCAAACCATCACCGCCAAAGTCCCGCTCTCCCAAATGTTCGGTTATGCGACCGCTCTGCGTTCCAGAACGCAAGGTCGTGGAACCTTCGTGATGCAAATTAGCCATTTCGAAGAAGTTCCGAAGAGCATCCAGGAAGGCCTGCTCAAAAAATAAGAACTAACCGCTCATAATCACCGTATTTTAGTCCCGTCAAAAACCTCGAAACCGCGCAACTGATTGCCAAAACAGTCTTTTTGTGTAAAATAGAGAAGACGACCTGAAATCGGCAGAAGAAGTTCAACGGCACCCAAAAGTGGTGCTGCAAAAAGGAGGATTCCCACAATGGGAAAGGCAAAATTTGAAAGAAACAAGCCCCACGTTAATGTCGGCACGATCGGCCACGTCGATCACGGCAAAACCTCTCTGACCGCTGCGATCACCAAGGTCCTCGCGATGGGTGGCCAGGCCAGCTACACCTCTTATGACAACATTGATAAAGCTCCTGAAGAAAGAGCTCGTGGTATCACAATCAACACCGCTCACGTCGAATACCAGACTGACGCTCGCCATTATGCGCACGTTGACTGCCCTGGACATGCCGACTACATCAAGAACATGATCACCGGTGCTGCCCAAATGGACGGCGCGATCCTGGTCGTTTCTGCTGCTGACGGCCCGATGCCCCAGACTCGCGAACACATCCTGCTCGCTCGTCAGGTTGGCGTTCCGTCCATCGTCGTTTTCCTCAACAAATGCGACATGGCTGACCCGGAACTGATCGAACTGACCGAGATGGAAGTTCGTGAACTCCTCAACACCTACGAATTCCCAGGCGATGATACGCCGGTTATCAAAGGTTCAGCACTCGACGTTCTCGAATGCACCAGCACCGATAAGAGCGATCCGAAGTATGCCTGCATCATCGAATTGATGGCAGCTGTCGATAGCTTTATCCCGACCCCAGCTCGTCCGATCGACAAACCTTTCGCCATGCCTGTTGAAGACGTCTTCACGATCACTGGTCGTGGTACCGTTGCAACTGGCCGTGTCGAACGTGGTATCGTTAAAGTCGGCGACGCTGTTGAAATCGTCGGTCTTTCCGAAGCACCCCGCCCGACCGTTGTTACCGGTGTTGAAATGTTCCGCAAACTCCTCGACCAGGCTGAAGCTGGCGACAACGTCGGTGCTCTGCTCCGCGGTGTTACCCGTAAAGACGTCGAACGTGGACAGGTTATCGCCAAACCCGGCTCAATCAAACCACACACCAAATTCACCGGTCAGGTCTACGTTCTGACCCAAGCAGAAGGCGGCCGTCACAAGCCTTTCTTCGACGGTTATCGTCCGCAGTTCTACTTCCGTACAACTGACGTTACCGGTATCGCTCACCTGCCAGAAGGCACCGAAATGTGCATGCCTGGCGATCACATCACCATCTCGGTCGAACTGATCACTTCCATCGCTATGGAACCCGGTCTAAAGTTCGCTATCCGTGAAGGTGGCAAAACCGTCGGATCCGGTACTGTTTCGACCATCATCGAATAAGTCCGACCCACAAAATGATTTTGCAAAGAGCCTCGGACAACGTCCGGGGCTCTTTTTGCGGGATTCAGGATAGCAAAAATCAAATGATCCCTGTACCGTACGCTATTTTTACCGTCCCACATGCAATGGTATAATAAAAAAAATGACTGAAAAGCCAGGTGCTCCATGGATAAAATCAAACCCAAAACAACTAAAACAACTAAAGCAACCAAAACAACTAAAACAACTCAAGGGATTAAATTAACTAAATCAGTTAAATCTCCCAATTCATCAAAATCAACCATCTCCCCCAAAACACCGAAAACCTCCAAAACACCAAAACAACCTAGAACACAGCTTCGATTGCCGGCATCTCACGAGATATCAACACTCGAACATGAGACGATGCCGATGATCCCGTTGCGAGGCCTTGTCGTTTATCCAGGACTTTCGTTAACATTCGATGTTGCCCGCGATCGTTCGCGAGCTGCAGTCCGAGCGGCCATGGCGGATGATCAATTGATCTTTCTCGCTGCACAAGTGCATCTAAATACGGATTGGCCGGTCGTTGAGGACATTTACAAGTCAGGTTGCGTCGCACGGATCCGCCAAGTCTTTGAAGCAAACAATACCGAAAGTATTAAATTACTCGTCGAAGGTGTTCATCGTGCCCGACGTGTGGATGTTATTAGTGATGACCCATACTATATTGTCGAATGTGCAAGTTATCTAGTGCCGAATGTGGCCCAAGGAGACCTGACATTTGAAGCCTATCGACGCCAATTGATGCGCCACTTTGAAAAATATTCGGCCATAAGTTCGCGAATTTCATCAGAAGCGATAATGGCCCTTAACAGTATCACCGATGTGTCGTTAACCGCTGATACCATCATCTCTTATCTCAATATTCAACTCGCTGAAAAACAGCAATTTTTAGAAATAATCGATATTCCGCAACGCGTCAATTTTTTGATTGATGTACTTACCCGCGAACAATCAATTGCTGAGCTCGAAAAGGAAATCGGCGAAAAAGTGCGTTCAACCATTGAGAAAAACCAAAAGGAATACTATCTTCGTGAGCAAATTAAGGTCATCCAAGGTGAACTCGGCGATAATGAAGGGTCACAGGAAGAGCAAGACCGCTATTTAGTACTTTTATCCAATTCATCAATTCCAGCCGAGTATCAAGCCAAGATCACAAAGGAGATTGGCCGCTTGTCGCGTATGCAATCAGGCAACCCTGAAGGTGGCGTGCTACGGACCTACTTAGATCTTCTTTTCGAAATGCCTTGGGGAAAAGTTGATCCTGAAAACCTCGACATACCAAATGCCCGCGCGGTCTTAAACAAAGACCATTATGGCTTAGAAAAAGTAAAAGATCGGATTTTGGAATATCTTGCCGTGCGCAAATTGCGCATGGATGCTGGTGTCGCATCGAATAAAGGGCCAATTCTCTGTCTCGTTGGGCCACCAGGTGTCGGTAAGACATCGATCGCTCGTTCGGTTGCTGAAGCACTTGGGCGCAAATACGTCCGGATGTCACTCGGCGGCGTACATGACGAAGCCGAAATTCGCGGCCATCGTCGGACCTATATCGGCGCGATGCCCGGGCGAATTATTAATGCGATTCGGCAATCAGGCAAGGACAATCCGCTGATGCTACTCGATGAAATCGACAAACTCGGCAGTGATTACCGTGGCGACCCTTCGTCAGCGCTTTTGGAAGTACTTGATCCAGAACAAAACAACAGCTTTCGCGACCATTATTTAGAAATTCCATACGACCTATCGCATGTGCTTTTTATCACGACTGCTAATACGACGGAAACGATTCCCCAAGCGCTTCTTGACCGAATGGAAGTCGTCTATTTATCGGGCTATACCGAAGAAGAAAAAATCGAAATCGCCACACGCCATTTATTGCCCCATCAACTCAAACAAAATGCACTCAAGAAATCTCAGCTTTCGATTAGTCGGGAAGGCTTGCGCAGCCTGATTTCTGGCTACACGCGTGAAGCAGGTGTCCGTCAACTTGAACGGGAACTAGCCCACGTTTGTCGCCGGGTGGCCATCCAGATTACCGAAGAAAAAGCGACGAAAATAAAAGTGGTACCCAATTCCCTTGAGGATCTGATTGGCAAAATCAAATTCCGCTTTGAAAAAGCGTCCGAAAAAGATCAAATTGGCGTCGCAACCGGTCTTGCATGGACCTACGCCGGCGGAGATACGCTGATGATTGAGGTCAATATCATGCCTGGCAATGGTCACCTCGAACTGACCGGGCAACTCGGCGATGTTATGAAAGAATCCGCGCGGGCGGCCTTAACGTATATTCGGACGCGGGCAGCAAGCCTCGGAATCCCTGAGGATTTTGGCAATAAATCTGACATCCATATTCATGTTCCCGCGGGGGCGACACCAAAGGATGGACCTTCGGCTGGGATTACACTCGCGACAGCCCTTGCGTCTGCACTCAGTGGTCGCCCAGTACGACGCAACGTTGCAATGACAGGTGAAATCACCCTGCGCGGCCGGATCCTGCCGATCGGTGGGTTAAAAGAAAAAGTGATAGCTGCGCATCGCGCTGGGATTGACACCGTGCTGATTCCGGTAGAAAATCAACGCGATGCTGTTGAAATTCCCGCCACCGTTCAGGAGAAAGTCAAAATGATTTTTGTGCGCTCCATGGATGAGGTGTTTGAACAAGCGCTCGTCAAGAATAAGTAAAGCATGAAAGCAGGTAAAACCCATGCAGCCGATTGATCCCCGTCGCGAACGCATCGCAGCGGCCAAACGAATTGTCATTAAGGTCGGGACGTCAACAATCACCCATGATAATGGGCGGTTTAATCTGACAAACATGGAAAATCTCTGCCGATCTATCGCCAACTTGATGAATCAAGGCAAAGAAGTGATCCTAGTTTCCTCTGGGGCAATCGGTGTTGGTGTCGGCAAACTCCGCTTATCAGAAAAACCTCAGACCATTCGCGACAAGCAGGCGATCGCTGCAGTTGGTCAAAGCGAACTGATGAACATGTACAGTCGCATTTTGAATGATTACAACCACATTGTTGCCCAAATCCTTTTGACCAAAGACGATATCGATGAAGCACAATCGCGGGCTAATGTTAGCAACACGTTTGAATCAGTGCTCGAGAAGCAAATTTTGCCGATCGTTAACGAAAACGACACGGTTTCGACTCGCGAAATTTATCACAATGGGACATTCGGTGACAACGATACATTGTCTGCCATGGTTGCCGTGCTGACAAACGCTGATTTATTAGTCATACTTTCAGACATCGAGGGGCTGTATGACAGCGATCCGCGGAGTAACGATCAGGCCACATTGATCGATCATGTTGACCAAATCACGGACGCGATTGAGCAACTGGCGGGTGGTGCGGGCACCAACCGCGGCACCGGAGGCATGCGCAGCAAGATTATTGCGGCTCGAATTTCGACAGTCGCAGGTATTGATACGATCATTGCAAATGGCTCAAAGGCCCATACAATTGATAAAATTCTGGAGAAAAAGGCCATAGGGACGCTTTTTGCGGCTTATCAGGACTGATTTTGGGACAGGAAGTACATGTGGCCTTAGAGGCACACCTGTTTCAAGCGGATGATAAAATCAGTGCAATGTGCACAAATGATTTGGATTAAAAAGCCTTGACACTTGTGCAGAACGTAGTAAACTTAAATTACGCTCCAGGGAATTCCAAAGAAATTCATTTACCCGATGAGTACCGCCTGACCTTATAGGTTGGGAAAGTGAAAAGTGATTGACGGAGTGCGAAAGTATTCACAAGTCACAATCAGTTGCACAGATGACGAACCGGCCCGATCAGAAAAGTCTGGATGAAAGTCTAACCGAGTAAATCTAACCCATCGCTTCTGACAATCCGATCCAAGTAGCAGTTAAAGGGTACACGAGTAGAGAAAATCTAACAGGTTCGCTGGAGCGCTTCTATTCCAGAAAGAGAGTTCGTTGCAAAAAGACGAATTCTCTTTTTTAGTTTCTTAAGGTCAACTTTTCGATTTCGGCAATATACGGCAGATTGCGTCCCTGTTCATTGACATCCATCCCATACCCGATGAGCCATGCTTGGGAAATTTCAAAACCAAAATAAGCGATGGGGACATTAATCAACTGTTGGTCGGGATTGACGAGTAAAGAACAGACTTTAACACTTGCAGCTTGACGTGCAAGTAAGTTCTGTACGAGGTAAGCAGTAGTCAATCCGGTACGAACAATATCTTCGATCAAAAGCACGTGTTTACCAGTAACATCAACGTCTAAATCTTTCGTGATGCGCACGACACCCGTCTGATGCGTTGTATTCGGAATGGTCCCGATCGTCATGAAATCAAGCCTAAGTGGCAGATCAATCGCCCGCGACAGGTCGGCTATAGTATAAAGCGAACCTTTGAGTACACCAACAAGGACCAAGTCTTGTCCCCGGTAATCATCATGGATTTGTTGGCCGATTTCGCGGATCCGTGCTTGAATCACATCGGCTGAAAACAGGGTGCGCTTGACGCGGATACTGTCAGTCAAGTCTGTCATGAACGGCGGGACCCCCTTGAGTCATTGCTCGATTTTAATCTCGTGTTAAGAGCTGAATTGACTGAATCGTTCAATTAATGCAGCAAAATCACGTTTATAGACAATTTTGATGTGAGTGCCCGGATAGAGTTCACGGACACGACGCAGTTTTTTATTTTTCTCGGTTACGTATTTTTGGTTCATTGTCGTCAGCTCAATATACGTGTCGAATTGCGTTAAATAGAAGTCAGGGCTGAAGGCGAGTGTCACATTTCCTTCCGCGTCCCATTCGACCGGAAAAGTCTTTGGTTCATAAGCCCATTGGATTTGATGCATGTCCAGTATTTTGGCGAATTCGGCTTCTGACGTATTTTTAAATGGGATTAGCGGTGAAGGGTTGACTGAAGGCTGTGTAGTTTCAGGGGCTGCATGGATCTCGCGAATCTGAAGCAATGCCACGATCACGTCGACTGTTTCACGAACTGATAAATAGCCGGTATTCAACATCTGATGGTAGAGTGTTTCATCTGCGCTATCGACTTCGAAGACCGTTTGGACAAAACGGCGATGTCGGCGGTCTGCTGTCTCGAGCATTTGCTCCGCTTGCTCGTGGGTGACATGACAATCAGCAGCCACACGTGCCAAACGCACGTCGAGTGGTGCAGTGATTCTTACGTGAATGGCCTGGGGATGATCACTGAAAATGACCTGCGAGCCAAAACCGAGCAAAATAAGGGAATGATTTCCGGCTAATTGAAAAAGTCCGCGCTGTAATTGGTCAAGATATGAAACCCCCGTCGAAGCCGTATTCAAAAAAAAACGTGCACTTTCCGTCAATAAATGACGTTCGCGCGCGTCGGTTGTGTCTTTGAAAAAACGGTCAATCAATTGACTGCGATCGATGAGGTCCCAACCGAGCTCTTGAGCGAGTGCTTGCGCAATTTCGTCGCCAAGGCTGCCTATTTGTCGAGAAATCGTGATGATTGGCACTGCGACGGCCTCCATATAGATTGAATTAATTATAGCACAGGCGAATGTGCAGCCTGATGTAACATGAGCGCAGGCAACCTTGGAATTCTGATGTAAGATGAATAGGTAAATCAAACGTTTAAACAAGATCAATTAAAAAGGCACAAGACTTGGAGGAAAATATGCTGACCTACTCACCCTTCAATTTAAAAAATCTTCACCTGCAAAATCGGATCGTCATGCCACCCATGTGCATGTTCTCGAGCGACGAAACAGGCCTGGTTAAACCCTTTCACATTTTGCATTATTCAACACGTTCGCTCGGTGGCGTTGGCTTAATCATTGTTGAAGCAACTGCTGTGGCTGCCAATGGCCGTATTTCAGGCAACGATTTAGGGATCTGGAATGATTCACAAGTAGATGGACTCAAGCAAATCGTTGAAGCTGTACATCTTTACGGTGCTCAGATTGGGATTCAATTAGCCCATGCAGGCCGCAAATGCACCTCTGCTGATCCGCAAATTGTCGCACCGAGTGCGATTGCCTTTAATCTTGAATCGCGCATCCCGCATGCCTTGGAAATCAGTGAAATCGCGGACATCATCGAGGCCTTCAAATCCGCCGCTATCCGCGCGGACCAGGCCGGTTTTGACACCGTTGAGATTCATGCCGCACATGGCTATTTACTCCATGAATTTCTATCGCCACTGACCAATCAGCGCACAGATGCCTACGGTGGCACAACTGAAAATCGTACCCGATTATTGCGTGAAGTGCTTATCGCTGTCAAATCAGTCTGGCCGGCAGAAAAAGCGCTGCTTTTGCGAATTTCCGCCTCTGATTTTGCTGAAGGCGGCCTCAACCTTGATGAATCTCTGAAAATTGTCGATTTGGTTAAAGACCATGCTGACCTCATTCATGTCAGCACAGGTGGACTTGTCGAAACACCGATTAACGCTTATCCAGGCTATCAAGTCAGTTATGCTGACATGATTCGCAAACACAGTGGGCTACCGACGATTGCTGTCGGCTTGATCACACGCTTGGAACAGGTCGAGGAAATTCTCGGCAATGGTCGATCAGACCTGGTCGCATTAGGACGTGAATTATTACGCAACCCGTATTGGGTAATCAATCAAGATGGTCGCATCCGCAAAGCTGACCTACCCTACCCCAAACCATACGAACGCGGACGGGCGTAATCATGGACACCGCGCGTCTTGATCGTCTAAATGACTATCTCAATAGCCTTATTGGTTCGCCTTCGGACGGTCGTGCCAACTATTTAGCACATCAACATGATTTGGAGCGCGTCACGCCGCTAGAAATCATGGAACTTTTCAATCGCCAGCTACTCGCAGGCGTCTCGGCAGATGATATATTGGGATATCTCGACAAGGCGATTAATGTTTTTGCGCACGCGCTAAAAGACGGAATAACAGAGCCAATAACGGCTGAATCCGATCCGTTTCTGTATCTTCTTGCTCGCGAAAATGAAGGCTTAGAAGTGCGTCTCGAATGGATTCGCACGCGACTTTTGAGCGTAGCCAATCCTTCATTCCAAGAACAGCATTCGAATTTCACCGCGTTCGTTGGTGATTTTCAGCACATCGTGACCGAGCTCAGTGAAATCAACCAACATTACCTCAAAAAAGAAAACATTCTATTTCCACTGTTAGAAAGGAAGCATCCACGATTTGCAGGTCTTACCATTATGTGGGCTTTGCATGATCGCGCGCGGCAACTTTTAAAGCAAGCTTCCCAAGAATTAAGCGCTCCGGGAATTAGTGCCAAGCGCCTTAATCTTCTGATCGGGCAACTCTTTTTTATGCTCAAAGGGTTGGTTAACAAAGAAAATTGGCTTCTCTTTCCGATTGTTCGTGAACAGCTTGGACACAGCGATCAGCTGGACATGTTAGGCCAATGTCATGAATACGGTGGCGCTTTTTTAACCGCTGAAACCTATCACGATTTACTGCAAAGCGCGCCCGGTGTGGCTGTTATGCCACGTATGCTTGGTGATTTACAAGAAGCGTTTCTCAAAACACCGACAGGGCAACTCACTGCTGCTCAGGCGATTGGGATTTTCAATGCGTTGCCAGTTGATTTATCATTTGTCGATGCGACAGACAAGGTGCAATATTTCACGCGACCGAAAGACCGAATTTTCCCGCGCTCGCCGGCCGTCATTGGTCGCGATGTTGATCGTTGTCATCCCCCGTCAAGCGTCCATGTTGTAAGACAAATTATCGAAACATTTCGATCCGGCGAACGGGATCATGCGCGCTTTTGGATCAATCTCCAGGGACGCAAAGTCCTGATCGAATATTTTGCTGTGCGCGACGAAAAGGACACCTATCTCGGTGTCCTTGAAGTTAGTCAGGATATCACGGATATTATGGAATTAACGGGCGAACAACGGCTTTTGGATTGGACTTAATCAGCCATTAGACCCATTATACGATCAATTTTATCATAGGCAATAAAGCGACTTTCGCGGAGCATTTCCTTGCCCTCTGCCAGCACAAGAATGGTCGGGACAGTGAAAACGAGGCGCTGGGCGGCGACTTCCATGTGGGTTTCGACGTTGATATCGACAATCGGCCAACCGTGTTCCTCGGCTAATGCTTCGACACGCGGGCCAACCGCTGTACAAACATTACAGGAAGGCGCACTGAAGTGGATCAGAAGTTTTGGCAAGGCTGAAATTTCAGCTTCGATAAGTTCGGCGGGTTGGTCAAGATTAACGGCTTGGATTGACATAGGACTCCTTCTATGTGATAAAAATTTAGCTTTGTGATTCGCCTTGAAAATCGGCCAGAGCTTGATTGAGCTGATTCAGGGCAGCATCAATTATTGACATTTCGGGTGCTTCTTTAGCCTTGAGTATCGCCCGCGCAGTAGCTATTGCGGCAGTCAGCGCCTGACCGGTCGCCGATAACGCGATGGACATCGCGTTTTGTTGACCGCCGTCTGTGAGCAATTTGTCGCTTTGTTGAACGGCGCGATTGAGTAAACTGTAGCGCTCCATGATCTGATGTTCACTGCGTAATTCGGTTATCAGATCAAGCAACGGCCATTTTTGATTATGGGCCGTGACAACAGCCTTTAAAGCGATGCGACTGACACCCTTTTCACGGAATTCTGTTAAAATACGGTCAATCCGCGAGTCAGACAAATCTTTCATCAACATGACTTCGTCAGGAATATGATCACCGTTATAAATGAGATCGATTTCGGTGTGCCCCGGTAGACCGGCCAAGTGACCGATTGTCTGGTGAAGCATGCTTGGGTCAATCGATTTGACACGAATGTTGAGTCGCGACAAAATCTCACGTACAAGAAGTCCCTTTTCGGAACGTGGGTCAATTTGGTAAAGCAAGACAAGTTCATCTTTGGTCATGGTGCAATCTCCTCTATGTTGATCGGATTATAGCACAGTAAAAGCGGTGATTTCGGTCACATAATCACTGTTCTAATCGAGAGTGTCACCTGTGTGACTTGATTTTTTGGGGGTTGGAAATAAAATGGAATGATGAGACGAATTGGACGCAAGATCATGATGGTGGCAGTTCTAGTCACAGTTTTAAGCTTGGCTGGCTACAGTTATTTTTTTCGCCACTTTCTCGACGCGGATCGCTATCTCGAACTCGCACTTGAAGCGACTGGCAATGATCCATCGATTATTAACGCAGACGAGCCAGATTTTGCAATTAGATTTGAAAATCGCCGCCTGACGATCCATTTCGTCTTCCAAACCGAAGCGCAAGACGGCATCGGCTCGATCAATCTTGATGTTGATCCGTTTCGCAAAACATATTTTAACGTTGAGAAAAGCGAGCACTATCTCGGCTTAGAATAAGCGTATGACTGGAGATACACACCATGCAACTCATTCGAGAAAACAGACCTTACGAAGACTATTTACAAGCCAAAGGCCCGGTCAATCGCGATGAATCGCGCGTCAGTTTTGTGGCTGAACATTTAATGGGCAAAGCAGCAAGCTTTTTGGAAAGCGCTGACCCTGAATTTTGGACTGATCCGGAAACCGTTGTCGTCAAGCTAACCTATGAATATGTTCGCGATAAGATCAAAAATTCAAATCCTGCGACAAGTGCGAAGTTGACGTGGAAAGCATCAGAAGTGCTTAACGAAAAAGAGGGTACAGATTTTGCCAAGGCGAATCTAATGGCTGGCTTGCTGCGTCGCAATGGCATTCCGACGGGGTTTGCGTATCAATACCACAAGGAAGGCGATCAGCTCGTGCTCCATGCATTGAATGCGGTTTATCTAGAATCGCTCGGTGGCTGGTTGCGCCTCGATGCATCGTATAGTCCGGAAGCTACCGAACATTCAGCCCTCGATAAAAATATGGCTGATTTTGCATCCGTTGATTCAGAAGCCCTCGTATTCGCCGTTGACCCGGCTCGTGGCGAAGATAATTTGCCGATCCTCTATGCCGAGCCCGATGAACAATTAGAAAAGCGCTTTGCACAATCAAAATCTGTCGCAGAATTTTGGTCACTGCGCCCAGCTCGTTTGGCATCGGCAGAACATGACCATCGATCAGAAAAGACCGCGGGTAGTGCCCGTGTTTATGGGGGAATAGATAACGGCGAGCACGACGATCAGTTGCTCGACCTGCTTTATGGTGATCCGGATGACGATGAATTCGGCTGTAGCAGTGGAAGCTGCTCAGGCTGCTCCGGAGGCTGCCATTAATAACACGAAAAAGATGCTAGGTACCAATGAACGTTAAGAACGGCCCTCGAGCCAGACGTATTCATATGGTCCAAGTAAAATGCGGTCGTTCGTGAAATCCACTGTTTTGCCGGTAATCAAATCGGTTTTTGAGCCGAATATTCCGACACTGTGCAATGCATGGGTATCGATCAGTTGGCGATCGTCGCTAAAGTTGCAAAGGATAATCAACGACTCGTCAGCCAGATATTTGGCGAAACAATAGACCGCCGGCTCATAACATTCGATAACTTTAGACGGGATATCGGATCGAAAAATGTCGTGCTCCCCTCGGATTTTGATCAATTGCTGCATAGCCGAGAAAACTTGGCCTTCAGCGGTGCCAAGGATGTGGCGATTTTCGGCGCGTGCCCAGTCAAAGAAGGGGCGATGGAGCCAACGACTATCATGCGCTTTTTTGGGATCATCTTTATAGGTGTAATCATTAAGTGTCGCGATTTCATCACCACTGTAAATAAGTGGCAGTCCAGCTTCAGCAAGCAAAAGCGCATTGATCAACAGAATTCGCTTGATGGCTAATTCGCGTTGATACATGTCTTTGGTCGCAATCGCAGCTTCCAATCCTGCCAAGCTCGCCATTGAGCCACTGTTCCGGGCGTCGAGGGTCTCGGGGTTAAACTCATATAACTCGCCACGAGAGAAACTGAACGGATGATCACCTTTAAAAAAGCTGATCAAAAATTGCTTGTGCGCGGAGGGGTCGAAGCCTAAGGCTTTGATGATGTTTTCATTAAGTCCCCAGCCAATATCGTCATGACAGCGGGCATATGTAATCCAGCACCCGCTTTTAGGGATGTGAAAGCCATACTTGACGCTTTTGGCCATCAGACGCGCGTCGCGTGTGGCCAGCGAGTTCCAAATATTGACCATATGTGCGGCATTGTAGAGTATTTGACATTCTTGCTCGTCATCGTTGCCAAAATATTTGACAATTTGATGCGGCTCAACGATCGCTTCGCCTAGTAAAACGACGCTCGGGCAGACCATTTCGATGATCAGGTGAAACATCTTGAGCAAAACATGAACCTGGGGCAAATTGCGGCAACTCGTGCCGAGTTCCTTCCACATAAACGGGATTGCGTCGAGACGGATCACTTGAACACCCGTGTTTGCAAGATATAAGAGCACATCGGTCATGTATTCAAAAACGGCAGGATTGTGGTAATTGAGATCCCATTGGAATTCATAAAACGAGGTAAAGACCCACTTTTTGATTTGCTTATAATAAGTAAAATTGCCGGGGGCAACTTTAGGGAAGACTTCGGGAACGGTTGCTTCAAAATGCCGCGGTGTTTCATCCGTGTCATACATCAAATATAAATTTTGGAAGTCTTTTTCGCCAGCAAGTGCGCGTTTGGCCCATTCATGGTCTTTGGCAGTATGATTAACGACGTAATCGAGGCACACATAAATTCCCTCGGCGCGCAACTGATCGACCAGCAGCCGAAACTGTTCCATTGATCCAAAGCGCGGGTCAATCTGGCGGTAATCAGCAACCGCGTAACCGCCATCATTTTCACCTTCACGGGCTTTTAGGAGTGGCATAAAATGGATATAGGTAATGCCGAGTTCTTTAAAGTAGGGTATCTTGGCGGCGACTTGCTCGAGGTTGCCGGCAAATAGATCCGTGTAAAGCATCATGCCAACGAGCTTGTTCGACATATACCAATGGGGGTCACCTTGGTCGACCATTTGTAGAGCTGCGGGGCGGGCTTGGGTAGCTGTAGCCATGACTTTGAGCAACCGCTCAAACGAGTCACTTGAATCTTGCCGATAAATGCTGTAATAAAGTGATTTCAGTTGGTCTTGTTTGCTCGTGATTTCCGAAAACTGCGTCCCCGTCATTGTCACACCTAGACCTTTCGATCGGATTGTTATTTTTTCTGAGTCATGCTAGAAGACGTTATCATTTGAATAGTTCTGCCGGATTCATTTCGATATAATTAGATTAATCCCACTTGGAGGTTTCGTCCATGAGCAATCCACAGATCTTCTATCCAGATTATGACCATAGTATTTTGA
>JAQUDJ010000052.1 GCA_028685755.1 Eubacteriales bacterium | reverse complement strand
CAATTTTCAAAATCATGGGCCGAACAAGTTGCGCAACGCGATTCAAGTGTTGCATTTAGCCGATTGAGTGATTTACTCGATCCAGACAGCTATGTATCCCTCGATTCACTCGTTATGACTGAAACTGGAAATAATCGTTTTAGCCGCCCGCCTGTTGCAGGAGATGGGGTCTGGACAGGTTCAGGAACGATTGATAATCGCCTCGTTTATGTTGCCGCACAAGATCCTGCTGTTTATGGTGGCTCAATGGGGCAAAAACACGCGGCAAAAATCGCTAAAGCTATCGATTTGGCGCGGGCGGCAGGCGTCCCTTTTATTGGACTTTATGAAAGTGGCGGGGTTCGTTTAGAAGAAGGCCTCGCCGCATTAGAAGCAGTCAGTGACGTGTTGGCGGCCCTCTCAGCCGCCACAGGCGAAATTCCCTTGATCGCTGCCGTTTATGGACCGTGTGCCGGGAGTTCTGCCCTTATGGCTGGTCTGTCGGATGTGACGATCCTGCGTGCTGACAAAGCTGCTTTATCGGTCAATGGACCGGGCGTTCTAGCGGCACGTACTAATCAAAATCTGACGCCGATCCAAGTGGGCGGTACGGCGATCCAAGGTGATATGACCGGCCTCGCCGCATTATCTGCCGCTACCGAGCAAGCAATGCCGGCAGCGATCCGCAAGCTACTGACCTATTTGCCAGATACGGCAGAAGGGTTCTTGTTTGAGCAAGCCTCTGTGGACGACCCCAATCGCTGTGAAAGTGCGCTTGACACATTGGCCATGGATCTCGACCAAGGCATAGACATCAGCGTCGCAATTGATTTGATTTTTGATCAGGGTTCATTCCTTGAAATGCGTGCCGGTTATGCGAATCAACTCGTGACCGGACTTGCGCGGCTCGATGGCCAAGTTGTCGGGCTCGTCGCTGTTTCAGGTGCCAGACTCTCGATACAGATGACCGATAAAGCGATCCAACTCTTACAACTTTGCGATCGCCTTGCGATTCCGGTCATTACATTACTGGATACAGCAGGTTTTGAACTCAGCTTAGATGCTGAAAAATCTGGCTTGCTTAGCGCCGCAACGCGTTTGTTTCAAACGACAAGTCAGGCCCAAAGTCCTCGGATTTCAGTTATTCTTGGCCATGCGATTGGTCCAGTTTATGTCGCCCTCGCGAGTAAAGGCAGCGGTGCTGACCTCGTGCTTGCATGGCCGACTGCCACCTTGGCCGCCGTGCCAGCTGACACCGCAGCACATATCCTATATCGCCAAGCAATCGCCGCGGCAGCAGATCCGACAACAGCTCGGGCTGAATTAGCAGATCGCTTCGCGACAGAAGTTGCTAGTCCGTCTGTGGCTGCAGGCTCTGGTCTGATTGACGAAATGATCGCGCCATCAGCGACGCGACCGCGCTTGATCAGTGCGCTCAACAGCTTTGCCTAAATGTGATTTTATGACCACCCTAAAACGTTCATTGAAAATCACGAATCAGTCTAATTGAACAAATAAATCCGGAGGATTGCTACATGCGTAAATATTTGATCAAGGTCAATGGAACTGCTTATGAAGTAGAAGTTGAAGCGTTAGGCGACCAAACTACAGCCCCGCTTGCCACAGCAGCAGCGGCCCCGGCAGCACCCGTTGCTATAGCACCAATTGCCGCTGCTCCAGCCGCCTCGGCCGCCGCAACCACAGCTGCAGCAATACCAGTGGCAACACCGGCTGCCGCAACCGGTGCAATGGGTAGCACCGTTGTCAAAGCTCCAATGCCAGGCACCATTTTAAAAGTATCGGTCGCCGTTGGAGATACAGTCAAAAAGAATCAAGTCCTCTGTGTGCTCGAAGCCATGAAAATGGAAAATGAAATCGTCGCCCCACGCGAAGGCGTCGTCGCTGGCGTCCACACCACCAAAGGGAGTTCGGCCCAAGCCGGCGATCCACTCGTCAGCTTGCAATAAGCAAAAGAGGAATAAGCATGAAACACGTCAAAATCACGGAAACTGTCTTGCGGGATGCACACCAGTCATTGGCAGCAACACGCATGACCCTTGAAGATATGTTGCCCGTTCTAGGCAAGCTTGATGCAGTCGGTTACAACGCCTTAGAATGCTGGGGTGGCGCGACTTTTGATGCAGCGATCCGCTTCATGAATGAAGACCCTTGGGAGCGTCTCCGCCGAATCAAAGACGCCTGTCCGAAAACCCCCTTGCAAATGCTCTTGCGCGGTCAGAACCTTCTAGGCTACAAGCATTACGCGGATGATGTTGTCGAATATTTTGTCGAACGCTCGGTTGCCAACGGGATCAATATCATCCGGATTTTCGATGCGCTCAATGATTTTCGCAACATCGAAAAGGCTCTCAATGCGACCAAACGTGAAGGCGGCCATGCTCAAGGCTGTTTTTCATACACAACTAGCCCATTTCACTCAATCGACCAATTTGTGCGCGATAGCAAACGCTTGGAAGACATGGGTGCCGACTCGATTTGTATCAAAGATATGGCCGGATTGTTGCTACCATATGATGCCTTCGAACTCGTAAAAGCGTTAAAAGAAACGGTTAAAATCCCGATCGAACTACATACGCATTACACGAGTGGCGTCGGTTCAATGACGTATCTCAAAGCCATCGAAGCGGGTTGCGATATCGTCGATACCGCGCTCAGCCCCTTAGCTCTCGGGACCTCGCAACCACCAACAGAACCCTTAGTTGCGACGTTACACGGAACAGGTTATGACACCGGCTTAGATTTAGACAAACTGACCGAAATTTCTGAGCATTTCCGTGGTATTCGTGAACGCTGGATCGCATCAGGACTGATCGATACCAAAATGCTTGGCGTCGACGTCAATGCCCTGAAATACCAAGTCCCTGGTGGCATGCTATCTAATCTCGTATCCCAGCTCAAGCAAGCTGGCAAACTTGACCAACTCGATGACGTGTTGCAAGAAGTGCCACGTGTCCGCAAGGACTTTGGCTATCCACCGCTAGTCACACCTTCCTCACAAATCGTCGGCACACAGGCTGTCATGAATGTAATCGCCGGTGAGCGTTACAAAATGGTCCCTAAGGAATCCAAAGGCGTCGTCAAAGGCGAATACGGCCAGACGCCAGCCCCGATCGATCCCGATATATTAAAAAAAATCCTCGGCGATGAACAACCCATCACCTGCCGTCCTGCCGACCTACTTGCACCAGAACTCGAAAATACCCGGATCGCCGCAGCGGAATGGATAGAACAAGAAGAAGATGTTCTAACCTATGCGATGTTCCCCCAGGTCGCCGAAAAATTCTTCCAATGGCGCCGCAGTCAGCGCCACCTTGTTGATGAAACCATAGGCAGCGTTGATGGCGCCTATCAGCCCGCGTAAGGAGCCCAAAATGGAGAGTACTAACACTAGCCTGATGAGCCGCATCGAAGCGGGCGTCAGCTCGATGAGCAAAGGTCAACGCGCGATCGCTCAATATATACTCAAACACTACGATCGCGCAGCCTATTTAACCGCAGCTCGAATCGGCGAAGAAGCCAGTGTCAGCGAATCCACGGTGGTGCGCTTTGCGATGGAACTTGGCTTTGAAGGCTATCCACATTTTCAGAAGATCCTCCAAGAAGAGCTCAAAGAAAAGCTGACATCTGTTCAACGTTTGCGGGCCTCGTCAAAATTAGCCGACAACGACGACATAATTGGCGCTGTACTACATTCTGATATCGAAAAACTTAAACGGACATTAGAAAAAATCGATCGTGTTGCTTTCAATAAAGCTGTCGATTTGATTCTTGGCGCCAAACGCATTTATATTTTGGGCGTTCGGAGCGCAGCACCTCTCGCATCATTTGTCGGCTTTTACTTCAATTTGATATTTGACAATGTCCGCCTCGTTCATACCACCAGTGTCAGCGAAATGTTCG
>JAQUDJ010000031.1 GCA_028685755.1 Eubacteriales bacterium | reverse complement strand
CTACACGACGAGCTGCAGCAGCTATGACTTCCGGTTCAGATGAACGATCGATTAACGTGCCACAATGGACGCAAAACGCCTGCTTCTGTTGGGATTGAGCCGCAAACTGTTGGCCACACTGCGGGCAGGTCAATTGAATATCATTCATCGGGAAGATCCTCCAAAGCATTTGCAAGAGATCACAGTTTCTGTGCTTGACTATTCTAACATATAGTTTTATGTGGATACACCAAACACTTCATCAAGTACGCGATCTGTTAAGTCTCCGAAAAATGGTCCATGAGGCAATTGGATAATGACGCTTCCCCCTCCACTCATATTCACTTCAATAAGGACTGGGTCACCAATATCATCAACGGCTATATCCCATGCTAACATTCGGTAGTTTCCTAGTCTGGCATGCAGTTTTTGGGTAATTTCTCGAATTCGTGGCAACGATGGAACAACCCCTTGGCTAAAAACAAATCCTTGGGGGTGAATTTGATAAGGGACACCATATTCCGTGTAAGCAACAGGCATCAAACGGCCATCGTCCTCAATACCACAGACAAGCGCACCATCAGCAAAGCGATCCGTTTGATTCTGGTCGACGCCAATTTTAATGACCATCGGTAGAACGTGTACCTGATGATCTAGCATCAGCGTTACAACTCGGATCGGATTGACTGAAGTTTCATGGATGGCCGATAAAGCAGGATGCTGTTTGATTCTCACCTGAACGATCGAGTCCTTTGCCAATTGGTTGAAAAATAGGTTGAGTTTCTCCTCACCTTCTAGGATGTTCCAGAACGTAATCCCAAAGCCATCGAATGTATCAATGGCTTCTTTGCCGACAAGATCGCCGAATTGGCGGCATAGGTCAAGCGCTTGATCACTGTCTAGCACATTGTATTCTGCATCGCAAAGCGTACCATTAATTTTGCGAAAAACAGTTTGGGGTTGTTTGATTTCGGGCATCAGTAAATCGTAATAATTTTTGTTATCAGTGCCGTAAACTAAGATAGGATGATTAAAAAACGGGTCAATTCGCGCATGATAAAGGCCTTTAGGAATAAAATGTACGTCAAACCGACCCGTTTTTTCTTTATAAAATTGAAAGCTTGCTAAAGGAACATGCCACACATACTTATGCCAATATTTCCTGATCGCAGTAATTTCAGCTTTGGTCAGAGGATTTAATAAAGGCTTCATTTTGCGTTCTTCAAAAATCATCCAAATCAAAGTGCATATCTTATAAAGCCAAACCCCGGACCGGACAATCGGTGTATTAGTTAATGAAGTGTTTTGAAGTTTTTTCATGCGTGATCCCATTGGCTGTCCTCCAGGATTCGCTGTTTAGAAAGTCAAGTCTATCAATTCCCCTAAAGTTATTGAAGGTTGATTTATACCTGTCAAGATGACTTTGATTGCAAATTCATGACACTTCCTAATTTGTTCAACCTGGATATGATGCACAAGATACTCGTAATAAAATCGCAAGGATCCTTCACCATCCCCATCCATAACCGTGATATAAATTGGTTGAGCCGCTGCACCGTTGCTATACCAGCGGGTAGCGATCTTCACCCCATTGCCAAGATCTAAAGTCATTGGCTGGAAGGTATACGAAAACGCTCGCCAGTTTGTACCTGGTTTCATGCCATGAAGTTGATTTTCGATCTCAAAAACGCGCATCGCACTGAAATCAGCATGGCGATAATGGGCGTTTTGTTCAGCGAGAATAAGTTCTAATGATTCTTTGAAAGTTAACTTTTCGTCAATATCAGTCGATCCCATCAAAATGGTCTGGACGCGTGAACCACCCGATTTTTTTTCTTCCAATGTGCTTCGGCGCGCAACCATATTCATGCTACCAATTCGACTTGCTCGATTATTGACTTTGGCGTAGAAAGTTCTTAACCCAAAATAAATCAGCAAAGATATCGGGTAATTGTTGATTTGGCAAAATTCCTTCATTTTGTTGACAATAGTTTCATCCATCATAAGGACTTCATGTCGAGCACTTGTCTTTAGAAAAAATGAACTGGCAAATCTAAATTCTGGATCTTTTACTTTTTTTCGATGATTTTCCAGTACCTGAGAACCACTGATTGACGTATGGAAGCATTTTGCGTTTTCATTCGCCACCACTTCTGTCCAATATTCAACATCTTGTTTATATCGATCTGAGCTAAGATATGCTAAATCTTTTTGCAAGGCAGATTCATAACTGAAAATCGGTTTTGGCACGGGAAGCTGGTCTCGAAAAGCGTAGTAATTTTCCATAATATCTTTAAAAAAGATACCGATCGACCAAGAATCCATTATTAGGTGATTAATCACTGCAAAAATTCCGGTTTTTCCATCTGGTGACGTAAAGATACAAATTTTCGCCATTGGTGATTTTTCTATTTTCATCACTTGCTTACTCAATTTGTGAAATGTTGCTTCCATTTCATATTCGTCACGCCCAGTAAAGTCAATTGGATCTAATAGAATCACGCTGCGATCAGTAAAATATTGACGCCATTCCTTGTCTTGGCGGAAATACCGCAAGCCAAACGCGTCATTTCTCGAAACTGCTGTTTCAATCGATTGACTCAGTAGAGCTTGGTCGATTGTGTCGTCTATAATCATCGAAATCGGAATGTTGATCACCTGCTTATGAATCGTGTATGTTCGTGCGAACATCGGTAATTGCTGGGCAGGCGTTAAGGGGTAACTAACAAGCGATTCTGGTTTTTCCATCATCATCTACCCTCCCGTTTTTGTTGAATAGCAAAAGTGTTCCGATACAATAAGTATACTGCCTTAAAGAGAAATTATTTTAAATATCTGGTTATTTATGTCAAAAATACTGTTTTATGTTACATTTTGCTTTAAATCGTAATATAATAAAAATGCAACTGTAATATTTAACCGATTCTTAATTAGAGCATCGCCGATTCAGATTTATTTGTCTGCTCATGCACGACTTGTTAATCAGGGGGCTCTTTATGATCAGGAAATTTAACACGTGTGAACGATTTGAAACATTGCGTGAAATCGTTAATTATGCAGATCAGCAGTACGGGCAACGAATCGCTTTTAAAGATCTATTAGATGATCGCACAGTTGCTGAATATTCATTTCAGCGCTTAAAAAATGATACTCAAGATATTGCATTAAAATTAATAGCAGACGGATTTAAAGGAAAGCATTTCGCTCTCATTGGCGATAGTTCCTATCAATATGTTGCTTGCTATCTTGCTATCGTCAACTGGGTTGGTGTCATCATCCCAATTGATAAAGAATTAAATGATACAGATATAGTTAAGTTAATTGATAAGTGTGATGCTGAAGTTATTTTCTACTCAGACGTTTTAGCTGAGGATATTTTGGAAATTATGTCTCGATGTCTCAAAGTAAAGATTGCAATACATATCGGTTCAATTGATCACCAGCATCTCCATCTCACATTGGAAGATGTTGTTACTGCAGGTAGATTGCTTTCAATCGAGCAAAAAAGGGCTATGTTGTCATCCAATCTTGATCCTGACGCCTTATGTACTATCCTTTTCACCTCGGGAACAACTGGTGCAAATAAGGGCGTTATGCTTTGCCATCGAAATTTGGCTTCAACTGTTTTCGCCGCGTTGTCTATGTTTAAGATGCCTGAAACGAGCTTTTCCGTCCTACCAATCAATCATTCTTATGAGTTCAACATCCATGTTTTGAGCTGTATCTGCGGCGGCGCCACCTTGTGTTTTAATGATAGCATCAAGCATGTCAAACAGAATTTGATGACTTATAAACCTCAAATGAGTTTGATGGTGCCGATGATCGTTGACGGCCTTTATAAAAATATTTGGAAGGAATCAGAAAAGGCTGGTTTGGTTAACCACCTGAAATTCGGAATTTGGTTTAGCAACTTGATCCGAAAGGTCGGTATAGACAAGCGAAGTTTGTTCTTTTTTCCTATCCTAGATGCCTTAGGCGGTAAGCTTAATGTCATTGTCTGTGGCGGGGCACCCCTTAACCCCGCATTAATAAAAGGTTTTGATAACATTGGTATTAAAGTATATAACGGCTATGGCATAACCGAGTGCTCCCCCCTAATCTCAACAAATGGCCCTTTGGCGGATCGACCAGGTAGCGTGGGTCAGGTCGTACCGATTTGCACGGTCGAGATCGGAGCGCGTCGTCCTGATGGACAAGGTGAAATCTGGGTCAAAGGCGACAATGTTATGTTAGGTTATTACCACGACGAAGAAGCTACTCGAAACTCTTTTACCGCTGATGGCTGGTTTAGAACGGGTGATATCGGTTATCTGGATAAAAAGGGATTTCTCTATATCACAGGTCGCGAAAAAAACTTAATTATCCTAGCCAATGGCAAAAACGTCCATCCGGAAGAACTTGAAGAAAAGATAGTCAATAGCATTCCGTATATTCGCGAAGTTCTTGTTTATGCCCCAAAAGACTTAGTCGGACAAGATTGTGCAATTACTGCAGAAGCATTCCTAGATCAAGAATATATCGAATTACATGGATTAGCAGATGTGTATCGAAACTTTGACGAGGACATGCGTAAATTGAATGGTCATTTGTCTGCTTACAAGCGAATCGAGCATTACTCGATACGCAAGACGGAGTTTGATAAAACAACAACCAAGAAAATCAAGCGCAACTTCACCAAATAGGAGGCTGTAAAAGATGTTGAATATTATCGTTAAGAATTTAATTGATTATGTCGAAATAGATCTAGATCGAATAACAGAAAAGACTAGTCCAGTTAGCGACTTAAATCTGAATTCGTATGATTTTATAAGTTTGATTGGCAAATTAGAAGCCGAACTCGGAATTGATATTCCAGAGCGGGATTTTAGGAATTTTCAAACACTCGGCGACTTGGACCAATACATTAAAGAGAAAATACAACATTGATTATCCTCGCATTGTCATCCGGAACGAATCTAGTTGACCATGCGCAACAACATCAGGTCGCAATCGAACTTTTGTTTCAAGCTGTGCATGAAACTTATGGCATTCAGATTGACGAGCGAGATATCGGATATGGAAAAAACGGTAAGCCCTACCTGCTTAACTATCCTGAGATTCAATTCAGTATCAGTCATTGTTGTGGCGGAGTAGCTTTGTCCATGCAAGCATACCGAACAGGTATTGATATCGAAAATATCCGTGGTTTTGACCCTGTCGTTTCAAAAAAAATCCTGACGATAGATGAGCAGCATCATTTAAAGTTTTCTAATCAACCAGAGCAAACATTCTTTCAACTATGGACCTTAAAAGAGAGCTATTTGAAAGCGTTGGGTACAGGCATCGGAATCCCTATGAATAAGATTAGTTTTCAAATCCAAACTGATTTCACTGTTCAGAGCAATCGAAAGTTGGGTCATTTTCAGTTGATCTCAAATTACTCAGGATTCGTAACTTCGGTTTGTACCCTTGTAAACGGCAAACGACAACTACCAGCATCGTCTGATATCAAAGTTATTTATTGGCCTTAATATACGTTTGAATTAATCGAGGTGATCTTCAATGGATGATTACATCGTGTTTGAAGAGGTAGCTAAAACCTACCGTATGGGCGAAACGGAAATCAACGCGCTTGATGGTGTTACATTTACGATCAGCAAAGGTCAGTTTGTGATTATTTGCGGTGCGAGTGGCGCCGGAAAAACCACTGTTTTAAACTTGCTCGGCGGAATGGACAATAAGACCTCTGGGCGTATCATTGTCGACAATCGGGACATTGGCAGTCTCTCATCGAAGGATCTAATAACTTATCGTCGCTTAGAAGTCGGCTTTGTTTTTCAATTTTATAATTTGATCCAGAACCTGACTGCTCGAGAAAATATCGAGTTAGCTAGTCAAGTTTGTAAAAGTTCTCTGGATATCGACCATGTTATTGATCAAGTTGGTTTGACAGATCGCAAGAAGAACTTCCCTTCCCAATTATCCGGGGGCGAGCAACAACGTGTAGCAATCGCCAGAGCCTTAGCTAAAAACCCCAAATTATTGCTTTGTGACGAACCGACTGGCGCCTTGGATTATATAACAGGTAAATCAATTCTGAAGTTACTTCAGGAAATGTGCTGGAATTCCGGGATGACGGTCGTCGTCATTACGCACAATTTGGCACTTACACCAATGGGCGACCAGGTTATCCGACTAAAAAGCGGACGAATCGACTCGATCGTTAAAAATAAGGAAACGGTCAGTATCGATAGAATCGAGTGGTAATCGATGAAAACCGCACTTTATAAAGATAATTACCGAGAAATTAGGTCCAGTCTAGGTCGTTTTTTATCAATATTTCTCATTGTTGCCATTGGCACGGCAATTTTTGCCGGGGTTAAGGCTTCAGCGCCAAATATGAAGCGTACAGCCGATTTATATTACGACGATTCAAAAATGATGGATCTGCGCGTTTTGTCGTCACTCGGTCTTACGGATGACGATATGACTGCAATGCGTTCAGTTTATGGCGTTGAACGTGTACAACCCTCATACTTTGCGGATGTCGTTTCAAAAGTTGGCTCAGTTGAATTTGTTTTCCGGATCCATGCACTTCCAGCCGAACAATTGGCCATCCAATCACAGGATTACCTAAACCAAGTAAAGCTCACCTCCGGCCGTTTTCCACAAGCGCCAGGTGAGTGTCTAATTGAAGATTCAAATGCCTTTGATTTAGGTTTAAAACTTGGTGATCAACTAGAAATATCATCGGGTAAAAAGGAAGATTTAACTGGAATACTCAAAATGTCAACGCTGACCATTGTCGGCAAAGCAGTTTCACCCTATTATCTAACTTTTGATAAAGACGCATCGGATATTGGTAGCGGTAAAGTTGACTTCTTCCTGATGATGCTTTCAACTGATTTCGACTATCCCGTCTATACTGAAGCACTCATTACAGTTGTAGGAGCTCGCGATTTAGATTCCTATTCTAAGGCTTATCTTGCCTTGGTTGAAAAAGTTCAAAGCCAGTTAGAAAACCTAGTAGCCGAACGCGCTGAGGTCCGACTGGTTGAATTGAAAGCAGAAGCAACAAAACAATTAAATCAAGCACGATTGGATACTGATCAACAATTGAAAGATGCCAAAGCTGAAGCCGATCTTAAACTCCGAGAAGCACGTGCTGAAGCAATGGAAAAACTTAACGAAGCCAACTTGAAGCTGAAAGCAAGTGAAGATAAATACATCCGTGAAATAGCGGATGCTGAAGCGGAATTAAATAAAGCACATGCTAAATTAATCAGCGCCGAAACTGAGTTGGCAACAGAGAAAAAAAATTACGAATTAAGGGTTGCTGATGCGCAACGACAGATTGATTCGGGCGAAAAAGATTATCAGCAAGGTTTGGCGGATTACAACGAAGCACTGACTAGTTATCAGGAAGCAGAAGCAGCCTATGGCCAGACCGTTCAAGATCTGAATGACACCACCGCAGAATTAAATCAAATCAACGATATTGTTAACGAGCAACTTGAAGACTATACAACAGCGGCCACATCACAGGGGATCACTGAAATTACATCAGCTTATGCTGAGGCTTGGTATTATTTCCCATTTGTCCCTTTCATACTAACAGTTGTCGACCCATCGGACACTAGCGCCACCACACCCTCAGAGACCGAAACGACACCAACCGAAACTGAGACGACACCAACCGAAACTGAGACGACACCAATTACGGAAGAGCCGACGACCACATTATCTGAAAGTACAACAGAACCCGCACCTTCAACAATAGAACCTACAACAGAAGTCACCACCACACCATCCCCTTCTACTGTATATGCCTTAACCGCAGAGCAAGTTGCACAGTTGTTAGAAATCCAGCAACAGTCGCAATCTGCGTTAGCGCGTTTGAATAATTTGAATAATACGGCCAAAACATCTATAGACAATGCTAAGGTCCAACTTGACAATGCCGAAGAAAGATTACAAGATTCACGTGCCCAATTGGATCAAGCTAAACTTGATTTAGCTGAAGCTAAGTCAACTACTTATTCTGATTTTGCGAAAGCCGACCGCGAAGTCAGTACAGGGAACATGCAATATGAATCTGCGTACGCAACCTTTATATCTCGAAAAAATGCCGGAAAAGCTGAATTAGATCAAGCTAAGCAGCAGATTAAAGAAGAAACTCAGCGAGCTAACGACGAGTTAAATGCTGAAACCTTGAAAGCAAATGAAAAACTGAACGAGGAAACGTTAAAAGCGAACGAACAACTCGTTCGAGCTGAAGATAAAATTGAACGACTATCTCAACCAAATATTTACGTTCTCGATCGCAGTAAGCTTTACAGTTATGCTGATTATGCAATGACTGCCGATCGAATGGATGCTTTATCAAAGCTTTTCCCGATCTTCTTATTTGCAGTAGCCGCACTTGTCAGTTTGACTACAATGTCGCGAATGGTTGATGAGCAACGCAGTAAGATCGGCACATTAAAAGCGCTCGGATATACGAATATGGAAGTCGGCAATAAGTTCCTCAGTTACGCTATCTTGCCGAGCTTTTTAGGTGGCTCCACAGGTGTCATCATCGGAGTTCGGACATTCCCTCGTTTCATATTTAACTCTTGGTCCATGATGTATACACTTCCACCAATGCAAGAAGTTCCTCAATACTTATTAATGATAGGAACTGTCGCAGCAGGCGTTTTTGTCACTGCATATGCTGCATTTTCTGCCTGTAGTAAGGAATTGAAAACAGTTCCCGCGCAGTTAATGCGGCCAAAAGCACCCCTGCCTGGAAAATTGATTTTACTTGAAAGATTTACCGGACTATGGAGACTTTTAAGTTTCAGTCAGAAAGTAACTTTGCGCAATATTTTTCGGTATAAGAAACGTTTCTTCATGACCGAAATCGGTATCGCTGGATGTGCCGCTTTACTCGTCGCCGGATTTGGCCTCAGTGATTCCATTCGGTTGATTGTGGATCGTCAATATGGGGGGATTTTCACCTACAATTTGGGAGCCCATCTCGAGCCAACTGCTAAACCGGGTGATATCAATGAAGTTGCTGAATTGCTTTTATCCAAGCCTGAAGTCGCTTCCTTGACCCAGGTTACCTCGATGAATGTTCGCATTAAAAAAGATGGCGACGAAATAGCGGTCACACTGATCACACCAAATGACAGCATCGACTTTCTCAATTATGTCAGTTTACAAGAACGCCAAAACCATAAACAGATTTCTTTGCCATCTAGCGGTATTGTCCTTACTGAAAAGCTTGCCAAAGAACTCAATGTGCAAAAGGGCGACTCTATATCGGTCGATAATGGTGTAGAGGCCATAAAAAAAATTGAAGTAGCCGGTCTAGCAGAAAACTATATATTCCATTACGCTTATATCAGCCGAGAAGCATATGCTCAGATCTTTCGAATACCGCCAGAGAACAATTATTTAATGGTTAAACTTATAAACACAAACTTGCAATTGGAAAAAACTCTAGCAAGTGAATTAATTGCTCTTGATCAAGTTAATTCAGCATCTTATTTTTCAGATGTATCTAAAAAATTTGCTGATATGGTCGTCAGTCTGAATGCGATTGTTTACGCCTTGATTATAAGTTCGGCAATTCTTGCCTTTGTTGTTTTGTATAATTTGACCAACATTAACATCGGCGAACGGGTTCGAGAAATCGCAACAATTAAAGTCCTAGGCTTTTATCATCGTGAGGTTTCACAATATGTCTTTCGAGAAAATGTTTTTTTAACTTTGATTGGATCGGCAATCGGTCTTGGTGTGGGCGTGATTCTACACAGAACCATCATGACGTCCATTGAGCAAGAGGGTATTATGTTTGGTAACCATATTTCAGCAAAGAGCTTCTTGATTGCCTATTTATTGTCGTGTTCCTTTTCTGTGCTCGTCAGTTTATTCATGCACAAAAAACTTAAGGATATCCCGATGGTTGAGTCCCTAAAAGCTATCGAGTGAAACTTGATGCACAATCATTTTGAATTTTCCACTAACCGGGTGTCTTTGTGGGATTTCATCTGAAAGTGAAAATGAGATGTCCTCAACTCCCCGCGTCAAAAATGCCCTTCGAAGTTCATCTGCGATATTTTGAAAAATTTCCTGTCGGTCATATCCGTCATCCACAACCAGTTTAATGACTAAATGATTCTGCTGCGTATGGATGACTTGGTATTTTATCACCCCGTTCATTTCAGATGGGCTTGCTAAAGTCATCGGCGAAAACGTAACAGGACCAGATTTACTTTGGAGAACAAGATTGTCGTCAATTCGACCTTCCACTTCGATGAAGGGTAGCGAATTACCGCAAGCACAAGTCTCTTCGTGGTAGATGATCCGGTCGTCTACCTCATAGCGAATAAAGGGTTGCGTATAATTACTTAAGTTTGTGACTAGGATCTTATCTGACAACACACCTGATGGTACTGGTCTGTTTTCGAGGTCAACCGGTTCCACAATCACCCAGTCGGCATAAACATGAAGATGCCCTTCTGAGCAACTATAGGCGATCAAGCTACATTCTGAACAGCCATAGCTGTTGAGGATATGGGTATTTAGGTGAGCCTGTAAAGTCGAATGTAATATTGGTGAGCAGCGTTCACCTCCGAGAATTAATAGGTAAGGCGGGTGTTTGATCGAGCCTGCTTGAATCAGAGGCAAAAGGATTTTCATTACACTTGGGTAGGTATAGAGAATTGCCGGTTTGAACGCGTTTATTTTTTCAATGATCTCTTCTGGAGGGGTATCAATGGATATTGCTGCGCACCGATATTTATTGAGTTTTGACAAGTGCACCTGAGCCATCATGGCATTGTAAATCATATTGAACGATGGATTGGAAATAATTAAAATTTTACCCCAACGTAAGCCAAGACGAATAAGTTCTCTCAAACGAAGCGTTCGAATAAAGTAAAGGCTCATCGAAAGAGCTATCGAGTCTTTATCATTTAGGACCTTACAGGGAATCCCCGTCGAGCCTGATGTTAAGCTGACCCGGCATCTTCCAGCCATGATTTTGCCGATATTTTTCTGATCACCAATAAACACGTCAATGCCATTTAGATTGATGGACTGATCGGTCACCCAACTATCAAAGTTAGCCATAAGTTCTCGTTTTTTGGTTACGGGTAAAGCGGTTAAATCAGGATGCTCGCCAACATTGCGGTAAAGTTCTTTGAAATATGGGCTTTTTGTTCTTGCATACGTTACAAGTTTATCGAGCCGGTCTGCTTGAAGATTCAGAATTTGGCTGCGACTAATGTGCTTGGATTGAATCGCAAGGACAACACTCTTTGGGAAATTCATACCCTCCATAAATCAACCTCACTTTAATTATCCGGCGTGCGTTGTAACACGAAAACCAGGTGTTTTTGCTATATAACGGTTGCGATATAAATTCCAGTTAAAATTAGTCCCATCCCAATCCATTTTTTGGGGCTAATCCGTTCTTTGAGAACAATCAAACTCAATATCATCACCATGACTTGGCCAAATGACGCAAGTACTTGTCCTATTGAAAGGGGTACATACTGATAGCCAATAATTGTTAGAAAAGTGGCAATTCCTTGCATAAAATAGGCACTCATCACAAGTGGATTTATGTATTCTCTAGTCGTATTGATGTGAAATCGAATTGCACTGATTTTCAACATAACTGAAGAAACCGCTGTCAAGACAACAGCGGTCATAAAAGCAAAAAACGACAAAAATTCACTCCCGTTCACTTTTATTCACCAGGATGACCCCTGCCAGGATCAAGACTATTCCGATAAGGAGTTGGATTGTAATTTTTTCATGAAATAGTAACATTCCGAAAAAGGATGTCCACATTAGACATATTTCTGCGTTAAGAATCGCAGTAGTCAATTGAACGCGCTTCAACACTTGTTGCCAGATCAGTGCAAAGCTCATCAGAAACAAAATCATCAGCACGCAAGCAATTAAAAACTCAAGGGACTTCCACGGATATTTTGCTGCAAATTTAGAAAAAACTAAACCGATCGAATAGATCAGCAAGCTAACATGCATTGATATAAATGTTTTAAACGTCGGTTTGACCATGATCGATCTCCGAAGCTTTATACCATCTACTGGACGCCATTGTTGGGGAAAGATTCTATCATCATTATACTCCGATACAAGGGAGTATATCGTGACACATTAGATGAGTTTGTTTTTGTCGGTTTAAACATAAATAAAAAGGTTCCGCTGACATGACTGTCGCGGAACCTTTTTGTCTTGGTGGGTAGTATAGGACTCGAACCTACGACCCCTTGCATGTCAAGCAAGTACTCTAACCAGCTGAGCTAACCACCCAAGCGCTTGCTTATTATAGCGACTCACCCCTGAGGGTGTCAAGCCGTTTTTTTCAAAATGACGACCCCTCCAGGCAGTACAGTCAGCTGTTCATTGGCACGGCGAATCTGGCGTTCGCGCAACAAGTCGCCGTCTTGATCAAAGCTTTGCATCTCGGTATTTTGGCTGTCAATCAGGCCACTGATCCGTGCGTTCAATGGTATGATGCCCGTGTTGGCGATGATCACCAAATAGGTATCATCTTGGCGATAGGCAAAGACTTGGAGATCACTCTCGGCACGAATCGTATCCAGGACAATGTGGTCTTGTGTTTGGGCGGCCATTTGGGTTGCAAGTTGAATTCGAGTTTGTGAGGCTGAATCGAATGCCGGGTTAACCGGCCATGCAATATTGGCTAGTGCGGCACTCTGCCCCAATTCCGTAAGACTCAAGGTCACCCAATCCGCCAATAATGGCTGATTGGTGGTCGGTGCGGTCAAGGTCAATGGTGAGATCAGTTCATGCACGCCTTGGCGGGATTGGCTTGGATTACGCGGCAAGAGGTCATAATAGCGAAGGACAGCCTCTTTGATGCCATTCTGAGCGGAATTTTCATATTCACCTTGCATTGCGGATACATGGTAGTCTGCAGAAGAACGCCAGACACCGTCGGAATACTGCATGCCATCGATAAAGACGAGTTGCTTTTTGAGGTCATTGTAGTAGGTCGATTGTGATGCCACGTTGATCAGCCAATCCACATAATCGGCGCGCAGATAATCGGCATCGAAGCGATTTTCGGAGTCTCGAATTTCGAGGTAAATGTGATTGAAAATTTCGTTATACGGTACAATCTGACCTTGATTCAATCGAATCTGACCAAACGGTGTTGTGACCGGTCCGGCAATATATTCGAGCAAATGCAGCAATTCGGATTCACCCATACTGGAATCTAAAACAAGCCAGGGATCACTGCCAGCCACTTGTGTCAAATCAAAGGCTGTCGCCAGGCTCTGACCACTCGGATAGCTCCACTGTTGGTTTTGAAAAACGGGAGCGTCATTGCCTGCAGGTGTCGCCCACTGTTCCGTCGCGAGCAATGAGCTACCGAGTTGCAGGCCACTGAGGCGAATCGCTGATGGTGCTGCCTTCGCAAGGGCAGCTGCAAGATTTTCATCAAGACCGTGAATTTTTTGGATTGAATTTCCCAGAAAAATCTGATCAAGCCATAATTCACCAGGTCCATCAAAACTGATGTTCAGCCGTACCTCATTTGATTTTGCAAGCTGAGTCGATGGGAGGACAAACGTATGTGTATAGCGTTTCCATGTTGATCCGACACGATCAACGGTCGTTCCGATCGAATCAAAGTCCCCCGATAGCCAGACCTTGAGCGCAGCATCCGGGATATTTGATTGGCGCATCCACCATTCGAGCTGATATATTTCGCTCGTTCGATTACGGACGAACAAAGTTGGATCAATAGCCTGGGAGAGAATTACACCCGCATCGGCCTGAATATGCAACGACGCCCGGCCACCCGCATCAGGTGCCGACAAGGTCGTCCGGCGGGCTTTGCCGGCGCCAAATAATTCCCATCCTGCGGTCGATACATCGGGTGAATCTTGAGTTGTTGTGCTTGGCAATTCAGCGAGTGATTTTTCAAGATAAAGCAAATCGCCCGCCGCAAAAGTGCCTGATACGAGCGGGTTATCAAGTTTAATTTCGAGGACAAGTGGTGCAAGGCCGAGCTGACCCACGTTATCAGTGCTGATGATGTGACGATCATTTAGCAGCGCGATCTGCGTGCTGTACATCCCGGTTTCGAAAGTTGACTCAGCCCATGTCTGACCACCATCATTCGTGTATTGGAAAAGATTATCTTGACTGACCACAATGATCTGTTGCGGACTTAATAAAACAATGTCACGCAAGTCACCATCTGCCTTTGCCTCTGTCGGTGTAAATGTGTAGCCATCCTGGCTGAGAAGCACATGTCCCCCATCACCAGCCAAGGCAAAGATGCCATCACGGCTATCAATCGCCCGCCAAGTCTGATTGTAGGTGGCTTCATGGACAATTTCCCAAAATGTACCGGTTGTCGATCGGAGCACGGTCCCATCGCGACTCATCGCCAGAAATATACCGTCATTGAAAACGACGTCAATCAGATCGGATTGGATTGGCGCCGGCACTTGACTCAACACTCCATTAGTACCGGTCAGCACAAAGCCATTGTCGCCGACGGCGACAACCAACTGATCAGCGGATGCGGCAATCGCCCGCAACGGTCTCGGTTCGAGGATGGGCCAACCAGTCCACATTTGCCCATCATTGGAAAAGATCACGTCACCTGCTAAACTGCAAGCCAAAAAGCCTTGATCATATGCTGTGATTCCACTCAAGTCACTCGTTAGCCCAGACTCAACGACACTCGGTTCTGCAGTTACGAGATCGCGCAAGATTAGACCGCCAGTGCCAACAGCTAGTGAAATCGATTCGTTATCGGCAAAATCAAAAATCTGGCGTTCAAGTGGCAAATCCGCCGGGAGTAGGACCGCTTGGAATTGTCCAACGCGGTTGATGCCATAGGTAGATACTGTATCGATTTTACGCAGGGTCATGCTGTCCGCGCTCGGTGTTAAAACGCGCGCAGTCGCGCCATCAAAAAAACCATCGCTAAATAAACTTTGATTCAAGTCAGTCTCTGATACTGTTAAGGTCTGTTCATCCCCTTCATAGACGGTCAACATTTCTCTGAATGTGACGGGTTCAAAGGATGAATCGACGAGGAAATTACCGACAGGTAAAGCAGAGATGTCTGCCCCAACGCCCAAAAGGCGGTCACGGCGATCAGACTGCGTGATTTCAATGCGCAATTCATCAGAGGGACCCGCTAGCCAGACAGCTATCATCGCCACCAACGCGGCGACGAGGAACGTGACAGTCAGCGCAATAGCCAGCACGACGAACGTACGTTTTTTAATGCGATAACGGATTTGCCGCCGCAAAAATCGCAACATGGTTAGTGCGCTCGAGATCGGACCACAAGCGTCGCAAATGCCAAGCCACCAACGACGATAAAGGCCATTTCAGTGAGCGAAACAATCTGCAGCAACGTCGCATCATTGCCGACAGCTGCTGGCACAACACTTCCTAAGAAATTGAAGGCAATATGGAGGATAATGGGGGCCCAAATCGTACGCGTGATCGCATAAAGTGCACCGAGTGCTAAAGCTGGAATCATTACATAGGCAATCTGGATGGGTTGCGCATGAAAGACTGCAAATAGGATCGCTTGAACCACGACTGCAACCCATTCAGGCATTGCTCGCCGCAGTTCACCCTGAATGATGCCTCGAAAAAGTAGTTCTTCACTAATTGGCGCAAGTATTGCGATGCCAAGGGTCAACCAAACATAGCCAATCGAAGGACTGAACGCTTCTGCTGAAGATAGATAATCCGTCATTGCCCGCTCGACAACTGGAAATTGACCACCCAGTAACTGGATCAGCCCGAAAAGTAGATTGGTCAGGCCAATCAATCCCCCGGCAATCGTCAATGTTGGCCAAATTTCAGACCAATTCATGCGTCTGATCCAAATCGAATCAGCTTGGTTGAGTTTGCGAAAAATCAAGATAATCGCATACAGCGGAATCAACCCCAATGCGGATATTACAGCAATCCGCGGGTATTCCGTGATGATTAATTTTTCGGTTGTGTCATAAATCGCCCAATTCGTCTGTCCGATGGACTGCGCGAATCGGCTAATCAGTGGGTATAGACGAGAATACGCTTCAGAAACCGAACTTAACACAATCATGTGAATAAACATCATGATCAATGGGATGAAAATTGTCCGGAATCTCAAACGTTTAGGTGTCAGCATGGGTGATGATGACCTCATATTTGTGAATCAGGCGACTCGGGTAATAGGACATCTTGGCTTTACGTAAGCCTGGTATGCCTAAATCTTCTTCACGGTTGACCCATTCAATATCGGGCAGAATCTGGTCGAGTGTGAATTTGTTGATCGCTGTATAAAGGCCAGGATATTCTGCTTTAGCTTTTTCGACATGGATGATGCCAGTCTGATTGATCGGTTCCGAAGCAATTGAGAAAGCGGCCAATTGGCCATCGATGCGAATCACCCCGCCGCGTAAATTCAGCTGCTCAAAATGCTCGAGTAACGCTTTGATCGGCAGATAATCACTAATCAACATATCTTGACAGTTAA
>JAQUDJ010000010.1:35843-60295 GCA_028685755.1 Eubacteriales bacterium | reverse complement strand
ACATTCGCAATGTCAAAACGTTTGATCAATTTCAACGTGACTACTTAAATATTTGGCTTCATCAACCAGAAAACATCGAAAAACACCGCGCTACTGCTTTTTTTAAAGATACCAGCGAAGAAATATCCCGCATATCCCGCGCGAGTCAGAACGAAATGCGCCAAATGGGCGATTTATCTTTATATTCGGATCGGCTAGAATTCCATAGTTTAGCCGGGGAAATGATAATTTTTCCTTTATTATCTATCGGCATGATTACAGTACATGGTCCGCAAACACTCCAGTTTCAGGACACACGGACGAACGAGGTATTTGAAGTGAATGCTGATCGACCTCGATCTGCTTATCGTTACTGGGTGATGGTTGATCTGCTCAAGCGCATTTTGGCCGAGAATACAAAGTAAATTTAATACATATCGTTAAGCGAGGTTAGTATGGATTTCTCAGCAGCGAATCAAGGTTTATGGCAAGGAATACTACAATTTGGCATGATTAGCCTTATTCTTCTCGTTGGTAATGTCCTTCGGCGCAAAATTCCTTGGCTTAGAAAAGCGCTCTTACCGACATCCGTTATCGCGGGTTTTTTAGGGTTATCCCTAATCCAATCAGGTCTAATCACGATAAATCGTTCATTTCTCGACGGGATTACTTACCATACCATCGCGATCGGTTTCATCGCCTTAAGCTTACGAATGCCGAGAATGAAAGATGCAAGACTTGCAGAAGTCGAATCAAGTGCGGGGACCAAAACCGGCATGCTTATTGTTTCCAATTATTTGATCCAAGGCGTACTCGGCTTATTAATTATGATTTTTTTGGCAGCAACCTTTCTACCTGACACCTTTCGTGCAGCCGGCTTACTCTTGCCAATGGGCTATGGCCAAGGTCCGGGGCAGGCTAACAATATTGGTTCAATTTACGAAAGGACCTACGGCTTCGTCGGCGGTCAGGCATTTGGCTTAGCGATAGCCACTGCAGGCTTTCTGTGGGCAGCCATTGGCGGCATATTTTATATCAATATTTTAGCTCGCAAAAATAAATTATCAGCTCAAACACGAGCTGGCCTGACTGATATGACTTTTGAAAGCACTGAGGATCCGGATGAAGTACCGCTGACTGAGGCTATTGATCGACTGACAATTCAGATCGCCTTAGTATTGTCGATATATCTGTTGACATATTTAGTGTCGACAGGGATTGATCAATTACTCAGTTTATCACCTTCACTTGCCGGTGCTAGAAAAACGATATCGCCTTTGATTTGGGGATTCAACTTCTTGATTGGGTCATCACTCGCCTTAGGAATTCGTGGGTTGTTTCAAAAACTCCGACAGACAGGCTGGATGACCCGCCAATATCCAAACTCCTATTTGCTCAATCGAATCTCTGGTTTAGCTTTTGACCTGATGATCACTGCCTCAATCATGTCGATCAAAATCGATGATCTGCAAGCCCTTTGGGTACCCTTCATCATCATGTCGACACTTGGCGGATTCTTGACACTTTATTACAACATTTTCATGGCCAAACGAATTTATCCCGAATACCCGATGGCCGGATTACTCTCCATGTATGGCATGATGACCGGCACTGTCAGCACCGGCATTCTCTTGCTACGTGAAGTCGATCCCATGTTCAAAACACCCGCAGCCAATAATCTTGTGATTGGTAGCTCAGTGGCCATCCTGCTCGGCTTCCCGGTTCTGCTAATGGTTGGGTTGGCACCACAATCACCAGCAATGCTATATCTAACGTTGTTTTTAGCCGCTGCTTACGCCGTCGTGTTAAACATCCTGATGTTGCGCAAGAAAAAGCCAAAAAAATAAAAATACCCGTGTTATTTCTAAAAAAAACAGCTGACGTGAGTTATCATCACGCTAGCTGTTTTGATTATAGGATGGATACTCCGGCAAGTTATTAGATAATTTCGATTTTGACCTCACCAAAATTGACATTACCTGTCACACGCACGGGTGTCAAAACACTATCAGTTGGTCGGTCTTGGCATTTAACGGTGGCCGCAAAGACTGCTACATGGTTTTCGATTAACCAATTGCGAGGCACGAGCAAAACAACACCGGCGAATTTAACATTTAAATTGATTTCCAAACCTTCGGGGCTAATTTGACATTGGTCAAAATAGACCTTTGTCTCACCAAACTGACAATTAATACCGACTTTTTTGAGATTGTTCGCATGGATATATTTGGTTTGCTCACTAAAACTGCTATCAATCGAGATGATTTCATTCTCGTTTAAGATTTCCTCAGACTTAGCCCAATCACCCTGTTTCCAAGGATGGTTTCTCGCGTCATTTTTTTTGTGAAAAATCATCGAAAGTCCAATGCTAATCACGATCGTTGCCACTAATAAATAGTTGACATTCATATCAGCAAATCCAATTTCGACTCGCCAAATGTAAGCTATCAGGGAAAGTGGCACAAGAAACATAAAGAATCGGATTTGACTGAGACTTGCGACGGCGACAGCCAACAACAATAAGCTGCCGACTACTTTAAATGTTTGATATTCTTCGCCGATTCCGAGTGCCTTCATCAGAAATAAGATGCCACCGCCAATAATTATGACAGGCCAAAACCAGTTGCGGGGTTTGCTTTCACTTGTTTTCATAGGAATACCTCTCTTCCATTTTCTGGCTTAAAAGCGGGTAATACAGTCTTGATCCATAAATTTCCTTTTTGGATTGGCGAAAAGCGATATGGCTGACACCGGTCAGGCCCTTTTGGATTGAACGAATATGAGTCGTGTTAACAATCGCAGCGCGGGAAATCCGGGTAAACGAAGGTGGCAAAATCGTCTCAATTTCATAAAGCCGTGCTTTGACTTCAAATGAATCATCGACGGTATGTGCAAAGAGTCGTTCATTATCAATTTCGAAAAATAGAATCTCTTGCAGCACCAAATAATACTGCGTTTCGCCCTTATAGAAGGAAAGCGGTGTTTTGCTATGTTCCTTCTCACCGAGACGGTTGATCAGCAATTCAACTTCAGGCGTGATTGCTTTGCAATAAACAACCACTTCTTCTGCTTGATTTTCATCGGTCAACTCAATTCGCACGCGCATGATTGAACCTCACATGTTCATTGTAATGCTTCTCGATCTGTTGAAAAGGGTTATCGGCTGAGTGGGTGATTAAACGTGGCAAGTGGTCGCAATTCACAGTTGTATATACCTTGACAGGCGATGTATATAGTATTACGATGCAATTAGGAAGGTCGTGATGCAATGAATATTACTTCCGATATCTTGCGTGGTCATACCGAGACTATCATTCTGAAGGCGCTTTTAGAAAAGGATAGTTACGGTTATGAGATCAACAAACGCATACAGGAAAAAACAGACAATCAATTTGAACTCAAAGAAGCGACCCTTTACTCGGCTTTTCGACGGTTGGAAGGCGATGGCTACATCTCCTCGTACTGGGGTGATGAAACAACCGGCGCTAGGCGGCGCTATTACAAGATAACCGCTGAAGGACGCATTTTTTATCTGAAAAGTCGTGAAGATTGGGACAAAGCTAAGCAACTGATTGAGACCTTGATTTGAGGAGGAACCCATATGCTCAACCGAATACGCAGTTACATCAACACCGCTTTTACTGATGTACCCAAAACCAAGAAGTCAATTGAATTACAAGAAGAATTAATTGCCAATTTAATGGAAAAATTTAATGATCAATTAGCGCAAGGTCAAAACGAAGACGAAGCTTACACTGCTGTGATCGCGAATATCGGCGATCTCAGCGAATTAACTGAAAGTTTGCGGGAGCACCATGTTTTGTCGCCTGAAAACCCAGTTGAACGCAAGAAAATTGCGCTACGCATTTCGATTGCAGTCATGCTCTATATTTTGAGTCCGATGGCCTTGATCTTTTCAGCTGAAGTCTTACAGCAAGAAATCCTCGGCCTTTTATTGATGTTTATTTTCATTGCAGGGGCAACCGGGATTTTGATCTATAATGCCGCGAGCAAACCGCGATATCTCAAAGAAGAAGAATCCATGATTGAAGAATTTAAGGAATTTAAAGCTGCCAAAAATAAAGACAAAGCTTGGCTAGAAAGTATCAGTTCGGCGTTGTGGCTAATCACCGTCGCAATCTACTTCTACTTGAGCTTTATGACTGGATCTTGGGCCTTTTCCTGGATAATTTTCATCATTGCTGCCGCCGTGCAAAACATCATCAAGGCCGTCATCACGATGAGGCATTCCAATGAAAAATAAATTTACTAGCCTCATCAGTCTAATCATTTGGTCTGCAGTTGCAATTATTGCTTCACTCGTTCTATTGAATTATATGAACGGGAGCAATTTCTTCCGTAACTTGCCCGATTTCACGTCAGACTTTCAGCTCACTAAAACAATGGACATTGTGCTATATGATAAAACCATCAACACCCCCATCGAGGATATAACTATCGATTTCCATTCCGGTGGTGTCCAAATCTACCCGAGTCAAGATAATATGATTCATGTCATCGAACGTTCAAGCGTAAAAATTTCCGAAGACAAATGGGCCACCATCAAACAAAACGGGCCGGCCCTCAACATTGCCGGTCGCAAATTTTATGGTTTTTATATCTTTAACCTGGCGCTCTGGAATACCCCAGGCAGCATTTTGGAAGTTCATCTGCCACAAGCCACCTATGCCTCGTTAAAGATGCAACTCACAGCTGGGGCAAATTCAGTGCAAGATATTGATTTTAGCGAAATCGACATTGAATTAACGTCTGGCGAAATGATTCTTCAAAACAGTACGATTTCGAAATTATCGCTGGAAATGACGAGTGGACAGAGCGATTTGTCTGGTCTTACCATCGAAAATGCGTCATTTGAAAGCATATCTGGTGATTTGAATTTTAAAGGTACAATTTCGCACGAGTTATCGAGCGAAATGACCTCAGGGCAACAGCAGTTTGATTTAGCAAACATTGCGCCAACAAAAATGACAATTAGTCTGACTTCTGGGTCTGCTTATATCAATCTTCCCTCAAACGATGGGTTTACGGTCGATTTGGAAAAGACCGCCGGTCAATTTAATGCTGATTTTGAGCATATGCAGACTAATGACCGTTACATTTATAAGCAGGGCACAAATCGCTATCAGGCTGAAATAACAAGTGGGGAACTAACCATCCATTGCCAGTAATCAACTGTTAATATCGCCAAGGACTTAACACCTCCGCATCAAGTGTTTTTGTCGTGTACAATATTTGTAGATGAAACACGTTGTTTTCCTTGTTGATATGAATGCTTTTTTCATCTCCTGTGAGATGACCCGAAACCCCACGCTCAAGGGCAAACCGGCAGCTGTTGCTGGTGATCCGATCAAGCGCACGGGGATAATTTTGGCAGCCAATTACGAAGCGAGAGCCTTGGGAATTAAAACCACCATGTTGCTCAACGAAGCGCGCAAGTTATGTCCGGAGCTTTTAGTCGTCCCACCTGATCATGATTTTTACGAAATTAAATCAGCTGAGGTCATGGCCTTGCTTCACGAATTCACACCAATCGTCGAACAAAATAGCATTGATGAAGCCTGGCTTGATATGACCGGTACCGAAGGTCTGTTGGGACAACCTGTCGTTGCAGCACAGGCGATCATGGCCACGATCAACCAGCGACTCGATTTGTGGTGCTCCATAGGAATTTCTGACAATAAATTCCTTGCAAAAATGGCTTCTGAGATGAAAAAACCGCAGGGTATAACTGAACTTTGGCCAACGGATGTCCCTACCAAGCTTTGGCCTCTACCGGTTGGAGCGATGTACGGCGTCGGTCGCAAATCTGCTGAAAAAATGAATCGTTTAGGTATTATGACGGCTGGTGACTTGGCAAAATTAAATCCTGATTACCTCATCTCACTGTTTGGCAAAGGTGGCGATGCGATCTATCAACATGCCCATGGGCGGGACGTGCTGCCGGTTGTTTCTAGGTTACATGATTCGGTTAAATCAATCGGTCGAGCTATCACTTTGGCGGAAAATGTGTCCGATATCAAAAAGGCCAAACTTGTTCTCATGCAATTAGCAGACGAAGTCGCTCGTACAGCCCGTAAACAAGGCGTTATCGCAAAAACGGTCCAAATAACCTTGAAATATACAGATTTTGTGACCGTGACACGGCAATCTGCAGTCTTGGCTACACAGAACACCTATGACATTTATCAGGTCGGATGCAAGCTATTGGACGCCAATTGGTCTATAGATAAGCCGATTCGACTCATCGGTATCAGCTTAACAAACTTTGCCAAGCCAGGCTCTGAGCAATTGCAGCCACAACAGCTTTCTCTATTTGATCAACCGGAGCAATCCAAAATGGTAATGCGCCAAAAGCAAGTCGATCTAGCTATGGATAGCATTCGCAACCGATATGGCCAAGACAGTGTGAAGCGGGCATCTTTACTACATAAAGATACTGATAATTAGAAAGCGTTAATTGGGTGCAATCGTATTCCAAAGCAGCGCAATATTAAGTGCTGAAACAATTAGGCCAATTGTGATTAGGGTGATCTTATCGCCTAGTGAATTGGCATATTTTCCCATAATCTTCTGAGATGATGTTAGATATATTTGCAGGAAAATCGTTATGGGCAGTTGTACGCTGAGGAGCATTTGAGAATAAACGAGGCCTTGAAATGGATTCCCAGTCAGTAAAACCGCAATGGTTGCGAGAATAAAAACTACTATCACGCCCACTTTGGAGTGACGATCTTCAACATTGTAAGGTTCATTAAACATACCGGCAAATATTGAACCACCCGCCATGCCAGCTGTTACAGAAGATGCAACACCAGCAAGGAGCAGAGCCACTGCAAAGATAAGTGACGCGCCTTTGCCAAGTAAAGGGGTAAGCATCTGTTGAGCTTGGCCGAGTTCGGTGACTTCAATATGACGCGCGAAGAATGTTGCAGCAGCTAAAATAATCATTGAGCTATTGATTGCCCAACCGATGCCCATCGATAGCAACGTGTCAGTGAATTCATATTTTAGCTGACGATTCATGATTGACTCGTCTTTGAGGTTCCATTGGCGACTCTGGATAATCTCGGAATGTAAAAACAAATTATGTGGCATGACAACTGCCCCAAGAACACTCATGATGATCAAGAGGGAATTCGCCGGAAAACGCGGTAATACCATACTTGTCGCGGCATGTGGCCAATCAACTGCTATCAAACTCATTTCGAAAATAAATGAAATCCCAATCAAAGACACAAAGCCAATGATCCACCGTTCGAGTTTCCGATACGAGTTGGAAATCAAGAGCCATAGGGAAAATGCCGCAACCAATATAACACCAAGTGAAATTGGCAAATTAAAAAGTAAATTCAGTGCGATGGCGCCACCAAGTAACTCGGCAAAAACGGTCGCTACGGTCGCGAAGATCGCCGTACTCAAGACTAGCCGGCTAACCCAAGGCTTTAAATACAATGTAGCCGACTCCGATATACAGTAGCCAGTTGCAATCCCAAGATGGGCGGCATTATGCTGTAAAAATATCAGCATAATAGTCCCCAACGTCACCATCCACAAAAGTGAATAGCCAAAGGTTGCTCCAGCCGCGACATTTGCCGCCCAATTGCCGGGATCGATAAAACCAACCGTGACGAGTAATCCAGGACCGATAAATTTCAAAATATCGAGCGCAGAGTACCCGCGCTCATGCTTACCGCTGAATAAGTTTCGGGTTATAAAGTTTTTCATCAATCAGCCTTTGTTTTTCAAGAATTATGATGAAAGTCTAACATAATTGGTTCGCTTTTATGAAGAAAAGTCGTCCACATGTTGCTGTGGACGACTTGGATTTCAAAAAGTGTGATTTACCGGTTTGATGATTATTCTTCAATTGGCATGATAAAAATCGCATAGGTTGTCTTAAAATTATCGAGAGATTCTTCTGGTGCAACTGTTAATTGAAAGTTGTTTTTGCCAAGCGTTCCCAACACGGTATATGTGTCATTGGCAGTGCTTTCGACAGTGACGGTCCCCTTTTTAACAATGTCTTGATAGAATTTGATGACTTGATCTGGATCATCTTTGGCGTGGGCGATAATTGTAAAACTTTCATTCATCGAAACAACGCTTTCGACATAGCTGTTTTTGTAAATTGGGAAATCGTTTTGCGGGTAGCCATCTGGCAAATCAACGCTCTCCTCATCACCATCGAGATTAATATTGACGTCGACATCCATGGCCGTTTCAACCGTCGCATCGTTATCATCATCTTGATTCGCTTGAGCATCCGTTTCCGTTTGGACGACAACGGCTTCGTTGTCGTCTAGCGGTGTTGACTGATCATCGCCTCCACAGGCGGTCATCAAAAAAACTAAAGCAGCAATAAGAATTAAACCGATCAAAGACCTTGTAGAATTTTTCATAACATCCTCCATTTTTTCATCGACTTAGATTATTTTGAAACTGTTTTCCGGAAATTGCATTTGAACAATTGACTTTAATTATTTTTTGCGCCAGAAAGCTGAATAGTCTTTTTTTTCGAGGATATTAAAATGGATGATCGCCTCGAGCAAATTAAAATCAATGGGTTGATCCCACGGCATCCGGATTAATTGTTTTGTATGTTGATAGCCGGCTGTATCAATCATTTCCGAAAAGTGATTGATACACGCTTCCTCCGGCGCGACTGCAAGGTGTTGCTTAGCGATGCTAAATCCGATGATAAACGTTTCGTGATCCGTAAACATGGGTTGGTTCCACGCGATTTTAGGCGCCAAATTCGGAAACTTAAGCGCAACCCACGCGAGTACTGTTTCAAGGCCTCTGCGCTGTTGCGGATTCTCGATCTGATTTAAATAGGTGCTAAAATCATCACCAATCGTCTTTTGTCCCATTAGTGATTCTTGTCTTTACGCAAAAGAATGAGATAGATGATCTCAAAGATACCAAGTGTATTGATGACTAAAAGCAAAAGGTACAGGAAGGTTTGCCGATTGCGAGCTGCAACCCACAGTGCGATGCCTTTCCAGATCACTGCCCAACTAATCATGATATAAAAGAGTGGTGAGCCCGGGTTAAATGTTTTGACTAGAAAATCCAACATGGTTACGCACCTACTTTGCTTTAAATATTAATTGATTATTCCTATATATTACATCGTTTTTAGCAAATATGAAAAGGGTGAATGATTATTGATCACATTGCCTATGATTTGAACAACCAAAAGCCCCGGCTGTCTTATTAGACAACCGGGGCTTTTGTAAATATTGTTAAATTTTCGATTCAGTTAACACATACGATCGTAAGCAGTTAAGCTTTACTTGTTATGGCATTCCACACAAATTGCATCGAGCATGTCATTAATCTTTTGTGAATCGAGCTGGCCGATAATACGTTCTTTGACTTTACCTTCGACCGTTAAAATCACAGCTGGGAATTCAGTGACATTCAAACGATCAGCAATGCCACTCGATTTATAAATATCGACGCGATTAACGACCAGACGTCCTTCAAAGTGATTTTCAATCTTTTCGATTTCAATCAAGAATTCGCGGCTTTCCGCATCAACTGCGTTGTAAATGAAGGTCAATCCGGGCTTTTCCTTCTGCAAAATGACATCGTGGAAAGTTTCACTTTCAGCAATGTACTTCTCAGATGCATAACCAGCAATTGCCCCATCGCCGACAGCGGTTGCAATTTGCTTGAGCCATTTGTCACGGATGTCACCACATGAAAAAACGCCTTCGATGTTAGTTTCCATCTTCTCGTTAGTGATGATGTAACCAGCTCGCGTCAATTTGATCTGTTCTTTGACAATTTCCGTATTTGGAATGTAACCGATAAATTCGAAACAAGAGTCGCATTTCACCGGAATTTCTTCATCGGTCCGCAGGTCCTTCAGAACAACCGTGTCAAGGTGATCTTCACCTTCAAAACGTTTGACTGTTGAATTCCAGACAAATGCCATTTTCGGGTTGCGCAGGGCTGCTTCTTTTGCGATTTCGTTGCAATCCATTTTACCTTCATGGTGCAAAACAGACACAATGACTTTATCCGCAAATTTGGTTAAGAACATGCCTTCTTCAATCGCTGCGTCACCGCTACCTATGACAACGACTGTTTTGCCGGTGTTGGAGGCTGCATCACAGGTTGCGCAGAATGAAATCCCTTTGTCGAAAAGGTATTTTTCTTCGTTTTCAGCTTTGGTAATGCGCGGACGACCGCCCATCGCCAAAATCACAACTTTTGCTTTATAGGTTGTGCGGAATGTTTCTATTGTTTTCTCTTCACCGTGTAGCTCGACGGATTTGACATCAGTTAATTTGAAATCAACGCCCATGTTTTTAGCTTGTGCTTTCATCAAATTGGTGATGTCTTCCCCTTTTGGTTTGTTAGGGAATCCAGGATAGTTTTCGACTTCATTGGTATAGGTCGCCAAACCGCCAACTAGTGCTTTTTCAAATAAAATCGTTTTGAGGCGAGCACGAGCGGAGTATATGGCAGCTGTCAGACCGGCCGCACCGCCACCAATAACGGCGACATCATAAAATTCTGTGGTTTTTTCGCGGGACATATTACCTCCAAAAATGGGGTTAATTAGAAAATTTACATGAAGAATTTGACGAGTAATTTACTGCCAACAACCGCACCGGCAAACAGAAAGATACCAAAAACCCAGCCGGAAACAGATAGTGAAGCAATACCACTATACAAGGCACCGATGTTGCAACCATAGGCGATTCTTGATCCATAACCCATAAGTAAACCGCCTAAAACGGCTGCGATGACTTGCTTCATACTTTTGATTTTTTTGATTTTAAATTGCGATGCGAATAAGGTCGCGATAAATGCACCCAGAACAATCCCTAAATTGCGGACTGAACCACCGTCAGCAAAAAAACCATTCTTCAAAGTAGTTTGCATATTGTCGCTAGCAAAGAAATACCATTTATCAACGCTACCGCCAAAGAGTTCGTACACCCATGCCCCCCACGTTGCGAGAGGACCTGTCATGCCCCAAGGATTGCCTGTGGTAGTCAGGGTCACAATTTGAAATAACGAGAGTAAAACGGCACCGGTGATGTAGGGCCAGGCGTCTTTAAACCATTTGACATAGACGGGGTTACTACTAATTTTTTTCATTGAATCATTGAATGAACTCACGTTACACCTCAAGCTTTCAGTTGATTATCATAAAAGATAGGCAACCGCATTTAGCTAATAATTACTTGGTTTTTTCGATAATGACTTCCCATTCGCCATCGCCGACTTCTTCGACTTCAACGTTATAGCCTTCACCACGCGCCCAATCTGGGACATTTTTCATCGCACAACTATGGTCAATTTGGACAATCAGCAAATCGCCGACAGCTAATTCTTTCATTTTGTTTTGTGATTTAACGATCGGGATCGGGCAGGCTTCACCGAGACAATCCAACATAACTTCTTTCATAAATAGTTCCTCCATTAATTAATTAATTGTATTATTTTGTTCTTAAAATAATTTAATGTGCACTTGAGCCTGCTGCAGCTTTGGCTTCATGGAATTTTTCAGCTGCAATATAAATTAGCCAAATTACAACCAGTTGAATCACGACTGCGCCAAACCAACCGAAAACATCAGGCAGGAAAATTGCTTTGCCATGATTGATGACATTTTCTTTCCACCAGCCAAAATCGTGGGCACCCCAAAAGTTGCCAATCACGAAAAAGGCAAGGCTGAGCATTTGCATGTAAAAGCCTTCGCCAACACGCATCATGGTGCCTGATCCACAACCACCGGCAATAACCATGCCTACACCAAACATAAAGGCGCCGATCACGGTTGCCAGGCTGATCGGAACGACATAATTCATCCCAGGGACCGGCAAACCATTTTTGAAATAGCCATATTTGATTGCGGCGAATGCGATTGTAGTCATAGCAAAGGCGGCCAATACTGCACGAGTTAATATTGTACTACCCGTCAGAAAAGGATCGCGCATCGATGCGGTAAAGCAAAAACGAGACCGTTGTAGGATATAACCAAAAATTAAACCGGTGACCAAGTACCAGCCCATGTTATTGCCTTGTGACTGTAAAAATAGTCCGGCAAGAATCAGCGCGATCAAGGTCAGAATTGCAAAGGGTAATTGATTAGGCTTAGGTTTACGAGCAGTGCTGGAGCGGGAGCTGGCGGAGCGTCTCTGAATGGACGAGCCGGCTTGGGTTTCACTCATGTGCCATTCTCCTTGTTTTGTTTCGTTTTTTGTTCCGTTGTTTTGTTTCGTTTTCGAGGTTTTTGAAAGACTGTAAACGTTTGTGTATGATTCCCAAATTGAGATTATCATAACTTGATCCCATAATGGGTCTATGGTTTTTTGATGCAGTATAAGTTTTAGTTATAGCTAAACTATGCTAAACTCAGAATGAATATCAGTTTAGTAAGAGTGAATATCCATGACTTGACATGAGTAGGAGCAAAGATGAACCTGCAATTGATGAAGTATTTCCTGTTGGTCGTTGAAGAACGTAGCATCTCGAAGGGCGCAACAAAAGCGCATATTTCGCAATCGGCCTTGAGTCAGATGATTCAAAAATATGAAGATGAAATCGGCAAACCCTTACTTGAACGTAGCAATCGGGGCGTGGTGTTAACGGAAGCTGGGGAAATCGTCGCCAAATATGCCAACAGCATTATCAAAAAGTATGATCAAATGCTAGAAAGCTTGTCTTCGATTTCTGACGGCCAGAATCAAATCAATATTAATGGTACGTATTCGATGGCCGCTTATTCACTGCCGTGCTTACTTTATAAACTTAAAAAGAAATTTCCCCAGCACAAATATGCGCTCGAAGCGCGCGCGGGGAATGATATTTTACGCGACATCCGCGAAGGTTTGACGGATTTTGGTTTTGTTGACGGAATTGATCCAGCCAGTGATGATTTAACGTTCTACCCGATGGGTCGCGAACATGTTGTCCTGATTGCACCTGCCGATTACGCCATTCCAAATGTGATCGATTTAGAAGACCTTTTTGACTATGAAATGATTCTATGTTCAATGAATAAAAATACGTGTAATCGTTTAGAGCACGAACTCGATCACTCAAGTAAAAGTTTTAAAGATTTAAATGTTATTTTTAATGCGGATTCCCTGTCAGCCGTCAAATCGTCAGTCGTAAGTGGTTATGGAATTTCGTTTGCCCCTTATGAAAGCATCAAGCGTGAGTTATATGAAAAGTTGATAAAAATCATTACTGTAGAGCACTTAGACATGGATTACGATATTTTCCTAGTCACTCGGAAATCCCACGATATTGGTCAACCGCATCAGAGTATTTTGAAATATTTGCTCGAAGCGGGTGTTAGCATTTTCTGCTGATTGTGACTTCCCAGACACCGTTTAATACTTCAGCAATTTTAAGTTCATAGTTGCGATCGAGATAATAATCTTGAATCGATTCGAGAACACAGCTATGATCAGTGACTAGCATAAAGCTTTCACCAGGCTTAAGTGTTTGAGCCTCAGCTTTTGAATAGAGTAACGGTATCGGACAAAAATCACCAATACAATTTAGTACTTTCATGTAACAAGCCTCAGACCTCGAGTGAATATCATCGGTATCACTTAAATACAATTCAAACGTTAAAGAAGCTCAACTCGAAAGTCAAGCGGAGCAAAAAATGATTCCTTTTCACAAACCTTATCGATTAGATCAAGCTCGTCACGCAATCGAACAGGTCCTAACCCTTGGTAAAACAGAGGGTGATGGTCCAATGACTGCATGTTGCCAAAACGATATCAGCACGTGTTTGACTTCAAAGAACGCTGCAAAAAGCAATCCAGCCGAGGTGCTGATGATGACGTCAGGCACGCATGCGCTTGAAGCAGCTCTGTACGCCATAAACCTTGACGCCGGTGACGAGGTCATCTTACCGTCCTTTGCTTACCCTTCCGCAGCGAATGCTGTTATTTTAGCCGGTGGCACAGTTGTCTACGCTGAAGTTGAACCGAGCCATCTCACGATAGATCCGGCACGAATCAAATACCATATTACCCCACATACTAAAGCTATACTGGTCGTTCACTATGGCGGGGTCAGTTGTGATATGCCAGCCATTATGGCGATTGCCCAAACCCATCATTTAATCGTCATCGAGGATTGTGCCCAGAGTTTCTTATCCTCAGATCATGGGCTTTTTACTGGTACAATCGGGCACTTTGGGTGCTTTAGTTTTCATGGGACAAAAGATATTGTCGCCGGTGAAGGTGGGGCTTTAGTTATTAATCACCCCGATTATGTGAAATTTGCCAGGCAATTTCGACAAAAAGGCACTAACCGCGATGAATTTGCCATTGGCCAGGTCAACTTTTACGAATGGATTTCTTGTGGCTCAAGCTATGCGCCAAGTGAGATAGCGATGGCCTTACTGCATTCACAACTCGAATTAAGTGATGAAATCGTCACCTCAAAACGTGCGCTATTTACGCGATACTTAGCGTTTTTTCGCAATGAATCGGGTGGATTGAGTGAGCGATATCAAAGTCATTTGGTCTCCACTAGTACGAGTCCAAAATATGGAAAAGCAAATGGCCACCTTTTTTACCTCCTCTTCCATGCTGCAGATCAGGCGACCGCTTTTATTCGATACTTATCTGATCAAGGCATCGATGCGAGGACTCATTTTGTGCCGCTGCACGAAAGCCAATTCGGTCGGCAATTTATTCGACCAGAAAACGACTTTCACGTTGAAGCCGGACTTGGCCAACGACTCGTGCGATTGCCACTTTTTGCGGCATTGACCTTTGCAGAGCAGGATTACATCCTGACGGTAGCAGATCGCTTTTTATTGGGAGAAATTTGAATGCGATTAAATCCTGTTGGCAAGGACCATGTGACTGATCGAACCGGTTTTCCCGAGCTTTCTATTGTGATTCCAACCTTTGGCCGGGACCACGTTTTAGCCGATCATGTCATGGCGATCCGTCAGCAAGTTAGCCACGATTTTGCCAAAACAGCTTCCAAAGCTAAAGCAGCAAATTTTGAAATTATAATTGTTGATGATTGTAGTCAAGATCACTCGGCTCAGGTCATCACTCAACTGTGTGCAGATTATCCAGACGTGCGAGGCCTTTTATTGGCTAAAAATGTCGGACAACAGCATGCGACACTAGCCGGATTGCGCGCAAGTCGTGGCTCGGTTGTGATCACGATGGATGATGATGGCAAGGATCGTCCGCAGGATCTCGTGCGTTTAACGGAATGTCTAACCGAAGGTTTTGATGTGGTCTATGGTGTTCCGACGACTCGCTTGAATAAAACATGGTATCGGCGCTTCGGTACCCGGCTCAAAGAACTCGTGATGTTTGTCCTCTGTCACAAACCCATCCATATCGAACTGACTGGATTCCGTGCAATGACGCGCGAAATGGTTGATCGTGTGTGCCACGATACGCGTAAGCATGTCTACATTTCAGCTTCCCTCTTGCAAAATCCGATCAAAATCGGCCAAATCAATATTCCGGCCGCACCTGATGCCTGTGTGCAATCGGGCTACACCTTTTTCAAACGCGCTCGCGTCTTACTGTTATTAGCCTTTTCATATAGTCCTTTGCAGGGGCTAGCAGGTCCGCCAGCATGCCATGAACAATATGTCATACAAAAGCGACTTAATTTTGTTGACGGTGAGCTCGACGCGACGGTGAATTCATGCCACTAAAACAGCTGATAAGGCGTCTTTCCTTGCGCAAAAAAATATTGATCCTTGGTGCTTCACTAGCCCAACTGCCTGGTATTCAGGTGGCGCAGGCGATGGGATATATTGTGGTCTCCTGCGATAATCTCCCAAGTTCGATTGGACATCAAATAGCCAACGAAGTAGCAATGGCCAGCACTTTTGATCCCCAAGCCGTGTTTGAAGCTGCCCAAGCACATGGTGTTGATGGTATCATGACGCTCGGCACTGACCAACCGGTCTTGACGGCGGCGATTGTGGCGACAAAGCTAGGTTTGCCGAGTCTAATCGGTGTCGAAACCGCACAAGCCGTTACCGACAAGCGCGTTATGAAACAACGATTCACTGCGCATGATTTACCAACCGTACCTTATCAAATTTTTGATCCAAATAAGGATCAACTCTATACAACGTTGACCTATCCCGTCGTGGTCAAACCCGTCGATTCACAAGGCCAGCGCGGCATATTTCAATTAGCTACACCAGGTGACATCCTCGCACAGGCCTCGCAAGTCCTGACCTTCAGTCGTGCTCAAGAATTTCTAATTGAAACTTATTACCCAAATGACGAAGTCACTGTCAGTGGCTGGGTCAATGCCGGTAAAGCTCATTTGCTAACGCTAACCGATCGTATTTCTTTTCGATCGACAGATCAGCTGGGCATTTGCCTTAGTCATGAATGGCCAAGTCGCTATACCGTGGAAAAAGGCGATGAGCTTGCCGAACTCACGCAACGAATTGTGACAGCTTTTAATATTCAAAATGGCCCGATTTATTTTCAATTTTTGATCGGTCATGACGGCATCCAGATTAATGAAATTGCCTGTCGAATTGGCGGCGCTTTCGAGTCACAATTTATCCCGCGTCTAACTGGATTTGACATAACCCGCAACCACATTCAAGCCGCGTTAGGCAAAAAATTAGCAAAAAATCAACGACTGACGTTGGATGCATACGATTTCCGGCAAGCGAACACGGCACTTTCTGTCCAACTTTTTTTCGCCAATCCCTGCACCATTTGTGCATTGACCCCGCTTGCAAGCGTCTTAGCTTGCCCGGGTGTTATCGATGCCGGCTATCATCTTGAAGTTGGTAAAACCATTCACGCAGTTGACAATGCGACCGCGCGTGTTGGATATTGCATTGTGGAAGCAGCGAACAAACAAATATTAGAATCCCGCTTGGCAAAACTTTATGCAGTTCTATACGTTTTAGATGAAAATGGTCAAAATCAACTGATTCATCGGCCCTTGGAGGTTGCAAGCTTATGATGTCTGCGCATTTGCCTAAGCGTTTATATTTATTGATGTTCAAAATTGTTTTATTACTGGCGATCGCGATTATTCCATTGACCGGTTGTCAAAAACCGCAGGTAATCCGCATCACGGTCGCTGAACAATACGGCTTGGCTTATGCCCCGATTCAAATTATGAAGGAAAATGGCTACCTCGACGCTGCCTTAAAGGCACGTGCGGGTGGGCGGCCTTATGAAATCACGTGGGTCAAGCTTGCAAATACAGCAGCGATTCAAGAAGCGATGGTTGCAGATACCCTCGATGTTGCATTTGTAGGCATCCCACCGTTTTTAATAGGGCGCGATCAAGGAATGGATTGGTCAATCTTTACCGGTTTATCGGAGTGCCCGGTTGAACTTTTCGTCAATGATCCTGCGATCACAAATCTGCGCGATTTAGTCGGTCAGGGCAAAATCGCTTTGCCCCAACCTGGAAGTATCCAACATATTTTGTTAGCCATGGCGGCTGAAAAAGAGCTCGGCGATGCCAAAATCTTCGATCAACAACTCGTCTCGATGAAGCATCCCGACGGTTTGCAAGCTTTGATCAATCACCAAGGCGTAATTGCCCAATACACCGCGCCGCCTTACAATTTTATTGCAGCAGAAACACCCGGCATTGCGATGCTGTCTTCAGGCGAAGTCGCGCTTGGAGAACCCTTTAGTTTTATCGTCGGCATTGCAGAAGCGCCTTTTTTAGCTGATGAACTTCGCCGATCTGCGCTACAAAGTGCTTTAGCCGAATCATTTGCGTTCATTCAGAACCACCCCGATGAAGCGGCCGCACAATTAGCTACAAGCTTTGAGTTGTCGCCGGAGACTGCACGGTCATATCTCGATGATCGCACTATCCAGTACGGCGAATCGATTCGCGGGGTGCAAGCTTTCGCTGATTTTATGGTTAAAACTGGCTATCTGAAAAGGCAATACAATGAACAAGAATTGGTCTTCGCAAAGTAATCATCAACCACCAAAAACCTGGCACCAAATCAGTTGGCTGATCGCGCTGATTGCTTTTTGGCAACTTATTGCGACAGTCAAGCTCGTCAATCCACTCATTTTGCCAGCTTTTTCGAACGTTCTGATCAGACTAATTAGCGGTTTGATTGAAGGCACTCTGGCGTTGCAACTGTTGCAATCCATCGCTTTGGTGCTGCTTGGACTTTTGGTCGGCAATTTAATGGGGTTGATTTTGGCCGCAAGTGATTATTTCTTACCGCATTTAAGGCCTCTGATCACGCTCCTCAATGCGATTCTCCATCCATTGCCTGGCGTGGCCTTACTGCCCATTGTCTTGCTCATAGCGGGACTTGGCACGCCCGCGGTCCTTCTGATCATTATTCATGCCACGCTTTGGTCGTCTTACCTCAGTTATCTCAGCGGATTTCGATCCGTTACACAGGAACACCTGGATATCGCAAGTAATCTCGGTGCTGGACGTTTGCAAGTCCTTTGGCATGTCTTGCTGCCCCTTAGCAAGTCGCAACTGTTGACCGGCCTGCAAATTGGTTGGTCTCGCGGTTGGCGCGCACTGGTCAGTGCCGAAATGATTTTCAGTGCAATCGGCAATTTAGGTGGAATTGGCTGGTATTTGTTTGAACGTCGCGCATTTATGGATATTGAAGGCGTTTATGCCGGAATTATCTTGATTATCTTGACTGGATTTGCAATGGAAACGCTCGTTTTTAAGAAATGGCAGCCCAATCAAGCGCGTATAAGCTGACAGACCACGGCTGATTATTCTGAAAAGAAACGACACGCGTGCCATAAATTGGGGATTCAATTGTGTTGATGAGTTGACCATGATTGTCCAAAATTACTTTTAATGCTGCTAGTGCACTCGGGTCTGCAGTCCGCCCAGGACGAGTTTCATACAAAACCCACCAAGCTGGATTATTGAGAATAAAATCGTATTCCTCATACCAGATCACGACATTGATCTGGTGTGCTTTCAAATAACCCGCCAGCGACGCATCGGCTGCAAAGGGCAGGTTGCGGATATCAAGAAATTGCTGTGCTCGCTCGGTTAGCATAAACCCAGCACTGAGATTACCAAGGACGATCGCATGTTCCGGTAAAGATGCTGCAAGTTCATCATTATAGGTCACAAACGGGTTATCGGCCGATTTGCGTGCCCAAAGCATGGATCGATCCACCGGCAAAAACGGTTCAATCATTGCCCAACTGCTGACAGCACTGCTGATTATTAAGGCTATTAGAACGATAGGCGTACCAAGGCGTGCGAGGCTTTTATCGAATAGGGGATAAACCAATGAAGGCATCGGACGTTCCACCCCGATTTTTCGATAAAAACCCGTTCCCAAATGGGCGAGCAACTGGCCTAGTGGCCATAAAATAAATAATATTGACGTTGGATTATAACGGCCGATTACAAAAATCGTGACTAAAAAAGCCATGATCTGGAGTAATCCATCAACTAAGCCACGGCGATTTTCTAATTTCCAATTCATATAGCCGAGATGATTTAATAGTAAAATCCCCGCTGCCATGAAAGTCAAAACGAGGGCCAAAACCAGCCATATCTGCATTGCAGGCAGCCAATATGTACCATTTCCAGGCTGCCAGATATAATTAAAATACGCTAAGAAGTTCTGCCAACGCTGGATCGGAGCAGCGTCGACATTGAGACTAATTCCAAATTGCGCATAATTGACGATGAAATTCGGGCTCAATTTTAGACTGAACAAAATTAAGGCAACACCGGCAAGGAACAGCCCGCCGATCATGCGGATTAGGTCATTTAATTTTGTCGTACCGATCAGCCAATCTTTGAACACAATGACACCGATCATCGCTGCCCCAATCAAGGCATTAGGATGGATCAACGCCCCAAAACCAAGCCACAGGCCAACTGTAAAAAATTGTGTTCGGAACCATAAACTGGCAATTGCCAAAACAGCTAAAATTAACATTTCTTGACGCGCCAAATGGGCGCTGGTCAAAAATATTGGTTGCAAACTAAAAACAATAGTCACACCTAAACTCAGCCAGCGATTTTGCAAGCTTCGCGTTAAGCCTACGTATAAAGCTATCAATACCACTACAGCTGCAACTACGCTCAAAAAGCGGACGCTCGTTACTTGCATGCCTAAAAGTTTGATCAGTCCCGCTTCCATCAGATGATAAAGCACCTTGAAAGCATGGGGTTGGCGCGGTAACAAATCAAAAAAAGGTTCCGTGACAGAAATTGTTTGGCTGGTTAAATAGGCTTGTGAAAGCCCCCCCAACCACGCTTCATCGGAATGCACATAGGGAAACCAACCGAGGGTTAAACTATTAAACGCCGTCCAAAGTAGGCCATAAATTGCAAAAAATAGATTTGGCTTTTTCACAATAAGCTCCTGGTCAATGATCATTTATCAATAGATTCTCATCTGGCTGACAGGAAGGCAAGTCAAATGTGTATGCATTGAGCAGCTTGTTATCACGTTCTCTTATAGTGTATCGAAATATTTCATAACGCGAATGCTTCTAAATTAGCGGTTACGTTTACGGAATTCGAATATAATGTCAAAGGAGTACTTGCAAATCGTGTATGATTCCCAAATGATCACGATTCACAAATACTTTTAATTTTAGAGGAGGACACCGCATGCCGCGTATTTTAAAACAGGCAACAGTCTTGATTCTTATCGTTGTCCTGTTATTGGCCACGGTCGCATGCAATCAGACTGCATACACGAGTAGCGCGAACATCATTGAAGCCAGTGATCTGACGGCATTGATGCAAAATCCTGACACCGTCGTCATTGATGCCCGCTCTGCCGAAGACTATGCCAAAGGCCATCTCACTGGATCGATCTGCTTAACACCGGATTTACTTTCGGTTAATGAGCCGGTACCCAATCTGATTGCCCCAGCTGACCAGGTTGCCGCTGTTTTGGGTGAACATGGAATCGGCAATCAAACGACTGTTTTGATCTATGACAATAATCAGGGCGTTTCCGCCGGTCGAATCTGGTGGGTTCTGAAAACGTATGGTCATGCACAGGTCAAAGTTGTTAACAACGGTGAAAAGGCAATTTTAAAAGCTGGCTTGCCGATGACACAGGATGTTTCACCGGTCACCGCAGTCACCTATAACGTGGGCACGCTAAATGATGCGATTTATGCAACCCAAGCTGAAGTGATTGCAGCTATCGAAGGCACAACGCCAGCTGTCATTTTAGACGTGCGATCAGCCGAAGAATTCGCTGAAGGTGCAATTCCTGCCGCGCGCCTCTACCCCCACACCAAAAATCTCTATACGGATGGATCATTTAAGTCTTCGCAAAATATTTGGCTAGATTACCACGATCTAGGTCTTAATCGTGATGACGCGATCATTCTCTACTGCAAAACGTCTTTCAGAGCATCCCAGACCATGTTGCTCTTAACTGATACGGGTTTCACCAATGTCCAAGTTTATGATGGTGCTTGGGTTGAATGGTCTGCCGAAGCAGCCCCTGCTGTAGAAGCAACAGAAACACCTGCAGAAACAAAAGTAACCGTCCCCGCAGAAACCGCTGCGACCGAACCAATCGAAACGCAACCGGGTCAAACAACTGCTACAACAACACAGGCGCAAACTGAAAAGCCGGCAGAAACAACAGCAAAGCCTGTCGTTAAACCGACAGAACCCGCTGTAACAACCGCACCGCCTGTACAAAGTGCTTCCTAACTTAATTCCTTTTCAAGACACGGTATTAAAATGATGTAAAAATGTCCCAATAATCAAGGAGGTCTTTCATGAAAAAACTGCTTTCTCTGTTACTCATCCTGACGATCTTGCTCACCGCTTCTGTGTCGGTTGCTGCACAGACAACAACTGCTGTCACTTCAATCAGTGCATCAGTTAAAACGCTCTTTACCCAAATGCCTGATCACAGCTATAAGATTGCTGAAAAGGAATTTGTCGATAAAATCATTGCAGGTCAAAAGCCAGTCATTCTCGACATCCGTGGTGCTGCTGACTATGCTAAGGGCCATATCAAAGGTGCAGTCAATCTGCCCTGGGGCACTGCAATTAGCGACAACCTTTCCAAAATTCCTCAGGATCAAGAAGTATATGTTTATTGCTATACCGGTCAAACAGCTGGTCAAGCAGTTATCACCTTAAACCTTGCTGGTATCAAAGCTAGAAGCGTTAATCTCGGCTGGATGCTCGGTATTTCGAAAGTTGCCGGTGTTGCTGCAGTCACAGAAACAACCGTCAACACCTTGCCAGCAATGACTTATGCAGTTGATGCAAAAGTCCAACAGGCAGTTACCGATTACTATGCCGGACTCGCAAAAATCACTGACCCGGTATACAAAAATTACAAAATCAGTGAAAAAGATCTAAAAACCATGTTGGATGCCGGTCAAAAGCCATTCATTCTTTCCGTCCGCAAAGCTGAAGATTTTGTTAAAGCACACATTCAGGGTGCTATCAATATGCCTTATGGCAAAACAACTTTAAACGATCTCACCAAATTGCCAAAGAATCAAAAGATCATCGTTTACTGCTATACCGGTCAAACAGCTGGCCAAACTACTGCAGCTTTACGTTTGATGGGTTATGATGCCGTATCGCTCAATGGTGGCATGGGCATGACTTCGAACAAGCCAAGTGGTTGGGCCAACCAAGCTTATTGGACGGTTAGCTCAGATCCAGTCCTCAATGCTGTCAAAAATTATTTCGTCAATATGCCGTCACATATTTATAAAATCGCAGAAAAAGAATTTGTTGCCAAAGTTACCGCTGGTGACGCAATGGTAGTTCTCGACTTGCGTTCAGCCGCAGATTATGCCAAAGGCCATGTCAAAGGCGCCATTAGCATTCCTTTCGGCACTGCCATCAGTGACAATCTGACCAAAATTCCGCAGGATAAAGACGTCTTTATCTACTGCTATACGGGTCAAACCGCTGGTCAAGCCGTTGTAACCTTGAACATCGCCGGCATCAAAGCGAGAAGCGTCAACCTCGGTTGGAACCTCGGTATCGCTAAAGTTGCTGGTGCTGCCGCTGTGACTGAGACAACGGTCAATACCCTACCGAACAAAACCTACAAAGTTGATGCCGCAATTGCTAAAGCAGTTGCGAGTTATTATGCTGGTCTGAGCACGATTGCTGATGCCCGTTTCAAAACCTATAAAGTAAACGAGGATGTGCTTTATGGCATGGTTGATGCCCGTGAAGATTTCTTCCTATTGTCTTTGCAAAAACCAGCCGATTACGCCAAAGGCCACATCAAAGGTGCCGTAAGTCTAGCATTTGATGCAGCGTCTATCGAAAGCTTACAAGCTGCCGGTGTCCCGACAACCAAAAAAATCGTTGTCTACTGCTATACCGGACAAACCGCTGCCCAAGTCGTTGCAGCGATGCGCATCATGGGTTACGATGCCGTCTCCTTAAATGGTGGTATCGGGATGCCAAGTAATGCGCCCTATGGTTGGACTAATAAGGGCTTCCCACTGGTCACCTATTAATAAGCAACAGCCAAACAACCGACAGCCTTAAACTCAACATTAACCTCAGCCTTACCAAAAGAGACCCCGCAGGTCAAATCTGCGAGGTCTCTTCTTTTTGAAAATCAAAAAGTCATCGTCACTTTTATTTTTCATGGAAGTTGTTAACTGGCTAATTCAAAATTAAAGCCGTTTAGAAAAACACATAAGCAAGCGTCAACAACAGTTGTATCAAAAAGTGTGCCCCGGTTATCTGTGATTTCTTGTAAAGCACTTTCAATCCCTTTTGCTGGGCGGTAAGGGCGATGTGATGCGATTGCTTCAACAACATCTGCCACCATAATAATTTTTGCGCCAAGCTGGATGGACTCACTGGTCAATTGATGTGGGTAGCCTGATCCGTTTATCCGTTCATGATGTTGTAAAACCATCTCGGCGACAGGCCATGTGAATTCAACATTTTTCAAAATGTCATAACCTGCCTGGCTATGCGTTTTGATAATGTTGTATTCAAGCTCCGTTAAACGGCCAGGTTTCGTTAAATAATCCGAGGGAATGAAAAGCTTGCCTAGATCATGGATCAGGGCTGCCAAGCTAATGCCTTCAGACTGTTGAGTCGGCAAATTCATTTCATCACAGATCGCCTCAACTAAACGAGTTACGCGGACTTGATGACCTGCCGTATATGGGTCACGCATTTCAATCGACTTCGAAATGACTTCGATAATGTCTTTCATCGCTTTTAGTTGTCGCTGTTCATTTTGACGATGATCGATATCAGCATTGATTCGATCAGTTACTACTTCCGAAAATAAGACTATTCCGCCGATTTGGCCATAAGCTAAATACCATGGGTGGATCTCCCAGCTTACCCAATCCATTCTGCCATCCTTGCGGTAAAAGGGCTTGGCATCTGATTTTTCAGAAGCACCTAATAAACATCGGGTGTGAACATCGATAAGCGCTTGGGGCAATTCTGGAAAAACATCATAATGCGACCGACCAATTAGATTT
>JAQUDJ010000010.1:32952-35743 GCA_028685755.1 Eubacteriales bacterium | reverse complement strand
TCTAATGTCTCTAATCGAAATCAACCCAGACTGTATACTTGATTCTAAGGTTAGTGTGTCTTATTAACATTTATTTATATCTTATATTACATTTATACAGGTCACAAGTTGTTTTTGGGATAATAAGTGATATGTCATGAAATGTTTATCTAAGTCAATATTCAAACATTCCATCGTGGTTTAAATGAATATCAAAATTATAGTGATTGTGGCTTTTAAGTTTTAATCCATTATACTTTTTGGCGAACTTTTTAAGCCTTCACTCAATTAAATTAACCGATTGATTTTGTTTTGTTTCAAGCCGTGTTTAGTGTAAAATATTGATAACTCGTCAAATAATTACAGGCACGAATATGACTTGAGGAGATTACGAGTTATGCGCATATTTATCGGAATCGACTTTTCGAACGAAATAAAACAAGAAATCGCCACTGTTCAAGAGCAACTTAAGCCCTACACGGTATCTGGCAACTGGAAGCCTAGTGAAAGTTTCCACATGACACTAAAGTTTTTAGGCGAGGTCGGAGCAGCTCAAATCACGCCCATTCATGAAGCTATCAAAAATGCTTGCATGAGTAAAAAGCCCTTCGAATTAAACCTATCTCGTCTGTGGTCTTTCGATGGCAAGGATTCAATCCGTATTCTTTGGCTTGGTCTAGGTGGGGAGCTTGATCAATTGCAGATTTTGCAAGCAAAGATTGACTCGGCCTTGCATGCTTTAGGTTTTCCTGCAGAAAAAAGGGGCTTTGCACCGCATGTCACGATTGGTCAAGATATTGTCTTTAAAACATCCTTAGAACAGGTTCAAAATGAACTTGGCGATATCGAACTCAAAACGCACCTAGTTAAGAGCCTTGTCCTATTTGAAAGCCACGAATTCGAAGGTAAACGTATTTACACCAAAATCGAGGACTATGCACTCGCCTAAACATTCAAAAAAAGCCGCATTTCTTGCCGCTTTTCCCCATACATTACCCGTCTTAACTGGTTACGCTTTTTTGGGCATGGCCTATGGTATTTTAATGGACAGCAAAGGCTATGGCTTGATCTGGACTTTTTTGATGAGCACATTTGGTTTTGCTGGATCAGCCCAATATGTCGCAATCACTGCTTTAACAACGGTTTTTAATCCGATCAGCGCCTTTTTGATCACGTTGATGGTCAATGCCCGCCACATCTTTTATGGTGTTTCCATGCTTGGCGACTATCAAGGAGCCGGTCGACTCAAGCCATATCTCATTTTTGGCTTAACAGATGAAACATTCTCCATCGTTTGCTCTGCTAAACCACCCGAGCAGGTCAATAAGTACTGGTTTTATTTTTTTGTTACGTTACTTGATCACAGTTATTGGGTCCTCGGCTCTTTAGCCGGATCGCTTATTGGTTCGCTGATTTCGTTCAATACCAAGGGGCTTGATTTTGTTCTGACGGCATTGTTTGTAGTTATTTTTGTTGGCCAATGGCAATCTCAAAAGAACCACTGGCCGGCGTTGGTCGGTGTGGGGAGTTCTCTTATCATGTTGCTCATTTTGGGGCCAAGTCGCTTTATCATTCCGGCCATGATGCTAATCCTATTACTGTTGACGGTATTTCGGCGCAACATGCCCACTGACGATGCACAAATCGAAGACCTAATCAGCGATGAAGCCTTGCTAAATGATCCCAAAAGTGATGGTGGCAAATGATTTTAACAATTCCGCAAACGATCATCATCATTGCCATGGTGGCACTCGGAACACTGATTACTCGCTTTCTGCCATTTTTATTGTTTCGTAACCAACGAGGCAATCATCCGTATATTCAATATATTGGTAAAGTCCTACCTTTTGCAGCGATTGGATTACTCGTTATCTATTGCTTAAAAGACGTTGATTTTTTGAGTCAGACGCATGCAATTCCGGAAATTCTCGCGATAGTCAGCGTTGTGTTTTTACACAGCTGGAAAAAAAGTACGCTTCTCAGTATTGGGGCAGGCACGGCAATTTATATGGTACTCGTTCAATTTGTATTTAAATAGCCTGATATCAGCTGATACCAGGCTATCTTGGATTAACAGATTTTATCAAATGTTAATCAAAACATGAATCATTCATCAAGCGGATTTCTCGATGATGCAATTGTGTTATGGCTGCATCTACGGTCAAGCTCTGCCGCTCAAGGTCTTCAACGATAAAATCACCGGCATGTACATGAGTTGGCAGGTTACGTCGTGAAACACAGGCACTCGAGCGGTCAGCCATTTCGATAATGGCGCCATTTGCTTCAAAGTGGTCAACAAATCCTTCTAATCTAGTCACGGTCAGAACTCCTTTCTGGATCAATTAAACGAGAAATTAACTGATCAGCCTATGACTCGGTACTGACTTAAAGTATACTATATTACTCGGATTTATTCCATGTATAATCGCATGTATCAACGAATGTTGCTATCATTTATGACATCAAACTAGTCTTCCGAATGGAATGCGACTTGAACAGCAGCTTGGTGATCAGGATCCTTTGTATTATTGACGTGTGTTTTGCTGCCATAAAAATGTATGTCGAAATGGCCATCCATGGCATTGCCCTTAATTGAGTCCCAATTAGTGCCTCGGCCATAGCCGCCACTGCGATAACTTACGATAGAGTGAGCAGGTTTGTCATCACGACCGGCATGGGGTCGCGCCGTCAAAGAAGCCGCTATCCGTTGGCCATCGATTTCGACGATTATCGGTCGGCGATCCCAGTTCCATGTACCTCCAGCAATTTGGAGCAAAATCGCCGTTTCATCTGGATTGATCGTTTCACAATC
>JAQUDJ010000010.1:0-32852 GCA_028685755.1 Eubacteriales bacterium | reverse complement strand
AGGTTGAATCTGAGTAAAAGCTGGAAGAATTGAAAAAACAAAGAGCAACATTGCTGCAAGTGCAGCTGACAGGGATTTAAAAAACATGAATCACAGTTCCTCGGTTAATCACTGTTGTACATTTTACTGTGATTGCCCAATATAGCAAGGCATCAAATAGCAAGAAATTCTCTAGTTAATCTAAACACCTTGCACAAGCGACCGTCAGAAAGACGTAAAACAGCAATTTAGCAGTCATATTTACGTTAATTTACAGACATAATCAACCGCTAAAAAATCGGACGAAAATTGGATGTTCATAGTCAATTATGACTAAATACGTTAACATAAAGGTAATTAGTGATGTGCAAAATGAAATGAACAAAGGGTTATGATGTTGATTGCAGAACTACCCGTGAAAAGTTTGTCCAAGAACGCACTTAAATGCTGGATTATTGCCGGCTGCGTGCTGATCATCCATACACTTTTGACTTGGACAGGTTGTGCTTGGTGGGGAAATTACATCGCACCATTAACCTTGCTAGGCTGTGCCCTTTCGCTGTGGACCCTCACTAAAAAGCACCAAGCAAACCATCAATCTGCGACTCTATTTATGATCGGGATACTCGTCTATGCCGTCGCTGATCTGGTTTGGATTTTTACAGCTCAGTTTATCCAAGTAGATCCAGGCACCATTTTAATCATTTCTTACCTGTACGTCGTTCCCAATGTGTTGATCGCGATCGGTATTGGCTCACTATTATTTAGAAGTCTCCATCGTTGGAACAAAATTCAATTGACGCTTGATCTCATTACGGTTTCATTGATCACACTGGTCGTTGTAGCTGTTCTCTTTTTCGACACACAGTTTGGTTATACCGCAGAAACATTACCCTTAATTCTATATTTGATTTTTGACACAATGGCAGTCACCATCGCGTTGACTGTTTTAGTTTCAACCCGGGTATCTCCTCGTAAACAGCAAGGGCAATATATCATTTTACTGTCAATGCTTATCTTAACACTTGCAGATGGCTTATATGTCGGCCAAGAATTAAAAGACCAGTATGTCCCGAACGGACTAAGCGACTGGCTATTTATTTCCGCCTTGTTTATTTTGACTTTGGGTTTGCATTTATCCTTCGTGGAACAACAATCTCAGCAATTGCTAGAACAGTCAGGACAACACATAGACTTGGCATTGACTAATGAAGGCCCCTTTTGGTCAGTTATTTGGATTTTTGCTTTGCCAGTCTTGACGGCTATCCTTCATGGCGTAAATTTGATCCAACTGTTATATTTTGCCGCTGTTTTATTACTCTATCTCTTTGCAAGTCTTTATGTTCAGAACACAATCCAAGTGAGCCGAACCTTAGCTGAACGAACAGAGCATAATACGGCGCTACAAGTACTCGTTGCTGAGCGAACGGCGCAATTGCAAACCATCAATCACTTAGTTCAAACAGATTCCTTAACCGGCTTGTTAAGTCGTAATCGCTTTCTTGAGCTCGTGGACCAAGCGATTTATCAAAAAAAATACAGTTGGCCCCTTCATCTCGTTCTGATTGATATTGTGCGATTTCGAAATGTCAATAATCTTTACGGTCAGGAGATCGGCGATCAAATACTGATCCAATCTGCTCAACGAATTTTGAAACGTTTTGGCTCTAAAGCACTCGTTGCGCGGATGGGTGGCAATGAATTCGCCTTGTTATTTAATTTTGAGTTGGATTTAAATGACATTCAACATGAGTTGTATGAATTGATCCAGGATTTTAATGTGTCTATGACGGCCGACCCGTTTCAAATCCTCTTACAAATTCAAATTGGGGTCGCAAGCTTTCCTGAAAATGCTGATAACCAAATTGATTTACTAAAATGTGCGTTAACAGCAGTTGAACAAGCTAAAATCAACAAAAATAATGTACCAGTTTTCTTCGATCGGGAAATTTTTCAAAAACTCCAGCGCCGACAGGAAGTAGAAATGGCATTAAGGCGCATCGATAAAGATCGTGAGTTCTATTTAGCTTATCAACCCTTATATAATGTGTCAGGCTCTGAACTGATGGGTATGGAGGCCCTGCTGCGCTGGGATTCATTGAATTTCCCAGGCATTGGCCCTCTGGAATTTATCGCTGTTGCTGAAGAAACTGGCTTGATCTTGGATATTGGGCGCTGGGTGATGCGGACGGCGATGCGCCAAATCAGAGAATGGAATATTTTAAACCATACGCAATTGCAAGTTGGGATCAATATTTCACCATTGCAACTGGAAGATCCAAGTTTTCTAGAGCAAGTTCGCGAACTAATTCGAGAGACCGGGGTTCATCCGGACTGGCTTAATTTTGAAATAACTGAAAGCTATGCCATGACGGACGATTCCTTTGGCGATATTCTGCAGGCGTTATCGCAATTAGGCGCTTCCATATCCATTGATGATTTTGGCACGGGCTACTCATCGTACGGATATCTCAAACGTTATGCGATTGATTACTTAAAAATTGACAAGCACTTGATCGACACCTTAGCAGAGAATTCCGCAGATAAGCAAATCGTTCAGGCAATTATCGCGATGGCTAACGCATTACAAATCAAAACCGTTGCCGAAGGTGTAGAAACGGTCGCTCAAGTCAACCTCTTGAAGGAAATGGGTTGTCATAAGATTCAAGGGTATGTTTTTGGCAAGCCTGTTCCTGCATTAGAATTTTTCAAGCGTCATTTAAGCCTTTAAGTAGCGGGAAATAAAGAATATCTTCTTTGGTTAGATGCCCCATGACAAGATCTTCAATGATAAACGTGAAAATAGAGCTGGCAGTGATTGTGCGATTTTCGAAATAGGTCCTTAAAAAGCGCGCTTTGCCCATCAGGTCACGATGCGTTTGCCGATGTGCTTCAAGGTTTTCGTAATGTTGGGTCTCTAAAATGCCTTCTTCAATAGCGAAATGATGATCTAAATGGATGACTAATTGATCGAACAAATTAAGCATCACTTTCGGGTCTGAATCGGCTAATGCCAGTGTGATCAAACCATTCCCAATATCGAGTAATTGCTGATGCTGTTGATCAATTAACGGATTGCCACAATCCCATTCAACTTGCCATTGCAGCATGACATTCATTGGCTGGGCGCTTCGGAAGTCATTCGAAACGGCAACCTGATTGCGACCATCCGCTTTTGCTTGGTACATTGCATCATCGACTCGTTTATACCACTGGATAAAACTTTCATTTTCTTGACGCTCGGCTACACCCAAGCTGGCAGTAAAATGGCCGGCGACTACATGGTTCACTTGTTCGATCGCTACACGGATCTTCTCAGCGACGACACGGGCACCTTGTTGCGTCGTATGGGGCATCAGAACTAGAAATTCTTCGCCACCCATCCGCACAAGTACATCTTGCTTGCGAAGATTTTGCAAGAGAATTTGTGCCGTTTCATATAAAACAGAATCCCCAACTGGGTGTCCCCATGTATCATTAATTCGTTTGAAATGATCTAGATCGATCATCACTAAAGCCAGCGGAACTGGGTATCGATTCGCGCGTTCAATTTCAGCTTGAACTCGTCGATCAAAATAATTTCGATTATACAAGTGGGTCAACGAGTCGTGTTCACTCAAATATAGAGCTTGTTCTTCAGCTGTCTTGCGTTGAGTAATATCACGTGCAGAGCCATAAACTTGGTCACCATATGGGAATGCACGCCATTCGAAATATTTATATTGACCATCTTGGCATCGATAACGATTGATAAAATTAATGACCTTTTCCTGATTAGTTAATTTAGATAAAACCTGGAGTGTCTCGGTCAAATCATTGGGGTGAATCAACTCGAGGAATCGATGGATCCGGAAATAATCCATCGGATAACCGAGAATTTCAGACCATGCCTCATTATATTTAATAAATTGTCCGTCTTTATCCGTGATCAACAAAAGATCTTGATTGACCGCCATAAAGCGCTCGAGTTCTAAACTGTCTTCGCGCTCTTGCGTCAGTTCTGTAATATCCATAATCGTGCCGATCCAGCGTATTGGCTTATTTTGCGCATCCATCAGTGCACTGCCACGCGATAAAAACCACCGATATGTACCATTCTTTTGTATGAGGCGATGTTCCACTTCAAATTGACCCACACCCGATTTCAGGTATGCCATGGTCGCTTTGTGAATTTTGCTTTTATCGTCAGGGTGGCTAATGTCAATCCAAAAATCAAACCTGTGGGGAATTTCATGCTCCGCATAGCCAAGCAATTTATGCATGACTGGCGAAAAAAACAGGGACTTTGCTGGAACATCATAATCCCAAAGACCAATATTCGCACCTTGCAAAGCTAAACTGTAACGCTGTTCACTCAATTTAAGCATCGCTTCAGCATTTTTAATTCTAGAAATATCCGTGTGAGTGCCGAACATTCGCAGCGGTTGACCATCCGATGTCCATGCAATAACCTTGCCTCGATCAAGCACCCAGACCCAGTGGCCATCCTTATGACGCATTCGACTTTCAAATTCATAGCATGGTGTCTCGCCCGAAAAATGACAATTCAAGCGATTATTAGATTCGATTAGGTCATCTGGGTGAGCTAATTTAACCCATGTTTCAATACTCATTGGCTGTAATTCTGCTAAAGTAAAACCAACCATTTCAGCCCATTTATCGTTGAAGGAAGCCTCGCCTGTTTGAATATTCCAGTCCCATATTGCTATTTGACTGCTTTCTAAAATCAAATGTATTTGATCATTATCTATATGTTCAAAATTTCCAAGTGGTGTTGGTTGCGTCATAATGTCGGCCTCATATGATATATTTAATGCATTATTATGTAACTTTTAAAGCTATTTTTATTATAAGCTTTTTTTTGACAATTAACATCATATATTCAATTTGTCTATTCATTATTTTCTCAATAATTTTGTTTGTAACTTATCTCAATTTACATAAAAAGAGAGTTGCTCCCAATCGAGCAACTCTCCATAAATTTCGTTATCGAAAAATCGATAATTAAGAATTCTTCATGACCACGCCTTCAACAATATTGGCGACATCTTCGCAGGCATCGAGCACATTTTCCATGTCGTCATAAATATCTTTCCACTTGATGACCTCAATGACAGAAACATCTGTGGTAAAGAGCCGTTTGATACTCGTACGGTATAGTCGATCGCCCTCTTCCTCTAACGTGTTAACATCGCGGATCAATTGCATCAACTTCTTATTGCGTTTGTGTGTTTTAAATTCTTTCATCAACTCATGCAACATGGTTGTGCCACGTTCTAAGAGGCTCCCCATCTCAAGCGCTTCCGGTCGAACTTCACCAATCGCCATCATATCAAGACGGTTCGAAGCATCCTCGATCAGATCGGTGATATCATCGATCGACTTGATCAGGCCAAACAAGTCTTCGCGGTCGATCGGGGTGATAAATGCCGTGTGCAGGGCATCATACATGCGGTGGACTTCATTATCGCCAGCATGTTCTAAGTCATGGATTTCACTCGCTTTGCGCGCAACATCCGTGTAATTGTTCATTAATTCGTTTAATTTGACTGCGGTTTGCATCGAGTAAGAGGTTGCTGTGATCAAAACATCGAAGTAATTCATTTCCTTCTTGAAAGCCATCTTATTCTCCTTTAAATCATCAATGCTTATTCATTGTAATCAACACAATTAGTGAATTCATTTTTACAGGGTCATATTGAGTGGGCTAAGTCGAGCTTTTTAGAAAATCAGCAAGGCTAACTTTGCCATCACATAACCAATCAACCCGCAACCTGGGAAAGTTAAGACCCAAGCTAGGACCATATCCTTAACAACACCCCAATTGACTGATGAAATGCGGCGAGCACTGCCGACACCCATAATCGCGGTTGTTTTTGTGTGGGTTGTACTGACCGGAATACCTGTCACTGAGGATAGTAGCAAACAGCCTGCTGCTGCGACATCAGCCGCAAAGCCTTGGTATTTTTCGAGCTTGACCATATCCATGCCAACAGCCTTGATTATGCGCCAGCCGCCAACGGACGTGCCAAAGCCCATGACAAGTGAAGTCAGGATGATCAGCCACCACTGCACTTTAAATGTACCTTCTGTTGTTTTAGAGGCAGCGTTATTCAAGAAAAGTGCAAGCATGAAGACGCCCATAAATTTCTGGCCATCTTGAGCCCCGTGCATAAAAGCCATCCAACTTGCCCCAAAAATCTGACCTCCGGTAAAGAAGCGATTTGCGGTGACACGTTTGACATGTTTAAACAAGAAAGTGATCAGATGGACAAGTGCATAGCCACTGAAAAAGCCTAAAACGGATGAGATCCCAAGGCCATAGAAGACTTTCTTCCATTCGCCCATATTGATAGCTGAGAAGCCATTGCCGAGGGCCAAAGCGCCCCCCGTGATGCCTGCGATCAATGCATGGCTTTCACTTGTCGGAATGCCAAAGTACCACGCGACGGTTGCCCATATGACTATTGCGGCTAAAGATGCAGCCAAAACGATCAGAGGGGCATTCGGTTGAAGTTCTGATGCAGCTTCAAAGCTGACCATCTTGCTGATTGTTTCAGCAACCTTCGCATTCAGTATTGTCATGACCGCAGTACCTAACATATTAAAAACAACTGCGACAATGATCGCTACACGCGGGGTAAGGCATCGTGTTGAAACGGCTGTTGCAATCGCATTAGGTGCATCAGTCCAGCCATTGACGAAAATTACAGCCAAGACCAGAACAATGCTGACGACCATCGCAGTGGATAAAACCATTCTTGGTACCTCATTTCGTTAGGCAAAAGTTCGAATAATATATTGATTGGGTAAATATCAGATTCGCAAACGATTATATTTTATCACCCTTTCATACCATACACACGTAAATGCCAAATTTATTTGTTAGAACAATGTAAATTATTCCGATATTAGTAGCCTTGGTAACTTACTGAATTGATGAATGAATTTATACTAACGGCACTAGACACGCAAAGGAGTTAAAGCCTGTGAAACGTACACTTTTTATTAAACGCGCGCTACAAACAGCCCTGCAATTATTGATGCTAATCCTTTTTATCGCACTGATCGCACTGGGTAAAATTCAGCTCTGGATGGGCTTTTTTGTTGGTGGGGTTATTGCTTCATTTGTATTTAGTCGTTTATATTGTGGCTGGATCTGTCCGATCAATACGGTCCTGCGTTGGACAACGGTTGCTAAAAAGAAATTGAAAATAAAAGACCGCCCTATCCCATCTTGGTTGAAAAACCCCTGGGTGAGGACGATCATCTTAATTTTATTTGTGGCAGTTGCCGTTATAAGTCAAAAAAATCATTTGACTTTGCCAATCATGCCCATCTTGTTTTTTGCTGGAATTATTTTAACGTTCTTTTACCCTGAATTACTCTGGCACCGTTACCTTTGCCCATACGGTGCGATCCTTCGTTTTCCCGCTAAAACAGCAATAGCCGGTATGAAGATTAACGAATCGGCCTGTGTTCAATGTGGCGCTTGTGCTAGGGCTTGTCCGACAAAAACCATTTCGAGGGCAGACGCACAAACTGCGATAAAGCCTTATCGCATCAATACGGGCGAGTGCCTTGTATGCGGCACATGCCAGACGGTCTGTAAATCTAACGCAATCACCTACACCAAGCGAAAATAATCCTGATTTTAAATCATTTTATTCAATGACCGGTATGAAATCGATCTTATTGCTGAGCAAATAAGCTTCTTGCTCCACCGCTAAATTCGAATTTGCTGCTTTGATTAAGGCGACAGCTGATGTCGGCAAATATGAGTCTAAATCCAAATCAACGGGTAAATCTTTGTAAAGCCCAACGAAAATTTTTACCGATCCATTACCAACTTCAACGCCGCTACCCTCGTAATAGGATTCGAGATCACCTGTTCGAATTGACACCGGATCAAGATCTGTCGGCAAACCAAATGCAGAAAGCAGAATTTTGGGGTCGATATTAAATATTGAAGATACGTCATCAAACGTGTAACTCCCGCGAATATCGCCGGGCTCATAATCAGCTACCTCTGATTCACTCACTTCACCGCGCCCTCGACCGCCACCATTACCGCCACCACCTTCTGAGGTGGTTTCCCAATAGCCACCCCATTGGGCAATCGCAATTCCACCAAAAATGATTATGACGATAAGTATGGGCATTGACCACGCTTTAAGTTGTAATTTCATTTTATTTACCTTCCTTTTTAACTGATCCAACTACTACTACAACGGTCTGAGGGATTGGACATGAATTGTCCGAGGTACATTCCATGCAACTAATACATTGGGTATCTCGAACTGAATTTGCATGTGCAATGTCAAGATTCATTGGGCATGCTTTGTTGCAACGATTGCAGGAAATGCACGTGTGGACCTGGCGTTTAAGCCCAAAAATTTTGATTTTATTAAAAAGGCCAAGGACCGCGCCATATGGACAGGCATATTTGCACCACGGGCGTGCGATGATCAACGACAGGAGTGATGTTACGATGAGAATGCCTAAGCCAATGGGTGCAACTTCGCCTGTCCAAAAATGAAATAATGCGTAGTAGGGATCATAATCAGAAAAGATCAGTTGACCGGTCACAGCGGTCACATAAATTACCCAAGCTAGTACGAGGTAACGTGCATATCGCAAGCTAAAATCAATTTTTTTTGGAATCATTGCATTATATCGCCATTTGAAAATCTTATGACCCACATGACTGATCCAATCTTGGACGGAGCCCAACGGACAGACCCAGCCGCAGAAAATTGGGCCGAGAAAAATTGACAAGACAACAATTATGCCAGCAAGGACAACCGCTGAAAAGTGAATCTGGCGCACGAGTTCGCCTGCCGTTAGCAGTGAATAAAGTGTTGCCACTCCACCAAAAGGACAAAGTGTATGAAGAGAAATATCCGGCAAGACAAGCCACGATAAGGTTATGCCTGCCTCAGCTAGTGATTTCGCCATTGCATAATAGGCGATCAATGTGAAGAAAAAGATTTGCACAAGCAAACGATAATTAAACTTTTTCTTGATCATGATTACTTCCTTTATAATTGATTTGTTGTTTTAAGCATATGCCGCAAATGTGATGAAATTGTCAGGAACTTCGCAACGTTCTGTGTGAATCGCCCGTGATACAATAAAATAATCTTATTTGGAAGCGGAGTGTAAACGGCGTGCAAAAAATAGCCAGTTCGATGTATCAAATACGGTTGCTTGATCAATTAGCTCGACAAGATTCCGTGATACATCGGCTGCACCCTTTGGCAAAATTGCTGATTACACTCATTTTCTTGATTATTGTTGTATCATTTCCAGCTACAGAAACGATTTCCTTACTTCCCTTGTTTTTTTATCCAGTTATCATCCTTGTTTTAGCGGACATAAAACTACATGTTCTCGTCAAACGAATTCTTTGGATTGAGCCCTTTATCCTTTCAATTGGCTTAATCAATTCAATCTTTGATCAAACGCCGATATCTTGGGGTTTCTGGACCATCTCCCGTGGTCAGGTTATGCTCATCTCGTTGTTAATTAAATCGGTTCTGACCTTATCCGCGAGTTTTTTGCTGATCATGACGACAAGTGTCGAAAAAATAACCGTAGCGCTTCAACTACTTCGGCTTCCTAAGTTATTTGCTTTGCAATTTCTGCTCACTTTTCGCTACATTACTGTTTTGGCTGAAGAACTTTCTCATATGATGCGGGCATATTTTTTGCGAGCACCTGCGCAAAAAGGACTGCGCCATGATTATTGGGGTGTGATCAGTGGTCAACTTCTAATTCGCACGTATGGTCGAGCGCAACGTGTTTATCAATCGATGGTTATTCGAGGTTATCAGGGAAAATTTCATACCGGTGGTATTTTGAAATTTGGCATTATTGAAATCGTCTATTTGATTGGCTGGACCTTCTTATTCTTAGGCGTTCGTTGCGTTAATCTACCGATTTTAATGATGCAGTTATTCACGTGACAGGTCCGCTGAAGGGTTCATTATTTTGCTGACAAAAAAAGGGGCAGCCACGGCTGCCCCTTTTGATTTTATACTTACACTAGGCTGTCTTACTTAGTAATTTTTGCTTTGAACTTCAAAGTGGGCTTTGGGATGTTTGCAAGCCGGGCAAGATTCGGGTGCGCTTGTGCCTTCAAAAATGTACCCGCAATTACGACATTTCCAGAAGGTTGATTCGGTCTTTGTAAAGACAGTCCCTTGTGCAATATTATTAGCAAGTGCAAGATACCGTTCCTCATGTTCTTTTTCGACTTCACTAATTTTACGGAAACTAAAGGCTACGTCTTTGAACCCTTCAGATTCAGCAACATCAGCAAATTCTCGGTAGAGGACGGTCCATTCTTCATTTTCACCGGCTGCTGCGGATACTAAATTTTGCTGCGTATTGCCTAATGCTACCGGATAAATTGCGGTAATTTCAACTGGTACCGCTTCTGCAGCATCAAGGCCGGCAACAAGATGTTTATAAAAGACTTTGGCGTGTTCCTTCTCGTTATCTGCTGTTTCAATAAAAATGGCTTCGATTTGCTTATAGCCTTCTTTACTAGCGGCTGAAGCAAAATACGTATAGCGATTGCGCGCCTGTGATTCACCGGCGAAGGCTTTCATCAAATTTTCTTGTGTTTTCGTTCCTGCGAGTTTTCCCATGATTTTGTCCTCCTTGATATTATTAAGAATAATTCTTAAATATATTTATGTCAATTCTCAGCCCTAAAAAGAGTGGGTCAAGTGTTGGTTTCCCAGCACATGACCCACGAATTAAGCTTTAAAATATTAATGTTTGCCTACGAGTTTGACAAATTTGATACTCAACAGGATGAATTTACCGAATTGGTACAATATGTTGGCTTGCTTGGCTTGTTCGCTCTTTGTCAATACGTATTTCATCTATGTGCTCCTTCTCACTCTTTAAATCGATCTATGGAATCATCCGCCAGAACGGACGGGCTTGGAGTTTGTGCATAAAGGCGTAGTGCAGAAAGAGTTTGAACCAGGAACCGGACAAACCAATATCGATCATGCTGGCTTTCAGATCTCGGCCGTAACCTGGATATTTTGCGCGGTTTCTCGCCATCGGGAAAAGGCCAATAACCATGGCATTGCCCGTCACTGCTGATTTATTCATGGATGCAACGCAAAGACCTGGGGTTTCTGCCATTGAGCCTGAATGTGATGGAGACTTACCCTCGATCATATCAACGATATTGAGTGCTGCGGCGTGTCCACAGAGTTCAGAGGTATATCCGGTGCGTGGCGGTGCAGGGGCAATGACTGTGCCATTTGGTGATGTACTTGGTTTAGAAAGCGGCCCTGGAGGAGCAAAGGCAATCCCTGCCGAATAGATATTCTTATATTGACTGGATTGATAGGTTTTGGGCCAGTCTGGTCCATCAAGATCTGCGTACGCTTTGCCATAGACTGCATCTACTTTGACAAAACCAGCGGGGTTGCAAACCGTGCTGGTTATATCACTGCCATCTGCAGCGATATAACTGATCGGCTGCCCTTTGAACGGTGGTAAGAGCATAGCAAAGTCAAAGTGTTTGGAGTTTAAGTCGCCTTCGACGGTTTCGTAATGAACCGTATCAGCCTCAATTTTATTCACATGGCTCCGAATCTGCCAGTTGATCTTGTAACCTTCGAAAAGACCTTGGACAAATTCAGCAGAATCCATGATTCCGTTGCCCGTTTGAACCTCAACGCCGCTGATTCCCATATCCCCAAGTGCCGGTTCATTAGACAACCAAGTCAAATTGACAAGGTCGCGCAGGCCACGTTTTTTGAGATCGTTATGGACATTAAAGAGATATTCGAGTGCGGCACCTTGACAGGTGCATGTTCCATGTCCGGTGCCAATAATCACGTCTGCAGCTTCACCTTTTTCAAGCTTATCAACGAGTTTTAAATAATTTTCAGCTGCATGGACCGCGTGCGGTGGTGTGCATACAGAATTGGTAAATCCACCGTTGTCTGGGCCAAGTCCAGGTGTAGCTGGAAAGTTTAGCAACGGTCCAGTCGCCATCATTAAATAATCGTAATCAAGCTTAATCTTTTTATCGCTGTCAGTTTCCATCAAGGCATATTGTTCATCCGGATGGATTTCAAACACTTTGCCAACATGAAATTTGATTCCAAGCTTTTTGTAGACTTTTGCGAGGTCAAATTGCATTTTTTGAGGGGCCATCTGTCCAATGCCTACCCAAATCAACGAAGGAATGTAATTGAAATTGGGACCGCGATTAATAACTGTAATTTCATGTTGTTTAGCCAGCCCTTTGCGTTTAAGCTGGTCTGCCAATGTCATGGCTCCAAAATGTCCGGCAAAACCAGCACCGACAATAAGAATTTTGGCCATAGTTTACCTCCTTTTAAACCTTTACTACTCTATTATACATCTGCGAAAGGTTTAAATATTTTGCGATGAGGAATACCCTCTCTTGTCAAATTTAACATTAAAATGACAACCTTTCAAATAATATTTGGCGCTAATATCTAAGATGATTTCAGAAGATTGATTGTCTGCGCAGTATAATGAAATTGAGCCCCATTGCTGTGTCAACAGATTGGAGATGATGTCTATGGCACGCATTCCTCGTGACACCATGCAACTGCTTTGGAACGAATCAGTATATCCCTCCATTTCGATTTACCTGCCCATCCTCCGGGAAGGCAACGAAGTCAATCAAACACCGATTCGCTTGAATACCATTCTCGAAAAGGTTGAAGACCATTTGCGGCGCGAAAAATTAACAGCAAATGAAATCAAAGCCATCTTAAGTCCAGCTGCAGAACTACTCGATGCCCCGCTTTTTTGGGCATATGCGCATGAAGGATTGGCGATTTTTATTAGTGCTAACTCATCCTTTGTGATGTCACTTGACCATGCGGTTCAAGAGCAAGTCGTAATTGACAATCATTTTGTCACTCGTCAGCTACTCGAGATCGACTCAGCAGATGCTGAATATTTATTACTCGCAATTGGTCGCAGCGGCGTGCGGGTCTACCGCGGAAGCCGAAATCGTTTGATTTTGATTCCGGTTTCGGATCTGCCTGACTCGCTAGAAAGCATTGTTTCGACCTATTCTTTCGAAAAACAACGCCAGCAATACGGGGGTTCTGCCGGAGCTGTCAATCATGGATTTGATAATCGAAAAGATCGTGACCACATCATGCTTGAAGAATATCTAAGGCAAATTGACACCAAAGTATTGGCACATTGGCGTTCCGAAAATTTGCCTACAGTCGTAGCCTGTGTTGATTACTTATTCGCCACGTTCCGCAAAGTGAGTAAAAACCCTTACCTAATGCCCGAAAACATTTCTGGATCTCCAGATCACCTCACTGAAATCGAGTTGAATCGTGCCGCATGGCGGGTTGTGAGCGCCCAATTGCCGGACGGTCAAGCAAAGGACTGGGAGCTTGCCCAGAACCACTTAGGGAGTGAACGAATACGTGAAAACATCAGACAAATTATCGATGTTGCAGAACGTGGTCGTGTTGCCCAATTATTTATCCCCAAAGATCACATCATCGCCGGCAGAATAGAGCCTCACAGTCATAAAATCGTACATCAAGAAAATTCGCCGGAGAACCAACATTTTAGTCACACGGATTTACTCGAAATTGCGGCAATCAAAACACTGCAAAACGGCGGTCAAGTATACACTGTCGCACATGAACAGCTGCCTAAAGATGCCGATGCACTGGCCATGCTACGCTATTGATTGACCACTTCAAGCTGGCCTGTATGCGGATCCATAACCAGGCCGAAAACCTTAACATCCGCGGGAATCAGTGGATGATGCAGTATTAGATCAACATTTGAGCGAACTGATTCAAATACATCCTCAAACCCGTTAAGCCAAGTTTCGAAATCAATACCACAATAGCGGAGGAATTCGATTTTTTCCTCCGTTATTCCGTGGTTTTTCATTTTTTGAAGGATAGCCTGATTATCAAAACAGCGCATGCCACAATCATGATGGCCGATGACTAGGATTTCTTCGACTTCTTGGGCATAAATAGCGACAATCAAGCTTCGCATCACACTGCCAAAAGGCGATGATATCATCGCGCCTGCATTTTTAATAAGTTTGATATCACCATTTTTGACACCTAAAGCAGCGGGAAGTAATTCAGTCAATCGGGTATCCATGCATGTCAAAATAGCCAGCTTACGTGTCGGCAATTTACTTGTTACATAGGGTTCAAATGACCGATTCATCACAAACGCCTGATTGAACTTTAGGATTTCGTCTAACACGGTAATCACCTTCTTAACTTGCATGATTTTGTTTTCGTTATAAATCTATGATAACGTAAATATTATAGTCATGCTCCTACGCATCTCGTTAATCAACAAATCAAGACCGGGGGTTATCATGAAACAGTATTTGCGTAATCGTATTTCTAGATCGGCCAGCTATTTTGAAATCCTTCTATCGATTTTAATTCTCCTAGCTGTTGTCATTGTTGCCATCGAGGTCGTTGTCAATCTATATGCGTCAGTCGGATTACTGATTCAGGGACAGTATGATTTTGATATTCATACCTATTTGGGTGTTATTTTTGAACTAATCATCGCGGTAGAATTCGTTAAAATGATATCAAAACATACACCTGAGAGCACTATCGAAGTGTTGCTTTTTGTCATTGCTCGGAAAATTGTTATCGATGAACCGCGTTATAACGAAATCTTACTTGGTGTTGCGGCAATCGCGGCGCTCTTTATTGTTAAAAAATACCTCATTCAAAAATCAAACCCAGATGCCTGTATTCTTGAAGGCCGTACTCTATTAAAGGAGGCCAATGCGATACTCGGCACACATTTTGCTGTCGAAGACGGAGGTCTTTCGGTACGCGACGTGATTATGAATGCCTTATCGCGCGAAGAAAAGCAGTTATTCGTCGGACAGGAAATTAACTTGCAGAATTATCAGTTCAGAATATATTCGCTTAAAAATAATGAAATTGATGCTATTGAAGCCTTGCCAATGACTTTGGGCCGACAGATCAAACGCCTTCTACGCAGATCTCGTTAAAAGCAATCACCCGGACTGCATCTGAGTCTTTGGCGAGCGTCAGGCGGTACCCTGCCCCGCAAGCAGGTTGCCATTCGTAGTCAAGTCGCATGTTAGGAAAGCTAAAATCCATAAGTCGTGAGATGACGCCACCATGCGTGACGATTGCGACGGGTTGATCCAGATTTTTGAGTAAATCTTGCCAAGCAGTGATCACCCGCTCCATAAAAAGCGGCAAACGCTCTCCATTCGGACACCCGATATTTTCGAAGTCATTTATCCAATTTTGGTATTCTGGATTTTGGATTAACTGCTCATGCGATTGGAGTTCAAAATCGCCAAAATCAAACTCGCTTAACGCACTTATTTCTTGAGTTTGAATCCCTGGGAATAGGATTTCAGCAGTTTCGCGTGTTCTTTTGAGCCCGCTATGATAACACGTTGTTATCATAACTTGATCATAGCAAGACTTAAGCTTGTTTAGGTTTGAGCGACCCGATTCACAAAGGGCCAGATCAGAACGGCCGCAATAAAGCCGGTTTTCATTAGCTAATGTTGCTCCGTGGCGCACCACGAAAATGTCAAACGTGGCGGGTGGAGCATCTGTTTGACGATTCATGTTGGCAATCATGGTTTGAGCGTTGTGGCCAACCCACAAAAAATTCGATAAACCTCATCTGCTTGGGTTGCTAAGTAAACGCTACAGCGACCGGTGGTTTCGCGCCACATGCGGGTCTTCGCATCAATTGGGACGACACCTGCCGATAGATCATCACAAATAAGCCAGTGATCTAAGAGTTTCTCGCGATGCGATTCGAGGTATTTTTGCGAGTCGATACCCTTCTGTTGCTGTGCCCAAAACAGCAGATGCAACTTATCAATCACCGGTAAACTCCAATCAATTTCAAGTGTGTCTAGCCCACAGGTAAAAACCTGTGTTGCTTGCAGATTTTGCTGGGCGAGCACAAAACCTAACTTGCCCTGATAGGCACCACCAATCACAAACCGCAACCCTGTCATGATAAGCCCCCTACAAGCAGCGCCCAGCTCAGTAATGCCGCCGTTTCACTGATCACCACGATATAACCAGCTAAATCACCCGAAATGCCACTAAAGGCTCGATGGACACAGTTAAAAGCCACAATACCAGTCAAAATTTCCATCATCAAAATCAGCAACAACTCGGCTTGACCAGTCCATATGGCTAAGCTAGCAACTCCAACAAAAGCGATCACTAACATGGAAATCGGTAAAATCGATTGTTTAGCCGTCGTCCGTTCGCGAAAGGATTGAGCTAAGCCTTGAGTGACGACACGTTTTGTATGAAGTACGAATAGGCTAACCAAAGCACGCGATACGACGGGTATCAATAGCCACGGTGCAACTTGCCAAGCCCAGTTGAAACTGAGTAATTGGTTGCTGCTGAGCGTCAATACAGAAGCTACTTGGATCATTAACACAAAAACCAGCGTGAGCACGGCAAAAGAACCAACATGTGGATCTTTGAGGATCGCGAGTCGTTTTTCCAATTGGGCTTGGGAGCCAAGCGCATCACTTGTATCCATCAAGCCATCTAAATGAATAAACCCGGTTAATTTTTGATAAATTAAAACAATCAGGACCGCCTGAAGCCAAATCGGTACAACAAGCCATGTGAAAAGTAGTTGGAGCAAGCCTGTGATTAGCCCAATAAATAAGCCAACTAGAGGCAAAGCAGACATCATCCATGGTTTGGCCTGTTCATCCCAGATCTTTGATAGTGGGACTGGTAAGATTGAGAACATCCCTAAGGCCATCCAGAACCCTCTGATACTATTCATCTTTTACCCCTTCTCACACGGCATTGAGCACATGATAATCCATCAGACTAAGGAGATCTTGACCCTTGTGAACTATAGCTCGCCCCGCGCATATTTCAACGACCACATCGCAACAGGTCGCAATGGCTCGATCAACCTGGGCAAGTTCTTCTCGAAACAACTCCGTCACAGGATCATAAAAGAAGGCGTCTGAATAGATATAATCGCTGACGATCATGAGATTATCCAATCGGGTGGCCAATTGACACAGATCAGCTGCAACACGTTGGCCTGCCTGTGTATCAACTTCAAACGGATCTTGCCAATGAAACAGTTCATTTTGGAGGAGCGCAGTCGTGCTATCTAGGAGAAAAAATCCATGTGGGTTACATAAGCTAATTTGATTGAAGATATCGCGTTCAATCTCAATGGTTTGAAAAGGCAAATGGCTTCGCTGAATTTGATGACGTTTAATGCGTAACGTATCTTCGTCATCACGCGGTATCATCGTGGCTAAATAATACAACGGTTGCTTCGGATCTAAAGCATGAGCCTGTGCAATCCAATTTTCAGCAATCGAGGATTTGCCATTTTTACAGCCACCTGATATCAAAATCCGCATCAGAAATTTACATCGTTCGAATAGTCTAATTCGATTCCGGTGCCACTTAACGTTGCCATATCAGCGATCACGGTACTTGCGGCGTCCATCAAGGCAAATAGCAGCGGACAACCGCTTCCCTCGCCTAAACGCATGTCGAGTTTGAGTGGCGCAGTGAGGTCTAATGCGCTAATCGCTAACGCATAGCCACGTTCGAAGGATTCGTGGGACGCAAATAAATAATCGCGGACGAGGGGTTCAATATGAACGGCACAGAGGGCTGCAACAACAGAAATAAAACCATCAATTGCCACCGGAATTCGTCTGGCCGCCGCACCTAGGTACGCGCCGGTCATTGCAGCGAGATCAAATCCGCCCACTTTGGCTAAGATGTCAACGACATCATGTCGATTGGGCTGGTTAACTTGAATCGCCTGGCGAATGACTGCAATTTTGTGTTCGAAATCTTGGTCTGTTAAGCCGGCGCCACGTCCAACTGTTTGGCCGATCTCAGACAACGGCAGATCAAGTAAAACTGCAAGAACGGCACTGCTGGTTGTCGTGTTGCCGATGCCCATTTCCCCAATACCAATAGCCTGATAGCCTTGGTCAATTAGTGCGTTTACAAGTTCAATGCCCGTCTCGATCGCCCGAGCGGCTTGTTCTGCAGTCATTGCCCGTTCCTTGGCGATATTGCCAGTCGAATAAGCAATTTTGCGCATAATCAGATCCGGATGCTCAATATCTGAAACGATGCCTAAATCTACAACAATGAGGTCGGTCTTAAATTGGCGAGCTAAAACGGATACACCCGCTACACCATTGAGAATATTGAGCGTTTGGAGCGCGGTGACGACCTGTGGCGCACTTGAAACGCCTTCGGCAACTACCCCATTGTCAGAAGCACACACCAATACGCATCTTTTCTCAATTCGATGTCCAATTTTGCCACCGATTGCGGATAATCGTGCAGCTAAATCTTCAAGATGGCCAAGACTCCGCGGCGGTTTGACTAATGAATCGAGGCGCTGATTGGCTTGATTGATGTGTCGTGTATCAACAGCGGTGATTTTTAATTTTGTTTGTTCAAAAAGTGATTGGTATTGCATTTCGTTTGTCATTTTTGCTCCTCAAGCCCGCTCAAAACACCTTAACTAGCGACAGCTATGCAAATTATAGCGGTCGCAAGAGAAGGCAACAAGCAACGGACCGACGAGTCTTTGTACTATTTTACGTTTTGAAGAGAAAGCGTATTGATCGATGACACTTTGTTGCTTCTTGATAATTAAATGTTAATAATAATCGTTCCGGATATCTGTCAAGTCAATTTTATGGTTATAATGTATCTAGGCATACAGCAATTGCCACGCATGACAGTTATTCTAAAGTTAAGGACGATGAATTTAAATAAATGAATGATCCATGGTGGTCTAATCGAGGTCTGTTCTATGAAAAAAGTATTTAAGTCAACTTATAATCTTGATTTGCATTGGCCGACTAATAACCCATTTCTTTTTTGCGCGCATCACCTTGATAAATACCCGGCAGGTACACCTCAACTCGGTGTATCGCAAGACGCATTAAAAGATCGAAATCTCGGCAATGATTTTGCACCTAAAGACGGTTACCGCATGTACCATGGCGAACAAGTCCCCGGATTCCCGGTCCATCCGCACCGTGGATTTGAAACAGTGACAGTTGTCTTACAAGGAATGATCGACCATTCGGATTCACATGGTGCTGCTGGACGGTATGGTGCCGGCGACGTGCAATGGATGACTGCAGGTAGTGGCCTCCAACACGCTGAGATGTTTCCCCTACTTCACAAAAATCAACCCAATCCGACCGAATTGTTCCAGATTTGGTTGAATTTACCTGCCAACAAAAAACTCTGTACGCCACATTATAAAATGCTGTGGGCAGAAGATGTCCCAGTCTGGGAAGAAACAGCAAGCAACGCTACAACAGTCCGGTATCGTCTCGTCGCAGGCGCACTGCATGACAGAGTGGCTATCCAACCCGCCCCAGATTCATGGGCTGCAAATCCAACCCATCATGTGCGGATTTTAGAAATTGAAATCTCAGCTGGCGGAAGCTTTGAACTCGAGGCTGTTAATGCTACGATTTCACGAAATTTATACTTTTATCAAGGAAATCAGATTGCCTTGGCAAGTCGAGAGACTGGTGAAAATAGCCAATTAAAGATGAATCAAGGCATTAACCTCGATGGCTCAAGTGCTTTTACCGTCGAAAATACTGGTTCTGATGTAGCGTTCTTATTACTACTTGAAGGTGAACCTATTATAGAACCAATCGTTCAATATGGCCCCTTCGTGATGAACACTCAAGATGAAATCACCAAAGCGTTTGCGGATTATCGGCAAACACAATTTGGCGGTTGGCCATGGGATCGTTCAGATCCAGTACATGGTAGCGATCTGAAGCGATTTGCCCGCTATGCTGATGGCAAAACCGAGAGTCGCTGAACGTTTTTTATCTATTTTTTTTGGAGCGCGTGAATTCGAAAAATTCGACATCTGCCGTCATGAGATGGCCAAATATGAATTTCCCCATCATTAAATTAAAAAGTGCAGTCGGGTCGAGCGCTTCTTGAACTAATAATAAACGAGCTGTATCAAATTGATTCATGATATTTTGATGTTGCTGGCGATGTACTTCATATCCTGTGTATTGATTATGAAGTAGAAATTTTTCCTCATTCTCAAAATGAATTTGCAAATGATCAATTAACTTGTCAAAATGTATTTTCAGCTCAGTTTGACTAGCCTTCGTTAACGTTAAATCAAGTAATCGATTGCCCATATCGACTAACTCAATATGCTCTTGATCTATTAAATCATTGCCACATTCCCATTGTTTGTGCCAATCTAACTTAATCAAATTCATCGGCAATTGATCTGATATTTCCCATTCTGCGATTTGATTGCGGCCATTATTCTTTGCGTGGTAGAGAGACATATCAACTCGTTTAAACCAGATGTCTTTCGGTTCAAAACGCAGATGTTCTGCGATACCCATGCTGACGGTAAGAGACTTAATCGTACCAATATTACGGTTTTGGATTGTTTGAATGAGTTGATCAGCTAGGTGCCTGGCACCAATTTGATTTGTCATCGGCAGTACAATTAAAAATTCTTCACCGCCCCACCGAAAAGCACGATCAGAATTGCGAATAGATTTTTTGATTATTTCAGCTAGTTCAATCAGAACCAGGTCGCCAATATCGTGGCCATGTTGATCATTGATACGCTTGAAATAATCAATGTCGATCAACACCATACTGAATGGTTCTGCATATCGATTTGCCGTATCAATATAAAAGTCCAATTCACGATCTAAGTAATTACGATTATAAAGCCCGGTTAGGTTGTCTTTTAATACAACTTCTTCCAACACGCGCTTTTGCGATTCAAGGGTATCTGTGATCCGGGAAAAATCGAGTAAGATAATACCTGCAATCCAAATCCCGAAGTTGAAAAGTGCCACAAGTAATGAATATGATGAAACCAAGCTGCCATCGAGTAGATTGGTATAGGCTTCGTGCTGAATATAAATCAAAATCAGACGAATAATAGAAGTCAAAATGTGAAATGAAAATAAAAGTTTGGCAATCAACACGCGCAACGATTTAATGGACTTAAATTTGACACTTAAAGCAATCAGACCATCAAGGATGACCGTGATGGTCATGATCGAAAATAAACTGTTTCTTATCACGGGGGCGTGCTGAATATAGCTTAAATATATAAAGCCTATTAATAAAACTGCAACGTATATCCAGTGCCGTTTGGGCCATATTGGCATGTCAAAGAATTGTCGAATCCCTGAACTAAGTAGTAAATATACACTAAACAACAATAAATTAGCTAAAATTCGAATCGGAGAATTGGGACTTTGCGTTGAACTGATATAGACCGCTAACCCGATTAACGAGTTTACAAAAGCAATGGTAAATAAACCGATGGCTTTCGATTTTCGATATAGGGCAATTGCAAATAATTGGATAATCAGTGATATGTTAACGACTAAAGTCGCTATGATCAGGGTTGGTGCATGTAATTCAAACATCGCGTATTCAGCTTTCTCATGGTTTGAGAAATGTTCGGCTTATGTGGGAAATTTGCGAGTTTTTTACAGTATAGCATTCGACAAGTTATCCGCCGTATTCATCGTTACATAAAAAAACCTGCTGAAAAATTCTAACGGGTTCCGTTAACGGGTGCAAATTTGAAATTATCAGATAATTCACAGTAAAAGCCATGAATCAATGCACAACAATTTAATACATTAAGTTTGTACCAAAAAAGGGTCAGCGGTTATGCCGCCGGCCCTTTTCATTTTAAAATCAATGGAAAATATATCTTTAAGATAATGGCAGCAATAGACAATTATGTTGATTTCAGACACTTCCATATAAAAGCTTGAAGACTTCGAATGTGCTGGTTAGTGTTTGTTGATTTACAGTTCGTAATAGCGGCTAAGTGCGAAGATGGCTTTTGCATCCTTCTCGAATAATCTAACCATAAATCAACTCGTTGATATCTAATCCTATTCTATTGCATCGGCAGGAAATTCACTTTCCAAGCATCGCCATCTTTCACTAAACTGAATCCATAGGTTATTGCACCCAGTTTTTCATCAGCATTTCCATTCTTACTTTTCCAAGTTATTGTTGCCTGTTCTGCGTTGGATTCTGAAAATATAATGCCAACATCGTAAATATCCTTAAAAATATCGAATTCCTGCAATCTGTGTTCGTTTGGAATATTCTTATCCTCTTCTTTTGACCAAAGTACAGATGCTTCATTTGTGGTATACAGTTCATATTCAGTTTCATATTCTTTAACAAGTGAAGCATAAAGATACATTTTGCAAACTGAGATTGGTTTTAGACCAACTAAAACAACATCATCATATGACGTCTTGAATTCTTCATATTTCTCTTGCTCATGAAGAGTCAACTGAGTTAAATCTCCATGCGATTCATTCAAATTGATTAATTCGTCGAGTCTCAATATCTCTCTTTTCAATTCATCATTTTGAGCTTTCAATGCCTCTATGTCTTTGATTGAAATTTCGATATTCTCTAACAAAATTTCCTGTTGCAAAGCATCTGCCTTCAGCCCATTAATTTCTTGTCTAATATTTTCTAAACCAGTTTGGTCTTTAACATTGCAACCAACAATTAATAATGAAAAAACAACCATAATACTTAAAATCAGTATATGTCTTGATTGCATAGTATTATCTCCCTATCAGTCAATGTAAACACTTTAATTGTCATAAGATATGAATTCACTTTGTTCTCAATAGCGGCCTAGTACGAAATACTCAACATTTGCTGGCAAAAAGCAAATTCTTGCTTAAAAACACATTATTCGATTTTTTCCCCGCATTCGGGGCAGTACACAGGAAATGAAGATGTTCTCAAAGGCAAAAGTGAATGACAATGCGGGCATCTGTAATATTTGAACTTCAAATACATTCCGGCTACAATAGCTGCAGCAGAAAATAGTATGATGATTCCAAAATAAATGTTCACTTCTGGAATAGCATAGAGAAGAAATGCCAACAGAGCTCCAATAATCATTAGTGCTTCGGATAAATTTGTAATTTTTCGTATGTTCATTTTGATTTTCCTTCTTTGATTTGCGGTTGATGAATATTATTTTCGCTTATTCAATTTCTTTCAGCAATTCCTCTGCTGATATGCCATACAGTTTTGCGAGTGCGAGTAAATTTGATGTACTTGGGTCGGACGTTCCGCTTTCCCATTTCGATACTGCTTGCCTGCTCACTCCAATGGTTTCAGCTACAAATTCTTGTGTTATTTTGCAGCTAGTTCGGTGCTGCTTTAATACTTGTCCAATAGACCTACGTGCTTCTGATTTTTCTTTTCGAACATCTTTCGAGTTAATGTATTTCAAAAGAGCACGTATAATCAGAATAATTAAGAAAACAAACAGGGCCATTAATGATAGTCCGAATAATAGAGCTATACTTGACGCAACGATTGACATATATTTATTCCTCCTTGTTCCAAAAATGTATCAAAACAAAACTGGTTTCTACTACCAACTATTTCGCAACTATTGGTAGCATGTTTGTTGCACATGGAAAATCAGGTTTCTGGGTGTAAACTCAATAGCTATTCCTTCGTACTATCCGCCAATTTCGAATAAAGTCCAAATATTTGACTATGCAACCCAGGTCTCACCTGTTTTTTGTATTTGCCATTGACCATTTGAAAATTCAATTTGTACTCTGTTAAACCCATGGCCACCCAAAGCGGCAAAGTAAATGGAAGCATCAGCAGTGATTGTACTTGCTTTTAACGTGATATTTTTAATTTGAATTAAGGCGCCATTAGAAAATACGTTATTAACAATTAGATTCTCCCTGACCAGTTGTTCATAAGTTTTATCCAACAGCTCATAACCATATTTTTCTGAAAGTCTTGAAAGCAGTTGAGCCTTATCAGCTTCATTCATTTCAATCATTTGAGTGGTGTCTACAGCCAAATATTTCATGTCATTGTTCTCAATATCATTGTGGGCTTGCGCGAATAACTGGTCAATAATAAATAGATACCCTGAAATGACGTCTGTACTTTTCATTTCGGTAGATTTGCTCGAGCACCCGCTGACACCCATGATTAAAACAATTAGAATAATCGATAATCTCTTCATGCTGACTCCTAAAACATTCGCATATCCGTCAATTGCAAACTTAAACTTAGCGACCGATTTCGTGCAGTCTGACCATTATTTACAATTCTATTATAATCAAATAATTTATTATAGTATTAAGCGTAGATATCACTTTCAATTTTCACAGCGATAATTTGCCATGGATTTGACATCAATCCAAAAAAATAATCTCCTTGATATCAAACACTTTGTTTGTCAATCCAAGCCTTTGAGCCGGTGTCATTTTGACACCAGCATATTTCATTGTCTTGCAGAAATTGTAATATGTGCGGAAAATGGTCAGAATCTGCATGGCGTACCGGGGGTTGTAATTGGCATAAATGTAGCTTTTCCCATCGCCTCGCGACGTCACCAGCGGCCTTTCAAGTAAGGAAATTTTTCGATGAATAAGTTGAAATGCGTTGTTTATGGCCCTGCTGTTTACTTGAATAATCAAGTCGGCAAGTTCTTTTGTACTGTAATGCTGTGTGAAATTAATCAAATTGATTTTGCGTATGCCTTCATCAAGGCTCGGGAGGGGATGCTTAATAGGGTTGCTTCCCATTGAGTATACAAGATGCCCGTTGACAGTCTTTTCATTATAAAATTTATGGGATTTCAAATCTTCATGAAGTTTGGCCTTAGCCTTTTCCCATATGCTGCGGGTCTTAACTCCATTAGTTGCAGCCCATTCAAGAAGTTCTGTACGAGCATTTCGTGAATTGTTATATGCTTCCTGGAGAGTTTGAGTCTTGTCCGTTTGGCAAACGAAATAATCAGCATAACCGTCTGAAAAATGCTTTGCAAATATTTTAAAAATGGCAGATTGCAAAGTGCTGTCGTTATCAGATACAAAGTAATACTGCTTCACTTTCAAAGTCTTATTCAGTAAAAAATAATGGGCAGCAGCTGTATACTGCATTTTGACATGAGAACCCGGAACATAGTTTTTCCTATAATTAAAGGATTCCAGCTCCTTCATATATTCTGCAATGCTTTGGGTGTCATGGGCCGTTGGGGGTTGTGGGCAGAAAGGGTATGATAGTCTTTCGTTTTTTCGCAAAAAGAAGTTTGAATGGTCGCAATGGAAATTTTTCGTATCCTCCTCAATTTGCTCAAGCGAAACCTTGGAATCATATGCGATATCAAGCCTGAACACGTATCCAGATTTTAAATCGGCGCTACCGATGATATTGGTTGCCGGCAGCTTATCAAGTTTGTTTTTGGGGTTATATACCCCATGCCCTCTCATTCGGATATTGTTCAGGTTATAAATCAAAGAGTCGGTGTTTAACCATAGTTCATCAAAGGTCTTCGACTTTAAGGGACCTGCTTCATATATCGCGTTGAATTCCAGGCATTTTCGGTAAAGCCATTCGAGTTTGTGATAGAAGGTGCTGGCACCCATATCAAGATTTTCCATCATCCCCTTAACGTTGTTCTTGGTAAACAACTGGGTCATTAAGGGCACTAAAACATCATTTCTTTTTTGGCGAAAATTATGACGTTCATGTAATTCAGGCCGAACATTGGTCGACTTCATGCATTCCTTACATTGATATTTGCGACACTTACCCGTAGTGATTCCCTTTCTGTAAAACAGGTCAATGTTATCAAGAGGGTTGGCCGCAGCATTGCTACATCCTGGATGATGAAACTCATATATCTTGATATCAGGGATTATTGTTTCAAGGACGAGAAGCCTTTTTATCTCCTCGGCTACCGACCAATTTGAAATCAATGAAGTGTTGTGAGGTATCGGATACAGCGGGTGTGCCAAGTAAGAAACACTATTACACTTTAGTCGGGTATCATCGCTCTGCCCATCCATCTTATATCTGGATGGTTTCCCTTTCAGTTTTGAAAATCTGTGTTGTTCAAGGAAGTAATTGTCACAAAATGTGTCGTTACAAAAATTCAACTGGATTTCAAGTTCTTTTCCATCAATCTCAATAGATGCCGGCTTAAAAACATAATGCCGATATTTCTTTCGAAACTGGTCATCAGACAAAACGGGGTATTCCGTGTCTCTCGCAAGGAGGACATCATCTCCGAATGGCCCGTGACAAACAACGTTTATTTCGTCGGTCTTTATTAGTCTGCTTCGTTTTCTCATACCAGTTGCCCTCAAGACTGTTGTTAAGATTCGGAATCAATATAATCTTCGTCCTCTTCAAGTAAAAAGTTTCCTGGAACGTCCTTGTCAGCCGAAGACGAGGACTTCTTTTTGCGTGTGGAAATCCTTTTCGTTGCCATTTTTCCATCGTTTAGATTGATTTGAGGTTCCGGGGCAATTTCATGTGATATGTAACGTTTGGCCCGTTTTGTAAACCTCTTGCTTTTCACCCATTCGAGAAAAGCAGAGTCCTTGTTAATCTCGCTGATGAACTTTTCGATAATCTCCTCTTCAGGATAATTTGTGTACTTGGAGTATTCACTAATCAACCCTTTAAGTTCTCTGGAAATCTTCCAATCGACCTTAACCAGGTCCTGTCTTCTCGGTATCAACGGCTCCATGATTACCTCCAAAAATTCTCTATAAAGTTTACATCCTAATTTTATTACTTTATAATGATGATGTGATGTAAATTATTATTGACAGGAAATCCAATAACGTCAGTGCTTACTAGAACATTATAACCCCATTGTTAGATAATTCACATAACAATTCACGATATATTTCGCGATATAATTATTATCAAGAATGCGCGTATTCTTGCTATATTTCACGTTGCGATTTGTATTGAGAAATAATAGAAATTCTATAAGATAATGTCTGAAATGCCAGAATATAAAGATAAGCCGCACTTGTTTGTCAAATGCGACTTATCTTGTGAATAGGATATTTTTTTGATTTTGCACCTTTTAACGGAACCCGTTAGAAAAATTCAGCAGGCTCTTGATGCAGCTAACCGAAACTAGATTACTTTGCTAGACCTTGGGCTGCTAGATGTGAGATGAATTCGACATGTTGATTGGTGTTGTAATAACCACAAACATCGTGTAATTGTGAATGGCAATTCTCGCAAGCGGTCGCCACAACGGTTGCGCCGGTCTTTTTCATCTGGTCAGCTTTGACCTTCGATGATTTCATCCGGAATTCAAAATCGCCCGCTGCAACTAGCCCTCCACCGCCGCCACAGCACCAGTTCTCTTCACGATTCGGGATCATATCCACAAAGTCATCTGAAAGCTGGTTCAAAATGTAACGAGGGGCCTCATAGACACCCGCATTGCGAGCGATCTGACACGGATCGTGATAAGTAACCTTTTCCGTCATGACCTTATTAAGTTTGATTTTTCCTTCTTGGTGGTACTTTGCAATTAATTCGACAAAGGTCACAACCTCAAAAGGTAATTTACCAAACTGCTGTTTCATAATCCGGAAGGCGGTACCACATTCGACAATCGCCACGGTTTTGACTTTGAGGCGAGTTGCTTCTGCAATTATCCGATTGCCGATTTTTTTGGTGCGCTGGGGATCCCCGAGAAATGCGCCAAAATTGACGGCTTCAAAGGAGCTGAGCGTCCAATTGATATCCGCAGCGTTGAAGATCGCAGCGGCTGAAATGATCGAATGTTTGCCAGAGAGGGCGACGTACAAGACATCTGCATGTTCGACTTCTAACGGTATGGTTTTCTTGCCTGGGGGCGTCGGCCAAATCGCTTCAACTTCCGGTTCAATATTTTTAATTGCTTCTGCATATTGTGCGCGAGATTCTTCGACCTGTTCACCTTTGTTGATTGACATGTCAGATAACATGGATAGGATTTTAGGTTCTTTGTCAGCACCAACTAGTAAGAGTTTAGCGATCGACATAATCTGCTGGGTATCAATGCCAAATGGGCAATGTACCATGCAGCGACGGCAACCGGTGCAGGAGAACGCGGCTTCATAGAATTTGTCGAGGACAAATTCGTCCATTTCCATTGTTTCACCGAGCCAAGGCGCAATTTTGCCCTGCATTTTAAAGTATTTGATGAAGATCTTGCGGACAACTTCAGATCGGCCAACCGCAGTATAACGGAGTTCAGGCATTGAATTGTAAACATGGCACGAATCGACACAAAGGCCGCAGTGGGTGCAAGTTTCAAGATAAAAGCGCATCGCCTGATGCAGTTTAGTCTTGAATAATTTTTCGAGCTCGTATTGTTGTTGCAGATCCATCTTATTTCCTCCTCAGCTTATTGATCGGCATGGCGAAGAAGGCATGGACGATCTTGGAAAATGGTACAAGCATGAAGAAAAGATTAGCTAATGCAACATGGATGACAAGGAAATGGTAATGCGGGCTCCAAATATAATAACGGGGATTCTCAAAATTGAAGGTTGCCAGTGCTTGGAAATATTCGGCAAATTTCTGTTTGGTCGTAATAAAGCCGTTAGCGGTCCAGGAATTGCCCCAGCTGATCATATCGCCGAACAAAGCTAAGAACAGGACAAGCACGATCAGCAGAAAATCAGCTGGTACCGTGATTTCACGGATCGGGGTTTTGAAGCGACGGAAAAGAAAATGAAAGAGTGGCAACGTGAAGCCAACACCAACTAAACCGGCACCGATCATGTGCTTAGAATCTTCAGAAAGGATGCTGATGGTTGGCAGAATATCGAGGTGGCCGAGGATCAACAAGACGCCGGAGATATGAAAGATCATCAAACTTATCCAGAAAAAGGGCTTGTTGCGGCGAACCTGGGGCAACATAAAGGTGTCATTCCAGGCACTCAGCGGCGATTCCTTTTTGGAGGAGTAAATTTTAAGTGAAAACGGGGTCTTGGGTGCCCGGTAGATTGAAACAAGCCGATAGATAATACCAAAGATCATGAATGCAATCGAAAGATAGACCCAAGGGATCAAGATAAAATATTCAATTTTGTCCAAAACTATTCCAAATCCGGTCGGTTCAGCAACAACGGATGCTTCGGCGACGGCATCGACGACTTGGGCGGCATCTGCAGCGAGGGTTTCAGCAGTTGCAGCATTCAGCGCGAATGGAATCATGGACAGCATGCTCAGAAGCGCCATCCGATTCTCCTCACTTCACACGTTTGACGTAAATTTTGATCAGGCCAGGTTCTTGAACGATATCGAGCACTTGGTGGCCAGTGGTTTTAGCCCATGCTGGGAAGTCGGCAATTGATCCTGGATCAGTTGAGAGGACTTCACCAACTTCGCCAACAGCGATCCGGGAAATTTCTTGGCTCATTTTGACAATCGGCATTGGGCAAGGTAAACCTTTGTAATCGAATGTTTTGACAGCAGTGTAATCAGCCATGATCGGTTCCTCCATATATTTTATTAATTTTAGTGGTTTGATAAACGCACAGAGTAAAAACAACTAAATGGGATGCCACGATTAGATGAACAGCTGAACGGCAGATTCTTTCGCATTCGCTAAGAATGTCGCAACACCGCAATATTCCATATTGGGATACTCGATCATCTCTTCGCGTTTCATTTCCATCAGATCCATCGACATTTCACAGATCTTGAATTCGATGCCGAGCATCGCAGCAATTTCATAGAGCTGATCCATACTGGCAACGTTTTTCTTTTTCATCAAGCTTTTGATCATCGCCGTGCCGGCACCAGCCATATGCATCTGAGATAATTTGAGGTTGTTACGACCTTTTGGCAGCATAAAGCCAAACATTTTACCCATTAGATTTTTGCCGGACACTTTTTTGGCCGGATCACGAAGTGCGGCGGTCGCCCAGAAGGTAAAAAACATGACCACTTTCATGCCCATCGCTGCGGCTCCCGTGGCGATGATCATGGCTGCGATTTGTTTGTCGAGGTCCCCTGAGAAAACGACCATTGAGAGCTTGTTTTCGGCGCCTGGCAATTCGTCAACGCGCGCTTTTAAGGCTGACAGTTCCTTTTCGACGTCCATTAAAATATCCTCCAGTTGTAGTTGAAATGAGACTATACGAAACAATTATTGACATGCAAAATTCGAGTGTCAATTAGATGAGGGCATATGTTCATTTGAATGAAAATATATTTTTATTTTGGTTGAGATTTGGGCATTATTGTAGCGTAAAGCGAAAACAAACTCACAAAAATACACTATTTTGCCCAAAAAGGCATCGACTATTGCTCATATTATTCGTTAATTATCTGAATCAACGAGGATGACATCGGTTGTATCGACGCCAAAATATTCACCTGGCCCAAGTGCGATATGGCCAGATTCGTAAGGCCGTCCTTCAATGTTGATGATAACTTTTTCCGTGCCATAGGCTATGCCGACTGTATTCACAATGCAACGAATAATCACACTTTCAAAACTCGAGCCAGCATTCATTTCAGTCACAAATTCAGACGAGAAATCGATCACAGCAATTCCTGATGCCGGATCATATTGAATCGCATTGATTATTGTATGTTGACTCATCAAAGCCGGCATATTAGGGAGAGCGGGCTCCCTAAAATACCGGGTGAGTTGCTCTTTTAGCCCCAAATTGGTCCGATATTCTGCATCGATCGTCGTTGTCAGGATTTCTGAGTCAGTTTGAGTCAGTCGACCATAATATAGGGTCAGCGGTACAGTCCGAAAAAGCGGCTCGCGGCGTGATATCAGCCACTGCTCGATTTCGTAATCGCCAGTAACTGTCATTTTGACCAGCCCTATTCCAGGAGCATAATACTGCCTAGTTGTTGTATCCTCGTCCTCAGTTGTGACTTCAATTGTAAAAAATGTACCGGCAGGGGTCGTTATCCGAACATCGGTCGCGCTAATTGATCGTTGTTGACCATCAACCGCCCACGTTGTACCCACTTCTAAAGGTTCTTGGAGAATCACTTCGGGATACATTTCTGATGGCAGATCCCGCAAGTCTTCGCTCACATAAATTTCTGCTAAACTGCGGATTAATAAAACCTGTCCGTCTTTAATCTGGTAAAGGCGGTGAACTTCTGTACCCCCGTTATTTTGCGAAAACTGGATCGTATCTGCCGAAATATATTCAGTCCAGACCGTCATCGGGACGTATTCATTACCACTGCCTCCGTAGTCATAAAAGACATCCGGCAAGAGCGGGAAATATTCGGCTAGCGTGTTTAGCGTGGGAAGCTCGTTATTATCACCAGACGGTGTAGCACCCGGATCTGAATTAGTCGGTTGGAGACCTGAAGCTGATGGGTCGGGATTTTGTTGCTCGCTCGTTGTCTGGTTGGGATTGTCGTTTGGTGAATTATTACTCGGCACCAGCGAACAAGCTGAAAGTGTAAAGCTGAAAATCAGGCTCGCCAACATGAGTGAAAGTTTACGGATTTTGCTGTGCATGAGATCACTTCCTATTGAGGTCGAACTTCTCGATTGCTTCAGGTCCGCGAATCACTTTACGAGCAATTCGCAACACACCTTCTTTATCGGCACGGATCCGCCATTCAATCAGCATAATCTGACCGCCATCGATTTCAACGCCCGTTATTCCCCGAGAATGGATGCAGCAACCGGTGTTGAAATAAGGCAGATCATCGGCTTTGGGAAATTTAGGCCGATGTGTATGACCGCAAATCAGCATCATGCGGGAATGCTCGATCCACTTGTTGTATAAACGCTCAATTTTGTGGCGTTTGTTGACATTCTTGGCGGGGCTTGCTGGATTTTGAAAGCCAATGATATGCATCAGACGCCAAAAATAACGCATCATGAGCATCGAAATGAACCAAAGCTGATCATTCATCAGGTCACCCTGATGGCCATGGACGGTGAGAATTTCTTGGCCAGTTTGTTTGTGCTTGAGGACGACGGCTTCGCATGGCTCAAGACCCAAAAACAAATCTTTCTCTTCGTCGTTATATTCATCGTAGTAATAATGAAAATTGCGACGGACAAAATCACGATTACGCAACACCATATTGTGATTGCCGTAGAGCATAATCAGGCGATCTTCTTCATGAAAGTGCTGTAAGGTGTGAAAAATATCACTATGCGCAGTACGAATATGTTTAAACTGCGCATGTTCCCAGAGTTCGTCGCCGTCGCCAGCTTCGATATAGGTGTAACCGTTATAGTAATAATGGGCTAACGCATATTGATATATATTCTGGTTGCGGGCGAATTCATCGGACAAGCTGTTGTCACCGCGGTGACAATCCGAAAAGAAAATATATCGGCTTTTTTCGTCAAAGTACTCGATCCGGGCTTTCTGGTAAGCGTCCGTCAGTCGCCGTTCTGAAAACATAAGCTTCGCCTCGCTCAGATGAAATGGCTACACTTTGATTATACCCCAACATCGATTCATAAGGGTCTGATAATCCGATTTTCTTTGAATCCATCTCCAAAACTATATCATCGTAATGATCGAGCAATTGAACAAAAGCATCCACAATGGCGCTGTCAAATTGTGTGCCTTTGCCTTGAATAAGCTGACTCTTGGCAATAGCCATATCCATACGCGAACGATATTGTCGATCGGATGTCATGGCATCAAAGGCATCAACAACCGTGATGATCCGAGAAAGCAAGGGGATTTGTTCGCCAACCAAACCTTGTGGATAGCCTTGACCGTCGATTCGTTCATGGTGAGACAAAACAATCGGTACAACTTGTTTGAACATATAAACAGCTGACAGAATTTGTGCACCCTTTAACGGATGTTTTTTGATTTCATCATATTCGGCATCGTTTAAACGTTCTGATTTCGCAAGGATATCATCCCCTGTGCCAATTTTGCCGACATCATGGAAAAAGCCACTGATTCGTAGGAGCTCTAGCTGATCATCGGG
>JAQUDJ010000002.1:160956-166099 GCA_028685755.1 Eubacteriales bacterium | reverse complement strand
GTCGCATTTGCAGGAGGCCGCGTTGACGCGCAGAGGCAGACAAACTTGTTTTTGCTTGGATTTCACGATGACCCGGGTCAGGGATACCTGCTAACACAGTGATCGCACGTGGAATATCATGGGTGGATATCAAATTCATACTGCTATAAAACGACTGCAAGGGATAATTTTCGCGCACGGTTTCGAGTTGGTTGATCGCTTGTGCTGTCGAGGCGTGAAAACAAAGCCAATCTAAAAGTGCCTTTTGAAAGGGATACCCCATGATGCTGTCATGGGTCCGACCAAAGAGAAAGTCACGATATTGGTCGTAGCTGATTTTGTGGCTAGCATCTTCCCATACTTCACCAATTATTGCGGCATCAGCGTTCTCTTCATGGATGCAACGGCGAATTTCACGCAAAAAGCGGTCTGGCAATTCATCTGAGACATCGAGGCGAAAGCCACTAACACCGCGACGCAACCACATCCGCAAAATGCCGTTTTGGCCAGTAATATAATCGCGGAAACGCAGGTCATGTTCGCTGACATTGGGCAAATCTGGAAAGCCCCACCACGAGTCATAAAACAAATCACCACCCTTGTGATGGAAGGTATACCAGCTCGAATACGGTGAGATCCCTTGTCCTTGCATTTCTTGATAGGCACCGACATCCGAATATCGGCCGTATTTATTGAAATAGCGGCTATCTGCACCCGTATGACTAAATACACCATCCAAAATGACGCGAATTCCATGCAACCTTGCATCGCGACACAACGCCATCAGATCAGCATTCGTCCCGAGCAAGGGATCGACATGCTCGTAGTCACCGGTGTCATAGCGATGATTCGAACGTGCTTGAAAAATCGGATTGAGGTAAAGGATCGTGACCCCTAATTGTTGCAAATAATCGAGTTTTTCGGTTATTCCTGCTAATGAGCCACCAAAAAAGTCACAGGCTATATAGCCGGTATCTGGATGGCCTTGTATATCTACGTCTTCGTGCCAATCGAGATGATAAAGTCGTTCTGGCCGATTTTCGCCATGCTGTGCAAAGCGATTTGGTGAAAAATTCGTGTCGCGATGAAAGCGATCAGGAAAAATCTGATAGATTACTCCACCAATCATCCATTCCGGCACCGTAAAATGAGGATCAAACAGAGTAATTTGGAACGGATGGGGATGATGAGCTTCACCAGCTTGAAAATGAGGCCGATGCTGACCGATCCAGCCACTGCCATCACCATACAAATCACATGTATAGTAAAGGCGCTCTTCGCCCATATGAATTTCAAACCAATAAAAAAACAGACCAGGTTCTGAAGGCAAATTGAGTTCGGATTCAAAGTCTGTTGGATCGGGCTGGTCTGAATGAATCAGCGTACCGGACAGATGAGGCGTAGTAGAAGCATTTGAATCTGGCGCTCGGACAGTCATTCGTTGTCGGCTTTCCATAAACTGATGCAAACCGTAGGCATAACACAGAAATACGCCTGTTACGTCGCTTTTATCTTCAGCTTGTGGTGTCAAGCTGACTGCAAGCTTGACCATAGATAAAGCCGGTCGCGCCCCATATGGGTGGCGATACCGGCTTAATCGACTTTGATGAAATATCCTCATCGTGGCCTGTTCAGCCTTGAGCAATCAGGTCTGCAAAGAGGTCTTTGTATTGGAGTGCTGACTTGTCCCAGGAATAATCCCCACGCATCGCGTTATCCATGAGTTTTTTCCACTGCTTCGGTTCGTCGCGGAAGATATCGGCGGCAAACTTGGTTAAATAAAGGAAGTCATGGGCATTGATATTGGGAAACGAGAAACCGTTTCCTTCGCCGGTGACGACATCAAATGGGGTCACGGTATCTTTCAAGCCACCCGTCTCGCGGACCACAGGAATCGTCCCATAGCGCATGGATATCATCTGTGACAACCCACACGGCTCGAACAGCGATGGCATTAAGAACATATCGGCGCCTGCATACATCCGATGTGACAAGGCTTGGTCAAATTCGAGTCGCACGGCGAGTTTGCCAGCACGGAAGGCACCCATGTGCCAATAGCGATGTTCGAATTCCGGATCTCCCGTACCTAAAACCGCGACTTGGATACCATCATCGAGCATCTCATCCATGACGCGCAGCAGGAGGTCGACGCCCTTTTGGTCGACAAGCCGAGAAATCATTACGGCTAAAGGGGCTTTGGCGTCGACGGTTAAGCCAAGTTCTTTTTGGAGCGCTGCTTTGCAGGCTGCTTTGCCGGTCATGTTTTCACGCGTATAGTTTTTGGGAATGTATTTGTCGGTCGATGGATCATACGCATCAACATCAATGCCATTCAGGATGCCACTGACCTTGTAGGACATGCTTTGGAGTAGCCAATTCAGACCCTCGCCAAAGTAGTCGGTCATGATTTCCCCGGCATATGATGGCGAGACAGTCGTCACGCGATCAGCATAGACGATACCGGCTTTCATGAAATTCGGTACGCCATCTTTAAGCACGCCATATTCCGACATAATCCGATCCGGCAATTCCATCATATCTGCGATGAAATCAAAGCCATGGATCCCTTGATATTTGAGGTTATGAATGGTAAAGACAGTCCGCACGTTATTGAATTTGCCATACGGCCGGTAATGCGCTTCGAGGAGGGCGGGGATCATGCCAGCCTGCCAATCATTGCAATGAATGACGTCTGGTTCAAAATCCATCGATTCGCCGAGAACCTCAAGAACAGCCCGCTGAAAAAAGCTATATCGTTCGACATCGAAAGTGTATTCGAGGTAAAGCTGGCTGTGGCCGAAGTAATATTCATTATCGATAAAATAGATCGGCACGCCATTGAAGTCCATCTGGTAAAGTCCACAATATAAAGTGCGCCAGCCCATGCGAACCATCCGCCAATTCAAGAACTGCAGTTTTTCACTGTATTTGTCCTTGACTTGTTTGTAGAGCGGCAAAACGCAGCGAACATCGACATCAATATTGCGCAAACGCTGTGGCAAAGCACCGGCGACATCGCCGAGACCACCTGCTTTTGCTAAGGGGGCTAATTCAGATGTGACGAGCAGGACTTTCAAACGATCGCCCCCTTACCGATTACAACCGGGTAGTCAGCCTGACCTAAGAGTTTAATCCCTGGGCGAATGACGCATTTTTTGTCTATGATGACATTTTCAAGGATGACTCCCTCGGAAACATACACATCTTGCATGATGATGCTGTTTTTGATGACTGCGTGGCGTGAAATGGTAGCACCACGGAAAATCATGCTGTTGGTGACTGAGCCGAGGATCCGGCAACCATCAGAAATGACACTATTGCTGACGTCATTGTTCTCGTCATATAGGGTTGGCGCTTCGTCTTTGACCTTGGTGTAAACGGGGAGGTCTGGATTGAAGAGTTCCTCGCGAATATCTTCTTCGAGGATCTTCATGGTGGCGTTGAAATAGGTCGGCACGGAATTGATCCGCAACACAGCACCTTTGTATTCTAAGCCACGAACTTTGAACTGGTCGTAGCGTTTAATCAATTTCTCGACTGAGAAATCGTGTTCACCGCGAGCGACCATTTCGCTGACGAGATCGAGCAGAAGTTCACGGCCGATGACGATGACGCCCATTGAACAGCGATTGCTGTTGGGCTTAGCTGGGTTGATCATCATGTCCTGGACGAGACCTTTGCGGTCAATTTCAAGAATGACACTAGGCGAACCATAGCGAATACCATCTCGGTTGTATAACACCGTAATGTCCGATCCGGAGTCCTCATGACGCGTGACGAGGTCAACAAAGGTTGTGTTAAAAATGACGTTGGAGTTCGCGAGGATGACATGTTTGTGAGAGTCAGCCTGGAGAAAGTCCAGTAGGCCGGCGAGGTCATCGCCTTCTAATGTTGATTCGGTGTTGGATGAATTGATGTACGGCGGGAGGATTTGTAAGCCCTGTTTTTTGCGGTCCAAGTCCCACGAACTACCCGTTCCGATGTGGTCCATCAGCGATTTATATTTGTGCATGGCGGCAACACCGACATTAGTGATCCCGGAGTTGACCATATTGGACAGCATAAAGTCGATGATTCGATATCGACCGGCAAACGGTATGGCCGCGAGGGCCCGCGGACGAGAAAGTTCTCCAAGGTGGATTTTCTTATTATCAGCCAGGATTAAGCCCATTGCATCAATAAACATGTGTCTTGCCTCCTATCGCGCGACTACTTAATGAACTCGGAAAGCATATTCGATGAATTCGTCCGAATCAATATCATCGGCCTTTTCAACCATGCAATCCCCGGGAATACTGACGCCGTCGCGGATCTTGAGACCCCGTTCAAAGACGGTGATGCCATTAGAGCAAAGTTTCTTGTTGGTGTATTTGCATTCGCCTTCGATACTGGCACCGACGCGGGCGTTTTTGCCGATTATGGTATTGATTCCGACGATACACTTGTCCACTAAGGCACCTGCCTGAACAGTGACCCCCGGCATCAAGATCGAATCGCGGACAATGGCCCCTTTTTCGACAGTGACGCTGTTCGATAAGACAGAGTGTTCAACCGTACCATAAATATTGCAACCGTCAGTCAAAGCGCTGTTGATCACGCGACCACCTTTAGCAATATAATGGGCTGGTTTGACCGGGTTGCGGCTGTAAATACGCCAGGAACGATCCATCAAATTGATTTCTTCTGGCTGGTCGAGTAGATCCATGTTGGCTTCCCAGAGGCTATCAATCGTCCCAACATCTTTCCAATATCCGGAAAAACGATAGGCGATCATTTTCTGGTTTTCGGCTAACATGTTTGGAATGATATTTTTGCCAAAGTCATGGCTGGAATCTACCACAGCTTCGTCTTCGAATAATTTCTTACGCAGGGATTCCCACTTAAAGACGTAAACGCCCATTGATGCAAGATTGCTCTTCGCATTTGTGGGTTTTTCTTCGAATTCGGTGATGACATTATTCGCATCGGTATTCATAATGCCAAAGCGATTCGTTTCTTCCCACGGGACTTCAAAAACAGCGATTGTTGCGTCTGCGTTTTCGCGGATATGTGACATAATCATTTTGGCGTAGTTCATTTTGTAAATGTGGTCGCCGGACAAGATCACGACATGTTTCGGGTCATAGCTGTCGATAAATTCACTGTTTTGGAAAATCGCGTTGGC
>JAQUDJ010000002.1:133709-160856 GCA_028685755.1 Eubacteriales bacterium | reverse complement strand
AGTAAGGAATATGTGCCCTGTGATGGTGCCCCAAAGGTGTAATCCGGCAAAGGGTTGGGTGTGAGATTGACGACTGTTAGCAATTCCTCACCGCTTGAACTGGACTTGCGCACAAACGTGTAAACACTGTTATCCGCATCATCAGCGCTAATCCACTGAAAACCAGTCCAGTCATGGTCGTTTGCCCAAAAGGCATCGTGTTTGAGATACAGTTGGTTTAAGCTTTTGACAAACTGTTGCATCGTTTGATGATTGGAATAATCGAGGAGAAACCATTCGAGCTGCTCATAGAATCGCCATTCGATAAATTGGCCGAATTCCCCTCCCATAAACATAAGTTTACCGCCAGGATGCGCCATATAATAGGTATACAGCGTCCGTAAATTAGCGAATTTTTTCCACAAATCGCCTGGCATGCGGTCGAGCAGCGAACGCTTACCATGAACCACTTCGTCGTGGGAGAACGGCAAGATAAAGCGTTCTGAAAAAGCATACATCAGCGAAAAAGACAGTTGGCTCTGATGCCAGCGGCGATAAACATACTCGCGGCTCATGTAATCGAGGGTGTCGTGCATCCAACCCATGTTCCACTTATGCGTAAAACCGAGACCACCTTGTTCTGGGCGTTCGGTGACATGCGGCCATGACGTTGACTCTTCGGCGACCATCAGAACACCTGGTAGTTGCACGCGGATCGTACCATTTAAATGGCGCAAAAACTCAATCGCTTCGATATTCTCGGTCCCGCCGTATACATTCGGCAAGTATTCGGTGCGGCCATAATTGCGGTACAACATACTGCTCACAGCATCGACCCGCAAGCCATCAAGATGGAATTCTTTGAGCCAGAAAAAGGCATTCGATGCTAAAAACGAAACTACCTCTTTCTTAGCAAAGTCAAAAACGAGCGTACCCCATTCTTTGTGCTCACCCATCCTAGCATCAGCATATTCGTACAAGGGCGTACCGTCGAATTTTGCCAGACCAAAGGCATCGCGTGGAAAATGGGCGGGGACCCAATCCAGGATGACTCGGATACCTTTTTGGTGTAAGTGATCGATGAAGAATTTGAAGTCTGCTGGGGTGCCAAAGCGACGGGTGACACTATAATAGCCAGTCACCTGATAGCCCCATGAGGCATCGAGGGGGTGCTCTGAAACGGGCATCAGTTCGACCGTGTTATAGCCCATTTCGGTTAAATAATCTGCCAATTCGATTGCTAACTCGCGATAATTCATGAATTCGCCATCTGGTTTTGTCTTCCAAGAACCCAGATGCACTTCATAAATATTCAAGGGAAACTCACTGAGGGCATCCGGTCGACTGCTCATCCAAGCGTCATCGTGCCAACTATAATCGTTGGCATCATACAAAATCGATGCAGTATTCGGGCGCAATTCGCTCGTCCGTGCAAAGGGATCGGCTTTTAATTCAGTGTGCCCATAGGGTGTCGTCACGGCGTATTTATAAATGTCGCCCTGTTTAACACCTGGTACGAAGCCAGTCCAAATCCCCGTCGTTCCGAGGCGAGTCATTGGATCTGTCGCGGAGCTCCACTTGTTAAAATTACCAGCAATCGCAACATGGCGCGCATGGGGCGCCCAAACAGCAAAACGATAGCCGGACTGACCTTCAAAGTCCGGCTCTGGAAATGACCCAAGCAGATTATAGCTCATGTAATCCAGACCATTATTGAATAAAAATGCCTGATCCATAAAAATCACCTGCTCACGTCAGATTAAATTGTTGGTGGGGCAAATTCAAAGTGGTGGGCATTTATACCGTGTTTTCTGTCATAAACATTATACCCGATATGAGGTGTTGCACAACAACATAAGGCGGAATTACCCGCCTTTTGTTACTGTGTAACAATTTATTGAATGTGTCTTGTGGGTTATGTTTAATTTTCGTTGAGAAATGTGCCACCAATATCAAAAACAGCCATTTCCTTGGGGATCAGGTGATGATGACGTGTCGGCAAGGCATCTGTTAATGCCGCTTCGAAAGATTCGCGTTGAATACAACCAGACTGCTTAGCTAAACAGCCCAACAGATAAATAATGGCGAACGTAATGTTCCCAGCTTCGACAGCTAGGGTTGAGGCCGGGATGCGATATAGTGAAATATCCTTGCGATCAGGGATGTTAAGGACAAGTGAACTGTCCACAATGACTAGACCACCTGGTTTGACATGCGAAATAAAGCGATCAAGTGAGGGGCCATTCATCACGATCAGCACATCCGCATCATTGATGACCGGCGAACCGATCGGCAAGTCAGAGATGACGACACTGCAGTTTGCCGTGCCACCGCGCATTTCTGGGCCATACGAGGGAAACCACGATACTTCGCGACCTTCAAGCAAGGCTGCTGTCGCAATAAACTTACCTGCCGACAAAATCCCTTGGCCACCAAAACCAGCAATCACAATTGAAACATCTTGCATGATCAGACCTCCAGATCCTGGCCACGGTAAATGCCAAGGGGGTATTGTTTAAACATCGCATCTTCCATCCAACGTAAGGAAGCGACCGGATCTTTACCCCAATTGGTCGGGCAGGTCGAAAGTATCTCAACCATTGAGAAGCCGAGGCCTTCCTGTTGAACTCGAAACGCCTTCTTGATTGCTTTTTTTGCTTTGGTTATATGAGAAAAATCATTGACTGCAACGCGTTCGACGTAAACCGCACCGCGCAAGGTAGCAATCATTTCTGAGACATTAATGGGGTAGCCTTCAAATTCAGGTCGCCGTCCAAAAGGTGATGTCGTTGTGACTTGTCCAATCAACGTTGTCGGAGCCATTTGACCAGAGGTCATCCCGTAAACAGCGTTGTTCACAAAAAATGTTGAAATTTTCTCACCGCGTGCCGCAGCATGAACAATTTCAGCAGCGCCAATCGCAGCAAGGTCACCGTCACCTTGATATGTGAAAACCATATTCTCTGGATGGACCCGTTTGATCGCTGTCCCAACTGCCGGTGCACGGCCGTGAGCGGCTTGTATCATATCGCAGGCAAAGTATTCATAATTATTGTAGGTGCAACCGACTGGGGATACCCCAATCGTCGTATCAAGGATATTCATTTCAACCATAACTTCGGCAATCAAGCGATGAATAATCCCATGTGTACAGCCTGGGCAATAGTGAAACGGCTTGTCGGTTAAACCCGTCGTGCGGGTAAATACTGGTTTCATCAGGCATTCCTCCCCGCAAGTGTTCGAATGTGCTCAAGAATTTCATGTTGGGTCGGCAAGTTGCCACCGGTTCGGCCATGGAAATGGACTGGTTTGGCCCCATTGACTGCCAATCTGACATCCTCGACCATTTGACCACAATTGAGTTCGAGATCAAGGAAGGCTTTGACGGAAGGTTTTGCTGCAATTTCAGCATAGGTTTGGGAAGGAAAAGGCCAGAGGGTGATCGGTCGAATCAAGCCGACTTTGATCCCTTCTTTAGCCGCGAGTTGCATGACATTGCGGCAAATTCGGCTGACCAATCCGAAGGCGGTCAATATAATCTCGGGTTCTTCACAGTCAACACATTCAACTCGGATTTCATTTTCAGTTACTTTTGCATACTTAGCTTGCAATTTATTATTGAAAGCTTCCATGACATCGGCTTCGATATAAATTGAGGTCACCGTATTGTGTTCGGAACGACCTTTGCGGCCAGTTAAAGCCCAAGGCTTTGCGACATTTTCGATCGGTTCGACATCACGAAACTCGACAGGTTCCATCATCTGGCCGAGGGCGCCGTCGCCAAGAATCATTGTCAGCATGCGATAGCGATCGGATAAATTGAACGCTTCAACCGTTAATTCATAGAGTTCTTGGATACTCGCTGGAGCGAGCACAATGTTGCGATAGTCACCGTGGCCGCCGCCTTTTGTTGCCTGAAAATAGTCACCTTGTGCTGGTAAAATACCACCAAGACCTGGCCCGGAGCGAACAACGTTGACCACTACTGCCGGTAATTCTGCACCTGCAATGTACGATATGCCTTCTTGCTTGAGGCTGATTCCCGGGCTGGAACTCGTGGTCATAACTCGTGCCCCAGCAGCTGCTGCGCCATAGACCATATTGATCGCTGCGACTTCGCTTTCTGCCTGCAACATCGTACCGTTGACCTCAGCCATCCGCGTCGCCATATAATGCATGACTTCAGTCTGGGGAGTGATCGGGTAACCAAAATAATGACGGCAACCGGCACGTACAGCGGCTTCGGCAATAACTTCATTGCCCTTCATCAAGACGCGATTGGACATTAGATTGTCCTCCTCTTATTTAACGATAAACGGTAATGACACAATCGGGACAAATCGTGGCGCAAATCGTACAGCCAGTGCACCGATCCATATCTTCTACGCCCGAGGGGTGAAAGCCTTTGCTATTTAAAATGTCTTTGCGCAACGCAATGATCTTTTGCGGGCAAACAGAAACACAAAGGCCACAGCCTTTGCACAATTCGATGTTGAATTCGGTTCTTGCCATGAATTCTCCTTTCACTGAGGGAGCTAAAATCAGACGCTTAAGTTGCATAATATGAATTATTTAATTTGATTCTCAACCAAACACTATACCGATTATAGGCTTCTACACGCAGTGTCGCAACCTGTATACAATCATTTCGCCGGACATTTTGCCGGACTTTTAGATTCAAACCAGGGCAAACGGATCAGTCGGATAGTGAATACTCCGAGTCATGGTCAGGATCGGGAGTTTCGTTGCCGCAAGGGCTGCTGGCGACTCTTTTGCCACCGCTGCAAGCCGTTCGAAGGCTTGAATCAATAGTTCATTGCGACCTAAAGTCGTGGCGAAAAGAAGCGGCAAACCAGTCAGTTGACTAGCTCGCGCAACAATCGGCAGCGTATCAATCAGATGTGGCTGGTTATCTAATTCGAGTAAATTGGCATTATCGACAATACCGTGTAATTGAAGTCCAGCCGCTGCCGCCAAAGCATCCACAGTCATTTGGATACCTTCCGGTGTATCCGTTGCTGGACGATAAGGATTGACCACGACATTGAGCGCAATATCTTGCCCGGCCATACGGTCACGCAAAGAGCCGACGACACGCGCGCCCAGATCTTCCCCTCCAATATCGAGTACAGCGAGAATCGATTCATTGTCAAACACTGAAAAAATTGCAGCAGGCACTGCCGGCACTTCAATATTGGTGTTCGCATAAATCGGCGCAATAAGCTCAATCCCTTCCCGCGTCAAAATCGCGCGCGCATCCGCAGAGCGATAATAGGGATTAATCGTATCTAAGTCGCACAGCACAACCTTTTGGCCCGGTTGCTTGACATGGTGTGCTAGCCAAATCGCAAAATTAACACTGACTTCGGACTTGCCGCTGCCGTATGCACCTACAAAAAGCGTGATACGCGCAGGTTTGCCTTGGAGTGAGCGGTCTGGAAGATTGCAGAAAAAGTTTTGTGGCATACATCCTCCCTAACTATGATTACTGAACAGCCTCCCTTTATATTGCCGACTCTCATTCTGACTAGCAAGTCAATTGGCTACGATTTACCGTCCGATTGGAGCATGATTGATGCGCGATTGTATCATTTAGCGTTGCAGGGAAATCCGTTAATAGGCTAAAATGACATCATTCTGATGTTTACAGCACGGGATGAAGGGGGATTTTCTCATGCCATCTGCCGCGACTATTCCGTATTTGACACTCCTATTAGCAGCATTAAGTCTGCTGGTCAGTCTTGTTGTCCTCCGCATTCTTACTCTACAAAGTCGCGATGGCCGTTTGGGCCTCAAAAAATCAGCCCAATTACAACCTGGACGTTTGAAAAATTCGGGGCTTTTAGCAGATTTTGAACTGGTAGCGGTCTTGACTGCGGCAATCACCGCCGCCCAGGCCGACGAGGCAAATGAACGTCAATTGACAGCAGCTATCACTGGAGCTCTATCGGCTGACATGGCCGCAAATGGTACAACGGCCGGCTTTGTTATTCGCAAAATCAAACGAGTCTAATCTGAATAACGAGTCTAACTAAATAACGACTCTGATCAATACAATGATGTTAATCCATTAGAGAGGTTCTTTCATGAAATATATCGTTTTTTTGGGCGACGGCATGGCGGATCAGCCAGTCGTTGCTCTCGGTCATAAGACGCCCCTGCAAGTTGCCTTGAAACCCAACATGGATCGAATGGCCCGCGAAGGATTGGCCGGTCTCGTCAAAACGGTACCAGATACCCTCGCGCCAGGTAGCGACACCGCGAATATGTCAGTGATGGGCTACGATCCGGAACGTTATTACACTGGACGCTCACCCTTAGAAGCTATTAGCATGTCAATTGAGATGGAACCTGGCGATATTGCTTTTCGGACGAACATGGTGACATTAACGGGTGACGGAGCCTATAACGAGCGAGTGATGCTCGACTACTCCGCGGATGAAATCGGCAGCGATGAAGCCGCGCGCTTGATTGAAGTGATCAATGAGCATTTCCACGACAGTGAATTGCAATTTTATCCGGGTAAAAGTTATCGCCATTGTTTAATCTGGAAAAATGGCGAAACTGCCATGAAATTGACGCCGCCGCATGATATTTTGACACGCAAAGTCACCGCTTATTTGCCACAAGGTCCTGGCAGTGAAAAGCTCCTATCAATGATGGAAGCAAGTGCCCAATTCCTACCAAATCATCCGGTCAACAAAGCCCGGCACAAGCGCGAGCTCAACCAAGCGAATTCGATCTGGATTTGGGGTCAGGGCAAACGTCCCGATTTACCGGTTTTGTCTGAGCAATATGGGCTCAAAGGCTCCGTCATTTCAGCTGTAGACCTCATTAATGGTATCGGTATTTGTGCTGGGTTGCGAGTGGTCGAAGTGCCTGGGGTCACCGGGAATATTCACACCAATTTCCGGGGCAAGGCTGAACACGCCATCATGGAATTCGAGCGGGGACAAGACTATGTCTATCTCCATGTTGAAGCCCCTGACGAATGTGGTCATCGCGCAGAAGTCGACAACAAGGTCAAATCGATAGAGCTGATCGATCGCGAGATTATCGGGCCAGTCTGGGAATATCTCGAACAGAAAAAGCAGGTAACTGGCGAAGATTATCGCTTGCTCGTTTTGCCGGATCATCCGACGCCACTCAACCTACGCACCCATACCAGCGATCCGGTACCGTTTGCCGCTTATAGCAGTGACGGCGCTTTCCGTGCGGGTACGGCAAGTTATGATGAATATACGTGTGCCGAATCAGGCGTGTTTCTCGGTATCGGGCACACATTATTTGGTAAATTTATTGCAGGAAAAATCGACTGAGCATAACACACCTGTGATGCGTTCATCATGACGATTCGGATTATTTCAAATCTGCGATGGTGACGCCACTATCGCCCTCACCATAAGCGCCAATTCGGAATGCTTTGACACGGGGATCGCGTTTAAGGGACTGCCCCACAGCAGCCCGCAAGGCGCCGGTCCCTTTTCCATGAACAATTCGGACAGACGCAATCCCGGTCAAGGCGGCATCGTCAAGGTATTTGTCGAGGGTCTGCAGGGCTTCCTCAACCGTCTGTCCTAGCAGCTGAATCTCCGGTGACATCGTCATGGTGCGATTCATGGTTAGTTTATCCTGATTCGTCCGGCGACGTCCTAACGGTGAATTGGCGATTGTAGCAGCCGGAGTTGTTGTCTTTTTAGGGATCCGTAAACTGGCAGCGGGAACACTGATGCGCATCGCGCCACTTTGGATAATGCATTGACCACGCAGGTCTGTGCCTTCGATCAAACGACCAATCAAATCAAGGGCTGGCGCAGCGTAGTCTTGTCCGATTACCAGTTGACTTGGCACTTCTCCGCCACTCGCGGATAACGTCGCTTGTCCAATTTCGCCTTCGATGCGGCCACGGCCGGTGCGCGCTTTGTGACGGGCTTTGGTCACCGCATCATGGCGGGCATAAGCATCTTGTTCTTTCATCGCTAGTCGGGTTTGTTCGAGCAGTTCATCAATTTCGCCCTGCGCCACTTCATACAGCTCGCGTGCTTCCTCGCGCGCTTGTTGCACGATCGCTTTCGATTTGTCCTGAAAGCTTTGGCGCTCTTGTTCGAATTTAAGACGATCGCGTTCGGCCTGTTCATGTAAAACCTGAACTTCGTCGCGAATGCGATCCGCCTCAATGTGGCTTTTTTCAATGGCGCTGACTAGTTCTTCAAATCGGATTCCTTCTTCGGAAAGCAGGGATTTGGCTTGTTCGATAATCGGATCGGGCAGTCCTAAGCGACTGGAAATAGCGAACGCATTGCTGACGCCAGGAACACCGATCAGCAATTTATAGGTGGGCCGCAAGGTTTCACTATCAAATTCACAACAGGCATTTTCGACACCCGGTGTGTTCATCGCGTACCCTTTGAGTTCTTTATAATGGGTAGTCGCCACAGTCCGACAGTCCCGAGCTCGCAAATAATCGAGAATCGAAATCGCTAGTGCGGCACCCTCTGACGGATCTGTGCCTGAACCTAACTCATCGACAAGCACGAGCGTTTGGGGGCGAGCCTGATGGGTGATCTGAATAATGTTGCGCATATGCGCCGAAAAGGTCGAAAGATCTTGCTCGATGCTTTGTTCGTCACCAATATCGGCTAGTACTTGCTCGAAAACCGAGACCTCTGAGCCTTCGCGTGCAGGGATTTGCAAACCGGCCATCGCCATCAGGCAAAATAACCCACAGGTCTTGAGAGCGACGGTTTTGCCCCCAGTATTGGGTCCAGTGATGATCAGCGAATGAAATGTCTGGCCCAGCTCAAAGTTGATCGGTACGACACGCGCTTGGGGAATCAATGGGTGGCGTGCAGCCTTCAAAACAATGCGCCCTTCGTCATTGACAACGGGGGGCATGGCCTTTTGCTTTAAGGCCAAACGCGCCTTCGCGATGACAAAATCAATTTCCGCCAGCAAATTGGCATTTGCCAACAATGCATCAGCGCTATCAGCAACACGACCGGACAATTCAATCAAAATGCGTTCAATTTCTTCGCGCTCGAGTCCCATCAGTTCGCGGATTTTATTGTTGAGTTCAACCACGGGCAAAGGCTCAACAAACAGCGTCGAACCGCTGGATGAGGTGTCATGGACAAGACCGGGAATACTACCGCGGTGTTCGGCCTTGACCGGGACAACATAGCGGTCACCGCGCAAAGTAACGAGTTGTTCTTGGAGGGCTTTGGCCTGGCTGCGAACAATTCGCTGGAGGCTTTCTTTGACGTCCACTTGGGCTTGGCGGATCCGTCGGCGCAAGCTAGCGAGTTCTGCACTCGCTTGATCCTTGAGTTCTTCTTCCCCCGCGATGCAATCATCAAGACGTGTCCGCAATGCCTTATTCGGCTTTAATTGAGCGATCAAATTGTAAACAATGCGCTCACCCGGGCCATTTTCGGGAAGAATCTGGCGAATACGCTCTATTGCTTGTAAAAAAGATGCGATGCGCATCAATTCATGTATCGCGAGCACGGAGCCACCACCAGCGCGATGAACCGCTGGTCGAATTTCGCTGATCCCACCAAGCGGTGGCACGCCCTTCTCTAATACAAGCTTGACCGCATCATCGGTGTCACGCTGTCGCACAAGTACAGTTGCTAATTCCGAGGAGGGCTGGAGGGCAGCGCACAATTCGTGCCCTGGCGCGGAATGAGCCAGCGACATCAAATCAGCTATGATTTTGTCGTATTCGAGAATGCCGATTGAACGTAAATCCATCAGGCTGCAGGTTTCTTATGACGTAAATGGGGGATCATAAACCGGATTCCATAGAGTAAATATGCAACAAGCGCCCAGCCTACAGGGATGATGAAAATGTATTGAGCCCACTGTTGTTTGTCACTTGGCAAAACAAACAAGACAGCGAAACAGGCGACAAATAACACGGTAGCTAGCTTGCCATACCAGCGCGCTTGAATAATCGTCTTGCGTTTTTTGAGGAGGAAAAAGCCACCAACGATCATCATCGCTTCTTTTAAAAAGATAAAAACCGGAACCCAAAGCGGCAGTCGATGGGTGATAAATAGCGTCGTTGCAGTGGTGAATTGGAAGACCTTATCCACGAATGGGTCATATATTTTGCCAAAATTCGAAATCATGTTGTAATGGCGGGCAATGTAGCCATCGAGCATATCGGTTGCCCAAATACTGACAAAAAAGATGAACGCTATCGTATTGTAGCGTTCACCGGCGTAAATAAACCAGGCCATAAAAGGAATTGCGGCCAGTCGGACTGTCGTCAAATAATTGGGGATCGTGGGTTCAAATCGCAACTTCATGCTCTGATTATAGCAATTTGGCTGATTTGACTCAATGGATACTTTTATTTCTATGGATTGTAATTAAGAAATAAAGTGACCAAGATATTTGAAAAAAGAAAATGCCAGCAGTCAATAGGTCTACTGGCGTTTTTCTTTTATATATTAAAACTGTTCATAAGCGCTGCGGATCACCCAATGAACAGTTGTTAACCATCCATCAAGTGTTAGTAACTAATAAAATGACTCTTTTTAAACATAAAAAGTCCCCCTGTTTCGGTAGCTGGCTGTCACGGGAAATCCCAGAGACCCTTTAGCTTTGCGTCCCAAGCTTCAACTTGGTTTGCCTTTATCGGCGGAAGGTATTTTACCTTGGCCTTGATAATAATTGAATTGGCTATTTGCTTGATTTGATTATCAACTCAAATCAATACATTGTCAATTATCATATTGATTTTTGTCATATTTAATGTAATTTAAAATAGTCAAATGTGAACAACAGGAATAAAACATTTACAAATTACCATAATTTATTTCATTTTTTAGTTTATTATATTACAAATATGTATTGATACTGTAAATATTATGATATAATAACGATATAAATGGAGGCAATGACAGTATAGGGTGATTTGGACGCTTTCCCTATACCGAGCCAGTAGCGTAACCGGCCATAGTTTTGTGGCCGGTTTTTTGTATTTGCGGAAATACTTTGAACACTGCAAGACACGGAACAAGATCAAATCACAATATGAAAGGCGGAATGAACATGCAACGAAAAAGTATGAAATATTCCAAAGCTCTCGTTTTAATCTTGGTGTTAGCAATGTCTCTATTTATGATTCCACAAACAGTTTTTGCTCAAGTTGGCGGCGGGAACAATCAGCCTTCTTCTAATAATGGTGGCTCAAACAACGATGGCAGTTGGAACAACGGCGGTCAAAACAATGTCGGCGGACCTAGCGACTCAGACGATCAAGGTGAAGATGATCAAAACGGACCTGGCGACTCAAACGGTCAGGGTGAAGATGATCGAAACGGACCTGGCGACTCAAACGGTCAGGGTGAAGATGATCATGAAGGTGATTGTGACGACGGTGATGATCATGAAGGTGATTGTGACGACGGTGACGATCATGAAGGTGATTGTGACGATGGTGACGAACATGAAGGTGATTGTGACGACGATGAGGCAGCAATTTCACTTGAAAAGAATGGCCTATTCACAAATGTTGTTGGCAATGAATATGCACAGGCAGGTGATAAAATCGTTTATGAATTTGTCATCGAAAATACAGGCGATACAGATTTAAAAAACATTTCCTTAGTTGATGAGATTTCAGGTGTCTTGGTAGATACTCTCGGAACGACTTCACTAAATGAAAATGCTGATCCGATTAGAGTACATGGTGAATACGAATTAACTTCTGAAGATATTTCACGTGGTTATTTTACGAATACTGCGTATGTTACAGCTGATTGCGATGAAGATAGCTTTCAAATTTTTGAAATTAGATGCTTTGACCCATGTGAATCAGTTCGTGATGATGCTGAATCAATCGTTCGATTTGTTGTTGATCCTTTTGTTCCAGCCCCTGGTATTCAAATTGTCAAATCGAGTACGACAACTGAAGTAAGTACCGTTGGTCAAGTCGTTCCATACACATTCACAGTTACAAATATTGGAAACGTCATTCTAACGAGCATTGATTTGGTTGATGATGATTTGGATGCTGAAGCGACATTGACAGCGAGTGATGCCACCATGGATAACGAGCTGGATCCTAATGAAGTTTGGGTTTTTACTGGAATCAGAACAATTACAATTGATGAGCTTGAAAGCAACGGTGGTGGAGACGGCGATATTGACAATACTGCTATAGTTTACGGTACACCATATGAAGATGAACCAATTAGTGCACAATCTTCAATTGCTATTGCAATCAATTACGATGACAATGATGATGATGATGGCGATGGTGATGACGATGGTGGCGATACTACAACAATCAAACCGCTAGCGCAATCAACTTTAGTTGTTGAAGGAGCTACGATGCCTGAAGCGACATTAATGGTTGCTGGCGCCGAAATGCCTTCAACAGGCGAATCAACAAACGACACCTTTACGGTATTTGGATTTATGACACTTCTTATCACTGGTGTTGCGCTAATGCTTATGAATCGGAAAAACAAACAACAGGTCGAGAAATAAAAAAATTAGATATTACACTTTTTAAAAAGAGCTCGGCATAAATGAAGTGCACCCCAAATGTTGGACAAAGAAAAGTCCAGAATTTGGAGGTGCATTTCTTTTGTTCAAGCTTTTTATTCAGTTGTAAAAAGTTGTACGAAATAATCTTGGCCATTATTCTGAATAAAACCAATTCCCATTTGAGTAAATTCATCGTTCATAATGTTTACTTTGTGAACCGGAGAACCTAACCATCCGTTAACGATCTGCTCAGCTGTATATACATCGGCTGTTGCAATCGCGAAGTTTTCTGCAGCTGATTGCACAGAAAGCCCAACGTCATCAAACACTGTATAAAACGGTGTGCCGTTTGGTCGTTGATGAGAGGCTACCGTTGACAACTCATTTGCCCTAATTCCAGATGCTACTTCTAATAAATTGTTATTGGAAAATTCCTTAAGTCCATTGTCTGTACGATATGCATTGATTAGATTGAAAATCTGACGGGCCATGTCAGATTTTAAAGAGACATCAAATACTTCAATTGGGCAGGTCTCTGAAGTAGGCTCATTTTTTTCTGTAACAACTGGTTCAAGTGATTCTTCAGGCACCGATGCAGATCGGGACAGTACCTGTTCAGAAGAATCAATACTAGGCTCAATTGGGTTTGATTGGACGCTCAGCGACTTATTCAAGATCGAGTTCTGATTTACTGATTTAGCTAATTGACTTGATTCAGTTGCCGCGAAGTCGTTTAATATTGATTCGTTGTGGATGCGAGACTGTTGAGCCCCTTTTGACGTTGTTTGATCAGTTATAATCATTGACTTATTATCATTGGTTAAATCGTTTATATTGTTGAAATCATCATAAGTAGATAAAATGCCCGAACCCATATCTAAACTAAAAAGCATTATACAAAGAAGCAAAGAAACTGAAAGCAAATTAATTTTATCAATTTTCAACATATTCAACTCACAAAATCAGCTCAATGCAACGAAAACAACTTTGCTTGATATTAATCCAAGCAAAGTAAAAATATAACGTGTTTTTCGATATATTTACACATTTGTAATCATATTGTTATTTAGATTATGATATAGCGCCTTTTGAATTTGAAACGATGCGTCTGGCGACTACAACCATGCGCCCGTCGTTGACCTGATAGCTACAAGTCGACAAGGTCAATAATTCGTCACCGTACTCTGGAATGATTTTGGTATCGTAGATCGAAAGGTCTAATGCATTTTGGACATAATCATTAAATTCGGACTGGGTACCGGCTTGGATAAATTGATAATACATAAACTCGGTTGAGTCATCTGGATAAATTTGAGTCATGAAAGCTGCAAAAATCTCATACTCACCAGGCTCATAAATCGTGTCAAATTGGATCGTTTTATGGTTCTCAAAATAGCTTTTGCTTTGGTACTTTCCAAGTGCCGCGAACATGGTGCCGTCTTTCATATTATGACCATGAATGAGCACGTTTGTGCTACGGGGATTGATATTTGATCGATAATCGATAAAAGGTAGACCGTGTTTGCTATCCTTCTCTTCAAAATCACGATAAAGATAATAGTCGCCATCTGTCGGGGTAAACATAATTGGATAATTGACCACGGAATCCTCAATTTTTAGCCACCCAATCATGTCCTTGTTCTGTTCATACAGTGCTTTATATTGTGGCAAAATTTCTTGAGGCTTCGTTTCGCCAACCGTGCTAGATGGGATAGTTGGCGTGGTCTCAACGGGTTCGGAACTAACTGATGTGGATTCCATTGTTTCGATCAATTCGGATAAATTTTTTATACTTTTTAGCTCATTTTGATAATTCAAATAAACGGTTAGTTCGTAGCCAACAAACCCAACGACTGCTATAGCGTAGACTATAAGGGCAATTTTAAAATTTTTTTTCATATTGTTTTCACTCATTTGATAAATTATTATATTTATTTCATTGTATCATGCGGAAAAATCACAAATCGGCACTTTCGAAGCATTTATTTGGTATAACGCCACAAATAGTTTGCTTAGATATTAATTTCATTATCAGCTAATGTAATTTTATCACCGTTTTCCCATCGTTTTTGTCATATTAGATACGAAATTTCGATATTTTAAACAGAATCTCCATATTATGGCAATCAGTGCCGCAATCGATAAATCATTAATATTTTCATATACTCACGATGCAAACATAATAAACTGGTTGGTTTATAGCGTCATTTATTCCAATAAATAGAAAATTTTGTCACAAATATATCTATTTTGTCAAAATGTGTAACATAAGGATTATTTTTCTAATTAATATTGTTATATAAATATCTCAGATGGATGCGATGACACCTCGGAAGTAATTGGACGCTTTTTCCGAGACGAGCAAGTAGCGTAACCGGCCATGAATATTCATGGCCGGATTTTTGTATTTCAAAAGGAGAGAAACATATATGAAAAATAAGAAAACACTCCAAAAGCTCACTGCTCTAATGATAATCGTTATCATGTTGACTGGCATTTTCATGGTCGTCAGTGCATCCAGCTCTGGTCCACTCGTCACACCTACATATATCAAGGATTCAAACTACAAACTAAATGTTGACCTGAAAGTCGATCCTGATGGCAACAAAACGGGATCACTAAAATTTAAACAAGACAATGTTGAATACAAGTTCTATTATGAAGTCTATGATGATGGTAAGTATCTAAAATTCTGGTTCAAAGATGATATCGAATTTACTGGTAAAGTCGCGGTAAAAGGTGGCGACAATTACTACCTCTATGATTACGCTGCAGATGCGACTAACAAAGATGAAGGTTTAAGGTCCCCACTTAACAAAGGTGGAAAGGTCCCAGAAATCAGTCATTTCGAACTACTTGGTAAAATTAAATTACCAACCAAGCCTAGCGAAACCACAATTGCCCCAACTGAAACCACTCAGCCTAGTGAAACTACTGCTCCGAGCGAAACCACCGCGCCTTCCGAAACTACTGCTCCGAGCGAAACCACCGCGCCTTCCGAAACTACTGCTCCGAGTGAAACTACCGCTCCGAGCGAAACCACTGCTCCTTCCGAAACTACCGCTCCGAGCGAAACCACTGCTCCTTCCGAAACTACCGCTCCGAGCGAAACCACCGCTCCTTCCGAAACCACTGCTCCGAGCGAAACCACTGCTCCGAGCGAAACCACCGCTCCTTCCGAAACTACCGCTCCTAGTGAAACCACTGCTCCGAGCGAAACCACCGCTCCTTCCGAAACTACCGCTCCTAGTGAAACCACTGCTGCACCTACCACCGCAACTCCGACTACAGCTAGCGCAAATAATCTAATTGTTGCTGGTGCCGAATTCAACAACGATCCTGCAGACCCTGCGATTGCTGAACTTCAAGTCTTTGGTGCTGAAATGCCGAACACGGGTGAATCGGATAATTACGCGTATCAGACATTAGCCGTGATCTTCCTCCTCTTGTCCGGTGCAATGCTCACTGTTTGGGCGAGCCGTGCAAAAAAGCAAAAGGTAGCAGTCACTGAAAAAATCGAAAATCCTAAAAGCAACTAAACCATGATTCAAACCTGATCTCAACTCAATGCAAATAAAACTAATTAAATATCTTAAATGAAAAAGAGGCGACTTCGATGTTGAAGTCGCCTCTGCTTTTGTAACGTAATGATAATTTTAAAAGCGATCAGCCAATAAATAATTGTTCGAAATATTCCTTATCTCCGTTTACACTGTGGCCAATGCCGATTTCTTTGTAATTGGCGTTCATGATGTTTTTGCGATGGCTCGGGCTATTCATCCAGGCATTGACAATGGCTTCAGGTGAGAATGCGCCAGCAGTTCCAATTGCGTAATTTTCGCCACCTTTTTTCGGGCTGATTCCAACTTCGCCAAAGACGGTGTAGAACGCCGCGCCATCTGGGCGCAAGTGTGGTGATGGGCTAGAAGGTAATTCTGCAACGCGGATTGCTGCAGCCTGGTTCAATGTTGCGTTGATTTTCAGCGGTGAAAGGCCTTCGGTTGCGCGCTGTTCGTTGGTCAAGCGGACAATTTCATCGATCCACGTATCGCCTGTGGATTCAACGGTTGCCGGGATGGTTTCAACAGGGGCTTCAGCTGAAATAACTTGTGCGCCTTCAACCGTAGCTTCCGGGACTTTGGTCGGTTCCGTTGCGGCTGTTGGTTCAGTCGCTTTTACGGGTTCAGTCGCTTTTACGGTTTCGGTCGCTTGAGTTTTCGGGGCTTCAGTTTTGACGGTTGCGGGTGCAACGACCGGAGTCGCGGCTTGCACAGGTACTTCTTCTTTAATCGGAGCTGTAACTGGAGCGGCAAGAACTGGGAATGCATGTTCGACTTGCGGGTATTCGCCCCAGATCTGACTTTTTGCTTGAGCGATACTCTCGGAAATACTTATTTCCAATGCGGTAACCGGTACAGTTGGCATTAGGGCGATTAATGTCGCGAGTATGACAGTTGTAGCGGTAACTTTAACAGTAGACGCAAAAGAAAAAGACATGAAAAAACCTCCCAGTTTCGGTAGCTGGCTGCCACGGGAGATTCCCAGAGGCCCTTTAGCTTTGCGTCCCAAGCTTTCACTTGGTTTGCCTTTATCGGCTGAAGGCTACATGCCTTTGGCCGTTTTATTGATGTGATACACGTTTGAAAATTACTTTTCGTGTATGCTTTCTTTATACGCTTTGATATTCATTTCGTCAATAATTAGTAATCGTTTTGTAATAAACAACGCGTTTTGTTTGATTGTGTTGGCATTTTCAAGTTTGTTTGAACGATAATTTTCATGTGGTGAGGATTTTGGCCTGTTCTAACTCGACAGCATCAATTGTTTTTTTCATCGCTAAGGCTTCTTCAATGTCGATATCGACGATTTTGCCTTCTTTATATGCAACGATGCGATTATAGCGACCTTCACGCAGGCATTCGACTGCATGAAGCCCCATCAAGCTGGCCATTTGGCGGTCACGTAGGGTCGGGCTGCCGCCACGTTGCAAATGACCGAGGATGGTGGCTCGAGCTTCGATGCCAGTCAAGGCTTCGATCTGGGTCGCAATTTCCTGTGCATGTGCAGCGCCTTCGGCGACGACCACGATGTAGTGATGTTTGCCGCGATTGCGACCGTCTAATACAGCTTTGAGAACATCCCGGTTAAAGTCGTAGGGCTTTTCTGGGATCAAGACAACTTCGGCACCAGTCGCGATGCCGACGTTGAGTGCTATGTATCCTGCAGCACGGCCCATGACTTCAATGACACTGCACCGTTCATGTGACGACGCGGTATCGCGCAGTTTGTCGATAGCTTCCATCGCAGTGTTCATCGCGGTGTCATAACCAATTGTATAGTCCGAGCAGGCAATATCATTGTCAATTGTCCCTGGAATCCCAATCACCGGAACGCCTTTACGCGCGAGGTCACGGGCGCCTTTGAATGTCCCGTCGCCACCGATCGCGATAACGGCGTCGAGATTGAAGACTTTGACCATTTCTAGGGCACGATTGAGCCCATCCTCTGTCATGAATGTTTTGGAACGGGCGGTCATCAGGAACGTACCGCCACGCTGGAGTTTTTCAGAAACAGAATGGCGATCGAGTTCTTCAATATCGCCGCGCCATAAGCCGTGATAGCCACGTCGAATGCCATAAACTTTGTAATTGTTATTTATGCCGGTACGAACGACTGCGCGAATGGCTGCATTCATGCCTGGGGCGTCGCCACCACTTGTTAGTACACCAATATTGCGGATTACTTTTTGCTCTTCCATTTACTTTCACTCCTTGACTTTCAGCCTAGATGACCATCAAAAGCAAGTGTATACATACGAGATGTGCATTTATTTTAATGCATAGATATCGTTATTATAGCAGGGCGATGTTGCTAATACCATACCTACGGGCAATTTGGGCCAGAACGGTGTCGTCACTATCGATCCAAAAGTCTTCCGTCAATTCATGGCCGACCCGATCATTGGTAAGGTAAACGCGGACTTTCATAGAGCCGTGAAAAAATTGAAGCATCGCCATCAGTTGCTGATAACCTGCATCGTCGCGCTGGCCCAAATAGCGAATCGCGAGCGTTTTTTGTGCAACAGCAGCGGGTGACCGGCTCGCGTCTGTGGTGGCTGTGACGGTTGTTGCGGCGGTTGTTGCGGCGGTTGCTGCTTCGGTTGTTCCATTAACCCGGTTAGGCGAGCGATTATAATTGCCTTGTCCATTGCCCCGGCTGCTGCCGCCAGAAAGATAGCGTTCGAATTCCGGCGGTAATTTTTCTTGATTAAGGGAGAGCGGGCTGACCCATTCAGCAATTAATTTGGGGGTGTCATCCTCACGTAAACTTATGCGACCACCGATCAAAACGGGCGATCCTTCTTTGAGCAGATCAGCGTATTGTTGATAAACGCGCGGGAAAACGAGCACTTCACAGCTACCGGCAAAATCTTCAAAAGTCAGAATCGCCATCATTTCTTTATTGCGGGTTGTGCGTGCCTTACGGCTCATGATTAGTCCGGCGAAGAGGACTTTATCTTGGTCATGGCCCTCTGATAAAGTCGCCGTAGCTGGGCTGACATCCTCGTCGACTTCAGTCATCCGTAACACACTGGTATCCCGCGATGCAAGGCGTTGGATGGCTGGACGATATTCGTCGAGTGGATGTCCTGTGACATAAAGTCCGAGCATCTCCTTCTCCATCGCGAGAACTTCGGATGCTGAAAAATCGGGCAAATTCGGATAAATCGGTTCTGCGTCACCTGGACTGCCACCTAATCCAAATGTGTCAGTTGAAGCACCAGAACTCGCACCGGTCCCACCCATATCGAATAAGCTCAATTGACCTTCGAGGTTTTTCTTGCGCGTCGCCGTCAGTTGCGCCATGAACGGATCGAGAACCGCGATCAACTTCGAACGCGATATTCCGAATTGATCAAAGGCGGATGCCCGAATGAGACTTTCGATCATTTTACGATTGAGATCAGAGGCGCTCGCGCGCCGCAAAAAGTCACCGTACGACCGGTAATTTCCGTTGGTGGCACGGTCTTCGAGCACGACACGTATTGCCCCTTCCCCCACATTTTTGACAGCGGCTAGGGAGAATCGGATTTTGTCACCCTCGGTTGAGAAGCGAGCTTGGCTTTGATTAATATCGGGCGGCAAAACGTGGATGCCGAGTTTTTTGCAGACGCGGACATAAATCGAAGCTTGATCTAAGTTCCCGAGATAGCTGTTGAGCATGGCGGCCATGAATTCAACGGGGTAATAGCATTTTAGCCAAGCGGTATAATAAGCGACTACGGCATAAGCTGCTGCATGTGATTTGTTAAAGGCGTAGCCAGCAAATGCCATCACATCTTCAAAGGTTTTCTCGGCGACTTCAAGGGGCACGCCACGACCGACGGCACCTGGCACGATATTGCCCTTTTCGTCATGACCACCATGCAAGAAAAGGTTCTTATACTTAGCCATTTCAGCAGGTTTCTTTTTGGACATAGCTCTGCGGACATTGTCGGATTGGCCCATCGAGAAACCCGCCAGATCGCGCACAATTTGCATGACTTGCTCTTGGTAAACAATGCAGCCGTATGTGACGTTGAGAATGGGCTCTAAGAGCGGGTGATCGTATCGAATTTTTGATGGGTCATGTTTGGATGACACGTAGCGGGGAATCTGATCCATCGGACCTGGGCGATAGAGTGATATACCTGCGATGATATCTTCTAAAGACTCTGGCTTGAGCTCCTTCATGAAGCTGGTCATCCCGCCACTTTCTAACTGAAAAACGCCTTCGGTATTGCCTTCGCTGATCATCGCAAAGACCTTTGGGTCATCCATCGGAAGTGTGTCGTAGTCAATCGTGGCGCCGTGGTTGCGCAAAACCATGGTCGCTGTATCTTGCATAACGGTTAACGTGCGCAAGCCAAGAAAGTCAAATTTTAACAGACCGATGAGTTCGATGTTGTTTTTGGCATATTGAACGACGATCGAATCTTCGTTGCGGGACAGCGGTGCCAAATCGGTCAATGGGCGGCTGGAAATGACGACTCCTGCAGCATGGGTCGATGCGTGGCGCGGCATGCCTTCGAAGTGTTTCGCAAGATCGATGACTGATTTGGTTGTCGGATTTTCTTCGTAATCTTTGCGCAATTCGCTACTTTGTTCGAGGGCTTTGGCGAGCGTCATACCTGGCATACCCGGAACGAATTTCGCGATACGATCGGTCTCAGCATAGGAGACATCTAGTGCTCGTGCTACATCGCGGATACAGGCTCGCGCGGCTAACGTGCCAAAGGTGATGACCTGGGCAACGCGGTCTTGGCCGTATTTGGCGGTGACGTAGCGAATGACTTCCGGGCGGCGCTCATAGCAAAAATCAATGTCAAAGTCAGGCATGCTGACTCGTTCGGCATTGAGGAAGCGCTCAAAAATCAGGGCATATTTGAGGGGATCGATGTTGGTGATTTTGAGGCAATAGGCGGCGAGCGAACCAGCGCCAGAACCACGGCCGGGGCCAACCATGATATCTTGTTCTCTTGCAAAACGGATGAAATCCCACACGATCAAGTAGTAATCGGTATAGCCCATTTTGTTAATGACAGATAGTTCGTATTCGAGCCGCTTTTCATAGACTTCTAGTGGAATCCCTGTGGACATTTTGAGGCGATCGGTTAAACCTTGCCGGCAGAGTTGGTCAAGATAATCAACATTCGGCATGTTATCCGGCGTCGCAAAAGCCGGTAAATGGATCGTTTTGAAATCGAGTTCGACGTGGCATCGATCCGCGATGCGCTGGGTATTGGCAATGGCTTCCGGTACAGTGGCGAATGCGGTTGCCATCTCCTCCGGGGATTTCAGGTAAAAGGCATCGGTCTGCATCCGCATGCGATCGGGATCACTCATGCGTTTACCGGTCTGCATGCACATGAGTACTTCGTGGGATAAGGCATCCGCTTGATATAAATAATGGCAGTCATTTGTTGCAACCAGTGGGATATCGAGTTCGCGGCTGATTTCGATCAATTGGGCATTGACGAGATTCTGTTCTGGGATGCCATTGCTTTGAAGCTCGAGAAAAAAATTGCCTTGACCAAAAATGTCGTTATATTCACGCGCAAGAGCTACGGCGCGAGCACGGTCTTGATCGATCAGGGCGCCTGGGATATCACCACCGAGGCAAGCAGTCAGAGCAATGAGCCCATCTGAATGCTGGCGCAAGAGTTCTTTATCAATGCGTGGTCGGTAATAAAAGCCATCAACAAAGCCGATCGAGACCAGTTTCATTAAATTGCGCCAACCAATATCATTCTCTGCGAGGAGAACTAGATGTGAGGGTTCCTTATCGACGCTACCCTCTTTAGCTAAGTGACTGCGTGGTGATAGATAGACTTCACAACCCAGAATCGGTTTGAGACCTTTGGCAACCATCGCATTATAAAAATCGATCGTGCCATACAAAGCGCCATGATCCGTGATCGCGCAAGCAGTCATTCCCAGTTCAATTAGGCGATCCGGCAAATCTTTCAGCCGAATCGCCCCATCGAGCAAACTATATTCCGTGTGCAAATGTAAATGTGTAAACGCCAAAATATCGTCCTATCAGCGGGTTGGTTGAGGTGCTTGGCACGTGCCTAATACTCGGTTAAATTTGACTGCGTAGGTAGCCTTCGACGGTGCCGCGGAGGGTGTCGAGGTCTTGATCGCATTGGGCTTGATTGTCACCGTAGACGCCAAAGTAGATTTTGATTTTGGGTTCGGTGCCGGAGGGACGGATGCAGAACCAGTTAAGGTCGTCGAGTTCAAACAGCAGAACGTCGGATTCGACGAGGTCGATGGCAGTTCGGATACCGGTTTTGAGGTCGATGCGTTCTTTGAGTTTGTAATCACGGACGGCTTTGACATCGACGCCGGGAATACCGTTGGTTTTTTGACCGCGCAACGTAGTCATGCCGGCTTTGATCCGAGCGATGCCTTCTTTGCCTTCGAGGGTGATGGAGATTGTCTTTTCGGCTGCAAAGCCGAATTCTTGATACAGATCCTGCAGCAGATCGTAAATAGTCAAGCCTTGATCAGCCGCTGTTGCAGCCATTTCGCCGATTAACATGCTAGCGACAACGGCGTCCTTATCGCGGACATCGAGACCGGCAAGGTAGCCAAAACTTTCTTCAAAGCCGAATTGGAAATGCATGGCACCGAATTCGTCGTGTTCTTTAATCAGCTCGGCGATAAACTTGAAACCGGTCAGACATTCAAACAACGCTACGCCATAAGCCTTTGCAATGCGCTGGGTCAACTTCGTTGAAACGATCGTCGACACAACAAAGGAGTCTTTCGGCAAGGTGTTGGATTTAGCCTTAGCGGATAAGATGTAGTTCATCAGGAGCAAGCCGATCTGATTGCCAGAAAGGACCTGATATTCGCCTTGGCTGTCGCGGACGCAGACGCCCGTCCGATCGGCATCTGGGTCGGTCGCGATTACAAGATCGGCGCCCTCCTTCTGGGCCAAATCGATCGCCATTTTGAGCGCAGTACGCTCTTCAGGATTCGGGAAAGCGACGGTTGAAAAAGCTGGATCCGGGAGTTCCTGTTCGGGAACGACAAGGATGTTTTCAAAGCCGATTTTCGATAAAATCCGACGCACGGGTTTGTTGCCAGCACCGTGCAGGGGCGTGTAAACGATTTTGAGGTTTTTCTGGCGTTTCACCGCATCACGGTTGATGGATAGTTTTTCGAGCATTGCGGTGTAGGTGTTGTCGAGTTCCGTGCCGATATCAATCCACAGACCCGTCTGGCGCGCCTCAGCTTCGGAGAGGCACAAGAGCAGCGGTGGAAAATCATCGATTGAATTCATGACGTCGGCAACCACGGTTGCGGCCTCTGGCGGCAGCTGGCCGCCGTCTTCGCCGTAAGCCTTGAAACCATTGTATTTGGCCGGATTATGGCTAGCGGTGATCATGACACCACCGGCAGTCTCGTAAAGGCGAATCGCAAAAGAAAGCATCGGAACCGGACGTAGTTCGTCAGAGAGGTATACTTTGATCCCATGGCTGACGAAAATCCGAGCGGATAACTTGGCAAATTCGGTGGAATATTGACGTGAATCAAACGATATTGCTACACCCTTAGCCTTGACGACGTCACCCTGACTAGCGAGGTAGCGGGCAAAGCCTTCCGAGGCGCGAGCGATTGTATAAAAATTCATGCGATTCGTTCCGGCACCGAGCACCCCGCGCAAGCCGGCTGTCCCGAATTCGAGATCCATATAAAAGCGGTCTTCAATTTCCTGTTCATTGCCAGCTAGGGCAAGCAATTCGGCGCGCGTGGCGGCATCATAATTAGGGTCAGTTGTCCAACGGGTGTAGCGTTCTTGGGCCAGTGTCATAGGGGAATCCTCCTTTAAAATAACATGGCAATGTGAAGCATATTATACCATATCGGGTCTTTTGATTAGGTCATTTTGCCGCGAATCAGGATCAGTAAATCACGCAATTGGGCAGCTTCTTCAAAGGCTAATTTTCTGGAGGCGTCCTTCATATCTTTTTCAATCTTGACAGCCATTTTCGCTAGTTCAGCCGGTTTCAGACGATCCAATTTATGCTCGATCAGGGCGTCGGCGCCAGCTGCACCGACGCCAGCTTCTTCTGCCGCATCGACAATCGTATCGACGACATCGCGGACTGCTTTTTCAATCGAACGCGGGGTAATATTATTCTCGCGATTGTACGTTTCTTGAATCTCACGGCGGCGGTTGGTTTCGATAATGGCGCGATGCATTGACTCTGTAATGTGATCAGCATACAGGACAACGTGGCCATTGAGGTTGCGGGCAGCACGACCGATGATCTGGATCAGTGAGGTCGTTGAACGCAAGAAGCCCTCTTTATCAGCATCGAGAATGGCAATGAGTGAAACCTCCGGCAAATCAAGGCCTTCGCGCAGGAGATTGATCCCCACGAGGACATCAAACTGACCTTGGCGCAAATCGCGCAAGATTTTCATACGTTCAACGGTAATGATGTCCGAATGGAGATATTTGACACGCAAGCCTTCTTCTTTAAAGAAATCACTGAGGTCCTCGGCCATTTTTTTGGTTAACGTCAAAACCAAGGTGCGTTCTCCGCGGGCAGTCGTCGCACGTATCGAAGTCAGCAAGTCCTCGATCTGGCCATCAACAGGCCGGATGCTGATCGATGGATCGACGAGTCCTGTCGGTCGAATGATCTGCTCAACGACTGTTGTAGCATGGGCTGCTTCATATTTTGAAGGTGTCGCACTGACAAAAACCGCCTGTCCGATTTTCTTTTCGAACTCCTCAAAGCGCAAAGGGCGGTTATCAAAGGCGGACGGCAGGCGGAACCCATAGTCAATCAACGATTGCTTGCGCGAGCGATCACCGTTATACATCGCCCCGATTTGCGGAATCGTGACATGGGATTCGTCGACCATCAAAAGAAAATCATCCGGGAAAAAGTCGATCAAGGTAAAGGGCGGGTCACCGGCTTGGCGATCGGACAGATGGCGTGAGTAATTCTCAATTCCCTTACAAAAGCCCGTCTCACGCAGCATCTCAAGGTCATAGCGCGTCCGTTGTTCGAGGCGGTAGGCTTCCACGAGTTTGCCCTGTTCGCGGAACACTTTTAGTTGCTCCTCGAGTTCTGCTTCGATGGTTTGGACGGCCTTTTTCATCTTAAGATTAGTTGTCGCATAGTGTGAAGCCGGGAAAATTGATGCATAATTGCGTGCCGATATCAGTCTACCGGTTACACTGTCGACATCGACAATTTTCTCGATTTCGTCACCAAAAAAGACGACGCGGGTCATGGCATTTTCGGCAGATGATGGGAAAATATCGATGGTATCGCCACGAACGCGGAAGCTCCCGCGATGTGCTTCAAAGTCATTGCGGTTATACTGGATATCGATCAACTCACGAATGACGGTATCGCGATCCTTCTTCATCCCCGGTCGCAGACTGACCATTAAGCTTTTGTAGTCCTCCGGATCGCCGAGTCCATAGATGCAGGAGACCGAAGCGACTACGATTACATCGCGGCGTTCGAGAAGTGATGCTGTCGCCGAGTGGCGAAGACGGTCAATTTCGTCATTAATTGCCGAGTCTTTTTCGATAAAGGTATCGGTCGAGGGGATATACGCTTCGGGTTGGTAGTAATCATAATAACTGACAAAATATTCGACCGCATTGTCTGGAAAAAAAGCTTTGAATTCTGCTGTAAGCTGGCCCGCAAGGGTCTTGTTGTGGGCGATGACAAGGGTCGGTCGTTGGACCCTTTCAATTACGTTGGCCATCGTAAAGGTCTTGCCTGAGCCCGTAACGCCGAGCAAGGTCTGAGCCCGTTCACCCTGTTCTAAGCCAGCCACAAGTTGATCAATCGCAACAGGTTGATCACCGCACGGTTGCATATCACTGGCAATTTTAAAAAGTGGCATATCGGTCCCTTTGCTGTCTCTAAATAACGATAAAACCGTTAATTTTCGGTTGTTTTCTGCCTTTGATTATAGCATAGGCGGCCAGTTGCGATTGCTCGCAGCGAGCATCAGTATTATAATAGCTTTCAAATTAGATGCGAAGGGGAATTGACGATGAGCTTTCCAACAATTGCTGTCACCCGCGCCACCCAGCCCAAAACCAAACCGTTGGCTGACGCAGCACTTGGCTTTGGCCAAATTTTCACCGATCACATGTTCAGCATGGATTATATTGAAGGCCAAGGCTGGATTGATCCGCGCATTGAGCCGTATGCCCCGATCAGCCTCGACCCATCCGCGATGGTTTTTCATTACGGCCAAGCGATTTTTGAAGGTCTCAAGGCCTACAAAGCAGCTGATGGCTCGATCAATCTCTTCCGCCCGCAACTCAATTTTGCGCGCGTCAACCAATCCAATGCCCGAATGGTCATACCTGCGATTGACGAAGCTTTCTGCCTCTATGCCTTGGAAGAACTTCTGAAAATTGAAAAGGACTGGATCCCAACGCAAGCCGGTTCTTCATTGTATATCCGGCCGTTTATCATCGCCACAGATCCCTATCTTGGCGTGCGCCCGGCTCATACCTACCGCTTCATGATCATCCTCTCCCCGTCCGGCAATTATTACCCACAGGGGTTAAATCCGGTCAATATCTATGTTGAGGAAGAATATGTACGGGCCGTCAAAGGTGGTACGGGCTATGCCAAGACCCCAGGGAACTACGCCGCTAGCTTGATTGCTCAGGCTAAGGCCTACAAAGCCGGCTATGTCCAGGTGCTCTGGCTCGATGGCGTCCACCGCCGTTTTATCGAAGAAGTCGGATCGATGAATGTCTTCTTTGTGATCGATGGCAAAGTGGTCACCCCAGCGATCAACGGCAGCATATTACCAGGCATTACCCGCCGCACCGTCTTGGAACTAGCCAAAAAATTAGGTCTTGAAACCGAAGAACGCGAAATCGCGATCGACGAAATTGCCGAATTAGCTAAAACAGGCCGTGTCAGTGAAGTCTTTGGCGCTGGGACTGCTGCGGTTATCTCCCCGGTTGGTGAACTGCGTTATAAGGAACTCGTCATGAACTTTAACGATGGCAAGATCGGACCACTCAGTCAGCAATTCTACGACATCATCACGGGCGTCCAATATGGTCGCCTAAAAGACGATTACGGTTGGATTGTCAAAATCTAATCACCGA
>JAQUDJ010000002.1:100121-133609 GCA_028685755.1 Eubacteriales bacterium | reverse complement strand
TGCTAATTGCTCCTCGAGATCGGATAAGCGTTTGCGCGCATAATCCATCGAACCGGCGCGAATTTTGATCGCAGCTTGATTGGCCTTTTCTAACATATCCTGTGCCTGGTAACGCGCTTTTTGAGTGATCTCATGTTCATCGATCATCCGTGACATGCGGGCTTCGGCGTCGCGCATGATGTTCTCAGCCTCTTTGCGGGCTTCGGCAATCAACTGACGATTTTGGTCAAGGAGCCACTTGGCTTGTTTGAGTTCGCCCGGCAATTCATCACGAATCATGGTGATCAAAACGAGCATTTCTTCGCGATCGACCATGCAATTATCTGAAAATGGGACTGATCGCGCCGATATGACATGGCTTTCTAATCTTTCAAGTAGGGCGTCAATATCTTCATCCTGGTTGAGCCCTTGGTGTGCAGCGTCAATCATATATGAGATGAATCCTCCGAATTTAGGTGTTGAGCCTGCGACAGTCCTGCGTCTTTGCGCAAACGGACTGTGATTTGGTTCACGAGTGCAGCCGGGACCATGTTTGAAATATCACCGCCATAGGCCGCGACTTCGCGGACAATTGACGAACTATTGAACGCCAAATCGATGCGGCAGGGCAATAGGCATGTTTCGTAGGTCGGTAAAAGCAATTTATTAGCGGCAGCCAGTTCTGCTTCAAAACGGAAATCTGACTCACTGCGGAGGCCGCGAACCACGGCACTTGCCTGGTGTTGCTTAAAAAAATCAACGAGTAACCCTTCAAAGGCTTCGACTTCGATATTGGGAATACTTTGCAAGGCAACTCGAGCCATCGCGACGCGTTCTGCAGAGGTAAAATGTGATTTTTTGCGGCTATTTGTTAAAACGGCAACGATTAACCGATCACACAGACCAGCTGCTCGCCGGGCGATATCAAAATGGCCATTGGTAAATGGGTCAAAACTTCCCGGATAAATATATACCGTCATTTTACTCCCCAAAAAGGGTCAGATTTGATAAAAGGATAGCATGGCCGTCCCATACTGACAACTTCTAGTTCTTTGCAATTCCATGACATTATCTAATGCGATGCTGCTGGCATCGTGTTCGAGGATCACACGACCTGCCGGTTGTAATAACAAAACCAAATCGGCACTGAGTTTTTGAAAGTCTTCGAGAGCAATCCGGTATGGTGGATCGAGAAATATCAGATCAAATTTCGCTCCCTCAGCGACGAGTTGCCGAACGATGCTTTGTGCCGAACCACGCCGAACGCTCGTTACGTCACTTAGGCGACTTTTTTGCAAATTAATTGCGATGGCCTCGAGACTTGACTTGGCTTGTTCAACTAAAATCACCCGAGCCGCACCACGGCTGGCAGCTTCTAAGCCTACTTGACCCGTGCCGGCGTATAAATCCAGAAAATGACACGCCGGAATCGAATTTGTCAAAATGGAAAACAAAGCTTCTTTGGTTTTGTCCGCAGTGGGCCGCGTATCAAGACCTTTGGGGGCGACGAGCTGGATACCGCCGGAGCGGCCGGAGATGATGCGCGGCATGAAAAGCCCCTTTCAGGTGAAGATATTTTAAATATGTAAAGATAACTGGGTCTATTATAACTGGATTTGTTGAAAAGTCTCCCCAAAACGCCGAATCAGGGCTCTGGCCATGGCGAGATGCTCAGGTTCGGTTAAGTCTGGGTCACGCAAAAAGAGTTCTTGCGCCGTTTCCTGAGCGGCAACAAGCACCTCGCGGTCGCGATAGAGATTGGCCAAGCGCAAATCAGGCAGCCCGTGTTGGCGCGTGCCAAAAAAATCGCCCGGGCCCCGTAGTTCTAAGTCTTTTTGTGCGAGGACAAAGCCATCCGTCGTCTGGCAAAGGGTGCGGAGGCGTTCTCGAGCTAACTCATCATCCGTGTCACTCATTAAAATACAGATCGATTTATGTGGACCCCGGCCAATACGACCGCGCAATTGATGAAGCTGTGCAAGACCAAATCGCTCTGCATTTTCAATCATCATTAGCGATGCATTAGGATTGTCGACTCCAACTTCGATGACCGTCGTGCTGACGAGTATGGATAGTTCACCCGCATTAAAGGCCAGCATGATTTGATCTTTGACTGAAGACTTGAGACCGCCATGGATCAGTCCAACTGACAAGTCTGGAAAAACGTCCTGTGCTAAGCGATTATACGTCTGTACGGCAGACTCAAGATCCACCGACTCTTGCTCCTCGATCATCGGACAGACGACGTAAATTTGCCGCCCTTCAGCTACTTGTTTGCGGATCAGGTTCTCGACACGTTCGCGGTCACCACTGCGGGCGGTGTATGTCTTGATCGGTTCTCGTCCAGCTGGCAATTGGTCGATTAAAGTCATGTCCAAATCGCCATAGAGAATCAGGGCGAGTGTCCGAGGGATCGGCGTCGCTGACATGACCAATACATGTGGGGTAACTGTTTTCTCATGCTCTGAGCGGGATAGGCGAATGCGCTGCCGCACGCCAAAGCGGTGTTGTTCATCTGTAATCGTCAGCGCCAGCTGTGGTAATTCGACTTTGTCCTCGATCACTGCATGTGTACCCACGAGCAAACGAATCGTGTTGTCTGCCAGGCCTTTTAAAATTTCGCGCCTTTTGGCAGCAGGTGTCGCGCCGGTCAGGAGGGCGACCGGTTCGCCCGACCCGGCGAGTAATTTTTCGAGGGTTTGTTGATGTTGATTCGCGAGGATGGCCGTCGGGGCCATCATCACCGCTTGGTGGCCAGATAGCGCGACTTCGAGCATCGCTAAGGCCGCAATGACGGTTTTGCCGGAGCCAACATCCCCTTGAATGAGCCGATTCATCGGGCGGTCTGTCTGGAGATCGCGGCGAATGGCGGCTATAGCAGCAACTTGGGCTGCGGTCAGCTGAAAGGGCAACTGCGCTTCAGTTTGCATCACACGGCTGTGAAGTGCTGCAGAAAGGTGAATCGGGATGCCAATCTGGCTGTTCTGACGCGCCCGCCGCAATAAATAAAGACCTGATTGTAGGAGAAATAGTTCTTCAAAAACGAGGCGATTGCGGGCAATTTCTACTTCATCAAGTGATTCTGGCTGATGAATCCGAGCAATCGCATAGTCGATGGCACAGAGGTGGTGCTTTTTGCGGACCCAAAAGGGTAAAGGCTCGGGGATATTGGTCATCACTTTTTGCAAAAGGGGCAAAATCAAGCTCCGCAAAACTCCTTGCGAGAGGCCTTCGGTGGTCGGATAAATCGGACGTATTTTTCCCTTGCTGTCTGCTTCGACGACTTCAAGCGATGGGCTTTGGATCGAAAATTCGCCGTCACGGCGTTTGACCCGCCCAAATAAGCGATAGCTTTGATCGGCTTTGAGTTTGTCCGCCACCCACGGTTGGTTGAACCAAACAGCACGGATTGCGGCACTTTCATCGCGAAAAACAGCGCGCGTAATCGTCAATCGCCCTTTGCGGTGACTTTGGACCTTGCCGGAAAGGGCCGCTGTAAAAGTTTGATCAATGCCATCTTGGAGCTGATCAATCGGCGTTGCAGATGACCAATCTTCAAAGGCCCGTGGATACCAGGTCATCAGATCGAGCCATGAACTGATCCCTAGACGTTTAAGCAGCGCTGCCCGTTTACCGGCGACGCCATTGAGAGCTGTAACGGGGGTGTCAAGCAGATCGGCCATAATCACACAAGTCTTTCACTGGGCAACGGTCACACTGGGGGCGTCTGGCGATACAAATTTCGCGCCCAAGGGTCACCATCAAATGGCCATAGAGCGTTTGCTTATCTGGCGGGAGTACTTTGATCAAGTCCTTTTCGACACCTGGTGGATCATCGCGCTCAGTTAGCCCTAGCAATTTAGAAATACGGGCACAGTGCGTATCGACAACGACTGCTTGTTGCCCAAACCAGTCCCCTAGGATCAGATTGGCAATTTTGCGGCCGACCCCTGGCAATGCAGTGAGATCATTCAAATTGTCTGGCATTATACCGGCAAATCGTTCAACTAGTGTTTGACTGGCGGCCTGAATCGCTTTTGCCTTGTTGCGAAAAAGTCCGACAGATCGAATCAGCGTTTCCAAATCAGTACGATCGGCGGTGGCAAAAGCCTGGGGTGTTGGATAGTGCGCAAAAAGTGCGGGCGTCACGAGATTGACCCGAGCATCCGTACACTGTGCTGCAAGAATGGCCCCAACGAGTAATTCGTGTGCGCTGTTAAAGTTGAGTGTGCAGTAAACATCTGGGTAATAGGCTTCAAGTCGAGCGACGAGAGCGGCAACACGTTGCTTTTTAGTGGTCATTTATGATCATTCAACATATTCTTTAAGATACACTTTCAAGGTCAATGATTTACCATTGCTACGGCGATAGACCGTGACATTAATCTGATCACCCGCTGCATGTTGGGTTAAAATTGAGGCAAGGCTTTGATGCTTGTCAACGGCTTTATCGTTAACTGCAGTAATAATATCACCACGCCGGATGTCGGCGATATAGGCAGGACTATCCTCGATCACGTGACTGACATAGAGGCCATCTGGGAAATGGTACAACGCTTGCAATTCTTCAAAGCTTTCATCCTTGAGGACCGCTACACCGAGCCAGGCGCGGCCTGCAACGAAGCCCTGGCTGATCAAGCTATCTGCAACAGATAAGGCGGCCGAAGATGGCATCGCGTAACTGAGGCTGTCATATGTGTCTGTTAATTGGCTTGAGCTTGATAAAGCGATGACTTCACCGGCTAAGTTGATTAGTGGGCCGCCACCGCCATTAGTTAGAATCGGGGCATCCGAGCGAATCATCTCGACAGTGGTACCATCTTCTAGCTGAATTGGTTCGTGCAGGGCATTGATCAGACCACTCGTCATTGAGCCAGATTCAATTAGGTCATCCGGATAACTCACAAAGAAGACATGTTGTCCTACTTTCAAGGTTGGGGCATATGTAAACACGGCAGGTTGCAATTTTGTCAGACCGGGTTCGATTGAAAGCACTGCCACTCCGGTCAAACGATCCTTCCCAATGAGTTGTGCTACAAAAGGTTCCGATTCACTAGCGACTTGCACTTGGATGATCGTATTCTCCAAGAGCTCTCCATAGCGATTCATTGCAATGCCTAAAACATCGGTACTCGTTAAAATCAAGCCGTCTGCTTTATAAATCAAACCTGATCCGCGATCTGTCAGCGGGGTGGCTGAATCTGCGGACTCGACAGTCACACGAATGCCCACCACACTCGGTGAGATTCTTTCGTATAACGATTGGACGAGTGTACCATTAATTAGTTGCGCGAGCTGCTCCTTCGCCGCGTCACCTAAAATGCTTGGATCTACGAGCGTCGGTGCGGGTTGTGTTTCCAAAGTAGCCGTCGTTGGAACGGTTATCTCGACCATGGTCGGTACAAGATTCGTCGTCGTGGGCGTATCATCAAGCGTTTCGGAAGCTGACTGGCTTGTCAGAGTTAGACCAAAAGGGTCGCGATAGAAAAGCCAGGAGGTCAGCAGGGATGATGCAAAAGCCGCTGTTAGGCCTACTGCAATCAGGGCAATCGCGTTGCTTGTGCGAAATTTCAAAGCCAGCCTCCATGATCACTCAAAAATCTTGTCAGAAAAAGTTGTGTACTAACATTCTAGCCAATAAATTTGAATGGATTGTGAACAACTTATGGCATAGCTAAAGTAAATGTAAAACACGCCCCGCCGAGTTCACTGTTGGATACGGTAATCCGCTGACCATGGGCTGCAAGTATGGTGCGGCAAATGAATAATCCAAGACCTGAACTTTTGCCGGTTCGACTTTTGTCGACTGTATAAAAGCGATCAAATATAAAAGGCCATTCCGCTGAGGAAATCCCTGGCCCACTGTCTTCAATGACAATTTCAATCAGATGCGTTCGATTGTTGCGCCGAGTTGTTAGCGAAATGATGCCGTCTACTGGTGTATAACGAATGGCATTGGAGATGATGTTATAAACAACTCGGCTGATTGCGGCTCGGTCACCGACGACTAGGAGACGATCTTGTTCGCTGCTTTCAAAATCAGTCTGAACACTGATATTTTTTTCGTTCAGCAGGGATTCGAGACCATAAACATCTTCTTTGAGTAAAGCATAGATATCAAAGACGGTTTGATCAAGCTGGACCGTCCCACTATCAAAGCGACTGGCTTCTGATAAGGTATTGACCATCGTTTGCAGACGCATGACTTCTTGCCTAACGATATCCAAATAGGTGCCGATTTTCTCTTCGGGGACAGTTCCGTCGAGGATTCCTTCGACAAAACCCCGGACTGACGTCAGCGGCGTTCGCAAATCGTGTGTAACACTTGAAATGAAATCACGGCGCGTACGTTCTTGATTTTCTAATTTCTCGATCATTGAATTCATGGTTTCGACAAGAATCATCAGATCATCCGTGACAAGCGCTGGTTTGCTGGGCTGAGAACTCCCCGAAAAACCACTGAGTTTGACACGAGCAGTTAGGTCACCACGATAAACCCGATCTGCAGTTTGGGCTAAAAGGCGAATGGGGCGGGTGATGTTGCGCGACAGTAAGCCTAGGAAAAACAGCGCGAGGATAAAGGCGACGAGCATTGAAAGCAGTAAGCTGTTAGCCATTAAAAAGCTGTTGAAGCTTTCGGTGACAACAGGCCTGTGCAGTTGGATTTCGCCGATGTATGCCCCAGTTGGTGAAGGCAAAGGAACGGTTGTGCTGATCCACCGTTGACCAGTACTGCGGAAGAGCCCTGAGAAATCGCCAATAGAAGATCGCCCTGATGTACCTAGGTCTGCCCCACCTCGATATGTATCGGGCAAATTCCATTGCTCATCTATCAGTTCAAATGACTCAGTTAGTGTGACAGGTGTATTTGTCATGAAGGCAAAATTGCCTTGGCGGTCGATGACCCACACAAGGGCGCCCGTTGAGCGCGCTGTGAAATTTAAATAACTTATGACTTGTGAACTGGTAATTTCACCGCGAGATGCATTGAAAGACGGTCCAACAACTTCGGCAATCGCTTGCGTACTACCTAGAAGCTGATTAGATTGCTGCCTCGCACTCGCAGTCGTCACAATGCCATAATAAAAAACACCCATAACCGAAAAGACGACTAAAATAGCCATCGCCAGCTGCAGGATTGTCCGCCCATAAAGCGAATGCATTGAAAAGCGATGTTTCATCCGTGGTGCGACCCTGAAATCAGGTTGCGTTTTTGATGTGTTCCAGCGCTTTGCAGCAACGACAAAATCGCCACATTAAAAGACTTCAAATTTGTAGCCAACACCCCAGACCGTTTTGATCTGCCAGTCAGGATGTTCACCCATGTCTTCGATTTTTTCACGGATACGCTTGATATGAACATCGACCGTGCGGGATTCGCCGAAAAAGTCGAAGCCCCAGATGTTTTCAAGTAATTGTTCGCGGGTAAAAACTCGATTCGGATGCGATGATAAAAAGAACAGAAGTTCGAGTTCTTTCGGTGGCATCTCTAAATTCTGTCCACTGACAGTGACGCTATAACGGGACTTGTCAATGCGAATCCCAGGATATTCGACCCATTCGCCAGCAGTTTGGTCGGACGGATTTTTTTGGAGCTCGCCATCTGGTTCAGCACGACGAAGGACGGCTTTGACTCGCGCCATCAGTTCTTTCGGTTCAAAAGGCTTTTGGACATAATCGTCGGCTCCGAGTTCGAGTCCGACCACTTTGTCTAAGGTGTCACCGCGAGCTGTCAGCATGATGACAGGAACGTTGGAATGCCGGCGAATATCGCGCAGCACATCGTAACCATCTTTACCTGGGAGCATGAGATCTAAAATAACGATGTCTGGTTGTGCTTGCGGAAAACGTTCGATCGCTTCAATCCCATCGAAACAGCTGACTACGTCAAAGCCATCTTTATTGAAATATAACCGTAAGAGTTCACTGATATGCGGATCGTCATCAACGATCAGGGCCTTTTTCATCTGGACCTCTTCCCTGCTACGCCGTTCAATTAGGGCTGGCGGAGCATGTGGTTTAGTTCGTCAAGGAAGGAATTCACATCTTTAAACTGGCGATAAACCGAGGCAAATCGCACATAAGCAACCTCATCAATCCGTTTGAGACCTTCCATCACCATCTCGCCAATCTCGTGGGAGGTCACTTCGCGTTTTAAGGAGTTTTGGTTATTTGTTTCGATACTATTGACGATCGCTTCGACTTGGTTTGTCGAAACAGGGCGCTTTTCACAGCTCTTTAAGATGCCGTTAATTAATTTTTCACGGTCGAAATGTTCGCGGGTGCCGTCTTTCTTGATGACAAGCAGGGGGAGATTTTCGACTTTCTCGTAAGTCGTGAATCGCGCACCACAGGAAATACATTCCCGCCGCCGCCGAATGGCAGAGCCTTCGTCAGAGGGACGGGAATCAATGACGCGATCTTCATCGTGCGCACAAAACGGACAGCGCATGGCGAGCCTCCCGATTGTTGATCAGTCGTTATAACGAGAATCGTTGTCTTGTAAAAACCACGGGAGCATGCGGGACTGCTTGCTCTTCTGGGGAGGAGCTGGGCGAATCGGTTCAGGTTCTTTGCGAACAGCTGGTTCTGGACGCGCCGAGGTCAGGTCAGTATAGGTCGAGGCCATGGCAGGCGAACTGTACATCGCTTCGAAATTCGGTACCTGCTGCGTGTCCTGTGAGGGCATGCTCGGTGTATTGGTGGAATCGGTTGTGGTTGCCCCAATTGAATCATAAATCGGATTATCTTGTGATTCTGCATCGACCGCCCCAACCATATGAAAACCGGATTCTGGATTTTTGGGTGATTCTGGTGTTGCGTAACTACGAGTAAAAATATCGGGCACGCCAAAATCAGAATCATTCTTGGCAGATCGTGTTTCGGTGGGGTAATTATTCATCGTATCAAAAGGGTTTGTCGCTTTGGTTTCGGCATAGGTAACCGGCTCCGCTCGCTGTGGGACCGGGGGTTGTGTGGAAGCAGCTGTCGCCTTGTTCCGGGCATGATCAAAATCCCGGCCAATCGAACCGGCTTCTTTGTCAAAACCGCTGGCGATGACGGTAATCATGATCTCATCATGCATCGTTTCATCGTGAGTCGCACCAAAGATAATGTCAGCATCGGGCGAAACCGCGTCGCGCACGATGGATGCAGCTTCGTCAACTTCGCGAATCTTCATGTCGCGACCACCGGTGAAGTTCATGATGACGCCACGAGCGCCATCGATTGTCGTATCGAGTAATGGGCTGTTGATCGCTTGCCGAATTGCAGCAGCTGCGCGGCCCTCACCGGATGCCCGACCAATCCCCATGTGGCAAACGCCAGCTTGTGTCATGATTCGTCGCACGTCAGCGAGGTCGAGATTGATCAGACCTGGTACGGCTACGAGGTCGGAGATGCCTGACACACCGTATCGCAAAATCTGATCAGCAAGGATAAAGGCTTCATCTAGTGAAGTGTCTTGGTCAGCAATTTCCAATAATTTTTCATTCGGGACTACGATTAAGGAATCAACGTACTTTTCAAGCTCACGAATGCCCTTTTCGGCATTCTGCATGCGGCGGGAACCTTCAAAACGGAAGGGTCGAGTGACGACCCCGACAGTCAAGATATTGAGTTCGCGAGCGATCTGCGCGATGATCGGTGCGCCACCGGTGCCGGTGCCCCCACCCATACCGGCCGTGATAAAGAGCATATCAGTCCCTTTGATCAGTTCACTAATCTCTTCTGCAGATTCGATCGCGGCTTTCGAGCCGACCTCTGGGTTTGCGCCGGCGCCTTGGCCGCGAGTGATTTTTTCACCGATTTGGACACGATTGCTCGCCTTGGAGCGTTGGAGGACTTGGTTGTCAGTATTGACTGCGATGAATTCGATGCCCTGAACAGAACTTTCAATCATTCGGTCAACAGCATTGCAGCCACCGCCGCCAATACCGATTACTTTTATCGTGGCAATATGATCGTTTTCCATGCTAATACTTAATTTATAATCTGCCAAAGTAGTATCTCCTCTCGTCTGTAAAAGGTGGATCGACAGATCCGGATAACCGGAGTGCCAATAAGGCGACCGGTAATGTACAAAACTCAGGGCATTATTGGCCCATTTGTTACGATTTTACACCAATTGTTGCTGGTAAACAACAATATTTGGTGTTGTTTTAACCGTTGATTACAACATATGGGAACTTTCAATGATATTTCGGATGGGTTTGGAATTGCTGCAAATGATCGATTCTACGGGGTGGGTACCTTTCGCGCGGCACGTTTTTGATCTAATCGTTCGATCAATAACCGACGGATTGTCGAACTGTTAACAAATATGCGGTTACCAAAAGCAAAAATGGCTGCAAGTGAGAGCTGCAAATCGAGCTGATCGCCGAGGGCAGCGAGCAGAACAGCGATCGCGCTGTTGCCTAGAAACCCCGTGACAAACATCCGCGTGTCGAATTTATTTTTAAGATTGGCGGTGATCGCACCGACTACAGAATCGATAGCGGCAAGTATCCCAACGGCAACATAGGATGAATAGGCACTTGGAATATCAATGTTGAGCAGTAAGCCGATTAATAAACCAGCGATCAAGCCGATGAGTGGAAACATGTAAGATCCTCCTGTCAGGCGTCTGGGATAAATATCTTGCGGGAACCGGTTAAATCCAGGACCCCTTTGCCGCGATCGTTGAGTGCGCCTTGATCCATAGCGAAGCGCAACCAGAGCATATCATCAAGTAGATCTGCACTATTTTCAGCTGTAACGGTGAGCTCATCGCCAGTGGCTGGCAGTGCAAGGGTTAAGAATAAGCGGCCGTCGGATAATGGGCGAATCGAACGGATCTGACTAAGTAATTTCTGAGGTGTTCGGGTATCTTTGTCGGCATCAATTATAGCACTGAGCGTACTGACCGCACCATTCATCTCCGGTAGTGAGCTGACTGTCAACTTTTGACCGAGGATTAAGGATGTGACTTGAACACCTGAAATAAAGGGAATGCCAGAAGGTGATTCTGGTAAAATCCGGAGCGCAAAGCCTTCTTTATCTAACATCACACAGCCGTCTGGGATTGCCACATAGGCCACTTCAATGCGTTCTTCAATGACAATATTGATGGCACCTGGAAAATCTAAGCGCACTTCAACATCACGTATATAGGGAAAATTCGCCCTTAATTGTGATTCGGCCTTGCGATTGCGCAATCGCAAAGCATGCATCAAATCTGGGCCAAGGCCGACCAGCAAATGTTGATTGGGTTTGATTGGGACAACTGCCCGAATCTGATCAGCGGTCATTGCGCGTGTCGGTGAAACACGGATTTCTTGTGCATGAAAAGCTGGGAGAAAAATGACGAGTGCCACAAGCACCAGCAAGCTTAAAAAGCCAATCCAGCGGTTGCGCGACGTAGACAGCTGACGAGGGGTGCGCCCTTTAGGCGATTGTTTACGGCGTTTGTGTGGCATATAAATGACGGCAGATTTGGCTAGCTGCATCTGGGAAAGCGAGCGTTTTGGCTTGTTGGCCCATTTTCTCAAGGCGAGCAGGATCCATAAGCAATTGAGCCAATTCAGTACTTAGCCGAGTTGGCGTCATGTCCTGATCTGCGATCCGGATCGCGGCACCGGCGTGTTCTGAAACTTTGGCATTCTCAGTCTGGTGATCACCTGCGGCAAATGGATAGGGCACGAGGAGTGAGGGTTTTCCTAATGCAGCTAATTCGGCACAAGTCATGGCGCCCGCACGGGCGACGATAAGATCCGAAGCGGCCATATAGGTCGGCAGATCATGCAAGTATTCGTGAACATCGAGCCATTCAAGGTTTCGGGCAACTGCTTGGACAGTTTCGATGTGGCGTTGACCACACGCCACATGAATCTGAAGCGATATCGACTGTTGCAGCGCAGCAAATGCGGCATCTGCTGCCAAACCTAATACCGCATCATTCAAACGTTTCGCCCCTAAGCTACCACCGGTCACTAAAATATGAATAGTCTTATCGTTCCAATTGAGTTGCTGCCGGGCTATTTTGCGCGTTAATTTAAAAAAAATCTCCCGCACCGGATTACCCGTCAAAATGATCGGCGCTTTGGTTTTGAAGTGTTTTTCAGCACCTGGCATACTGATGCAGACTACTTGGCTGCGATGGGCCAGCAAGCGATTGGAGCGCCCAGGAAACGCGTTTTGTTCATGCAGGAGGACCGGGATTTTTAAGCTGGAGGCGGCGGCTACAAGTGGACTGCAAACATAACCACCCGTGCCAATGACGGCATCAGGACAAAACGTCTTGAGTAAATTACGGCATTGAGCACGGCCAGCAAAAAAGTCAGCGATTGCACGGAACAATTCGCGATTGACGCGGTGGGGCAAGCCACGCGCCCGAATCGCAGTGAATGCATAGCCAGCTCGCGGTACGAGTTGACTTTCAAGGCCTCGAGCAGTCCCGCAAAATTGAATTTCCACCGCTGGATTGTCGCGCATCAGCTGGTCTGCAATGGCCAAAGCGGGATTGATATGGCCGCTTGTACCACCGCCTGCGATCACATAGCGCCGCACTTTTGGCGCCGACATGGTCACAAGAGGATGTGGTGCGAGCGGCAACTGCGTGTCGGACAAGGTGCTCATAAACCCTCCCGACGTGTTAGCATGTCGATCTCATTCATGAGGCGGCGATTTTTGGCACTCGTCATTTGCCCGGTCCGCGAGACTGCCAAAATAAATCCGATCGCCAAGAGAAAGAATAAATTAGACGTCCCACCATAGCTAAAAAAAGGCAATGAAATGCCAGTCGCCGGCATCGAATTGGTCGCAACCGCAATATTGAGGAAGGCTTGCGTCGTGATGAGAATGGTGTAAGCGCCAGCTAGGATCGCGGCAAAGGGATTACTCGCTCGCCAAGCGATCCGCAGACCAATCATTAGAAAAATCAAAAACAGCAAAATGATGCTAACAGTTCCGGCAAAGCCTAATTCTTCGCCGATAATCGCATAAATATAATCATTATGCGCTTCCGGCAGATAATTGTATTTTTGCCGGCCTTCTCCTAGCCCGACGCCGGTTAAACCACCTGAACCAATTGCAATAACGGACTGATCGACCTGATACGATTCATCTGCGGTCGCTTTTTCGTCGTTCTGAAAGGTTTCGACGCGTTTAAAGGCGTGGGTAAAGTTACTCTTTATGACATCCATAACCGTCTGTTCTTTGAGGACAACACTAAAAACCGCAAAGAGAATTCCAGCCAGAATCACTAAAATAACGAGGGCTTGCAAGATGCCGCTAATCCAAGAACGCAGCGGCAATCCTGCCGCTAAAAACGAGGCCAAAATGACGACACTTAAGATTGCAAACCCCGAAACATGGGGTTGCCAAATGATCAGTCCTAACCAGACTATCATCAAAAAGCCAGGCTTGAGAATATCGCGCCAGCCATCACCAATGAAGCGGTGCAGACCCGAGCGATATTTGATTTCACCGCGTAATCGACGAGCACGCAAGCGTGAAAAGTAGCCTGCCAAAAACAAAACCGCGGCGAGCTTGGCAAATTCCGAGGGCTGAATGCTCAAAGGGCCGATGATAATCCAGCGTTTAGCGCCGTTGACGATCGATCCGAAAAATTTAACATAGACTAAAAGCCCGGTCGTCAAAATATACGTCGAAATCGTGATGATCGGTTTATCAAACGCAGAAACCGGGAAAATAACCGCTAAAATAAGCGCTAATATGAGACCAATCAGGGTGATCGTGCCTTGTTTGGCAATATAGAATAATGAATTGCCGCCATTGGCGCTAAAGCTGTCGCTCATACTTGCTGAAAAGAGCATCACTAAACCAAAACAGACCATGAATAGTGTGACGATCAATAAGCCACCATGAATTCGCAGGGGCGGACTTAAATGAATCGCTTGGCTGATTTTGCGCGAGCTATCATGTATTTGGTTTCCTGGATTGGGTATCAATTCGTTCGAACGCATCTGGTTCTCCTTTTAACCGACTAGAACCAGTAAATAGAGTCCGATCAAGCTACCGACTAATGTGACAGCAGTGAAGATCAAGACGACTTTGGTTTCTTTCCAGCCACCTAATTCAAAGTGATGGTGGATTGGCGACATTCTAAAAATTCGCTTACCACCGGTCCGTTTGAAATAGGCAACCTGGATAATCACAGATAGTGATTCAATAACATAAATCAAACCGACAAAACCTAACAGCCAAGGCGCGCCATAATACAATGCGATCCCCGCCAAACCGGCGCCTAACGCTTGCGAGCCGGTATCACCCATAAAGACCTTGGCGGGGTATCGATTATATACCAAAAAGCCCAAGCAGCCGGCCGCGATCATTGCGCTGTAAGCCATACCGGCATTTAGCAGACCCTGATCTAAGCCTAAGGGAATTAAAATCATTCCACCTGCGACAAGGGCTAGGCTAGAAACTACAGTTACAGTACTCGCTAAGCCATCGACACCGTCAGTCAAATTAACCGAATTTGTGATGAAAAATAAATAGACAATGACAAACGGCGCATACAGTAATTTCCACCAGCCCATGATCAGAATGGGTTGGGGTAAACCCGGGATCACGAGAAATGGTTCAACTGGCATTGCAAATAAATAATATGCGGTAAACAAGATCGAGAACGTCATCAAAAGTATTGTTTTATGCTTAACGGATAAACCCTTTTTACTGATGCGCACTTTGATGTAATCGTCTAAAAATCCACTGAAAGCAAAAGTTAACATCAGCAACAAAAGCATCGTTTGTGGATTGGTAAATCCATCAACCAGGCCTGCAATCAGATAAACCACGACGATCGAGACTAAGAAAAAGAAGCCACCAAATGTCGGTGTGCCCGTTTTTATGTAATGGGTTTTAGGGCCATCATCCCGGACTGTCTGGCCGACCCCGAGGTAACGGAGCAACGGTAGACCAGCTAAGCCAGCCAGAATCGTGAGCACAAGCACGGTGAGTGCCATCCAAACTGAGGGAGTTGTCAAAACGTTCAGCACGACTTCAAGCATGCGTGGTGTTCTCCTTTTTTAGATCAGGGGCAAATCGCTGCAGGATTGCTGCTGTCACGTGTTCCATGGCAAAGCCACGGGATCCTTTGATGAGCAAGGCATCGGCCGGCGATATGATTGACAATAAATAGTGAATCAAATCGGCCTGTTCGGTAAACGTCTCAACTTTTCTGGCAACGGGTACTTGATCCTTGCATATTGAAGCATTAAAGCCTTCACGAATAGCATCGGCCTGTGGCCCGATCGCCAAAACGTGTGTAAATCCAGCTTCCGCAGCGCCTTGGCCAACCAAATAGTGGGCGCGCTCCGCATAATCGCCGAGTTCGAGCATGCCCCCAAGGGCTGCGATGAGCCGACGTCCGGTTGCTGCGATTTTGAGGGTCTGCATCGCGGCAAGCATCGATTCCGGGCTGGCATTATAAGAGTCATCCATAACCAAGATCGAGCCGGCCTGAATCAGTCGTTGACGATTGCCAGTCGGGCTAAATTGTCCAACCCCTTGTGCCGCCACGGCTAGGTCAACACCTAATTCTGCGGCACAGGCCAGGCCATATAAGGCGTTGCTAATCAAATGACGACCAGGCAAAGGCAAGGTGACCGGAATGGGTTGGTGCACAATGACTTTTCCGGACTTTACATCAGCTGAGGGAGACCGCACAGAGAGTGTAAACCGTGAGGTCTCTTGGTCTATTGTAATCGATTCGGCGCAAAAAATCGGCACGTTTGGCCAGGTCATTGGAATAGTTGCATCAAGGGTGACGAGGGCGATACGGGTCGTCGATTGGAGTATGTGAGCCAGTTCTAGCAAATGCGGATCATCGGCATTTAGCACCAATAAGCCGCCAGGTTTTAAGCCGGCGATTATTTCTGATTTAGCTTGTAAAATACCCTGTTGACTGCCTAGTCGTTCAATATGGGAGAACCCGATATTTGTGATTACCGCAATATCCGGCTGCGCGATGTGGCTTAACAGTTCGATTTCGCCAAGGCCGCGCATGCCCATTTCTAAGATCACGACTTGGTCAGCTGCAGTCGCCGTTAAGATAGTCTTGGGTAAGCCAATTTCATTGTTGTTATTGGCGCTAGTCTGGCAAATTTTCAAAACGGGCTGCAAGCAGGCAGCGATGAGGCCACGCGTGGTCGTTTTGCCAACACTGCCCGTAATCCCGATCACAGGTGCTGATAATGTCTTGCGGTAGCCGTGTGCGATCGCCTGTAACGCAATTAACGTGTCTGGAACAACAATTAAAATGCCTGAAAAACCCACCTCTTTAACGTGATCAGCGGCAAAACGGGCGTCGACGACGAAGCCGATCGCACCAGAGGCTGCTGCATCATTCAGAAAGTCATGGCCGTCATATTTAACACCACGTAACGCTAAGAAAAGATCTCCTTGGTTAATCGCCCGTGTATCGGTCGAAATGTTCGCAAATTGCGCAGGCACAAAAAGGCCCTCTGGCACACGGACTTGACCTTCCGTCCATTCAAGAATTTGGTTTAGCGAACAGTTAGGCATCTGGGCTTAAACTCGCGAGGCATCAGCCGAATGAGCCATGGCTAACATTTCGGCAGCTGTTTCAGCATCATCAAAGTGAATCGTTTTGTCTTTAAATATCTGGTAATTCTCATGACCTTTACCGGCGATGACGACCATATCACCTGGTTGTGCCAGGTCGATCGCGTAGCCAATGGCGGTGCGGCGATCTGGCACAATCTCGTAGCGCCCACCTGTTGGCGCAATGCCGGTGATGATATCTTCTATGATCGCCATCGGATCTTCAGTCCGTGGATTGTCGGAGGTAATGACAGTCAAATCAGCCAAACGACCAGCGACTTCGCCCATTTCGAAACGACGGCTACGAGCGCGATCTCCACCGTTGCCAAACAAGACAATCAACCGTCCCTTGGTGTATTCGCGCATCGTTTTGAGCAAACTATCTAAACTGGCAGCGTTATGTGCATAATCGACGATGACTTGAAAATCGCGACCTGTCGGGATTGGTTGCACGCGGCCTGGGACTGCAATCGTTGCTAAGCCGAGGCGAATTGCCGCAAAATCGACACCAAGACACGCGGTGCTTGCAATGGCGGCAAGGGCGTTGTAAACATTGAATTTACCAGGCATACCAACAAAAACTTCGCCGCTAAACCACGGGCTAACTAAATCAAACGCCGTGCCAACCAGGCCGTTTTGGGTTATTTGGTGCAAGTTTTCTGCCCGAATATCGGCATTGGATGACAAACCGTACGCGAGTGCTGGAACCTGTGCGTTTTGTGCCGCAGCTAATACGTGGTCATAAATTTCAAGATCACGGTTGATAATGGCCTGATGACAACGCGACATCAGCAGAAGCTTGGCGGCTAGGTAATCATCCATGGTAGCATGCTCGTGCGGTCCAATATGGTCGTTATAGAGATTGGTAAAGACGCCAACTTGATAATCGCAACCGTACACACGATCAAGCATCAAACCTTGTGATGAGACTTCCATGACGCAACTATCTTGCTTTTGGACAACCATATCATCGAGAAGTGCCTGCAAATCATATGATTCCGGCGTAGTGCGTGAAGCGTAGGTGATTTGATCGCCGATGATATTGGCGACAGTACCAATCAGACCCGCTTGCCGACCCGCCGCGGCGAGAATCGCGCGAGCCATATAAGTTGTCGTCGTTTTGCCTTTGGTCCCGGTGATGCCGATCATTTGGATCTTGCCTGAGGGATGGTCAAAGAACCGATCCGACACATGGGCCAGGCCGCGCCGCGTATCGGCAATTTCTGCCCAGGCAACCTTGCAGTCAGCTGCTAATAAAGCCGGTGTGACATGTTCGACAAGTAAAGCTGAAACGCCTTGGTTGATGGCTTGATCAATATACTGATGGCCATCCGTAACAAAACCTGTGACACATACAAAAAGTGAGCCTTGCCGGGCTTTTCGCGAATCATAAACGACTTGATTGAGATCTGCTGACCAATCGCCACCGTGGCGAACGATTTGAAGGCCCAAAAGGAGTTCTGCAAATTTCATTGTTCATCTCCCAAAATAAAACCAGTTGTCTTGCCGCGTAAATTGTTGCGGCATTCTTTTTGTGTGACATGATTTCGTTGTTATCAGCCTACAATTGTATGGTTTTAGCGCGGGCTCGGCAACCTTTTACTCTTCTGCTGCCGCAAACCAAATCGAAACGATGCCGCCGCGGGGGAGTTTGCCATCAATTAGTTGTGCCGTGCTGTCATCCAAAGTGGTCGGTGCGGTTGTTTCTGTCGGCACGGTCGTTGCTTCGGTCGTAGTTGTTTCCGCTGTGTCATCGGTGTTTTCGGGGCTTTCGGTCGTTTCAGGCGTGACCGCTGTTCTGTTTTTGATTGAGGGCTCGGGCGATTGACTATAGGCGGTCCCGAGACCATCCCCTTCAATGCGGATGTTCAGACCGCTCAATGCGGCGGCACTCAAACATTCGTTGACCGTTTTTTGAGAAAAATCCGGTACAACAACTAGGTCCACAGGGAGCTGCTCGGCCGGATACCCAAAGACAATTCCATTGGGATGAAGGCCTGTTTTGGCAGCTGGATATTGTGTCAAAATAATGGTCTGTTCGCCCATCCCCGTATCCCCTGCTTCAAGGTTGAGGCCAACCTTGACGAGCTCCTTACGGGCCACGGCGAGCGTCATGCCGGTTAAGTCAGGGACCTCATTCAATTTCGACAAACGGGTCACGTCATTATCGCTGTAATTGCGAGCTTGGCCGAGGTATTCGAGCGATTGCGAAATGATTCGACCACAGGTGCGAGCTGCGACTGTGGATGTCATTTTTTTATCTTCCGGCTTATTGAGCACTACGAGAGCAAGTAGTTTCGGGCTATCGGCTGGTGCGATTCCGACAAATGAAAGGGTATGGTCGCCAGCTTCGTCGGTCGAGGTGCTCGTTTTGCCAGCCACAGTGTACCCTTCGACGTAGGACTTTGAGCCTGTGCCAAAAGTCACGACACCTTTGAGCATTTCGCGAACCCGGGTTGAGGTCTGTTCAGATATAACTTTACGAACCGTTTCAGGTTGATATTCCCGCACAACGACCCCTGATGCGTCGGTTGTCGAATGGACCAGATGAGGTTTGACAAGATTGCCACCATTGGCAAAAGCACTGTAAGCGGTTGCCAATTGAATTGGTGTGATATTGGCTGATTCACCGTAGGAAAGTGTGGCCATATCGAGTTCAGTCGGTTTTTCATGAATTTGGCCTGCTTCTTCAGCAGGCAAGTCAATACCGGTTGGTTCTCTAAAGCCAAAGGCTCGAATGTAATCGTAATAACGCGTCACCCCAATGCGTTGTGAAAGCTGCGCGAAAATGGGATTGCAGGAATGCCAGAATGCGTCGTTCAAGGATTCTGTGCCGTGCCCAACGATTGTATAACAGTGAATTTCTTGACCTAAAACATACATTGGGCTGTCACTGAACAACTCATTTTCATGGGTTAAATTTTCTTCGAGTGCGATCGCCGATGTGATTGATTTGAAGGTTGATCCCGGCTCATAAGTATCGGAGATTGCCCGATTGCGCCAGACCGTACTTGAAAGGTAGTCGATATCTTCTTGTGATGAACCTGTCCAAGTCAAATCACTTTGCGTCTCGGGGCTGGCGGTCGGATCTTGGCTGCTAAAATAGGGATATGAAGCCATGGCCAAAATCGCTCCAGTAAACGGATCCATGACGATAACCGAACCGCCGTCTTTGATGTCATTGACGCGGATTGCATCAGCAAGTTCTTGTTGCGCAATGCGTTGAATATTGATATCGAGAGTAAGTTGTAGATTGAGGCCATCTTTTGCTTGCAAGCTCGTTGGCACCGAAAATGGCAGCTCGCCTTTATTCTTATAGTTATCGGTTTCGACATAGGTGTATCCTGGCGAGCCGGTCAGCAACGAATTATATTGCATTTCTAAACCGAGTTGACCGACCAGATTACCTAAGTCATACCGCGTGTAACCAAGGATTTGGCTCGCTAAATCGCCATTCGTATAAAAGCGGCGCGGTTCTGAATCGATGGCAAAGCCGCCAATATCTTGTTCACTCAAATAAGCGATCAATGTCATCGCTTGATCGCGAGCAACATCTTTTTTGAGCTGAACATAAACAGACTCTGTATCTTGAAATTGCTTTGTAACAGCCTCTGGATCAAGTTCTAGGAGCCTTGCAACTTCAGCGCTGATTTCGTCGCGGGTAATACTTTTTGTCAACGAGCGGACATCTTTAGGGGTCATTCCAATTTGATAAATATAGGTAGTGCCTGCTAATTCAATGCCGTTGCTGTCGTATATTTTACCGCGGTCTGGCATTTCCGCGACTTTGCGATAATGTTGCCCGGCCGCCTTTTCAGCGTTTTCTGCAAATTTTACAATTTGCAAGTCATATAAGCGATAAATTAGAAAACCAGCAAAGGCTACAAGGAGCAGACTGAACAAAACCAGCCCTGTACGGCTGGGTTTGCGAAAACTAACACGATTTTTATGTTCGGTGTTGGAACGACTCACGGAGTCTGACCTGGGATCGAAAGTGTTTTGAAAAACCCTTCAATCGCCGTGAAACTATCCGCGAGCATGACTTCCTGACTCACCTGCCGATTACCATTACCAGCAAAAACGACACGGTCGGTATTGGGGATATCTACGGTCACGACCTGTTTATGTGCAGGCTCTTGTAAGCCAAGTTCTGTGATTGCTTGTAGTTTGATTTGTTCAAGATCCGTGCGAGCAGCAAGCGCCTCCGCTATCTGACCTGTTTCTTGATTGGTTTTTTTGATCGTTCGTTCCATTTTTAAATTGCCAAAATTCTGCTCGAGGATCATCGCTTGGCGCCACAGTATTGTGCTAAAAATAGCCGAAACTGTGATGATCAAAAGGATTAAGCCTGCTAGATTTTTATAACGACGAATCGTCAGATTGTGGCGAACCTTTTTTGCTTTTTCTTGGAGCGAAACGGTGCGAGAGATTGGGTCTTCGAGCAACATCCGACGCGCAGCTGAAGGCAGTGGATTGGCCCAATCTAGGGCTTGGTCACTATCTTGGAAAAGTGGTTCAAAGGCTAAATTACCGTGTTCAACCATCTTCTTACACTGCTCCTTTCGCAAAAACTCGGAGTTTGGCACTACGTGCCCGTGGATTTTCTTTCATTTCCTGGTCATCGGCGATAATGGGCTTTTTGCTGATCATTTTACCGAGTGACTTCTGACCACAAATGCAAACCGGGAATTCACGGGGGCAGGTGCAAGGGGATTCCCAGCGGCGGAAGGCTTCTTTGACGAGGCGGTCTTCTAACGAGTGGAAGGTAATGATGCAGGCGCGACCACCGGGGGCTAGGATATCGGGGAGGGCTTTCAAAAGACTTTCTAAGGCGCTTAGTTCACCGTTAACGGCAATGCGGATGGCTTGAAACGTTCGTTTGGCGGGGTGTTGGGCTTCTTTCAAGCCTTGTCCCGGCATCGCCCGTTTGACGACAGCGGCGAGTTCAGCGGTTGTGGCAAAGGGTTGTTCATTGCGATAGCGGATGATTGCTTGGCTGATACGTCGGGCATATCGTTCTTCACCGTAATCGAGCAAGATCCGGGTCAATTCGGCTTCACTCGCTGTGTTGACGAGTTCGGCTGCGGTCTGTCCAGCTGTCTGATTCATGCGCATATCGAGCGGGCCATCATGGCTATAGGAAAAGCCACGTTCTGCTTGATCAAGTTGCCACGAGGAAACACCGAGATCTGCGAGTAAACCATTAACTTGGGGGATTTGCTGTTCGATACAAGCTTGAGCAATTTCTGAAAAATCACGATGAATCAAGTGCACGGTCGCGGGACTATGAATGCTTTCAAGTTTCGTGGCTGCAGCTCTGAGAGCGTCTTGGTCCTTATCAAAACCGTAGAGATGGCCTTGCGGCCCAAGCTTGCTCAAAATGCCGGAGGAATGCCCCCCGCCGCCGAGTGTACAGTCGATGTAACAGCCGGCAGGGTCAATCGCCAGCTGCTCAAGCGACTGGCGGTAAAGTACGGACAAATGGCCAAAATCAGAGGCCGCGGACATCGAAACGAGTCAGATCAACTGAAGCCAGCGATCGCTGTTCATCTTTGCGACTGTCATAGAAGGATTTGGCACAAATTTCGAGTTTGTCGAACATGTCTATGAAGCAAATTTCTTCACTCGGTCGGACACCGATAGCGGCCCACAGTTCATCACTCACGGATATTCGGCCTTGGCCATCGAGATCACAGGGCATCGCTTCACCGATGATGGTGCGTTTGAGACGGCGGACTGCCGGGTCAGTACCCGATAGCTGGCCGATCTGTTCACGAATGGCACGGAAAGCCTCTGGCGTATAAGCCGACAGGTAACCCTCGTCTAAGCTCAATGTCACGATCAAAGAGGCCCCGATGCTATCTCGCAATCGAGCCGGTACAAATACACGGCCTTTGGCATCAATCGTGTGGGTGAAACGCGCCATTTGCTTCTCCTCAGGATCGAAAAGCACCACAATCATCCACATAAGTGAATTACTCTACTACTTTTCACCACTTATTAGAGATTTTACTCGCCTTTGATGGGATTTACAACTTGCGTTACAAGGCGCCATGCATTTGTAAAGAACTTGTAATATAAAATACTGCCGACCCTTGCGAATCGGCAGTCATCTTGTGTTTTTGGGTAGCTAATTGATGGGTAGCAGGGTCAAAGATCGTGTTCTGTCATGTTGGCAAGGCGGTTTAGCGCCGCATTAAATTTCGCTCAATCGCAATGTTGAGCATGACACCTAGGCCAATAAAATTAACGACCATAGAAGTGCCACCGAGACTAACAAAAGGCAGCGGAATGCCGGTGATTGGCATCAAACCCACGCACATACCTAAGTTTTCGATGTAGTGAAAAGCGAGCGATGAAGTCAGCCCGACGACCATATAGGCCGCGGCAGGCCGATGGGGTTGAATTTGCGAGGCGATGAATAAGCTGCGAATTAAAAAGAAAAAGATCAGGGCCACTAATGCCGTGGTTCCAATGAATCCCATATGTTCGGAGACGGCCGTGTAAATAAAGTCGGACCATTTGACCGGAACATGAATCGGATATTCCCGCGTACTGCCGGAGAGCCCACCGGATGCGATGGCGGCTTGAGCCTGCAAGAGATTATAGGAGGCGTCTGGATCATGTCCGGGATATAAAAAGGTCAATATTCGATTTTTTTGATAATCAGAAAAATAAAATATCCAAGCAAGCGGGATGGCAATGACGGCGGTTGATAACCCCAACAGGACATAACGCCATTTGATACCAAACACAAACAGGGTGCAAATAAACATGAAAACGATGACCATGGTCGTTCCAAAATCAGGCTGCAGCATGATCAATCCGATGGGTACTGCATATGTGGCTATCATCATGCCCGTCCCGGTCAGTGCGCTGACGCGCTTGAAATTAATCGACTCAAAAATATCCGCGGTGACCATCGCTAGGCCGATTTTTGCCAATTCCGAAGGCTGAAATGTCCCAACAACTGGCAATTTGAGCCAACTATCGGCGCCCCAGGTGTCAGCCATGGAAAAACCATCCACTAAAACGAGGCCGAGCAACACAATACTCATGCCATAGACACTAAAGCCAATCAGTCGCAAGGTTGGCAATTCAAGCCGACCAATGATCATCGCTAAGACAAGACCAATCAAGACTGCGCCCACTTGTTTGTAGAAATTGAGCGGGTAATCTTCAAAACCGGTGCTCAAAACCTTGTTGAGAACGTAAAGACCAATCATGGTCACAGCCAAAACCGGAATCAGTAGCCAATAATCGATCGCACTGAAGTAACCGTCACGTTTAAGTTGTGTGACACCCGTATCAGCCATTCGAATCAGGTTTTGAAATTTCCACAAAATCGGATGATTCTGTTTTTGCGAGGCGACGTTTTTTCGCAGTGCGAAGACTTAAAACGAGCAATAGTACGGCCGAAGCTACAACCATTACAGCGGACAACACCTGTGACACTCGGATCGTTGTTTGGCCGAGCATCAAGGCATCGGTGCGGATCCCCTCAACGAAGAACCGGACGACACCGTAGGTGAGTAGATAGCTCAAGAACACCTGATAATCAAACTGGCGATTGCGACGTATCTGGATCAAAACAATGAAAATGACGAGGTTCGCGACAAATTCATAGAAGAAAGTCGGATGAACTGGCAAAAAGGGATCGGTGCCAGGCACCGACAGGAGATACGTGGTCGTGGATTGGCTGATCATACCCCATGGCAGTTTGGTATTGATACCAAACGCTTCCTGATTGAAGAAATTGCCCCAACGGCCAATGGCTTGAGCAAGAGGGACATAAACAATTAAAAAATCGACGAACAAGGCAATGTTGATTTTTTTGACCCTTAATACGATGATTGCCGTCAGCAAGGCTCCAATCACGCCGCCATAAAAAGCCATACCGCCTTCACGAGTGTTGAACACACGCATCCAGTCTTGGCTATAATATCCCCAGTTGAAGATTACGTAATAAGCCCGCGCGGAAATAATCATGGCCGGGATGATGAAAATGAAGACATCCATGACATCATCGGCTTTTAAGCCAAAACGATCCGCATGGCGCATCGCGAGGAGCAAGCTGAGAATGATCGATGATGCGATGAGTAGGCCGTACCAGTAAACGGGAATATGAAAAACTTCAAAAGCCACACGATTTACGGGCAAATTTTGGATCCCAAGGCCAGGGAAATCGACATTAACTGGGACTGCGGCGAGGGCGGATGCTAGAGACATATCTATTTCCTCCAAAAGGTTTTTCAAGGTGGCTATCTGGGCAGTTGCTAGTCTTCACTTTGGCGGGTAATGATTGACATCGTGTAGCTTGCCGGATCACCGAGAAAACCAAGCTGTTGCATGGCCGTTTCGGCATTCATCTTATCATAGAGGGCCGGATAATCGAAGAGATCGAGTCCATATTGGTTGCATTGCGCTTGGACGAGACCACTGTGTTCAATTGAATCTAACGAGCGAACAAAATCACCGGCGGCGGCTCGTTTTTGGATCTCGAACAATTCCGGATCGAGGCCTTGGCGCCACGCATGTTGCAAGCCGATAATCAAAGCCTCCCCGGCAGCTTGAGGATCTTTCGATTCGCCACCTGCCGCTAGGAACGCAAAGTTTGGTTCACAGGCGTAATGATAGCCAAATGAATCATTGATTAGGCCACGCTCAAAAAGTTTTTCATACAATGCCGAGGCAGGTGATAAAAGGGTGTCAAAGGCAAGACGCGCCATCCTTTGTCGCAGCACGAGCTCCCGACCTTCGAGCGGATGTTGCGGTAAAATAGTTGGATCTTTGATCCCGACTAAAAAAGAAGGTGCGGAAACATCCATCGCTTTGATCACAGGTTGATTTTCAGGGGTTTCCGGTTCGGTGTCGAGAACGGCTTGGCCACGCACCGGTTGCGCGGTCGCGAGACGCGCGCCTAAGCTTTTGAGGATTTGCATTTCTTCCAAATCGCCAACAAGTGTTAGGGATAGCATTCCCGGCTGATAAAAAGTTGACCAAACAGACTTGAGATGTTCGCTGGTGATCTGTTTGACTGACGCTGCGGTGCCACCAATGTCTTGGCGCACCGGGTGATTATGGTACAAGCTGTTCAAAAGTTGCACATAGCAGACTGTATCCGGATCGTCGAGATACTGGTCAAGCTCAGCCAATATAACTGGCCGTTCCACGTCGATACGATCTGTTTCTAAGTAGGGATTGAGCACGGCGTCGAGATAGAGTTCTAAACCTTCACTAAATGATGCCACACTGGAAAAATAGTACATCGTGTGCGTGTGACTCGTATAAGCGTTGGCTGATGCACCGAGCGCCGAAAGACGACCTAACAAGCCCCCTTGCTCATCTCTTGAAAAGACACAATGTTCGAGAAAATGCGCACTACCATCCGGGACAGTCGTCGTCAGTCCTTCACGTACGAAGGTTGTATGGATGGACCCATACGGTACGGTTAGCGCGGCGAAGCGGCGTGAAAACCCAGGCCGAGGCAATATTTTCACCAGAAAACCCGATCGATGACGATAGGTACGCATGACATGGCTGGTCAGCGGATCGACCGTTTCGAGCAAGGTAAAGGCGTGGTGGTCAGTCGTCAAGTGGGTGGTTTGACTTGCGTTCACAGGGTCTCCCCCTTTGCTGTCAGGATATAGCTATTTTGCACATTGAGATGCCCTGCTCGTTCAATGATTTGTTCAATCGTAACACTCTCGAGTAAACTCAACGAGTCATGAATAGATACAGTCCGACCGAGGGTCACCCCGTTCATCATGTGGGCGAGCAAGCTATCTAAGTCATCCGGAATTGTGCGAATCGTGCTTTCTACGAGGGTCACTGCCCGTTCAAATAAGCGGGGTGAAAATGTGCCAGTCTTGAGATTATTGACTTGTTCCAAGATAGCAGCTAAGGCTTCATCGACACGGTCAGGTGCGACGCCAGCGATCACGAGCAACGTGGAAAGATAACGACTATTGACAGAGTAAACACTGTAGGCTAAACCCATTTGCTCACGCACGACATCGAAGAGTAATGAGTGAACATCACCGCCAAGCATTGAATTCATCACGGTATCAATAATTGATTGATGGCTGAAATAGGGCTTCAGTCCGGTAAGAGCTAGGCAGATCCGAGCTTGTTCGACTTGTTTGGACTCGCGCAAATTTTTGTTGTCAAGCGCCTGTGCGCTAAAGGCACCTGGGCGCAGCAAGTAAACAGGCCGATAGGCTTCATGCGCTTCGGGCAAGACCGGCGTGTTGGTCCGCAATTGACGGACGCGTTCAAACAAGTGCTCAATAAGGTCATTGGAAAGGTTGCCTGCAATTGATACTTGAAAATCAAGATCTGTTATGAGGCGGCGATATGCTGCCGTTAAGTCCTCGCGTTGAATCGTTTCAAGCGTCACCAAATCACCTGACGCCCGCAGTCCAGCAGGTTGGTCGCCACATAACCGGTTCATACATTGATCGAGGGCAAACTTTGCTTTATCGTTCTGGCGGGATAGCAATTCCATCCGCAAGCCATCTCGCTCTGCTGCAAACATCGCTTCTGTGAAATGTCCATCTTGATCAAAGTCTGGTTTTTCGAGCAAGTCAAATAGGACATCTAGCGCGGCAGCAAAGGGTGATGTTTGATTCGTCCAATTCATGAGGGCATTGACCGCAAAATGTAGACTTAACAGATCTCCGTCTTTGCTGACTTCATTTTCGATGCTTGCGCCATAAAGACTGTCGAGTGCTGCTGACAAACTAGACCGCGTCGGATAACGCTGACAAGAGGCCGTCAGCAAGCGTGACAACATCGAAAAGAGACTTGCTTCAGCTCGTGTGATTTTAAGCCGGAAGGTCAAAATAGCGGTGGCCTGAGCAAAGCGTGTCGTTTTGAGGACACGGACTGGCGTGCCGTTAATCCGGGTAATTTCGTATCCATGTTCAGCCGTCCGGTGATAGTCACGAGCTTGCAAAAGGTCGATTTCAACCTGCTCGGCTAACTCAAGTAACGAATCAAAGATAACCTCAGGGCGTAAGCGGTATAGAAATTCGACGGTTATTTCTTGACTATAAAGATCCAAATCCGCATCAAAAAGAAATGATTCGATATTCGGTTTGGGGGCAGAATCTTGAATGGTTGGGCGGATCCCAATATTGGTAATCGATTCATACATTCGATTGCCAACCCGAGTCCTTGTCACATAGACGCCAAAAGCCGGGACTGCAAGATCTGGTGAAATGGCCATATTCGCCGTCGGAAAGCCGAGTTTGCGGCCAAGTTTTTTACCTTCAACGACATGGCCGGTCATCTGAAAAGGCAATCCCAAGCAACTTGCAGCAATTTGGGTATCCCCTGCTGCGATTAAGCGCCGAATCCGCGAGCTCGAGACCTTTTCACCATAAAGTCTGACCTCTGGAACGATGACCACTTCGATCTGGTGTTCAGCCGCCCACGCTCGCAAAAGGACGAGGTCCCCTTCACCTTCATAACCAAAGCGATAGTCATTACCGACGACGATAAGGCGTGCTTGCAGATGGTCTTTTAAGATGGAATTGAGAAATTCAAGCGGCGGCAGCGCGGCAAACGCTGTCGTAAAGTCCTGTAAAAAAACCTCTTGGATACCTGTATCGGCAATGCGCTGCATCCGTTGCTCAAGAGTCGAAAGATAGCCAGGGAATTGGCCTTCTGGCGATATCGTCACGAGCGGATGTTCAGGAAACGTAAAAACGGTTGGCCTTAAGTGCCGTTGCTCACAAAGATAAACAAGGGTTCTAATTAAATCTTGGTGGCCGCGATGGACACCGTCAAAAAAACCTAAAGCAACGCCTCTGTGAACAGTGAGGTCCCACGTGTCATTCGGGTAAAAGACGTTCATGCGACAAGAATATCCTTTCGGGCATCAATCGGTATCCATACGGTGGGGATACCGGCAAATCCGTTAATTCCGAAGGAAGCGTCAATCGTATGACACCAAGTAAACCGACAGAACAACGTACAGCTAGACGCAGATCAAATTCAGGGGTAAAAGATGTTTGGGCAAAAGTGGTCAGATCGCCTGCATGAAGCACCACGTTCTGACCTTGGGCGAGGCGCAACGCTAGATACATCGGCACGTTCAAGGTCGGCATATCGGCGAGTGCGTCATCCATTGTGTAAACAAGTCCTTGATTGATCAACGTCTGCCAAACCTGGTTCTGGGCAAGATTCCGTTCAAGTTGTTGATCAAACAATAGGTCTAACTGATCGAGGCTGATCGCATGATCACGGCTAAAAGGACCAACCGTGAGTCTTTCCAACGAGATCGCATGCGCAAACCACCCTAAGTGACGGCCTAATTCATCCGCGATCACACGGATGTAGGTGCCTTTTGAAACTTTCAAAGTCAAGTCAAGCGCTAGATACGGTTCAACTTGATCGTGTTCTGGGCGACAGTCGATCTGATCAATGTCGGCAAGATAGATCGTAATTGGGCGGCTCTGGCGATCAATAGTTTGACCTTCACGCGCGAGCTTGTACAATGGTTGGCCGTCGATTTTAACCGCCGAGTACATGGGGGGCATTTGCATGGAGGGCCCAACCAACGCCGCAACGGCCTCTCGGATGACTTGAAAATCTGAATCTTGTAACGCTTTTAATTCACCTGGCAAAAACGATCTGCTTTCGATGATTGTACCAGTCAGGTCCATTGTATCAGTCGCTTGGCCGAATAATATACGCACACGGTACGATTTGTCATACGTATCCATGAACTGAACGACGCGAGTGGCTTGTCCAACACAAACGGCTAGTAAGCCTTCCGCAAAGGGATCTAAGGTCCCTGTATGGCCAATTTTTCGTTCACCAATCAAACGACGCAAACGAGAAACAACCCCGAACGACGTCAGATCGCGGGGTTTTTCAATTAATAAAATACCGTCTTTTTCGAGTTTTTTAGCTGGCTGTTGCGTCATTAAACACCTTGTTTTGCAGCTGAATAATAGACCCCAGGTCTAGAATCAGCGGTTAAGACCGGGGTCTGCTCAAGCCACTCACCCGCTTTTACAAGTACAATAGTAACGGCCTCATCGAGGGTTGCATGTTTGATTGTCATGCCGGCGGCTTTGGCGTGACCGCCACCACCGTAGAGAGCGGCAAATTGGGCCGCATGAAAATGGTCATTGCTCCGGATATTGATGCGAACGCCACCATCAACTAATTCCCGAAACATTAGCGCCACTTCGACACCAGCGACTTTACGTAAATCGGCGATGATCCCGTCAAGATCCTGATCCGAGGCATCAAGACTGCGCAAGAGAGCCTGATCGACGCTGGCATAGACCAACCGGCCCTCGGCTAGAAATGTTGCATCGCAAAACATACGCCCCGTTAGACGCAAGCGAGTTCTGCTCGTTTCGTCGAATAAGCGGTAAGTGATTTGGCGCAAATCAGGGTCAAAGGTCATTAGTCTGGCCGCGGTGGCAAAAGATCTCGATGATGTATTGGAATAGACAAACCCACCAGTATCCGAAACGATCGCTGTCATCAGGGCTTTGGCCGAGTCACTGTCCATCAACGACAGACCTAAACGGGCTTCTAAAAGCGTGATTAAATCTGCCATGATCTCACCAGTCGCGGCGGCTTCTGGATCGATCATCTTGAGGCCACCTGATTCACCGCTAGATACATGGTGATCCAATGCGGCTTGAGCCTCCGCTTCTAAATAGAGCGGTTGGCGGCAACCGAGACGTTCTGGCTCGGTGCAATCAACAGCGATCGCCAAATCCATCGGGTCCGGCCAATTGTCGGGCGTCAGATCACGGTGAACAGTCACTAGCGACAATGCAGGAATGAAATTCAATCGATTGCTGACCGGCTCATCTGTGAAAACTCGCGTTTTGGCGCCAGCTTTGTTTAAAGCTAAGGCTAAGCCAATCGCTGAGCCGAGCGCATCGCCATCCGCCCCGACATGCGGAAACAGTCCGATCGCGCCATGGCGACGGACTGTTTCGAGAATCGCATCAAGGATTCGATCACGTGCTGGGTTCATTATCTTTGATGTTTCCCATCGCCTCGTCAATCAGCTTGTTCATGCGGAAACCGCGCTCGATTGATTCATCGACGATGAAATGGAGTTCTGGAGCAATGCGCAAACGGATGCGATGTGATAATTCACGCCTGATATAACCCGATGCACTACGTAAAGCTGCAGCGCAATCTTTCTTTTGTTGGTCATTGCCTAAAACACTGATGTAAATATGAGCATGAGACAAGTCGCGGGAGGCCCGCACCTCGACAACCGAGGTCATCGGTGGCAGACGCGGGTCTTTGATTTCGTTTTGAATCAGGTCAGCCACGACTTTTTGAATCTCGTCACCGACGCGGTCGGAACGTTGCATGGCTGATCAGCTCCTCTCGATTTCCTGCATTTCGAAGGCCTCAAAGATGTCACCTTCTTTAATGTCATTGAAGCGGTCGATACCGATACCACATTCGTAGCCTGTTGCCACTTCTTTTGCATCGTCTTTAAAGCGTTTCAGTGAAGCAAGCTTGCCTTCATGGATGACAATGCTATCACGGAGGACGCGAACTTCGGCGGCACGAACGATTTTGCCATCGGTGACATAGCTGCCGGCAATCGTGCCAACGCCTGTAACCTTGAAGACCTGGCGAACTTCGGCGTGACCTAGGATGTTTTCTTTGAACTTGGGTGCCAACATCCCTTTCATAGCCGCTTCGACATCTTCAATTGCATTGTATATGACGCGATAGAGACGGACGTCAACATTGGTGTCTTTGGCAAGATCGGCAACATTAGCGGCTGGGCGAACATTAAAGCCGATAACAATCGCGTTGCTGACTTCAGCTAAGCGAACGTCAGATTCAGTGATCGCACCAACTGCACCGTGGATAACTTTGACGCGGACTTCGTCGTTGGCAATTTTTTCCATGGACTGACGAACCGCCTCGACGCTGCCTTGAACGTCTGCTTTGACGATGATGTTGAGATCTTTGACTTCACCAGCAGCGAGTTTGGTAAATAAGGTGTCGAGTGAAACATGTGAGCTAGCACGAAGCTGCTTTTCACGTTGCATGACGCGACGTTTCTCAGCCAATACACGGGCGACTTTGTCATCGGTGACGGCATAGAAGATTTCGCCAGCTTCCGGGACTTCCGGCAACCCGAGGATTTCGACTGGGATCGAAGGACCAGCTTTTTTGACGAGGTTACCTTTGTCATCGGCCATTGCACGAACATTACCAATGATTGAACCGGTGACCAAGGTGTCGCCCGTGCGGAGGGTACCGCGCTGAACGAGAACTGTCGCAACCGGGCCACGGTTTTTGTCGAGCTTGGCTTCAATGACTGTACCCTTAGCTTGTTTGTCTGGGTTGGCTTTAAGATCGAGGATATCGGCTGACAGGAGGATCATTTCGAGCAAGTCATCCATGCCCGTGCCGACTTTTGCCGAGACTGGGACCATGATCGTGTTACCACCCCATTCTTCTGGGATGAGCTCGTAATGTGATAATTCCTGTTTGACTTTGTCGATATTGGCACCCTCTTTGTCGACCTTATTGATCGCCACGATGATCTGGGTGTTTGCAGCTTTGGCATGGTTGATCGCTTCGATTGTCTGCGGCATGACACCGTCATCTGCTGCAACAACGAGAATCGCAATATCGGTGACCTGGGCACCGCGAGCACGCATCGTGGTAAACGCTTCGTGACCTGGGGTGTCAAGGAAGGTTATCTGGCGGTTCTTAACGCGGACCGTGTACGCACCAATATGTTGCGTGATCCCGCCGGCTTCACCGGATACGACATTTGCTGAACGGATCCGATCGAGGATCGATGTTTTACCGTGATCGACATGACCCATAACAACAACGACTGGTGGACGTTGTTTGAGATCGGTTTCGTTGTCATCGGTATCGTCAAAGAGGATTTCTTCTTCTGTGACTTCAACGAGTTTTTCACATTTAATGCCAAATTCGTCAGCAATTAACGATGCTGTATCAAAGTCGATCGCCTGGTTTAATGTCGCCATAACACCATATTTGATCAACTTCTTGATGACTTCAGCCGACGTTTTTTTGATTGCCTCGGAGAATTCTTTAACAGTCAATGCATCCGGCAACGAGACTTGCGTCAAAACAGCACGGACCGGCGCTTCAGCAGCACGGCGCATATTGCCTCGACCACGTTTGCCTTTGATGTTGTCCGTGTAAAGTGTATCGAGCACGCTCGGATCACTTAATGCGTCATTGATGCCCTTGCCCGAAACAACAGCAGCCTGTTGTCGCAGGGTGTTGTGCTTGTCACGGATATCCGCTGTGCTTTTGAGGGTATCCTTTTTAGGCTCGCGACGATCGTCACGCTTTGGCTCGGGGCCACGCGGACGCTGTGTTGAATCTTTGCCTTGTAATTCGACGGGTACGACTGGTTTGGGGCGAGCTGCGCCTTGTGGGCGGCTGCCGAAGCTCGGTGCGCGATCTTTGTCTTTGTCAAAACCACCGCCACCAAAGCCACCACCGGGACCACCAGGGCCACGGTTGTAACCGCCTGAGCTACCACCTGGTCCACCTGGACCACGATTGTAACCACCAGGACCGCCACTTGGACCACCTGGACCACGATTATAGCCACCAGGGCCGCCACTTGGGCCGCCTGGAGCGCGATTATAGCCACCGGGGCCACCTTGATTGTATCCACCGGGGCCACCTTGTGGACGGTTGTTGTAGCCGCCACCAGGACCACCGCTTGGGCCACCTGGGCCGCCTTGATTATAGCCACCGGGACCACCTTGTGGACGGTTGTTGTAGCCACCAGGACCACCGCTTGGTCCGCCAGGGCCGCCTTGATTATAACCACCAGGTCCCCCCTGTGGACGGTTGTTGTAACCACCACCTTGGTTAAAGCCACCTGAACCACCTTGATTGTAGCCACCTGGGCCGCCTTGTGGTCGCGGCGTGTAACC
>JAQUDJ010000002.1:53676-100021 GCA_028685755.1 Eubacteriales bacterium | reverse complement strand
GCCGGAGCGGGAGCATGAACGTCCGGGGCTGATTCTGCAACCTCGTGAGCAGATTCATTTTGCGCACCTGCTTTGACCACTTTGACGACTTTGACAGTCCCAGTGATCTTTTTACCGGATACCCCCTGCATGGTGATCGTCGGGCCAGATGTTTGGTCCTGATGATGTGGGGTCATTTCGCCCGGATGAATAGGTGTGTGCGGCTCAACCGCTGGGTTTTCGTCTTTTTTAATCATAATTGTCTCGTTTATCCTCCAACAATCGTTCAATACATCATTTAATCTCGGTCTCGTTTGCGGCAAGTGCCTGCAAGCGATCGGCAAATCCTTGATCAGTCAGCCCTGCAACAACACGTTGGGACTTTCCTGTCCAGCGGCCAAGGCTATCGCGGTCGCTGACAACAAGGATCGGTATCTGTGTGACTCGACTGACCTGTTCGAGACGGCCGGTGGTGTTCGGTCCAGCATCGCCAGATAGGATCAGTAATTGAATTTTGCCGCTGCGGGCTGATCGTTCGACAGCTTCACTGCCAAAAACCATTTTACCCGCGCGCCTGGCGAGTCCAATTAACCGCCAGATTGAGTCAGGAGTCGTCGCTGGTGTCGTCACGTTTGGGCAATGCCTCCAGTTGTGCCACCAAAGCGGCGATGACTTGTTCATCGATCTTCGTCTTGAGACTGCGATCGAGTTTGTGGGCACGGATAGCCAGTTCAAGGCACTCCCGTGTCCGGCAGATATAGGCACCGCGGCCAGGTTTTTTACCCGTTGGATCGAGATCAATCTCACCAGCCTGATTAAAAACAATGCGCAGCAGTTCGCGCTTGGGGTGTGCAGTCCGGCAGGACACACATTGGCGAACGGGAATATGTTTAGGCATCTTCACCTTCGACTTCGATATTCGCTTCGACAGCCTGTGCGAAACTATTCATAAATTCGGCTTCAACCGCTTCACGATACTGTGATTCACTCTTGATATCGATCTTCCAGCCAGTCAAACGAGCAGCAAGTCGCGCATTTTGGCCTTCACGCCCGATGGCTAGTGACAGCTGATGATCAGGTACAACTACGCGAGCAATTTTGTCATCCGACAAAATGTCAACTTTGACGACTTTGGCTGGGCTTAAGGCGTTACTGATAAAAACGGTGACGTCAGAATCCCATTCAATGATGTCGATTTTTTCACCCATCAATTCGTCCATGACAGCTTGGACACGAAGGCCACGCTGACCGACGCAAGCACCAACGCCATCAACATTGGCATCGCGCGAGGCGACAGCAATTTTGGAGCGGGAACCGGCTTCGCGGGCAATGGAGACAATTTCAACAATACCACCGGCAATTTCTGGGACTTCTTGTTCGAAGAGCTTGCGGACAAGATTGGGATGGCTGCGGGACACATAAACGATCGGGCGACCCTTCTTCTCATCCACTTTCAGGATGTAAAAACGCATCCGCTGATTGAAATTGTAACCATCATTCCGAACCTGCTCATTGAAAGGGAGCACAGCTTCAGCACGGCCGATATCGACGATGACTTCTCGGCGGTCTTTGCGTTGAACAACACCCGCAGAAATTTCACCAACGCGGTTGGAAAATTCATTTTGAATGCGTTCACGCTCAGCGCTTGAAAGCTTCTGATTAATGACATTTTTGGCTGTTTGGGCAGCTAGACGACCGAAATCCTGCGGGCTGAGCTGGTACTCCATCATATCGCCGAGATCGAAATCTTCGGACAAGGCACGAGCTTCTTCGAGGGACATTTCAGCATTCGGATCATCAACGACTTCGACAACGGTCTTGGTCAGGTAGACGCGCATTTCACCAGATTCACGGTCAACTTCGGCTCGAATATTATCGGTGGTTTTGGCTTCGAATTCACGCTTGTAAGCAGAAACGAGGGATTCCTCGATCGCTTCAAAGAGGATTTCGGCGTCAACGCCACGTTCCTTTTCGAGTAATCGGATGGCTTCAATGAGCTCTGCGTTCATGTCTTTGGATTCTCCTTTTTATTCAAATACAACAATTCGTTTGATTTTGGCTACTTTATCTCGCAAAAATAGCTGCGTGCTAGCATCTGCGCGGATTAAAGTTATTTCTGAGTCGGTGAAAGGTCCGAGCTTGCCGCTAAATTTCTTGCAATTATCGATTGCTTCATAAAGTGAAATCTCAATCGTACTACCTTGGTAACGGGTCAACTCACGGTCTGTCTTTAATGGTCTTTCGAGACCTGGTGATTGGACTTCTAAGTAATCGTGGTTGGTTAATTTTAATTCATGGTCGATGATCGGGTCCACGAGGTGGTTGACAGCGGTGCAATCATCGAGGGATACACCACCATCTTTGTCGATCAGGATGCGGAGAAAACTCGCCGATCCTTCCTTAGAAAAAATAACGTCGACGAGATCAACGCCGAGGGCTTCTACACGTTCAACAAGCGCATCATATACGGCTTGTGCGTGGCGGGATCGTTCGGGCATGGGCTTCCTTTCTGGCTTTTAACAAGAAAGAGCGGGGCGAAACCCCACTCTTTCCGAAAACTGCATCTGAACACCTAAATTCTAACACAAGGCCATTCACTTGGCAAGCGATCCCGAGTACTCGCACAACAGCGAGCAAAAACCCAGATAATTCACGTTAAATATTTATATTAAGTCTTTTATTTCAATCTTTTGTTAGGTTACAATAATGACAAGCCGAAACAAAAATTCATCCGGCACAATCACACATACAAGGGAGAGATGCTTATGGTCAAGGTAATTGTTGGTGGCAAAGGCAGCGGCAAAACAGGCCAGCTGGTTGATGACCTCAATGCTCAGGCTTACAATGATGCGGCAGATGTTGTCTGCATCGAATATGGTGGAAGGCTCAATCGCCTCGTCAAATACAAAATCCGCCTGATTGATATTCTTGAATACCCTGTCAAAGGTTATCGCGAACTGCTCGCTTTCATCGCAGGGATCAATGCTGAAGATTATGACCTGACTCATCTCTATGTCGACTCTATTACAAAGGTTACCGGTGACTCAGATCTGACTCATCTCGAGGCCTTTCTCAAAGATTTAGAAGCCTATGCTAGTAAGAACAATTTGAACGTTTCGATCATTCTCTCGGCTGAGATGGCCGACCTCTCAGAAGGCATCCGCCAGTACTGCTAATCCCAGATCGTCGCGTTTTGTCTGATAATGTCGCATGATGAGGGGTACCAACCGGTGCCCCTTTTTGATACGAATTTGATCTCACCTATACCTTTATAAGTACAAACCAAGATATGGAGGCTCCACCATGTGGAAAGAACTCAAAAAATTTATGTTGCGTGGCAATGTCATGGATCTGGCTATCGGCTTGATCATGGGGTCCGCCTTTGGGGCAATCGTCAACAGTTTAGTCAATGACATCATTATGCCCATCATCGGATTCATTACCGCCGGGATCAATTTTATCGACCTCAAGATCGTGCTCGCTGTTGCCCAGATCAAAGATGGCGCAGTCGCAAAACCGGAAGTGGCAATCAGTTATGGCAAATTGATCCAAGTCACCTTGCAATTTTTCATCATTGGCTTCACGATTTTTCTGATTGTCAAAGGTATGAATAAGTTACGTGATAAATTTGACTTACTGAAGGAACTCGAGGCTGAAACAACGAAACCTGCGGACGTCCAATTGCTCGAAGAAATCCGCGATTTATTGAAAGCAAACTCGCGTGATGATATTTCAGTTCCGTAGGCACCGTTTTTTCTGATCGTTTTTCGACCTTCTCCGTAAATCGGTTGCCGAAAACCAGCTAAACATGATAATTTGATGGGAAAGTCAGTCTGGAGGTTTGCTATGCTGCAAAGCTTGTCGATTCTAGTCGAAAATCGTGCCGGGGTCCTGACCCGGGTCACTAACCTCTTTGCCCGCCGTGGTTTCAACATTGAAAGTCTTGCGGTTGGCACCACCCAGAACCCTGCAATTTCGCGCATTTCGATCACCCTCTTGGGTGATCTGAGACTCGTTGACCAAATTACCAAACAACTCCACAAGCTCCCGGATGTCTTGATCGTTCGCCATCTTAATCCAGACGATCATTTTTCGCGCGAACTGATCTTTGTCAAAGTTCGGTGTACAGCCGAAAGCCGCGGCGAAATCATGGACATCGTCGATATTTTCCGTGGTCATGTCATCGATGTCTCGCCGCGTACCATGACGATCGAAATGACCGGCAATGAAAGTAAAATCCGCGCGATGCAAGAACTACTTGATCCCTACGGCGTCCTCGAGCTAGTTCGCACCGGTACGATTTCGATCGAACGTGGCGAACAATTCATGAATGTCGAAATCCAATCCTAATCGAATCAATCGAAATCGTTCATCCCAATATAACTATCTAACTCAAAACCGACCAAGTGATCAAACAACAAAGCAAACCTAATTTATGGAGGATCTCACATGAAAAAAATCTACAAAATTGATGAATGCCGCACGCACGCACTCGATGGCAAAACCGTTGCGATCATCGGTTACGGCTCACAAGGCCACGCACACGCGCTAAACCTCAAAGAGAGCGGCTTCAATGTGGTTGTCGGTCTCTACGAAGGCAGCAAATCGTGGGCAAAAGCTGAAGCGGCTGGTCTCAAAGTCGCTGTTGCTGCTGAAGCAGCTGCCATGGCCGATGTGATCATGATCCTGATCAACGATGAAAAGCAACCTGAACTATATGAACAGAGCATCAAACCGCACCTAACTGCCGGCAAAGCCTTGGCTTTTGCCCATGGTTTTAATATCCACTTCAATCGCATTGTCCCGCCAGCTGATGTCGACGTATTCCTCGTTGCCCCGAAGGGTCCGGGTCATACCGTCCGCTTCCAGTATCAACAAGGCCGCGGTGTTCCAGGTCTTTTCGCAATCTATCAAGATGCGACTGGCACTTGCCAAGACAAAGCGTTTGACTACGCCTATGGTATCGGTTGCGCCCGCGGTGGCGTCCTCGGCACCACCTTCCGCGAAGAAACCGAAACCGATCTCTTCGGCGAACAAGCAGTCCTTTGCGGCGGCGTCGCAGAACTGATGAAAGCCGGATTCGAAACCCTCGTTGAAGCCGGTTACGATCCAGAAAACGCCTACTATGAATGTGTTCACGAAGTCAAACTGATCGTCGACATGATCGCGCAGGGCGGTTTGACCCTGATGCGCTACTCCGTCAGCGATACCGCTGAATACGGCGATTACATGATCGGCCGTCGCATCATCACCGACGACACTAAGAAAGAAATGAAAAAAGTGCTCCAGGAAATCCAAGAAGGCACGTTCGCCCGCAACTGGATCCTCGAAAACCAAGCTGGTCGCCCGAATTTCTTGTCCCGCCGTCGTCTCGAAACCGAGCATCAGGTTGAACAAGTCGGTCGCGAACTCCGCGCCATGATGAGCTGGAACAACGAAATCGAAGTTTGATTGTAGCAAACTAGGAACTTCTCGCACTTACCAACAAAATGCCCACGACGCTAAGATCGTGGGCATTTTTTATTGGGCAGGCATGGGTGGGGTGCGGCGGGGTGCTTTTGATGCGCCCGTCTGGTCATGCTCAAGCTACATCAGGTACAGGATGCAAAAGCATTGGGGGTTGGGGGTTGACCCAACTAAGGCAACCGGGTCTGACACTCAAAGCCTCTCCCGATCACCAACAAAATGCCTACGGCGTTTAGGGTAGTGTTCACTTTAAGATTCAATTCATCATTGTTTTGTTTAAATAGTTTGAATTTAATGTGATGCGTAGCTTTCCAAATAAAGCCTTTTACAAAAGAATCTCAACAAACCACTGTTTGGATATATTTAACCATCAAGTGAATCTGCAAAAAGGAAATACTATTGGAATGGCGCATTCCGTTCCAACGCTGGGTTTATTTCCATAGGGCTAACTTCTGGAGGACTAACTGAGTGATCAAGGCTTGCCCTTTTTGGTTTGGATGGATGCCGTCAACGCATAGGAGGTCGGCGAAATGCCGATTCGATAGAAAATGGTCGCGTATATCAAACAGTTCACAACCGGTTTTTTGTGCCACATCGCGCACAACTAATGCATAGCGCTCTTGCCAGCGATAAATATGCTGGACATCTCCAATAAATTTAAGAATTGAAGTTGCATTTAAGCCTTTTGTTACCCAATTAAAATAGCGCGTTGCTTCGAGTGGCGGGGGTGTAACCAAGACCGGCCGGCCTCCCGACTTGCGGACGAGCTGGACAAAATCCATCAATTTCTCACGAAAAATGGGTAAAGGAACTTTGGCAGAATGGTCCTGTTCTGGGTTGTCCGCAATTTGTGCCCAATTTAGATCACAATCATTGCCGCCGTATTCAATGGCGATGATTTCATCTTGATGTACTTGCTCATCAAACCCCCGAGTCTGCAGTGTCTTTAGGCCTTCGATGACCGTGGCTCCCATTCGGGCATGATTATGCACGGGGATACCAAAGGTTTCTTTAATTTGATCTGCGTATGACCATGCGGTCAGCGAATAGCGACTGCGGGCCTCATCAAAGATGATTCCTTTGCCGATTGAGTCACCCCAAATATGTATAGCTTGTGTTGTCATATTTATAGCCTCTTATCTAGTTATTAATACTAGATTACGCTTTTAAATATTTATGTCAAGACACAATCATCTTTGATGTTTTAAATTTCATAATGACGTGATAAAGTAAATTAAACCGTTTCTATCCTGTTGGAATGAAAACGACCGATTGAGCTATTTGGAGGGAACTTTTATGAAACCGCTGCAGGAGCAGTCAGACGCAACCGTTTCGTTTATTCCACCGGGTTGGGAAAATTTGCCGGACTTAGGGTTATACATGGATCAGGTCGTTACATACCTCGAGCAGACATGTCGCTCGTACTTTGTTGATGGCCGTGTTTTTATCACACCTTCGATGATCAACAACTACGTGAAAAGCGGCGTCATTTCACGGCCCACGGGCAAAAAATACAATCGCGAACTCCTAGCCCAGCTGATCATGCTATGTATATTAAAGCCTGCTAGTTCGCTCGATGAGCTCCGCCTTTTGCTCAAACCTGAATCTAACCAAACGATTCAACAACTTTATCTTGATTTTTGCGCCACGCAAGAAAAGGTTTTTGCCGAAACCTTCAAACGTTTGCCACACATGACGGCATTCCAATTAGCCCTAGAGGCTTCGATCTGTACAATCTTGTGTAGCGATGCCTTAAAAAAAGCTCAATAATTTTTTGATTTGAGCTTGTTTGATTTGAGCTTGTTTGATTTGAGCTTGTTCGATCTAAGCTAGTCTGATTTTCGGTACATGTTTGATTAAAAACCTATGTTCAAGCCCAGAACATATTGACTTGATCGTCTTCAAAAATGATCGTATTTTTTAAGGTTTGGATCGCTTTTTCCAGACCTTCACGCGGAGTCATTAGACCGTCTTCGTGTTCAATCGAGATAATCCCGTTGTACCCAGCTAGACGTAGTTCCGAGAAAATTGCGCGCCAGACTGCTTCGCCGTGACCATAACCGACCGAGCGGAATATCCAAGAACGCTCGCCGAGGCTATCTAACGAAGAGGTTTCGAGGACGCCCTTGACCGCGTTATTATAAGGATCGATTTTCGTGTCTTTAGCGTGGACATGGTAGATTGCGCCTTTTAAGGCGCGGATAGCAGCAACCGGATCGATCCCCTGCCAGAAGAGATGGGACGGATCGAAATTGGCACCAATTACTGGACCAACAGCTTCACGCAACCGTAGCAGGGTCGAAGGATTATAGACATTGAAGCCTGGGTGCATTTCAATCGCAATGCGAACACCGTGCGCTTCAGCAAAGGCACCAGCTTTTTTCCAATATGGAATCAGTTTTTCGTTCCACTGCCATTCCTTGACGATCTGATGATCGGTTGGCCAGCTCGCGACAACCCAGTTCGGGTAAGTAGCGGTATCTGAATCCCCTGGGCAGCCTGAGAACGTGACAACGGTCTTGATGCCGAGCTTTTCAGCGACTAGGACAGTTGCTTCAAAATCTTCGTGGTCTTGACGAGCAATTTCAGGATTGGGGTGGACCGGATTGCCATGCGTCGACAAAGCAGCCAATTTGATGCCGGACATATCGATCGTTGCTTTAAAATCAGCGAGTGCTTTCGGATCGGCTAAGAATTTCTTAGCATCACCATGTGCGGTGCCGGGATTACCACCCACACCGATCTCAACTTCTTGGACACCTTGGGACTTGAGATAAGCGAGAGCCTGTTCGAGCGGCAAATCGCCGAGAATGACCGTAAATACACCGAGTTTCATCGTATTATTCCTTCTTTCGTTAAGCTTTCTTAGTCAAAGTAGACCGGTTTGCCGGTTGCCGCGGATTCGTAAATGGCCTCTAGGATCCGGGTGACAACGGCAGCTTGTTCTGGTAAAACCGTCAATTCGCCGCGGCCGAGGACTGCATCACGGAAGACTTTCTGTTCCAAGACGCGCTCAGGTATCGCATCGCCTTCAAAGAAAGGCACATCGCCAGCTTCAAGGAGCGGTTTTGTGATATACATCCGGTCGTGTTTGACCCCGTTGATTCGCAAACTATCGTCCATATCGGCACCAGCTTTAGTCCCGCACAAAACAGTCCGCGCTTCATTGGCGTCGATCATATTCAAGGCCCAACTTGCTTCGAGACTAATTGTTGCGCCATTTTTCATAACGATAAAGCCAAACGCACTGTCTTCGACAGTGAATTCCTGCGGATCCCACGGCCCAAAGACATTGCCAGGTGCTGTCTGATCATTCAGCTTGTGATATTTCGTGCCGACAACATAGTGCGGCTCATAATTATTCATCATCCACAATGTCAGATCCAGCGCATGTGTGCCGATGTCGATCAACGGTCCCCCGCCTTGTTCAAATTCATTCAAGAAAACGCCCCAAGTCGGGACGGCTCTGCGACGCAGGGCTTTGGCTTTGGCATAGTAAATATCGCCGAGCACCCCTTCTTCACATTCTTTTTTCAGATATTGACTATCGGCGCGAAAACGATTCTGATAGGCAATCGAGAGGATCATGCCGGTTTCCTGTTGCGCGGCAATCATCTGCTTGGCTTCGTTATAGTTCATGGCCATTGGTTTTTCACAAAGCACATGCTTACCACTTCTCATCGCCGCGATGGAAATCTCTGCATGGGAACGATTGGGGGTGCACACGTAAACAACATCAAGTTCCATTTTCAGGAGATCACGGTAATCGGTGAAAACTTTAGCATCTTCAATGCCGAATTTTTCTTTCGAAATTTCAGCTTTTTCTAAGACTTTATCGCAAAATGCTATGACGTCAATGCCACCTAATTCTTGAATCGAGCGCAGGTGCTTATTGTTAGCGATACCCCCGCAGCCCACGATCCCTGCTCTAATATTTTTCATTTGAAACTCCTTCATCAGCCACCCGATTTGCTTTTTTCTTTTTAAGTATAGAAATTCGTGGATCGTCTGTCATGTAAATTGATGAGGCATTAGTGACAAATATTGCTATCTTTACAATCGTATGCTTCAATATTATTTATGTAAAAATATATCCTACAAGGCGAATTAAAGTGAAAAATCAACTGACTGGCACTTATGAATACACCCGTGACTCGGATCGCTTGCCAATTTGCTGGGATTACCCTAACAACCGCTGTTTGCCGCACTTTCACAGTAGCCTTGAGATTATTTATGTTCGAGGTGGCGAGGTCCGGGCGACGCTCGATGGCAGGTCGCAAACGATTGGACCTGGCGAAATTATTCTCGTTCCAAGCTACGTTGTCCATCACTTTGCGACTGACATAAGTTCCGATACCTTATTACTCATCGTACCACTTGATTACCTCCCCGGTTTAAAAGCAACTTTCCAGAAAAAATCCTTTTCACGCAATTTTATTAAAGACCCTCAGGAATCGAGTGAATTTTTAAGCTGTCTTGAAATACTTGCAAGTGAAAAATATCCACCAGAGCACCCGGTTTTCCGCGGTTATGTTCAAGTCATAGTCGGATTGGCGCTTGAATATGGTCTGCTTATTGAAGATAGTCATGACCCAACGGGCGAACTCGGACGTGATATTCTGACTTTTTTGCAAGATAATTTCCGGGAGGATCTGGCTCTCGATCAATTAGCGGCCCATTTTGGCTACAGCAAAAGTCGTTTTTCGCACATTTTTAATGAGCGCTTCCAAACGACATTGAGTGCCTACCTGAATAGTTTGCGCTGTCGACATGCAGCTAGTCTACTGCTGACCGGGGTTCCCCAACTGGATGCTGCCATGCAATCTGGCTTTGATAACATTCGCACCTTTTATCGCGCTTTCAGTCAATATTTTCAGGAAACGCCGAAATCTTATTGCGATCGTATGTTGTCAATTGAAAAAGCGCAACCTATCAATAAGCTGCGCTTTTCAAACGATATTTAATTGGTGCTACTTACACACTGTTGTCGATACCTAAAGAACCTTGAAGATTCGATTAAGCAAACACTTTGACGCGGGATTCGACCGGGGCAAAGTCTTTTGCAGAGGGCTCAGCGAGCGGCTGACCAAAGGGCATCTGAGCAACAAGTTTCCAATCAGCCGGGATTTCCCATTCTTGGCGGATCTGATTCTCGATCAATTCACTATAATGTTGGAGCGATGCGCCCAACCCCGATTCGGAAAGGGCTACCCATACGTTGCTTTGAAGCATACCGTTGGCCTGCTGCGACCAGATCGGAAAATTACCGGCATAAAGTGGAAATTGATCCTGCAAAGCTTTGACAGTTGCCATGTCTTCAAAAAATAAGACCGTGCCATAGGCGCCAGCAAATGCGTCAATTTTGGCTGATGTCGCTGGGAACTGATCCGCTGGTACGATGGCTTTTAAGGCATCATAGGCAAACTGCCAGACCTTATTGTGATGGCCAGCGAGGAGCACAACAACCCGACCATTCTGGGAGTTGAAAGCAGTTGGGGTATGCAAAACGGCCTGTTCGACCAATTCGATGACCCGCTCATTTGAGACGGGGGATTTTTTAGCTAGTGCATAATGGGTCCGACGGGTTTTGATCGATTCAATAAGATTTGACATAAGGTCCTCCATAATGTGGTTAATCGTGATGTGTCTCAGCCCAAACTTGAATCTCATCCATTACTGGTTTGAGTGCTTGACCGCGTTCGGTCAAACTGTAGACAATTCGGACTGGCTTGTCGGGATAAACGTGGCGAACCACAATTCCGTTTTCTTCCAAGTCTTTGAGCCGTTCTGTGAGTAAACGATCGGATAAGTTGGTCGCAGCATCAGCGATTTCGGAAAATCGTTTCGGGCCGTCCATTAAAATCCGGATGATCAGGCCGGTCCATCGTTTGCCTAAGAGCGCAAAAGCTTGTTCGAATTTAGGACATAAGTGGTATGCTTCCATGTCGTTTACCTCTTGGATGTAGAATACTCTATGTGGTTACTAATTGTAAGTAACTTATGATACGTAATAATGTTTTGATACAATTCCCAATTGCTTATAGTATCTGTTCGCTCAAACATCCTCGAAGAACTGAAATCGCAAGCGATTCCGGTTCTTCTGCGGAACTCGCTCTGCAGATACTTTTAGCAATTTGGAATACAAACAAAGATGTGAAAGAGCATCCCATCCCTCTTGTTCGCTCGGCAAGAGGGCGGGACGCTCTGATGGTGGCGGTGATTTTGCGTTTGCTGATCGAGTTAATGCTTTTTTGATAATTATCAGCCTGACAATCTAAATAGCTGAATCTTAGATTCATATCATTCCAGAGGGAGCATAGTATCTGCCGAGCGAGTTCGCAGAAGAGCCGTAATCGCAGGCGATTACGGCTCTTCGAGGATGTTCGAGCGAACAGATACTATGCTCCCTCTGGAATATTTACTTCTTGGATTTCAGACGAACCGGCGTCAGTCCATACCCGGCATAATCAATTCATTCGGCATGCGTCCGGCTGGGATCATCGGATAAACATTAGCGCCAGTGTCGACGATGCAATGGACGATGTATGGGCCGTCGGTTTCAACGGATTTGGCGATTTCGCGGGCTAGACTTGCTTCATCGTTGGCAAAGCCACATGGCAAATTGTATGCTTTTGCGATCATGTTGAAGTCTGGTGTGCCTTCCATGCCGGATTGGGAAAAGCGCCGGTCATAGAAGAGTTCTTGCCACTGGCGAACCATCCCGAGACTGCCATTGTCCATGATAAAAACTTTGACCGGTAATTTGAGGTTTGCCAGAACGCCGAGTTCTTGGAAGGTCATTTGGAAGCCACCATCACCGACAAATAAAATCGTCGGGCGGGAGTGGTCAGCGAAGGATGCGCCAATTGCGGCCGGTAAGCCAAAGCCCATCGTGCCGAGGCCCCCTGAGGTGATCCAGCTCCGTGGGGATTCGACCGGGAAATGTTGAGTTGCAAACATTTGATGTTGTCCGACGTCAGTGACGACGATTGGGTTTTTGCCTTTGTTGGCTTGGGCGACGCGGTGAATCAAATACTGCGGCAGGAGTGGATATGTCGGGACGTACATGGCTTCGACGAGTTCATCATAGCGCTTCTTTTTCGCCAAGAGACTGTCAATCCAGTCCAGCCAATCCTCTGAATAGACGCCACACGTGCGATCTGTCGGGTAATTGGCCGCCATCGTGCGAAAGAAATCCGCAGCATCGTCTTCGATTGCAATATCGGCACGGACATTTTTGCCGATTTCGGCGGAATCGATGTCGACGTGAATGATAACGCGGTCTGTGTCGAGATTATATTTGTCCGGATCGCCGATGATTCGGTCACTAAAGCGGCAACCTACTGCAAGCAAGAGATCACAGGTTCCGAGTGCGGTATTCGCTTGAGGTGTGCCGTGCATACCGATGTGGCCCAAATACTTGGAATGGTCATCCGAGACAGCACCTTTTCCCATCAAAGTCGTTGCCACGGGAATACCGAGACAGCGGATGAATTCGGTCATGTCATCGACGCCACCTTTGGAAATGACACAACCACCACCGGCGAGCAGCAGTGGCTTTTTGGATTTGGCTAGCGCTGCATAGACTTTCTCGGTCATTGCGCCAGTTTGGACTTTAGCCGGACGATGGCGTGTATAAGAGCTGATCGACCGTGCTTCAGCCGTTGTATCAATTTGAATGGCTAGCAGATCTTTAGGGACATTGACGAGCACGGGACCGGGACGGCCTTCAGTCGTCAAGGCCCACGCTTCTTCTAAAATGGGCAGTAAGTCTTCCGGGGTCATGACCAAATAATTGTATTTGGTGATTGGTTGAGTAATGCCGGTAATATCGGCTTCTTGAAAAGCGTCCGTGCCTGTTGCTTTGCGCGCGACTGCACCAGTTACGCAGAGGACTGGCACCGAATCAAGCATCGCATCGGCAATCCCTGTGACGAGATTTGTTGCGCCAGGCCCTGAGGTTGCAATAACAACACCGGGCACGCCGGTAACTTTTGCATAGCCTTCGGCGGCATGTATGGCGCCTTGTTCATGGCGCACCTGCACATGGGGAAAACCAGCATTATAGATGGCATCATAAAGAACGAGAACAGGGCCGCCCGGATAACCGAAAGCGTGTTTGACGCCCTTGTCTTGGAGAAATTTGACGATTACTTCTGCACCATTCATGATTCATCTTCCTTTCCGTAGCGACGAAGGCGGGCGCCTTCGCTCGAATCGACAACTTGGGTCTGATAACGTTTCAAGACACCGCGGAGATTTCGGTCAGGTTGTTGGGCAGGCTGGCGTTTGGCTAATTCAGCTTCGGACACGAGTAATTCGATAGTACGTGCCGGAATATCAATCTTGATCCGATCACCTTCCTGAACATAGGCGATCAAGCCGCCACTTGCAGCTTCTGGGCTAACATGGCCGATCGAGGCGCCACGGGATGCGCCAGAGAAACGACCATCGGTAATCAATGCGACGCTGCGATCGAGTCCCATGCCGGCAAGCGCGCTGGTCGGTGTGAGCATTTCCCGCATGCCGGGGCCACCTTTGGGGCCTTCAAAACGGACAACGACTACATCACCGGCATTGATCTGTCCGCCAAAGATAGCATCGACTGACTCTTCTTCTGATTCGTAAACGCGGGCAGGCCCCTCGTGTTGCATCATTTCTGGAACGACTGCGCCCTTTTTGACAACACAACCATTGGTCGCGATGTTGCCGGTCAAAACTGCTAAGCCGCCATCGACGGAATAGGGATTATCGAGGGTTCGAATGATCACGCCATCAGCCGCCATTGAACCTTTGAGGCGATCGGATAAGAGTCCGCTAACCGTCAGGACATCTAATTCAATATGGTTGCCTTTCACCAGTTCAGACATGACTGAACGCAGGCCGCCCATCTCATTGAGGTCAGAGATATAATGATCGCTTGCCGGGTTGAGTTTGCAAATTTGTGGTGTGGCTGCGCTGATTTCGTTGATTTCTTGAAGGGTCAGATTGTATCCTGCCTCGCGTGCGATCGCAAGCATGTGGAGGACGGAATTAGTCGAGCCACCGAGTGCCATATCCATGCGTAACGCGTTGCGCAAGGCAGCTGGCGTCATGATATCGAGGGCGCAAATATTCTGTTCGAGCAAATCCATAATGCGCTCGCCGGTCATTTTAGCCAGGCGTTTGCGATCTGAGTAGACCGCGGGGATGGTTCCGCTGCCGGGGAGTGCTAGACCCATGGCTTCTGTCAAGCACGCCATGGTATTGGCAGTGTACATACCGGAGCAACTGCCGCATGTTGGGCAAGCTGACATTTCCATGGCAGTCAGTTGCGCGTCAGAAATTTTGCCAACGGCATGGGCCCCGACCGCTTCAAAAACATTGCCAAGACCAACACGATCGCGGCCGACGATGCCTGGGAGCATGGGTCCGCCTGAGACAAAAATACTCGGAACATTGAGGCGAGCAGCTGCCATCAACATCCCGGGGACTACTTTGTCGCAGCTCGGGATAAAGACGACGGCATCGAACTGATGCGCTGTCATCATAATTTCGACACTATCCGCGATAATATCGCGGCTGATCAGTGAAAACTTCATCCCGCCATGGTTCATCGCAATGCCATCACAGACAGCGATTGCCGGAAATTCAAAGGGGACGCCACCGGCATTGCGGATACCATCTTTGACGGCATCCGAGAGCGTTCTTAAGTGAACATGGCCGGGAACTACTTCATTAAACGAGTTAACCACGCCGATAAAGGGCTTCTTCATTTCACTTTCGGACAGGCCGAGTGCATAGAGGAGCGAACGATGAGAAGCGCGACTTGGACCTTTTTTAATTGCGTCACTGCGCATGTGCGGTACCTTCTTTCTTAAACAGCTTCGACCACGAGGCGCGTCATTTCACGCGTTCCGACGAGTTTTTCTGTGGAACTTGTGCCAACATTCTGAAGAATGTCACCAGTGCGGTAACCGTCAGCAAGGACTTTAGCAACAGCAGCTTCGACCGCGTCGGCTTCTTGAATTAAACCTAACGAGGTGCGGAGGAGCATTGCGGCGGAGAGAATCGTCGCAAGCGGGTTTGCTTTGTCTTGGCCGGCGATGTCCGGCGCTGATCCGTGGACTGGTTCATACATCCCAGGTGTACCGGGTTTGCCGAGGGAAGCGGATGCGAGCATCCCGATTGAACCGGTGATCATTGCGGCTTCATCAGAAATGATATCGCCGAACATATTGGTCGTGACCATGACGTCAAATTCCGAAGGGCGCTTGATCAATTGCATCGTCGCGTTATCAACATACAAATGATCTAAGGTAACTTCCGGATATTCGGTTGCCAAGCGCAATACGGTTTCGCGCCAGAGGCGTGAGCTTTCTAAGACATTGGCTTTGTCGACACTAGTCAAACGCTTGTTGCGCATCATAGCCTGTTCAAAACCAACGCGCGCGATCCGCTCGACTTCCATCACACTGTAGCATTCGGTGTCATAAGCTTCAGGTCCGTTCGCACCTTCACGGCGGCCGCGTTCACCAAAATACATTCCACCTGTCAGCTCGCGGACGATCATCACGTCGATGCCTTCGAGTGCAGTTTGTGGGTGGAGGGGGCAAGCAGCTGCAAGGGCTGGGTAAAGAACAGCGGGTCGCAAGTTTGCATATAGCCCGAGCTCAGCGCGCAGGCCTAACAGGGCGCGTTCCGGACGTTTGTCGCCTGGGAGTGTATCCCATTGGGGGCCACCGACAGCACCCAAGAGGACGGCATCGCTCTTTTTGCAAGCGGCGACAGTAGCAGCTGGTAACGGTTCACCCGTAGCATCAATAGCGATTCCACCAGCTAATAATTCCGTGTAATTGAAATCGTGGCCAAACTTGGAAGCGATGGCGTCGAGCACGAGGCGAGTCCCGTTGACTACTTCTGGGCCGATGCCATCGCCAGGAATAACTGCAATGTTGAATTTTGTCATAAAATAAAGTGCTCCTTTGATATCGATTTATATTCAGGTGTCTGATTTTTTGGCAATTGCTAGTTATTTTTCCCAGCCGAGCTTTTTCATCATCAGCTTGTATTCTAGGGAGTCGACGAGCGCGAGCCACGAGGCTTCGAGAATATCGGTAGATACCCCGATTGTATGCCACGTCTTGATCCCATCTGTTGATTCAATCAAAGTCCGAACGGATGACGCGGTCGCCTCATGGTTGAGGACACGCACTTTAAAATCGGTCAATCGGACATCGATTAGCTCTGGGTAGAAAATCTGCAGGGCTTTTTTGAGCGCACGATCCATGGCATTGACGGGGCCTTCACCTTCTGCGGCGGTGACTTCTTCGACGCCATCGACCAACACCTTGATATAAGTAAAGGCGCTGTATGCCCCCGTTTGCGGGTGTTCGTTTGTAATGCGCAATTTTTCGAGGGTGAAGAATGGCTGGTATAGGCCAAGTTCTTTGCAGACTAATAGTTCCTGCGAAGCTTCTGCTCCTTCAAAATGATAGCCTTGATGTTCGAGATCTTTCATCGTATGGAGAACACGGGCGACTTCAGGCGCATCTCGGTCAATGTCGGGTTTGATGCGGCGGATAATATCAAGGGCTGCTGATCGGCCGCTGATTTCGGAGAGTAAGAAACGACGCGCATTGCCGACGGAGACCGGTTCAACATGTTCAAAGGTCTTGGAATTTTTCTTGACCCCATCAACATGCATCCCCGCTTTGTGCGAAAAGGCGGATGTTCCAACATATGGCTCACCATTGGGTAATTGAATATTCGTAATTTCAGCGATCGCGCGGGCAATCGGTGTCAACAATTCCATTTTTGCTTCAGGGATACATGAATATCCGTATTTTAGTTGGAGGTTTGGAATAATTGTCGATAAATTGGCATTCCCACAGCGTTCGCCGATACCATTGAATGTCCCTTGGACATGGGTCGCACCAGCTAGTACGGCAGCTTGGGAATTGGCAACGGCCATTCCACTATCATTGTGACAGTGAATGCCGATTTTGAGGTCCGGTAATGCGTTGACGACAGCAGCCGTGACAGCACCGACCTCATCAGGCATTGTCGCACCATTGGTATCACAAAGGACGACACAGTTCGCACCCCCGTCCTGAGCCGCTTTGAGGCATGCAATCGCATAATCAGGATTGGAGCGGAAGGCTTCAAAATAATGTTCCGCATCAAATATGACTTGCCGGCCTTGACTCGTGAGATAGGCCATCGTTTCACGGATGAGCTCGAGGTTCTCGTCGTTCGTACAGCGCAAAATATCGCGCACTTCGAGGTCCCACGTTTTGCCAAAGACAACAACAGCAGCAGTTTCTGCCGAGAGTAGATCTTTTAGACCAGTATCTTCATCCGGGCGAATGCCTTTGCGCTTCGTCGGGCCGAAAGCGACCAGTTCAGTCGTGCCCATGTTTGGCTTATTGGCGTTGAGACGGTTGAAAAATTCGCGGTCCTTGGGATTTGAGCCCGGGTTGCCCGCTTCAATATAGGTGACGCCAAAGTCAACTAAATGATCGAGGATTTGGAACTTATCATTTACAGAAAACGATACGCCTTCCATTTGGGCGCCATCGCGAAGTGTTGTATCTAAAATCTCGACGAAAGGTTTCACAATCAGCTAGCCTCCTTTTGATTCCGGTCTTATCCGGCAAATAGCCTGCTTCCGGAAGGTACAGGTTTATTCAGTCTACCGTGAACCCTGCCAATCGACAAGGTCGGCTCTCCCCTTTTTTCTTCACGCTTTCTGATGAAAATGCCCATATTTCATGCTATACTGTCGGCGCATTGAAATAATAAAGGATAAACAACCTGATGAGTCTCTTCTCGCTGCAAAATATTCAAAAAGCTTACTTTGGGCGCTCCGTGCTGGCGGGCGTCTCTTTGCGTTTGGATCGTGGCGATCGCGTCGCTTTAATTGGTGAGAATGGCGCGGGAAAAACGACACTTTTGCGACTGATTACGGGTGCTGAAAAGCCAGATATGGGATCAATTATCACCTCGGAGCGGGTGGTGGTTGGCTATCTTAGTCAACATGTTGAAGATATTTGTGATCTCGATAGTCACTCACTCGTCAGTCAAGAGTTGACCGACTTGGAAGATGAACTCCGGCAATTAGAAATTCAGATGGGCCACCATCTTGATGATAAGCAACTTTTGACACGATACGCTGAGTGCACCGCGCGCTATGAGGCCCTGGATGGCTACGATTTCCCCCGGCGGATGCAGGAAGCCTTAGAAGGTCTGGGTCTTTCTGGGGACGCAATCAATCGGCCCTTGTCGACATTATCTGGTGGCGAACGAATGCGTGTCGCATTGGCGCGATTGTTGCTGCGAGCCCCCGATGTCCTCCTCCTCGATGAACCAACCAACCACATGGACGCGTCTGCCCAAGAATGGCTCGAGAATTATCTGCAGCGCTTCAAAGGCGCGGTATTGCTCGTCTCCCATGATCGAGCGTTTATCGATCAAGTCGCGACCACCGTGGCTGAATTATCGATGGGCCAATTAACGGTTCGTCCGGGCAATTATTCGAATTTTAAAATGATTGAGGCGAATGACCAATTGACCTTGATCCGCACGATCAAACAGATGGAAAAAGATCTTGCACATCAAGAGTCGGTCACCCAGACGATGCTATCACACCGTAAAATGTCGAGCTATCATGCCCGCGAAAAGGTCGTTGCTAAGTTGTCAGCCGAGCTCGATCAGATCCGTGACCGCGCCAAGTTGCATCAGACCCAACTTAAATTCAATTTCCTGCCTGTACAAAATAGCGGCGACAAAGACAAACAACTTTTACTCGCGAGTGACTTAGAAATTGCATTTAATGCCCGGACTTTATTTACGCAAGTCAATTTTGAAGTGCGTGGCCGTGACAAGCTGTGCGTCTGCGGTCCGAATGGTTGTGGTAAGTCTACACTTTTGGCTTTGCTTTTAGGAAAAATTCCATCGAGTACCGGGACATTGCGTTTAGCCTCCGGCGCAGTTTTTGGCCATATGGGCCAACATGTGCAATTTCAAGACGAGCATGTGACAGTCTTAGCCGAGCTCCTTTCGCGGTTTGATCTCGATGAGTCGGGTGGCCGTTCACTATTAGCGCGCTATGGGTTCCGCGATGTTGACGTGTTTAAATCAATCTCCGTCCTATCCGGGGGTGAACGGGCGCGACTCTATTTATGTTGTTTACTGCTTGAGCAGCCTGATTTATTACTGCTTGACGAACCGACCAATCACCTCGACATCCACTCGCGCGAAATATTAGAACAAGCGCTGCTTGATTTTCCAGGCGCAATTTTTGCAGTCAGCCACGACCGCTATTTCATTGATCGAATCGCCCGCAAGATTTTGGGCTTTATCGGCACGGCTGTTAAACCCTTTGAGACATACGAAAATTATCGCGTCTATGCAAGAGCCGAACAAGTCCAAACTGACTTGACTGCCAAAGCCAGCAAGGCTGAAAAGGCTGCGATACAGGACTCACAGCGGTCGAGCCCTCCGAAATCTGCAGCGTTTGCCGAAAAGCCAGCCGTACTTAGCAATCTAAATAAATCTCAGGAACGTAAAGAAAATGCCCGGCGCAAGGAAATGATCCGCGCAGCTGAAGTAACTATCGAACAACTGGAAGCTGAGCGTGATGAACTCGAGACTCGATTTGGTAGCGACGCACGAGCCGAGGATTATGCCCGCTATGCCGTCGTCCTCGAAGAAATCGACGCAACGTATGTCCGTTATCTCGAATTATCTGAATCTTAAGTGGCTAAAGCAGCAAGCACAGTCTACGGTACGATGAGATTGATCGCCCTCGGTAAAACGCTAATTTCAACAGGTAAATGATCGCCACGTTCGCCGTCTAAATCCATGGCGATCGGGCATTTATCGACGCATGTCAGACTGAGATGATCAGTCTGAAAATAGCTAATTTTCGGGTGGCTAACATGGTCGCCGTTAACGACTTGTAATAAAAGTGGCAAGATCTCGAAAATATTTTGGCGATGGACAATGATCACATCGAGCAAGCCATCGGAAACCGAGGCTTGGGGGGCAAAACTCCGGAACCCCCCCACACTGCTCGTATTTGAGACTAGAATCAATAAAATATCTTCGTCAAAGGTTTGTTCAGGCGTTTCGACCCGCACTCGAATCGGTTCAATCGACTGCAGCGAAAGATCACGTGCACCTTCTAGTACATAGGCTAATTTACCGAGAACTGTCTTTGCATCTGAAGGCACTTTGTATGCAACATCGGTCAACAATCCGGCAGCGGCTACATTTAAAAAATAGCGATCATTCGCACGCCCAACATCAACCGCGACTGTTTTATGTTTGCGCAGCATTTTGGCTAGTTTGCCCTCTGTTCGTGGCAAATTCATCGCAAAGGCAAAATCATTGACCGTTCCGGCAGGCAAGATCGCCAACGGTGTCTGATGATGGCCATCGAGCAGCCCGCTAATCACCTCATTGACCGTGCCGTCACCCCCGACAACTAGTATCAAATCAAATTGCCAGTCTTGGAAAAAGCGCGCTGCTTGATAGGCATCGCCACCTTTTCGCGTTTTGACCGTATCAACGTTCGTAAACGTCCCGTCAGCTAAAAGGCTATTGACGAGGCGTTCGGCGCGGTGTTGAATAATTTGCCGACCGGATGAGGGGTTAATGATCACTCGGGCGCGCATACGAGCTCCTTGTAACGATTGATAACTTAATTAAATTATATCACGTGGCTTCGTCGTAACGTTCAATTAAGGCCTGCGCACAGCGCAGCCCGTCTACCGCCGCGGACATAATGCCCCCTGCATAGCCAGCCCCTTCGCCACATGGGAAAACACCCACGAGATTACTTTGGAACATGGCGTTACGAACCATCCGCACGGGCGACGAACTTCTCGTTTCAACGCCGGTTAGAACCGCGTCTGGATCGGCAAAGCCGTGCAGTTTCTGATCAAGCAACGGCAAGGCTTCCCGCAGGGCATCGGTTAGATAGGTGGGTAAGCATCGATTTAAGTCTGTCCAAGTCACCGCTGGTTGGTAACTTGGCACTACAGATTTATCGGAAGTGTTATTGTTTGGTGTCGCGGTGGCGCGACATGCGAGGAAGTCACCAACACGTTGGGCCGGTGCATGATAGTTATTACCGCCGAGTTCAAAGGCGGCCTGTTCGATCTGGCGTTGCAAGTTCACACCGGCTAAAGGATCTTCGCTAGAAAAGTCGGCCGGCGTGACCTCCACCAACAAGGCACTGTTGGCATTTTCTTGATCGCGAGCTTGCAAACTCATCCCATTGGTGACGAGTCCACCTGGTTCCGATGCCGAGGCAATAACCTGGCCACCTGGACACATGCAAAATGTATAGACCGAGCGGCCACTGGGCAAATGCACGGCTAATTTATAGTCAGCTGCCGGCAAATCTGGGTGGCCGACCTGATTGCCATATTGACTTTGATCGATCAAAGCTTGGCGATGTTCGATGCGGACACCAATGGAAAATGCCTTGGGTTCGATTTTCATCTGGTGCCCATGTAGCATCAGCAGGGTATCGCGGGCACTATGACCGATAGCCAATATGAGCTGATCAGTCAGTAAGGTTTCACTGACGCGCGTCCCATCTGCTCCAAGGCAGCTAATTTCAATACCGGTTAGGTGTGATAAGGCTAAGTCAGAACTGCCTTGAATTATTACATGGTCAAGTCTGGTCCCAAAGCGAAATTCACCGCCAAGGCTAATGATCGTTTCGCGAATTTTCTTCACCACACCGGTGAGTAAATCTGTGCCGACATGGGGCTTGTGGAGGATTAGAATTTCTGCCGGTGCACCGGCCAAAACCAATTCTTCAAGTACGGCCTGACAGCGGGGATCTTTGATATTCGTTGTCAGTTTACCATCCGAAAACGTCCCCGCGCCGCCTTCACCAAATTGGACATTATTTTCTGGATCAAGCTCGCCGGTTTGCCAAAAATGATCGACCGCAGCCTGGCGAACATCAACAGATTGGCCGCGTTCGATGACGAGGGGGTTGAGCCCTGCGCGGGCTAATTGGAGCGCCGCAAAAAGCCCAGCAGGCCCACTGCCAATCACAAGGGGTCGTAACTTGCGCGCCCGCACGATTTCCGGCAATACGCATTGGACGATGCCACGAATCGGCTGTGGTTTTGAGATAAGTTCGATTGTATAGTGCAAAATGATCTCGCCTTTGCGGCGCGCATCAATTGATTTGCGCGTAATTTGAAAAGGACCAGGCTTACGACCTGGTCGGTGGATCGCTTGAGCAACTGCCTGCTCCAAATCGACCGGCGTGTGACCTAAGGGCAAGCGTATCGAGAGTGGCGGGCGCTTGGTGTCTGGCACGTTTAGTTCGCCTCCAATAGAGCGTGTGCGGCTGCCTGGCCCGCTAAATGGCCACTCGACCACGCCCACTGCAAATTGAAACCGCCACAATCGCCATCGATATCCAAGACTTCACCGGCTGCAAAGAGGCCGGGGTGCAAGATAGATTCTAAGGTCGCAGGATTGAATTCGCTACAATCAAGACCGCCGGCGGTCACTTGGGCTTGTGAAAAGTCGCGCGTGCCCTTGATCGTGAAAGGCATCGCTTTGATCGCTTGGGCAAGTGCGGTCATTTGGTGTGTAGTCAGGTGGGCGACCGGTGTTTCGGCGGTTAACCCAGTGACCTCACGGGTCATCTGGCGGCTGATCTTTTGGTGTACGAGCCCTGTTAACAGTCCACCTAACATCAAATTCGGTTGGATCTGACAACGATGACGGATGATTGTCGTAATTTCGGTGGTAGAAAGTTCCGGCAATAAGTCTAGTTCAATTGTCAGTGGGGTTTTAGTTGTGCTAGCGGTTTGATTGATTTGGCGCGCAAGCTGCAAAATCGGGATCCCGGATAATCCATAATCCGTCAGCAAAACTTCGCCTGTTTCATGGGCGATCACTTGGTTGCCGGCTAGTAGGGTGAGGTTGGACTCGACTCGAATCCCAGCCAGCGGTGCAGTCTTGCGGCCGACGGTCTCCACTTGGACCAATGCGGGCCACAGATCGACGAGATGGTGGCCATTTTGGCCAGCAAGGTCATAGCCACTACCATCGCTGCCGAGATTGGGCGCTGCACAGCCGCCAGTCGCTAAAATGACAGCAGTCGCCTGATAAGTCGCACCGTCAGCCGTTTTGATTTGCCAGCGATGATTTGGATCGAGTGGCTTATCGTTGATCAGCAAGGGCATAATAGGCACCAATTCGATAACCTCAGCCCCCGTGACAACTTGAATCGCGAGTTGATCTACGGTTTGTTTGAGCACATCCAATACAGCAGCCGCTTGTTGACACACCGGATAAATCCGGCCGTCTGCTTCTTCACGGCACGGCAGACCTAAATCCAGAAAAAATGCGAGCGTATCTGCCACAGAAAAATGTTGCAGTGCTGCTGCTGCAAACATAGGATTCTGACCATGAAAAGTCTCAGCGCGGGTCGTTAAATTACTGAGATTACAGCGACCGTTGCCCGTTGCTAAAATTTTTCGGCCGAGTGTTTCATTTTTTTCTAATAGCAGGACTGATCGTGCGGGTTTCGCAGATCTAGCCGCTGCAATTGCTGCGACCAGTCCGGAAGCACCGCCTCCGATCACAATCAGATCAGCCTGCAGCGGTGTAGCAATCATTGGGCGTTGGCGGTATTCAACAAGGCAATGCACCGGGCAAATTTACTGAGCAATTCAGGTTCTGCTGGTAAGATTGCTTGTATTTCTTGGCCGAGTTCAACGAGGTCGCGCACATCGCCTTCTTTGAGTTCGATTTCCATTTCACAAACAGGTTCCGAACGGTCGCCGACAATCAATTCCCCACGATCGAGGGCTAACTCCATCAGCGAGTCACCGTAACCGATATCGATCGAGATTCGCGTGAATCGTGCTTCGCAGATCGCTTTTAGCGGCTGGCCTTTGAGTAACTTAAGGGCTTCCATCAGCTGCGAATCAGGGTCACCGTTGCTAGTGGCCTCACGTTTAAACCATGCGGTATCAAGCCCTGCTTCAAGGCCATCTTCAGAACTTTCCGGTAAACAGGCAGACCACTCAAACCGCTGATGTAACTCGTTTTCCGATGAATCTCCAGACTTGAGGGTGATGATGTTATCATCGCCTTCCTGCCGCAATCGCAGTGACATCATGCGGTTGGTCAAATCGTGGCTAGCCGTGTCGTAATACAAATTGATCAGTTCCATTTCGCGCCTTGAGTCTGGCATGATCAGACGGGAAATTAACGAATTTTCTGGGGCATCCAGAAGTTCAGTTTCATTTCGCAGGCGCAGTTTAATTTCGGTTTCCAAGGGGTTCCTCCTCTTAATTTCACGGGTGATTCACATGAGGGCATAAGCTTGCGCGGTGGATTTTTACGTTTTGGTTATTTATGGTGAGTTGTTTATTTATGGAGAGTCGGTCTTTCCAATCATGTGGTTACTTCCGCCAACAACGATTCGAGTTCTGTTAGGGTTTGTGCAAATACTGATAATGCAGCACGAATCGGTTCCGGTGATGACAAATCGACACCGGTCTTTTTGAGCGTGTTTAGTGGATAATCTGAACCACCAGCAGCGAGGAAATTGAGGTAACGATCTACAGCCGGTTGACCATCTTCTATTATTTTACTCGAAAGTGCCACCGCTGCAGAAAAGCCAGTCGCGTATTTGTAGACATAATAAGCGTTGTAAAAGTGCGGAATCCGGCTCCATTCCCACTGCATATAGTCATCGATTACAACAGCTTCGCCGAAATATTTGACAAGCAAACCCCGATAGAGGCTTGTCAGCGCATCAGCAGTCAAGGGTTCATTGGCTTCAGCTTTGGCGTGAGCCTGGTATTCGAATTCGGCAAACATCGTTTGGCGAAATACGGTGAGGCGAAATTCTTCTAAGAAATGATTTAGAAGACCAATTCGTTCAGCCTTACCTTCAGGTGTCGAGGGATCGTTTTGTGAGAGCAAATGGCGGATCAGCAAATTTTCATTGACGGTTGACGCGATTTCAGCTAAAAAAATCGGGTAATGTGACGTTTCAAAAGGCTGCTTGGACGAGAAATACGTATGTAAACTGTGCCCGACCTCATGCGCTAAAGTGAAAACGTCATTGAGGAGGCCACTAAAATTCAACAGGACATAGGGGTGGGATTGATAAGTACCCCACGAATATGCGCCCGTTGTCTTGCCCGGTGTTTCGTAGACATCAATCCAACGGTCGGTCAAATGCTTATCTAAAATGCTAAGGTATTGCGCGCCGAGTGGTTTGAGGCCATTGCGCACGAGGTCACAGGCTTGGTCATATGTGAAATGACGTTTACTTTCTGCGACAATCGGTACGTAGGTGTCATATATATGTAATTCCGGGACATTCATCAAGCGGCGGCGCAATTCGAGATATCGATAAAGCGTCGGCAGGCCCTCTTCAATTGCGCCGATCAAACCGGTCACAATCGTCGGTGGCAGGTTGTCTGAGAACAACGCTGAGGTTAACGTATCTGGATGTTTGCGAGCTGTTGAATAAGCGATATCGGTTTTGACACGTGTGGCATATAGGGCGGCAATCGTCCGACCAAATTTGGCATAGGACTCATGGATTTGGCGGAAGGCATTCTCACGAATCGTGCGATCCGGGTGCTCACGCAGTTGGGCAAAGCGGCCTTGTGTTAACCGGCCGGGTTGACCTTCGTCGGTCGGAAATTCGCCTAAATCAAGTTCGACATGGTCGAGCATACCAAAAACATCATTAATCCCTTCACTCGTAGGGCCAAAACGCGATAATAGCGACTCTTCCGCTTCACTCAGCGTATGGGGGCGATTGCGAATGCTATCGTCGATCAGTATGTGAAAGGTTGCGAGATCAGATTCTTCGATCTGCCATTGTTTGAGTAACGTTTCAGGAATTCGTGCCAGTTCCGGTTGGATATAAGAGGCTGATTCGGCAAATTGATAATAAAAGGCCGTGATGCGATCCGTTAAAGCCTGGTAGGTCGCTTGCTTGTTGTCCTCATCCTTATGCATCCGGGCATAAGCGAGTAATTCAAGGCAGGTCATTTCGATTTGGCTAGAAAGCCGAAGCGCTGCAGCAAGATTCGCTGCAGAGGCAGATAATCGGCCACGATAGCCAGAAAGAACCAAAACCTGTTCTGGGAGTTGCGAAAACGTGGTTTCCCAGCTCGCAGCATCCGCAAATATATCGGTCAATCGCCATCGCGCTGACAAGGGAATATCGGCACGTTTTTCAAAGGTTAATGGAGTGGCGTTTCGATCAGCCTGATCGTTCTGATCTGGCTGCATAGGCTCTCGAGGGGGGTCCGCCTGGGTTTCCATGGGTTCTCCTTTTAGTTCAATAAGTCGGGCTTGGTCAAGTAAGCTTTAATCAGTTTGAACGGTTAGTTGACGTACACCGGTAGCGGTGACGACGGTCAGGGCAGTTGGACTTGCAAAGCCGACTCGGACGATCTCATTCGCCAAATTATTGTCGAGGACTAATTTTGCCGTCGCTGCATCGAAAACATAGACATGAGTGCTACTACCAAAGGCGACAAAGTGACTCGATACAGCTAAAGGGGTTACTTGATCGCCAACTTCGCCTCCGATGGTCAATTGACCATTCGTGCCAAGCGAATACACCAACAGTTTACCAGAGGTTCGAGTTCCCGCCAACACAACGGGATCATCCGAGGTTGTAGCGACTGCTTCAATCCGCGCCATATCATTCGTATACCGCAACGTTTCGTTTTGGTAGGTCAGGCCAGCCAATTGGGAAAAGCTACAAAGTACCGGCTGATTGGTCTGATCATATACAACCTGCGGGAAAATCCCTTCGAGCTCAAACATCCGTTGCCCACTTGGTTCACCTAGTAACGTGAAACGTTTGAGGAGCGGTTTAATCGCTGCCCCGTCGGTATTGACGAGGACCACATCAAAAGCTTGCCCATCGGGTGTGAAATTGACTGATAGGACATAGCCAGACTCTGGGAAAAAACACTCATATTGCAACAGACCAGTCACTGGATCAAGGATTGCGACGACACCGGTACTGTTGTGGCGATCTTCGATGAGCGCAAGCGTATCGTCCTGGTTGAAGGCGGCCCCAACAATTCGGCCTTCTCGGTTACCGGTGTACAATACACCATCCGGGCTGAGGACAACAAAGCTATTGCCTTCACGATCTGCAGCTAATAGTCGATCACCGCTAGCGACCGAAAATGGCGAGGCCATGTCGATTTCCTGTGCAAATATTTCGCTACCATCCAGAGCGAGGAAGGCTAGACGGTTGTTTGTCAATTTGACAATGCCATCACCAAACGGATAGAGATGTTGGGCTTCTGAGGCATCGCAATCAAAGCCGGTATTCGCAAGAGGGGCTGTCTCAATCGGCGCCGTGGTATCAGGCAGAACCGTTTCCTCTGGGATACTAGCAGCCAAAAAAACCGCTGCAGTCAGCAAAAGCAGAGCCAGCAAGATCAAGATGATCAGGCTGGCTTTGCTGCGTTTTGGATTATTGAGTGTTGGGCGTGCATTCATGTGAACAGTATAAGCATCCGACGATGCAAATTCAAACAGTTTCTATACCTGATTTTGCCGGTTTTCTAATTTGTTTGCTGAAATGCCCACTGGACGTGGCAACGGAAGGATGATGTGCCTAGTTGCGACTTGATTCCCTCGATTCGGGCGGTCAATTCCATCCCTTCCACATCGGTACCCACAACCAAATCAACAAGGTCACCTGGTAAGATTTCTGATAAATAGTTGATGTCTAACGATCGGATGTCCATCGCTTTCATGTCAGGTTTGCAAAGATTAGCCAAATCACCCACCTGTTGCGCATACAATGCATCCATGGCCCAGGCGATGTACCGCGTATTATTGAGGTGGCGGTTGCGGTCAATCTCTGAAAAGTCAGCTTGCTTATTCAAAATAATTTTGCCGTTTTCGGGTGGGCTGATTTTGGGGCAATCCTCTGGCAGAATGCGTTGCACGCCGGGTCGTTCCGATGGTAAGCCAGCTGCAGTCAAGACGATCTCAGGACGTTGGGGGCGATGATTATCGCGGCGAATCACGAGCCATTCGGAAGACGCCCGCGCAAAGGGCTGCAGTGAATCCAAATCTGAGCCAGCCGACAATTCAAAGTCACGGGCAAAGATTAATTTCTGCGCACCTCTACTCCATGTCCGGACTTGTACGACTTCTCCCCAAACCGGCAAGCGATCTAGCCGCAAACTGATTTTAGTCAAAACCCACGATAAATCCAACGCATCAAGACAGCCTGAGCCAATGCCGAGTTGCTCCGCATGGCGATAGGCAGCTTCTTGGAGAAACGCGAAAAGGGTCGGTAATTGCAATTGGTCCGAAAAATCGACATCTGTACTGCGAATTTCAAATGAGTAAACACCATCTGCAAAACGTGAATCGAATTCGAGTTCTGGCAAGGGTTTTGTCGTTTGCATCAGGCTTCAGCTTGTCGTTCAGATTTTAGTTCTGCTTGGGCAGCTAGCAGTTCAACAGCTGCCAGTTGTTTGCGACCAAGGGCAATGATCACGAGCCCAATGACGAATAGAATTACTAAAGCCAAGATGCCCGACGATGATCGACCGGTCGAATGTGCAAAAAAGGCGTAGATCGCAGGTCCCATGACAGCGGCAAATTTGCCGAAAATATCAAAAAATCCGAAAAACTCATTGGATCGCGCGGGTGGGATCAGTTTGCCGAAGAAAGAGCGGGAGAGTGCTTGAATCCCGCCCTGGCTCGTGCCAACAAGCACCGCCATCGCCCAGAATAGTTGAGTCGCTTTGGCTACGGCACCGGGCGCGCCGGATTCGACTGTAATGCCCATATAGAAGCCAACAATACAAATTACGATGTAAATCAGGATCGCAGCCGTGATCATGTTGATCGAACCAAAGCGCTTTGCCAGCCGGCCAAAGGCAATTGAAAATGGTACTGCGACCACCTGCGTCACAAGCAATGCTAAAATCATTCCGGTTGAATCAAGGCCGAGCGTCGATCCATAAACGGTTGCCATATGGATTACAGTATTGACCCCGTCAATGTAGAAAAAATAAGCCAACATGAAAACTAAGATCGATTTGTTCGCAAAAATGTCGTGCGCCGTGCGGGCAATTCCCTTCAAAGCACTGCCAATTAAGGCTTTTGCCGGCATTTCAATCGAATGGACTTGCTGGACATTGCGCAAAATCGGAATGCTAAAACCGCTCCACCACAGGACACAGATAATGACCGATATTTTAACAGCTAAGGCTCCACCAATACCAAAGGCTGAACCGAACATAATCAGGGCAATCGATAGTATAAAGGGTATCGTGCTACCACCGAGATAGCCCATGGCATAACCCCAGGCCGACACTTTATCCATGCGTGCCGGGGTCGTCACATCCGTGATGAAGGCATCGTAAAAGAGCAGTGAACCGGAAAAGCCGATATAAGAAAAGACGTATCCGACGAGCATCCATTGCCAATTATCGGTCAATGCCATCAACGTCGTAAAGACAAGGCCAATGCCTAAAAATGTTGCCAGAAATTTCTTTTTCATTCCGTGAAAGTCAGCGATTGCCCCGAGCACAGGTGCTAATATTGCGACGGTTAATGTCGCAATCGAGGAACCATACCCCCACCAGACATCCCCACTGACGCCAGCGGATTTTGTGACATTCGCAAAGTAGATTGGGAAAATAGCCGCCATGATAATCGTGGCATAGGCTGAATTGGCCCAGTCATAGAGAATCCAACTGCGTTCGGTCTTGGTGAAACGTTGCTTTTTACGTTGCGTCATCGGGGAAATCCTTTCCACCGCCACCTGTGCGGTCAACCGAGTAAGATTCGAGCTGGGTTAAACTTTTTAAGTTGATTTACAATAAATTCGTCCGGTGTAAACAGCACCTGAACTCGTTTGCCTTTAAATTCAGCCAAAATTCGATAATGCACGCGATTGGTCACCTGGTTGCGTGCAGCTGCTAAACCTCTGCAGTCTATGACCCATGCAGTGCCAGGCGCTTGGGTCTGCGATTGGTCGTGGTTAGATAGGGGCGCCATCGATTCAAATTGACGGGCTGACCCACTAAAAACGCGTTTGCGTTTGCGCTGCGCAACGATCATATCGATATCCAGATCGCCATTTGTGACGGTATATTCAAATTCGCGGGAAAAGCCCCGCACCAAATAAAAAAGCCCATAACCAATGCCAACAAGTAGCAACGGCATGAGCATCCCTAAATAGGCGCCAAACATAAAGGTGAGGATCCAAGCGGCCAAAGCCGCAACATAAAGCCCAACAATTTTTAAGCCATCTTGTTTTGTTCTTTGACCTTTGACAATGATTTCATGAAATGAGTCATCCAAAGCAGGTCACCGCCCTTCTTCTGTCATTTTAACGATATTCAACAGGATGGGCAATCACGCAAATGTGGACTAAAGGACAACGCGTTAAAATCATATTAGGCGAATCATCAATTAATAATTTGGCGCACCCTTGATCTTTTTGACGGCATCAAACGGAAACGTTTGACCGTAGATAAAGTCTTGCAGCAAAGGGATCATACCATTAAAGTCACACAGGCTTTTCCAGGCATCGGTATTAACATTGTTGAAAAAACCGTCTATTGGAATCTGTAACTGTTCGATCGGTTTTGCAAGCAAGAGCACGGAACGCAACCCTATCGTTGCCATTTCTGCAGTCGAAAGGTTTGTCGTAATATTCGATAAGCCGACGGTCATTAAACGATATTGGCCGACAGGACCTGCAGTTAATGTAGCTTTGGCCAAGGCTTGCAACACGTCGCGCTGGCGTTCCATGCGCGCATAGTCACTATCAATTTTGCGGATACGGGCATAGGTTACAGCTTGACGGCCATTCAGTGTCAGAACACCTTCAGTCTCAAGGGTTGGTGAAGGTATCGTGTCAGGGAACGTTTTGTTTACCATCGCCAATTCTTCATTGACGGCTTTGAGTTCTTTGGCCGTGACATCGACGGTCACTCCGTCCACCGCATCGATAATTTGTTCCAAGCCTGCCATATTGACGATAACAAATTTTGTAATATTCAAACGGAAGGTGTCATTGACGACGCGCATCGCGAGGAGCGGCCCACCAATTGCATTGGCCGAATTTATTTTATTAGGCGTTTTGTCGCCCGGAAAATAAACCGATATATCCCGCTGTAGGGATGTTAATTTAAGATTGCCGTGCCGGGAGTCGACCGTCAAAATCATCATCGAATCAGATCGCTCTTGAATACTATTCGACTCTGGGTCACGGTTGTCGACACCTAAAAGCAGAATATTGGTGATCCCTTTGACGGCGGGCAGTGGGTTTTTGAGCACATCTGCTGGCAAATTAAATTCATCCGCCAACACAGCTTGCGGATCAAAACGATTGACGTGCTGATTGACCGTAACCCATAGCCCAGTACCGAGCAATAAAGTTATAACCAAGAGGCCACCAAAAATGCGCAACGTCCATTTTGCACCAGATGACTTTTTAGCTTTGGATCGACAATATATTTTTGTTTCGCAAGGGTCAGCTGGGGATTCCATTTGCTTATTGCTTGTTAGCTGATCTGCTTTTAGATGATCGTTTTGTAAATCTGAATTGAATTCATCGTGTTTTTTCATGAAATTTCCTGTTCTGTGTTCACTTGAATAATATTAGTTGTTTTGCGCAATATTTTTCGCAATTTGTATATATAATCCTTTTTTGTAGCAATGTCAACTTAAATACAAGGGCAAGGTAGGGTGGACGTATGATGGAAACGTGTGATGTTCACGACGTTGCCTCGTTGACTCACAAAAAACCACCCCGCAATTCTGTACTGCGAGGTGGTCGTTTGAAATCATGAGATGTTATGACCGTGTTTAGGTGTGAATTTAGTTTATGTGGCGCTAGCTTAGTACATGCCGCCGCCAGGTCCGCCTGCCGGCATCGCCGGTTCGGGTTCTGGGATATCTGCGACAACCGCTTCGGTGGTCAGTAAGGTGGATGCGATTGAAGCTGCATTTTGCAAGGCGAAACGAGTGACTTTAGCCGGATCAACGATGCCAATTTCAACCATGTCGACATAGGCTTCATTAAGAGCGTCAAAGCCAATACCCGAGGCGCTGTTTTTAACTTTTTCACAAATGACACTGCCATCTAGTCCGGCATTAGTTGCGATCTGGCGTACCGGCTCTTCAAGGGCTTTGAGGACAATGCGAACACCTGTTTTGATATCGCCAACAGTCGAGTCGAGCAGAGCTGCAACACCTGGAATTGCATTGATGTAGGCAGTACCGCCGCCCGGGACAATTCCTTCTTCAACAGCAGCCCGCGTCGCGGCAAGCGCGTCTTCGATGCGCAATTTCTTTTCTTTCATTTCGGTTTCAGTTGCCGCACCAACTTTAATGACCGCAACGCCACCAGATAATTTAGCTAAACGTTCTTGGAGTTTTTCACGATCAAAATCAGATGTGGTTTCTTCAATTTGCAGTTTGATCGAACCGATCCGGCCCTTGATGTCTGCTTCGTTGCCCGCACCATCAACAATGATCGTGTTTTCTTTTAAGATTTTAACTTGACGGGCACGGCCGAGCTGGTCGACTGTGGTTTCTTTTAATTCAAGGCCAAGTTCTTCTGTGATCACCGTTCCACCGGTCAAGGTCGCGATATCTTGGAGCATCGCTTTACGGCGATCACCAAAGCCAGGGGCTTTGACGGCGACGCAGGTAAAAGTCCCGCGCAATTTATTGACCACGAGCGTTGCAAGCGCTTCGCCTTCGACATCTTCAGCGATGATCATCAGCTTGCGGCCAGCCTGTACGATTTTTTCCAAAATCGGCAGAATTTCTTGAATGTTGGTGATTTTCTTGTCGGTGATCAGGATGTACGGTTCGTCAAGGACGGCTTCCATTTTGTCAGAATCGGTGACCATGTAGGCAGATACATAGCCGCGATCGAACTGCATGCCTTCGACGACTTCGAGTTCCGTGCCCATTGTTTTGGATTCTTCAACGGTTATGACTCCATCATTCGTCACACGTTCCATCGCGTCAGCAATCAGATCGCCAACATATGGGTCGTCTGAAGAAATCGCTGCGACGCGTGCAATGTCTTGCTTGCCGGTCACTTTTTTGGAGCTTGAAAGGATGCTTTTGACAGCTTCGTCAACTGCTAACATGATGCCTTTGCGCAAGATCATCGGATTTGCACCAGCTGCGATATTTTTGATGCCCTCGCGGATGATCGCTTGAGCTAACAACGTTGCAGTTGTCGTACCATCACCGGCGACATCGTTCGTTCTCGTCGCAACTTCTTTGACGAGCTGGGCGCCCATGTTTTCAAAACGATCTTCGAGTTCAATTTCTTTGGCAATGGTCACACCATCGTTAGTGATCATCGGCGCGCCGAACTTCTTGTCGAGTACGACGTTGCGGCCTTTCGGGCCAAGGGTGATTTTAACAGTATCGGCTAGTTTGTTGACACCGCGTTCTAAGGCGTGGCGTGCTTCTTCTGCGTATTTGAGATCTTTAGCCATGGTTATTATGTCTCCTTTGTCTTATTCAACGATTGCAAGGATTTCACCTTGCTTGAGAATTGTGTAATCGACATTGTCAATTTTGACTTCAGTGCCCGCATATTTGCTGATGAGGACACGGTCGCCCTTTTGAACTTGCATGCTGACTTCTTTGCCATCGACTAATCCACCGGGACCGACTGCGACGATTTCTGCCACTTGCGGTTTTTCCTTGGCTGAACCGGGCAGCAAAATGCCACTCTTGGTTGTCTCTTCCATTTCGATCATCTTGATGACGACACGGTCACCTAACGGTTTGATCTGCATTGCTGTAAGCCTCCTTGCCTGATTTCAAGCGATTTTGTGATTGATGGTTTAGCACTCGTTTGTATCGAGTGCTAATTCCAAGACTGAATATAAGATTTTGCGTCAAAAATGTCAAGCGCAAATTAATCATAGTTGCAGAAATTTTACAAATGAATTTGCTTTGTATGGGGTGAAAATTGAAAAATGCAATACGCCTGAAAATTTATATTGTCTGCAAAAAATATCGAATACCGCGAGCAATGAGGTCTTGCTGGTAGACATACTCGACGATCCGCGAATCATGTTTGAGGTCTGCTAATATTGGAATAAAAGGTGCTAAAAAGCCGATTGCTAAAATAACGCAAGCAATGATTAAGCTGCCATGAACTAGGCCAAGTAAAAGGCCACTGATACGGTTAATGCCACCGATAACTGGCACATGATCGAGTACATTGGTCATCAAGCCAACAAAACTTCCAATTAAAATCGAAATGATCGTTAAAAGCATAAAAAACACAACAGCCGTAATCACATAGCGACCAAGTGTACTCGATAATTGCGGCCAGAGATCTGTCAAAGGGCTATTTTGATTTGGAAATTCAGCGAGTAACAGGGATTCGATGGATTGAGGTAAATCGAGACGTTTGACCGCCTCGCCAAGCGTTGCGGCTGCAGGTATTAAGGGCCGAATGACCTGATCATTGATCGATTCGACGATCGGATTTAAAAAAGGGAAATAGGCTAAAAACTTCGCGGTTGGCCCTAAAATCAAAAGCGATAACAAAAGCGAAACGACTAGAATAAGCAAACGACCGGCGAGGACTAAAAATCCTCGCCGGAAGCCATTGAGCGCAAATATCAAAATTAAAATCAGAATAGCTAAATCAAGTAGCATCAAAAAATGTATCGGTTAATTAGCTGCGGCGGTTGTTTCAGTGCTAGCCGTCGGATCGGTTTGGGTCAGCGCTGGATCAACTGATTCGTCAGGTTTGGCCGTTTCTAGGACTTTTTTCTCAAAGGAGGCTGGCAAAGCAATGCTCGAATTCGGTGCACCGGGGATTTCACGGACCGGGTCAAATTCGTAAGTCTTACCATACATGAACTGTTGGAGCTTGGGGATCATGGCATTGTAATCACATAGATTCATCCAGATCGCGCCGCTGTATTCGCGGAAGTCACCGGTGATCGGGATCTGCAATTGGTCTAATGTCGCATTCATCATCGGCAAGATATCAACGCCCATTTTGACGATTTCGTCATCTGTGATATTGGTCGTAATCAGTGGTAAGCCAGCATTCAAGACTTGGGTCTTGGTTGCGAGATCAGCTTTCATAAAGGAATTGAACATAGCTTGTAAGACTTCGCGCTGGCGGCTCATGCGGTGATAGTCATCGTCGTTTTGGCGAATTCGCGCATATGTAACGGCTTGACGACCATCGAGTAACTGGATGCCAGTGGACTTAAGCACAACGGCTGGCTCGGTGTTTTTGAAGGTCAGGTTTATCATGGCAAGTTCAGCGTTCAAGGCTTTCATTTCGTCTGTAGAGACATCGACTGTGACTCCGCCGAGCAAATCAATGATCTGTTCCATGCCGAGCATGTTGACCACAACATATTGGTCGATGTTTAAGCGGAATGTGTCGTTGATCACGCGCATCGCTAACAGTGGGCCACCTTCAGCATTGGCTGAGTTTAATTTGTGTAGGTTGTCTGAGCCTGGAAAATAGACCATCATGTCACGTTGTAGCGAAGTCAGTTTGAACTTCTTGTTACGTTCATCGATTGTCAAAATGATCATGGAGTCAGAGCGTTCTTGAACACTCTCAACTGTTTTGTCACGGTTATCAACACCGAGCAGCAAGATATTCGTGACACCCGCTTCTTGTGGGATATCGTGGATCAAGGACTCTGTGGGTACGTTATATTCTTCAGGGACGGTTTCAACAAAATTGTCATTATCAATTTTATTTAAAAAAGTGCGGCCAATCAGGACAGCACTGATTGAGACAACAACAAAGACAGCTGCGACCAAAACTGCGATTAATCTCCAATTGGACGCTCTGCGTTGACGATTTCTTCCCATTCGAATTCCTCCGGAATAATATGAATACAAAAAGTCATGGGTCATGACTTTTGAAACGTGCTATTTGAAATTTGCACACATGAGTAGATTATAGCATTCTATGCCAATTTATAAAGGGGCGATTTGATGAAAATTATCATCATTTATACGCGTTATTACTGGTTATAATCACAAACACGCACAAATAATCTAGACAAATCACCGTTTCACCTGCACTTTGACGTCAAACTGTCCTGAATAGTTCCCGAACTAAATACAAAACTCAACTGAATCTGCGACAGATCCGCTGCCGCTGAACAATCATAATATGTTAAAATGACAAAAAATGTGGATACGAGGCAGCATGGAACGGGCAGAACTTGCAACTACTAAACTCATCATTCTATATATCTTGCGCAGTCTACCAGCTGTTACGCAACACCAACTGACGAGCTTATCTCTCGACACGCTCTATATGGATTATTTCGGGTTCGCTTCGGCTTATGAAGGCTTGCGCAACGACCAAATGATCGCTGCCTCTGTTCGAAAAGATGAACAGTCGCGCGACGCCGCGGGACGTGCCGTCGTCCGCTGTGACTTAACGGAACGTGGCCGGACCATTTTAGAAGCGCTCGAGCACAAGATCCCAGTTCCTATTCGATCATATTTAGTTCAAGAAAGTGCCGGATGGCGGCGAGATATCCGCCGGGAACGGCAATTATCGGCCACAGTTGATCCAGATGGTAATGGCCAATACCGTGTTCGCTTGCGCCAAATGGAAGGCGAACGGGCGATGGTCGATCTCAGCCTGATTATTCCCGACCTGAGTATCGCCCATCAAATCATGGATCGTTGGCAAAGACTGCCACAAAGCATGTATCTTGGCTTGTTAGCTTTACTATCTGATGAACCCGTGGCAAATAAACAGGTGCTCGTCACGGGCCAAGATCTCGATCGGTATGCCAGTTTTGCACCTGAAAATAATAATCATGCGGATTTAAACGCCCAAAACACACCAACGATACAAACGAATCAAGCGTCAAGCGATCAAACAGACCGTTTAGCTGGTGAACAAGAATTGTTTTAGCAACTGTCCTAGCGTACGAGATTAGGTAGGGCTTTGATTTTGTCAGCCAAATCTTTTGCCATCGCATCGATAATTGCGAGATCTTCATCTCGTGGCAAACCTTTAATAAGAATTGGATCAAGGCGTTCGGCTTTGATATTGCCCGTCAGCAAGTTAACTACATTAGTTATCTGCGTGCCCCAACCAAATGAGCCAACCAATCCGACAAATTTGCATTTTGGGCGCATCGCGTTAGCGACCAAAGCAGCATAGGCTACTGCCGGGTGTGGTCCACCAAGGACCGTCGACGATGCAAAAACAACGGCAGCGGCATCGACAAGATCGGTGATGAAATGGCCGGTTTCAACAGCCATGCTATCGGTATCTTCCCCGAGGTTACGACAGACGACCGACATGCCTTGTTCTGCTAATTTGACGGCCAAGCGGTCGACCATGACGCGCGTTGAATCATGCATGCTGATGAACGGAATGGTGACGAGAGGTTTCATCGCATCTCCGGCCCAGCGATCATAGCTACTGAGGACGAGTTCTGGATCCGACCAAATAGGACCATGTGAAGGGGCGATCATGCGTGGTGCCATGTTGCGAACTTTAGTTGTGTATTTTTGGACATGCGTGCGGTAAGGCATCATGATTTCGGCGTAGTAATGCTTAGCTGCGCGAACCTGATCTGAACTTGATGTCGAGAAGGCTTTGTTAGGGAATGAATAATGCGACCCAAATAAGTCACTCGAGAAAAGGATATTGTCTTCGAGTAAGTGTGCCATGTAATTATCCGGCCAGTGGGCAAAAGGGATCATCGTGAACTGCAAGGTTTTGCCACCAAGTTCTAATGTGTCACCTTCAGCAATGAGTTGAATTTTGTCTTCCGCAAGGTGTAAATGAGTCATTGCCATTTCTTTAACTTTGGCATTGGCAACGACTTTTGCTTCCGGGAAACGGCGTAAGACGGCTTCGATTGACCCGGAATGGTCTTGTTCGGTATGCAGGCTGACGATATAGTCGAGGCGCTTGATCCCGGTATCGGCAAGATTGCTCAAGAGCACACTCGATTTCTCGGGGTCAACCGTATCGATCAGGGCAGTTTTGTCCTTACCGATGATCAAATAAGCATTATACGTCGTGCCATGGGGCGTAGGCATTAAACAGTCAAATAAAATGCGATCGGGATGAATCGCGCCAACTTCAAATAAATTCTCACCGATAGTCAGGAAGGGCATGGTCAATCTCCTTGAATACATGAATGTACAACGTGAACGCGCAGTTGAGCGATCGAGTTAAACGGTCTTAAGCGCACCGCTACGCACCGGCCAAAAATCAGCCGATGCGCAGGTGCATGCGTGGTATAAATTGTGTTGAATCAGGTGAATGTCTCCGACGAATAACCCGAAAATTATTCTTCGCTGAAACCGTCTTTGCCTACGCCGCAGAGCGGGCATACCCAATCTTCTGAGATATCTTCAAAAGCAGTTCCCGGTGCAACACCGTTATCCGGATCACCTTCGGTCGGATCATAAACATAACCACAAAGGTCGCAAACGTATCTTTTCATAGGATTAAGCCTCTCTTTCTCATGAGCTGAAAGGTAATAAATTCAGCTTTACGCGATCATTATACAGTTGGTATCAAACTGATAACACAGCAAATGTTACAGCAATCCCGCGAATTTCACAATCATTTTCACTGTAAAAACGCGTGAAAACGCGTGAAAGTACACATTTTCAACGCAATTCGGACAATTGCTCAAAATCGAATTGTGAGCGACTTGCCAAGTTTGGCTAGTTTGGGTGAATACCGATAAAATACGAGCTTGCGACCGATGACTTGAACAACTTCGGCACTCACCGCTGCGGCGAGCCGAGTAGCGATTTCGTTAGGCGTTTCATCGGCAGTTTTTAGGATAGTGATTTTGACTAATTCATGAGTGGTCATATATTCGTCTAGGCTTGTGACCACATGTTCGTCGATTTCACCTTTACCGACTTGGAATTGGCTTTCGAGCGAATTAGCTAGGCTGCGCAGTTGGGCGCGTTGTTTACTGTTGAGCATTGTGAACTCCTGTTAATTAATAAATTCAAATTCGAAGTCGTCAAGTGAGACGACACTGCCTTCTTGAACACCGGCTTCTTCAAGCGCGGCTATAACGCCTTTTTTGCGAATCAAGCGTTGGAAGTATTGCAGGGATTCTGAATCGTCAAAATTGGTTGAAGCGACCAACGTTTTGATCCAATCGCCTTCGATATGGAAGCCCTCTGAGTCTTTGCGAAGTGTATAAAGTGCATCCTGCTCATATTTGTAAAGCATCTGAGCAGAAACAACCTCAGTTAAGATTGTTTTGGGTAACGACTGAAGCTGCGAAGCAACATATTGGATGAGCGGCCAGACGCCTTCATTAATGGCAGCACTCATTGGGAATACCTGAAAACCACGATCTTGCAGGTTTTTAGTCAGCACTGCCAACGCAGCATCGTCTAACATATCGATTTTATTGAGGGCAACAACCTGCGGGCGGCTCGACAATCCTGGATGATAGGATTCGAGTTCTAAGTTGATGATTTCGAAGTCATGTAGCGGATCACGTCCTTCACTGCCCGAGGCATCGAGGACATGAATCAACATGCGGGTCCGTTCAATATGCTTTAAAAAATCTAAACCGAGTCCAGCACCCGTATGGGCACCCTCAATTAGACCTGGGATATCGGCTAATACAAAGTGTGAATCATCGACAGCAACGACTCCGAGATTCGGTTCGAGTGTGGTGAACGCGTAATCGGCAATTTTGGGGCGAGCTGCTGATACGACCGACAACAGCGTCGATTTACCAACATTTGGAAAACCGACGAGGCCAACGTCGGCGAGCAACTTGAGCTCAACTTGCAAATTAAGCTCGTCGCCAGGTTCACCGGCGCGGGCAAAATTGGGTGCTTGACGGACACTGTTTGCATAATGGACATTGCCAGCGCCCCCGCGTCCCCCACGGGCAATAACAACTTCTTGCCCAGCTTCGGCTAAATCAGCAATAGTCCGACCGGATTCAGAGTCCTTGATCAGCGTGCCGACTGGAACTGGCAAGCGCATGTCCCCGCCACTATGGCCAGACTTGTTGCGCCGTCCGCCCTTCTCCCCATCTTCAGCTACATATTTGCGCTTAAAACGGAAATCCTGAAGCGTTGTTTTGTTCTCATCGGCATAGAAAATTACGCTGCCGCCACGTCCGCCGTCGCCGCCATCTGGGCCGCCGTTCGGGACATATTTGGCAGTATGGAAAGACACCATACCGTTGCCGCCATTTCCGGCGCGAACGTAAATTTTCGCACTATCAATAAACATGTTTTACTCCTGTGTGCAAAAAAGGATCCCGCCAGGCTAGTGGCCGGATCCCTTGTTTGTATTTAATGGCATAAAGGCAAAAGACTTATTCGGCTGGATAGACGCTGACTTTTTTCTTATCTCTGCCGAGTCGTTCGTATTTGACTTTGCCGTCAACGAGCGCGAAAAGGGTATCATCAGAACCAATGCCGACGTTTGTGCCGGGATGGATCTTGGTGCCGCGCTGGCGAACGAGAATGTTGCCGGCGACTGCAGGTTGTCCGTCACCTTTTTTAGCGCCGAGACGTTTTGATTCGGAGTCACGGCCATTGCGCGTGCTACCGACACCTTTCTTATGAGCCAAAAGCTGCAGATTGACTAAAATCATGCTCTTGCACCTCCTCTTTGTTGATATCTTACTTCTTTGACTTTGACAAAATCAGAACCATAACTCGCTTCGAATTGCTTACATCCAACCGCGAACGACTCCATCAGGATCCGGGCGATTTCGATCTGATGATCCGTTAAAGAATCAAAATCGAGGATTTCACAACGAATATCACCATCTTGCAAAATATAGTCCGGATTGAATCCGGCGATATCCTGCAAGGACCCGATCACGGTCTGAGCAATTGCTGAGACTGCGGCACAGAGAATGTCTTCTCCATAAGGTCCATAACCGGCGTGGCCTTTTGCAGAAAATTTTCTGATGAGGCCTGCATTGTTCTTGGCTAAACTGACTTTTATCATGTCAATGTCCAATTGTGATTGATTTGATCACTCAAACCAAACTGTGTGGCTTGTGATCAAACGTTGATCGCGTTGATGATGACGCGGGTGTAAGGTTGGCGATGGCCGTTTTTACGACGAAAGCCTTTTTTGGCTTTGTACTTGAAAACGATGATTTTCTTCGATCTGCCCTGTTTGACGATTTCGCCAGTGACAACTGCGCCTTCAACTGTCGGGGTGCCGACTTTGAGACCATTGTCATCAGAAACCATCAGGACTTCTGAGAAAGAAATTGCTTCTCCTGCTTCACCAGCGAGCTTTTCGACAAAGATCTCTTCGCCAACGGTGACGCGGTACTGTTTACCGCCTGTTGCAATTACTGCGTACATTATGTGTGTTCCTCCTGTAATCAGTCTCGTCTGTCCCAGGCATGCCTTCGATGCTTGTCGCATCGGCCTCACAAGGTGTGAGATTGACAACTTGCATCGTCATTAGGGCATTTAACAGAGCCCGGACAAAACGGTCACCGAAGCATCATAGCATCGGGTCCCTTGACTGTCAAGAACAACCGATCGCACGTGCTGCAGCGATGGCTTTTTGCCAAGCAATCAGACGTGCCTCGTATCGAGCATCAATTGGGTGTGGTTGGAAAATGCGATCAGACGCCCGTACCTGCGTAATTTGGGTCAGGTCAGGCCAGACGGATAAGCCAATTCCTGCCAGTGCGGCTGCGCCAAAGGCAGTCGTTTCTGTGATTTGGGGTCGATCAACTGGAACTTGACTGAAGTCGGCCTGCATTTGCATTAGCAGATCACTGACAGCAGCTCCGCCGTCGACTTTGAGATCAGATATTGGGATCCCCGTTTCCTGATGCATCAGGTGTAAGACGTCTTGGCTTTGCATGGCAATCGACTCGAGGACTGCGCGTGCAATATGAGCGCTCGTCGTACCACGCGTGATTCCACTGATTAAACCGCGGGCATTCATATCCCAATAAGGCGCGCCAAGCCCCGTAAAAGCTGGGACAATCTGCACACCCGCGGAGTCTGACACCGAAGCTGCTAGCGTGTCGCAATCCGATGCTTGACGGATGATTTTGAGTTCATCCCGCAGCCATTGAATCGTCGATCCGGCATTGAAAACACTGCCTTCGAGCGCGTAATTCAACCCGTGACCGATATCCCAAGCCACTGTCGTAAGTAAACCGTTTTTTGAAAATATTGGTTGTTGGCCAGTCTGCATTAATATAAAGCAACCTGTCCCGTATGTGTTTTTAGTCATTCCAGGCAGAAAGCATGCTTGCCCAAATAGTGCGGCCTGTTGATCACCAGCTAACCCAGCCAATGGCAAGTGACCCGGCAAGATCGATTCATCTAATGTGCCATAAGTGCCCGCTGAGCGAACGACCTGGGGCAAGATTTGACTCGGTATCCCGAATAACCTGAGTAGTTCATTATCCCATTGACCCGTTTTGATATTGAAAAGCATCGTCCGAGAAGCGTTGCTGGCATCGGTTACATGGGTCCTCCCCCCTGTTAAATGCCAAATCAACCATGAATCAATCGTTCCAGCTAAAAGCTCGCCAGCTTGAGCTCGCACGAGCAAATCCGGATCATTTTCAAATAGCCACATCAGTTTGGTCGCACTAAAGTAGGCATCCAGCACGAGTCCAGTCCGTTCGTGAATCCACTCCGCATAGCCTTCTGCGCGCAAGCGATCAATAAGTTTCGTTGTTCGACGACATTGCCAAACAATTGCGGGATGGACCGGCTGACCCGTCTTTTTGTCCCACAGGACGACTGTTTCACGCTGATTGGTAATCCCGATCCCAGCAATTTGGCTTGGAACGACCTGTTGACTCGCTATAAGTTCACTATATGCCGCTTGCAAAACCTGGACCTGGGTCTTTAAAATCTCATTCGGGTCTTCTTCGACCCAACCGGGTTGCGGGTAAAATTGCTTGATCGGTGCCTGTTTCGAGGTGACGAGTTGACCCGCATCATTAAAAATCAGCGCCCGGCAGCTTGTCGTACCTTGGTCTAACGTAATTAGAAATGTCGGACGCATAATCATCAATCCTCCGGAGTGAAAAATGGAAATGGTGCCAGGCACGTGCCTAACACCATTTTATAAAAATCATTACAAATATGTCAGCCGCTAGTCGAGTGCGCCACCGGCATCTGTCACTTGAGCTTGTGCAATTTCGAGAGCTTCCTGATATTTCTTGAGGACCTCACTTGAAAGACGCTCGCGGAATTCGGAATTGATCGGATGTACAATGTCCTTGAATTCGCCATCTTGTGTCTTACGGCTCGGCATTGCAATGAAGTAGCCGTTCGTACCTTCAATGACTTTGATGTCATGGACAACAAAAGCGTTGTCGAAAGTAACCGAAACTATCGCTTTCATTTTACCTTCGGTGCCCATTTTACGAATGGTTATACTTGTGATTTCCATGCAGATGCCTCCATTCTCGAGCTGACTATTCTGTCATTTTCTACGTCGAAATGCTTAGCGATATACACAAATGTATTATATCATTTTTTTCGAATGCTCGACAACCTGTCAATTTTTTGCACTAATTAATATTTTAATATTAAATTCATTTCAAATCCTAAAATGTTGGCCATCCAACTACCACTTAACGTCAATTTTCACCTGTGGGGTAGCATAGTCAATTACAGCCATCTGTGATAGGATGTTTTGAGATTTGACCTTGAAGGAGTCCCTTGTCTATGACTCAATCCGACGCTTCACTCAATTTCGAATTAAAACCTGGCGCCCGCATCTATTTTATCGGTATCGGTGGAATTAGCATGAGTGGTTTAGCTGAGATTGCAGTCTCGATCGGCTTTGATGTTGCCGGTTCTGATCGTCATTTTTCTGACCGCACCGCTTATTTAATAAATCAAGGCATGCTCATTCATGAGGGGCACGAAGCGGCTAATTTGCTGAACTTCAAACCAGATTTAGTCGTCCATACCGCAGCAATCCCCACTGAAAATTTAGAATTACAAGCAGCTCGCGAGGCAGTGATTCAGACTATCGACCGTGCTGCATTTTTAGGTTGGCTAAATCGCCGTTATCAGCAGGTCGTCAACATTGCTGGGACGCATGGCAAAACTACAACTACCGCAATGACTGCTTTGCTGCTAACCGATGCAGGGCAAGATCCAACGGTCCATTTAGGTGCCGAATTAAAGCAATTCAAAACCACCGTCCGTCTCGGCGAACCGGGGCGCCTGATGGTGTCCGAAGCATGTGAGTATAAAAACAGCTTTTTGAAATTTTATTCAACTGTCGCAGCAATTTTAAATATTGATTTTGACCATGTGGATTGTTTTAAAGACCTCAATGCGGTCATCGATGTCTTTGTTGAATTTGCTGATAATTTACCTGATCAAGGTGTTCTCGTTTTACCTGCATTTGATTTAAATGTCATTGAAATGGTTAATCGGTTGCAAAAACGCCGCGAAATAGCTGGTCTTGCTCTACCCCGTTTAGTCTGGTTTGGTCTTGAGAACCAAACGGCGGAATGGCAAGCCCGTAATCTTCATTATGATAACGGTTTGCCGCAATTCGACGTTTACTATTTGGATTCATTTTATGCGCACATCAAACTTCAGATTCCTGGACAACATAATGTCGTCAACGCCCTTGCCGCCATAGCCTGCGCCCATCTTTGTGGTGGCACCCCTGATGCTGCAAAAACTGTTTTAAAAGATTTCCAAGGCGCTGAAGGGCGGTTCACTCGAACAGGAACCTACCGTGGGGCTGAAGTCGTTGCCGATTATGCCCATCACCCAGCTGCAGCCCGGGCTACGCTCGCAGCGGCTGCGACCATTCCGCACAACCACACCTGGGTTGTTTTTCAGCCCTTGACCTTTAGTCGAACACAAATTTTATTCGATGAATTTGTCGATGCCCTAAAGGATTGTGAGTGGGTGATTTTTGCTGAGATATTTAGTGATCGCGAAACAAAACGCGATTATATTAGCTCGCGCGATTTGGTTAAGCGCATCAACGAACTCGGTGGCCATGCGCAATTTGGCGAAAGCTTCGCAGTGATCCGAGCTGAACTTGATCAGCGGGTAAAGCCCGGTGACTTGATTCTCGTGCTAGGACCTGAGGATATACGCAACTTAGCTGACCAATTAACCGGACGGTCAAAACATCACTAAACCATTTTCTGTTTGAAGCGTAATTTTTCGAGCAGGCAAAATATAACACAACAGCAAAAAGCCGACAAATCTTTTGATCTGTCGGCTTTTAAAATGGTTGTATAATTTTGCTTTAGGCTTCGGGCTGATCCGCTGAGGGCTCTTCGATTGGTGGCGCTGCAGCTGATTCTGACCCGTCTGTCTCTGGGGTAGTCGCTTCTGGGGCAGTCGCCTCAGAGTCGTTCGCTTCAGGGGTAGTCGCTTCAACAAGTTTCGTCCGCGGTGCGCTATTTAAAGGCAAGGGGCGAATGTCAGGCTTGTATTGTAGGATAAGTGCTTCGAATTCCGGACCTTCAATCTTTTCCTTTTCAAGCAGGAGATTGGCCAACGCATTCACGAGTTCATCACTGTCATGTAAAATCTTGAGAACGTTCGTGTAGGCATCATCAATGATCGATTTGACTTCATCGTCGATGATAGCTGCTAGCTTTTCGCTGTAATCTTTGACATGGCCGAAATCTTTGCCGAGAAAAACTTCGTTTTCACTACCGAACACGAGGTTGCCCAGTTTTTCACTCATGCCATATTTAGTAATCATATCGCGGGCAATGGAATTGCAGCTTTGCAGGTCGGAGGACGCACCGGTGCTGATCTCGCCAAAGGCAATTTCTTCAGCAGCACGACCACCTAGCGCGATCATGATTGAATCGATCAACTGGCTTTTCGTTGCGTAGTACGTGTCTTCATG
>JAQUDJ010000002.1:0-53576 GCA_028685755.1 Eubacteriales bacterium | reverse complement strand
TGATTCAAAGTCTGTTCCCGTTCGTCATGTCCACCGCCCATCCCGGCCCCACGATGGCGCCCGACGGCATCAATTTCATCGATGAAAATGATGCATGGCGAATTTTTCTTAGCTTGGTCGAATAGGTCACGCACACGGGATGCGCCAACACCGACAAACATTTCGACGAAGTCAGAGCCACTGATTGAAAAGAATGGCACACCAGCCTCGCCGGCGACCGCTTTTGCTAGCAAGGTTTTACCCGTACCTGGAGAACCCACGAGCAAAATGCCGCGCGGGATTTTGGCGCCGATATCTGCATATTTTTTCGGGTTTTTGAGGAAGTCGACGATTTCTTTGAGTTCTTCTTTCTCTTCGTCAGCGCCCGCAACATCTTGGAATGTGACTTTGTTTTTGGTGGGGTCATTAAGTTTAGCGCGACTACGGCCAAAGGACATGGCACTTTTGCCATCGCCTGATTGGCGATTATAGGAGAACCAGATGAAAAAGCCCATGCCAGCAATCATCACGAGAATTAAGATGATATTGGCCCATGATGCAAAGTCAGTCGGTTCTACATAATCGAATGATGCGATCTTACCGTCTAATTGCGCTTTCTCGAGCACGGCATAGACATCTGACATCCACATCGGTGAGATCTGTTTGCTAAATGTGCTCAACGCGCCAGTTTCGGACTTTTCAGTCACTTCGAGCGTATAGCCATTGACTACAACCTCAGTCACTGCGCCACTGTCAATTTTAGTGATGAGTTCAGATAATGTGATGGGTTGAACTTGGGTCAAGCGAGACATGAATAACGATACAACAATGATGATAGCGAGCAGAACGACGTAAAAGGACATGCCGTTCATGGACTTCTTCGGATTCATCCGAGTTCCTCCTTAGGATTCATCCCCGAGAACAGCAACGTCCGGGAGATTTCTAAATTTTCCGTCAAAATCGAGACCATATCCGACGATGAATTCGTCCGGAATACGTAGGCCGGTATACTCGACCTCAATTTCAACCTTGCGGCGATCAGGTTTGTCAAAAGCGGTACAGAGCGCGATACTTGCCGGATTGCGCGTGCTCAAGAGCTCACGCAAATGTTTGAGCGTTAACCCCGTGTCGACAATATCTTCAACGACAATAATGTGTTTGCCCGTAATATCGGTGTCGAGATCTTTGGTGATCCGTACCACACCTGATGTCCGTGTACCACTACCGTAACTGGACACTGACATGAAATCTATCCGAACGGGTACATCAATGTGACGGGCTAAATCGGCCATAAATACAAAGGCGCCTTTGAGGACACCGATGAGAATGATTTCTTTGCCCTTATAATCTTGCGAAATCTGTTCCCCCAACCGTTGGCACATGTGCGCGATGTCAGCTTGTGGGATCAGGATTCGTTTGATGGTTTTACTCATGAACTAGGAGGCCTCCTCGTGTTGATATCCAAACATTATAACAGTCTCTTTGGCCGTAAACGTGTTACACATGCAACAATCTGTAAAGATTTTATGGCCGTGAAAAAACCACATTTTGTTGATCAATATCGATCACAATACCTAAAGGCCAATCGAGATGACCCCGTTTCCGGCCAGGTTCGACAATAAAATCGCGGGCAATTTTGAGATGGCGCCATTCAATATCTTTGGATTGGCCACTGACCATGCGCCAGGCTTGACGCAGCAAGCGGTTTTGGAGCGCTTGTGGTTCGCGACAAAAATCAGCTGTTGCAAAGGCAATTTGAGTTCTAAGGGGCGAGGTGGGCGTTGGACGCAAATCGCGCAAAATGTCTAAAGGTTTGACAACGCGTTGCCATGCTTGCTCCGTCAGTTGCGCGAGGAGAACTTGATCTGCACGGGCTAACTCGGCCGAGCGCGCGAGAATCGTTGCCGGATCATAGCCGAGGGCCTGCTGCCATTGCGGTAAAACTTGGTGGCGCAGCCGGTTACGCAAGGTGAAGAGCTCGTCATTAGTATGATCCTGGCGCCATGTGACAGCATTCTCTATCAGGTCGTTGCGTAATTCCGCACGTCGGATCGTTAAAAGCGGCCGGATCAATTGACCAGATCGTGGCAGCATTCCAACGAGGCCATCTAAACCACTGCCGCGGCCAAGATGGAGCAGGACGGTTTCGGCCTGATCATCTAAATGATGGGCAAGGGCAATACGATATTCAGTCGGAGGGTTCGGTTCTGCCTGCCATCGGGCGAGACAGTTTGCAAAAAATTGATACCGGGCATCACGCCCGGTCGCTTCGATGCCTTGACACGTATCCAAGGAAAGTTGCGCAACATTCATTTGGCCAATGTCACATGGCAGATCGTACTTTCGGCAATAGTCTCGAATTAAGGCTTCGTCGAGATCACAATCCCCAGGGCGTAGCTGATGGTTCAGGTGCGCCACGCGTAACGGGCATACGCCTAAGCGGCGCAGAATATCCAGCAGAGCCATTGAATCCGGTCCACCAGAAACTGCGACTAATACACCCGTCCCTTCAGGGATCAGCTGCTCATGCAAGATCGTCTGTTGCACACGTTCAAGGAGCGTTTTGTGATTGCGCGAAATCGGCGCACGATTGTGACTTGTCATTAGAATGGCGGTGGTTCACTAGGCACACGACCGTCATCTTGTTCGAAGAACATCGTGTATTTTGGCCACCAACCCAAATGAATGCTTCCGGTTGCCCCTTGCCGATTTTTGGCAATGATAACTTCAGCATCTTCCGTTTCGGTCTGCATCGAGTTGGTATTGTAATATTGTTCGCGGAATAAGAACATGACGATATCGGCGTCTTGTTCGATCGCACCGGAGTCGCGCAAGTCAGAAAGTAGCGGTTTTTTGTCAGAACGGGCCTCGCAAGCACGTGACAGCTGTGACAAGGCAATAACCGGCACATTCAGTTCGCGAGCCATGATTTTGAGTGATCGGGAAATCTCGGAAATCTCCTGCTGGCGACTTTCGGAGCGCGAGGAGCCGGTACCACTCATTAACTGTAGGTAGTCAATGACAATGATCCCTAATTTGTTCTCGAGCTTGAGTTGACGGCATTTGGACATCATTTCCATGACCGAGGTGCCTGAGCGATCATCGATATGGATCGGGGCCGCATAAAGTGGTGGCAAGGCGCGGGCAATCTTATCCCAATCATCGCCTTGTAGATCGCCGGTTGTCAGGGATTTCGCCTGAACAAGCGCCTGCGCACTGAGCATACGATTGCCAATTTCTTCTTTGGACATTTCGAGGGAAAAAATCGCAGCGGGCACGCCATAAAGGGTCGCTGCTTTTTGTGCGATATTGAGGGCAAACGCTGACTTACCCATTGCCGGACGTGCCGCAACGATGATCAAGGCACCTGGACGCAGGCCGTTCAAAGCACGATCGAGTGCATGGAAGCCGGTCATGACATATTTCTCGTGGATTTTGCCACGAGCCATGGCCGCGAGTTCATTTACGGTCCGGCCCATGATTTCTTTGATGCTTTCAAAGCCCGTTGCATCACGATTTTCGCGAATCTCATAGATACGTTTAGCCGCGACATCAAGTAAGATATCTGCTTCGTTAGCATCGTCATAGCATAGGCCGGTTACTTCTTCCATTGCCCCGAGCAAACGCCGTAAAAGAGCCTTTTGCCGCACGAGGTCGGCATAATGCAGGGCATTCGCCATGACCGGAATCGCATCTGGCAAACCACTGATATAGGCAATCCCGCCAGCTTTTTCTAAGAGCGCTTTACTCTCGAGCAAATCACTAACCGTTAAGATATCAACAGGCTTGCTACCAAGATATAATTCACAAATCGCCTCATAAACAAGGCGATGATCAGGTCGATAAAAGTCCTCGGTCTTTAAAAGTGCAGTGATTTCGGCGAGTTGTCGCTCACCGGACATTGCACTCCCTAAAACAGATTGTTCAGCCTGCACATTATGCGGCAGAACACGACCAAGTGGCCGTGATTTGGTTGTTTCGCCAGCCATTAAGCGACGGCAACTACTTCGATATTGACCTTGATCGTCACTTCATGGTGAAGTTTGATTTCAGCCTCAAAGGTCCCGATTGTTTTAATCTGCTGGTGGATTGTGATACCACGTTTGTCAATTTTGAAGCCGGCTTTTTCGAGTGCAGATGCAACATCCATCGCCGTCACAGCGCCGTACAAACGACCGCCGTCTCCAGCTTTCATTTGGAGCTTGATAGTCTGACTGTTAAGCTTGGCGCCGATTTCTTTCGCTTCAGCTAATTCACGGGCGACTTTCGCAGATTCTGCACCCTTTTTGGTTTTGACGGTGTTGAGGTTAGCCGGGGTTGCCTCAAGCGCTAAGTTCTGTTTAAACAGAAAATTGCGGGCATAACCGTCTTGGACTTCTTTGATTTCATCTTGTTTACCAAGGGCTTTGACATCTTTGAGTAAAATGACTTTCACGGGCATTTCTCCTGTCTGACGACCGACTGTTTGGGTCGGAAATTTTCTATAAAGCAAGGTGTATTATACCACAAAAAGAGCGCCCGACGATGGGGCGCTCTCTTGAATCATTCCATTTATTGCCTAAGAATATCTGTTTCAGGCGATCAAATCGCCAGATTATTATTCGCCAGCGTAAGGAAGCAGGGCGACATGACGCGCCCGTTTGATTGAAATGGTTAGACGGCGCTGGTGTTCAGCACAGTTGCCGGTCATACGCTTCGGCAAAATTTTGCCACGTTCAGAAATGAACTTGCGCAGGCGGTTGACGTCTTTGTATTCGATCACTTCGATTTTGTCGGCACAAAATGCGCAGACTTTACGACGTGAACGACGCGGACGCATGCCGCGACCTTCTTTGTCACCGCTGTCGCGGTTACCACGTTTGTAATCAGCCATGGATGCTTGCTCCTTTCAGAAAAAATCAGTCAATTGAAATCAGAGATCAAAGGGCAGTGAAGTGTCATCGTCCGGAGCCGGGAAGAAACCTTCGGTCTGAGCCATGGGTGCAGTAGCACCACTGGTCTGACGGGGTTCGTTACCAGAATCGGAGCGTTTGGAGTCACCGAAATGGATTTCATCGGCGACAACTTCAGTCGCAGTGCGCTTGTTGCCGTCTTTGTCGTCGTAGGTGCGCGTTTGAATCGAACCGACAACAACCATCCGTGAACCTTTGTGGAAATATTTGGCGACGAATTCTGCTTGCTGTCTCCAGGCGACGACGTTGATGAAGTCTGCCTGGCGTTCGCCGCTTTGTGTTTTGAAACGACGTTCAACAGCCAACGAAAAAGTGCAAACCGGCACTTGGCTTTGAGTTGTCCGCATTTCGGGGTCACGGGTTAGATTTCCCATTAAGATTGCTTTGTTCATACACTCAGAGTCCTTTCTGACAATTATTTTTCGTCAGGACGGATCACCAGATATCGCATAACTCCTTCGGTAATTTTGAGCACGCGCTCAAATTCCTTCGGGAAATCGGCTTCCGCACTGAAGTTGATGAGGAAATAAAATCCTTCTTTTTGATCATCAATTTCGTACGAAAGGCGCTTACGACCCCAGACATCGACCTGTTCGAGCGTTCCTGACGCTTCAACCAGACCCTTGACTTTCTCGATGGTCGCGTTGATCGCGTCTTCACCGAGAGCGGGGTTTAAAATAACCATTGCTTCATACTTTCTAGCCACTGTTTCACCTCCTCCTGGACTAACGGCCCTTAATATTGGGCGAGGATTGCTCTTTAGTTGTAAAAGAACAGCTGCTCGCAGAACGCGCAGTACGCAAAAATATAACATTAAAAACGAATTGCGTCAAGCAGATGGAACGGTATGCCGACAATTGGCTGATCAAGTTGCAAATCCGGATCTGTTTTTAGCATACAGGATGGAATCTGACTTGTCCTTAGACTAGATCAGAAACTTTTGTCGAAATGCTGTAAAATTCGATCAGTTAAGCGCACTAAACTCGCTGCAGTCTGGTCATATACGACTTGACTGTGACCATAAGGATCGGCGATTTCTACGTTTTTTTCACCAGCCATTTCACCGATTGTCCAGACTTTATCATGCAAGTCGGGTTGGCGGGCTAAGATTTGATCCTTCTGGCGTGAATTCATCGTCAGAATCCAGTCATATTTTAAAGGATTAAGATTTGCAAACAAGCGGGCTTGATGGTCAGCAAGACTTAATCCACCTAATCCAAGGGATGCTTCAATGGCCTCATTCGCAGCGGGTTCGCCAGCCCAAGCTGCAAGACCCGCCGATTCTGCGTGAGCATCTATGCCTAGTATTGTTGCACGGGCATTGAACAAGCTTTCTGCCATCGGGCTACGGCAGGTGTTGCCTGTGCAGACAAACAGAACCTTGATCATACCGCTTCACCACCCCCGGCTGCTTTGCGCAGTCGGTTCATATAAGCAGCGCCTGCGCCATGCGGCGGTAATCCTTCTGCCACGATTACTTTGACTGCTTGTCGATCTAAGGTTCGCAATGCATCAAACAAATGATGCGATGCGGCTTCTGGCTCAGCTTTTTTTGCATATAAATGGACAAGGAACGTGAGATCATCGAGGGTTGTCGCGGGCGAAGTGGCGGAGGCTGGTGCTACAGGATGCGACACAGTGGCCTTGTGGCGGATATTTTCTGGTATCAGTGCGTAGGTTTCTAATGAACAGTAGATGCCGATTCGTTCATCGCGATATAGCGGTTGATTGGCAGACAACCAGGCTGTCATGGCCTGAGCACGCAAGGTCGGGGTCGCCTGATCGCAGATAATAAGACGTGCAACTGGGGCATAATGGCGATATTTCATCCCAGGCGAACGCGGTATATGTTGATCGATGGTCGCGGGGCTAGCTGATTTCATTTGCAAAAAAGCGGACTGTGTGACGCCTTGGGGTTTCGAACTATTTAAAAACGACTCAACTGCGGCATCGATAGCCTCAGCAGAAATTGCACCCGGTCGCAAAATAATCGGCACCGGACCCGTTAAGTCCAGAACCGTGGATTCAAGACCGTATTCACAGGCACCGCCGTCGATTATATACGGAATGACGCCCTCAAGATCGTTTTGAACGTGCCAGGCACGAGTGGGACTGGGTTTTCCCGATCGATTGGCAGATGGTGCTGCAACTGGGACGCCGGCCAATTCAATGAGGCGGCGAGCAATCGGATGAGCCGGGATGCGGACCGCAACGGTATCTAATCCGGCAGTTACGAGGTCAGGGACTAGATTCGAACGCGGCAAAATCAACGTGAGCGGGCCTGGTGAGAATGAGGCTAATAACGCTTCGGCCAAGGGCGTCATCTCAGTCGTCAGCGGTAAAATGTCCGCAATTGACGCGACGTGTACGATCAGTGGATTGTCGCCTGGCCGACCTTTAGCCGTAAAAATTGCTGCCACGGCTTGTGGGTCGAGCGCATTAGCTCCGAGGCCATAGACCGTTTCGGTCGGAAATGCGACTAGGCCTCCGGCTTGTAAGCACGCAGCGGCTGGTAGGAGCAGACGGTCGATTTCTTCTAGCGAACGCGTCTGATCAACTACGATTTCCACAGTCTGCATTAGTCTTCCTCGCTAACCTGGTTCTGGTTGAGGTTGCCGGCACGTGATGCCGTTTGTAAAGCTTTGATGATTTCACCAATATCGCCTTGCAAGATCGACTCAAGGCGATACAGGGTCAATCCGATTCGATGATCTGTCACCCGGCCTTGATGGTAATTATAGGTACGAATCCGCTCGCTACGATCGCCCGTCCCGACCTGGTTTTTGCGATCGGATGCAATGGCGCCCGCATGGGCCGCTTGGGTTTGTTCGAGCAAACGCGATTTTAGAACCGCCATGGCGCGGTCTTTATTTTTATATTGGGAGCGTTGATCTTGACACGTTACGACAAGGCCTGTCGGCTTGTGTGTGATCCGGACCGCCGAATCTGTTTTATTGACATGTTGACCGCCGGCACCAGATGCCCGGTACGTATCGATCTGCAAATCATTTGGATTGATTGAAACTTCGACATCTTCTGCTTCTGGCAATACCGCGACGGTGACGGTCGAGGTATGGATCCGGCCACCGGACTCGGTGACCGGGACGCGTTGGACGCGGTGGACCCCACTCTCGAACTTAAATTGGCTATAAGAGCCACGGCCTTCGATCATGAAAACAACTTCTTTAAACCCACCAATTTCCGTTTCATTGATGTCGATCATTTCAGATTTCCAGCCCTGCGACTCCGCATAGGCGCTATACATCCGATAAAGGACCGCAGCAAACAGTGCCGCTTCATCACCACCAGCTCCGGCCCGAATTTCGATGATCACGTTGCGGGTGTCATTGGGATCTTTGGGGATCAATTCATCTTGCAATTTGGAATCGAGCGTGGTCTCAGACGCTTCTAATTCAGAAATTTCAACTCGGATCAAGTCCCGAAATTCGCGATCGTCTGTCTGATACAACATTTGGCGATGTTCTTCTAAGGCTTGACGCGTATCACGAAGCGAACGAATCAAGTGTACAAGGTCCGATAATTCGGCGTGCTCCGCAACCAGTTTGCGATAGCGTTCTTGGTCGGCAAAAACAGCCGGCTCAGACAGCAGGAGATTTAACTCTTCAAAGCGATTTTCAATTGTCATTAACTGTTCAAGCATAGGCCACCCTTTCGCCCCCGATTATACATGATTTTTCGCTGATTTTCCGATAAATACCGGCTAACAATTATGCAACATCCCAACTGGTAACGTATGTGCAAATCCGCTATACTGACATGGGATTTTTTGCGGTGTCAATATAGCTTCGCAAAACCATCTTTGAAAGGGGAAATAAGCATGCTGAAAACACACGAAGTTGAACACATGACTTGCGTGGCCAAGGGCGTTAATCATGGTCCGGCGCCAATTCCGCAAGAGGGCCGTTGGACACAGGCCCGCGAAATCAAAGACATTTCCGGTTTCACCCACGGAGTCGGCTGGTGCGCACCACAACAAGGCGCTTGCAAGCTCTCACTCAATGTCAAGGAAGGCATCATCCAAGAAGCCCTCGTCGAAACGATCGGTTGTTCTGGTATGACCCATTCCGCTGCGATGGCTGCTGAAGTCCTTGCCGGCAAAACCATTCTCGAAGCCCTCAACTCCGACCTCGTCTGTGATGCGATCAATGTTGCGATGCGCGAATTATTCCTGCAAATCGTTTACGGCCGCACCCAGTCAGCCTTCTCTGAAGACGGCTTACCAATCGGTGCTGGACTTGAAGATCTCGGTAAGGGTCTGCGCAGCATGACAGGTACGATGTATTCGACTGTTGAAAAGGGACCGCGTTACCTCGAGTTAACTGAAGGCTATGTCCTGAAAATGGCACTCGATGAAGAAGACGCAGTGATTGGTTACCAGTTCCTGAAACTTGGGCCGATGATTGACCTGATCAAAAAAGGCGTTGATGCCAACGAAGCTTTCAAGAAATCAATCGGCCAATATGGTCGTTTCGACGAAGCTACCCGTGTCATTGACCCCCGTCATGAATAAATCGAGACTCGTGAAAGGAGCAACCATCCATGGCACAACTGTTTGAAAGTTATGAACGCCGCATCGGAAAAGTCAATGCGACTTTAGCCGAATATGGCATTGCCTCGATCGAAGAAGCTAAAGCGATCTGTGAAGCCAAAGGCATTGATCCGTATAAAATCTGCAAAGATACCCAACCGATCGCTTTCGAAAATGCCGCATGGGCCTATGTCGTTGGCGCTGCCATCGCAATTAAAAAAGGCTGCACAAAAGCTGCCGCCGCCGCTGAAGCAATTGGTATTGGCCTGCAGTGTTTTTGCATCCCGGGTTCTGTCGCTGAAGACCGCAAAGTCGGTATCGGCCACGGCAATCTCGCCGCCATGCTGCTGCGCAACGAAACCAAATGTTTCGCTTTTTTAGCGGGCCACGAATCTTTCGCCGCTGCTGAAGGCGCAATCGGTATCGCCAAATCCGCGAATAGAGTCCGCACTGAACCGCTACAGGTTATCCTGAACGGTCTCGGCAAAGACGCCGCACAGGTGATTTCCCGCATCAACGGCTTCACCTATGTAAAAACCCAGTTTGACTATGCTACTGGCGAAGTCGCTGTCGTGATGGAAAAAGCCTATTCCACTGGCGATAAAGCCAAAGTCCGCTGCTACGGGGCAGATGACGTCCGCGAGGGCGTCGCAATCATGCACTTAGAAGGCGTAGACGTTTCGATCACCGGCAACTCTACCAACCCAACCCGTTTCCAACACCCGGTCGCTGGCACCTATAAAAAGGAATGCAACGAACAGGGTAAAAAATACTTCTCCGTCGCCTCAGGGGGCGGCACCGGCCGTACGCTCCACCCCGACAACATGGGCGCAGGCCCGGCCTCATACGGCATGACCGACACCATGGGCCGTATGCACTCCGACGCACAGTTCGCAGGATCCTCATCCGTTCCCGCACACGTCGAAATGATGGGATTCTTGGGCATGGGCAACAACCCGATGGTCGGCGCCACCGTATCCGTCGCCGTCGCAATCGAAGAAGCAGGCTGATTTAATTTATAAAATGGTGCCAGGCACGCGCCTGGCACCATTTTTTTATTTCACTTCTTTTAGCGCCTTTTCTAATAACCGTCTCGGCCAAACATTAAAGTGGCCACAACCCAAACACTTGCATCCAATGTCGGCACCGATCCGCTCAACGAGCCACTGATCGCTGCCACACGGGTGCTTTTTCTTTAAAATCAACGTCTGTCCAACTGCAAATGGATAAAGATTAAACTTCGATGTCATAAGCATCACTCCTTGTTGAATGGGGCATGACGCCTAGCACGTGTCTGACACCATGCCAACCAGCGGTGACTCGTGGGTGACCGCCGTAGTCGTTGATTGTTTGGTAGTGGCTGTAGCCTTGGCTTGTAAGGAGGTTTTGGATTTGTTCTGCTTGGCTGTAACCGTGTTCTAATAGCAATAGTCCAGGTTGGGCAAGATGTTCTGGCGCTTCGCGGATTAGGCGGCGATATAGGCTTAGCCCATCTGCGCCACCATCGAGGGCTAAATGAGGTTCGAACACAGTAACATCGGTCATTAGATCGGGAATTTCTTGGCTGACGATATACGGGGGATTAGCTGTAATCATATCAAATCGGCGCACCCCGCCTGCCTGTTGACTAGGCCATAGGTCAGCCATTTCGAGTACGGCTTCTGAAAGCCCATGGGCATCAAGGTTTTTGCGGGCAAAGCCTGCTGCAATTGGATCCAACTCAACCAAATAGAGATCACAGGCTATTCCCTTTTTTTGCAGTTCGACCGCAATGGTGATCCCGACGCAACCACTACCGGTACATGTATCTAAAATTCGTATTGGGGTCTTATCGAGTCGTGATTCAGCAAAATAAGCATCCGTCGTCAGATGTTCAAGCGCAGTTTCGACAAGACGTTCCGTGTCACCTCGAGGAATGAGTACCCCCGCCCCAACAGCAAAAGGCAGCCCGAAAAATTCGGTACTGCCCAAGATGTATGCGATCGGCTCATGTGTGAGACGGCGTTCGAGATCAATCGAAAGCTGCAGATGTTGTGCGGCGGTTATCGACTTTTCCGGATATGTGTAAAGTGTCGCGATCGAAAATCCTGTGCGTTGACTGATCAGCAGTGCGGCCTCATGCCGAGCTGATTCAAAACCAGCTTCCGTTAACCGGCCTCGAAACACGCGCAGCAATGTGCCGCAAGTGGTGGCGTGATAAATGAGCCGGTTATTACCACTGGTCACGGCCTTCTTCTTCCGGTAAAACAGCTTGCATTGCTGCGATTGATACTTCTAAAATTTTGTCGTTTGGTTCAGCAGTCGTCAGCCGTTGTAACCAAAGCCCAGGTCTTGAAATACCGCGTGTCAACCAGTTATCATAGCGACCAGCCAAGCGGATAATCTCATATGCGATGCCCGCGACAAGTGGCACGAGAACAAATCGAATCAATAAATTGATCCACGGACTCCACCAGCCAATGAGCGAAAAGACAATGATGCTGACAAGGATAACCAAAAACATGAATGATGTCCCACAGCGCGGGTGGAAACGACTGAACAACCGCACATTTTCGACCGTTAGCGGCTTTTCGGCTTCATAACAGGCGATCGTTTTATGTTCCGCCCCATGATACATCCAAACGCGCTGGATCTCACTCATTCGGGAAGCTAAGAATAGATAAGCAATAAAAATGGTAATCCGGATTACGCCTTCGATCAAATTGAGCAAAATCGAAGATAGCCGTCCGGCTGATGCACTGAGATTTGTCCAGTGGGCGATACCTGTCGTGAGTAAATTCGGCAAAAGGATGAATAGGATCACGCTAAATAAAATGCCGCCAACAGCTGACAAATAGAGCATGACCTCCGAGTGATGCGTCAAATAGTGATCAATTTTTTGATTGAGTGATTCGAAGCGATCTTTAATAGTCCGGCGAGCCTTTTTCGCTGGTGTCGGTACAGATTCAATCGTTTCGGTGGAGCCAGTCGATATATCAGTCGTTGTGTCGGTAACTGCATCAGTCATTATGTCGGCAGCCGCATCCGTAGCAACGTCAGCAACTACATCTGTTGATAACACGCTGTCGACCACCGTCTGGCGTACGACGGGCTTGGGAATTGCAACTGACTCTTCATCGAGAAGTTCCGCTGAGCGCAATAATGCCCGTGTGCCGGTCACGAGCTGTTGAAATAAACGGACTGAGCCCCGCACAAACAGGACATTGGCTAAGCCTGACCAGCGTGTCATGGCTAGTTCTTCAAGATAAATCGTGCCGTCTGGCTTGCGGACAGCCATTACTTTTTTGTCTGGGCCAATCATCATCAGGCCTTCAATCAAAGCCTGACCACCAATAGTCGTTTTTTTCTTTTCAACAGCAACTGGTTCTGTTGCCTGATCTAATCTCTTCTTCATGGATACCTCAATAGGCTACTTGCGAAATTTTATCTTAAAATCGCGATTACGATTTGGTTATTAAAAAGCAAAAGGGAGGCCTGCGTCCGCCTGCCTCCCTCTGGTTTGAAGTCTTACTTCTTTTCCAGACGCTTTTTGAATTTGTCTACGCGTCCGCCAGTATCGATCAGCTTCTGCTTACCCGTAAAAAACGGATGGCACTTGGAGCAGATGTCAACATGCAAGTTGTCTTTGATCGAGCCTGATTCAAAGGACTCGCCGCAGGCACACTTGATGACAGTTTTGCCGTATTTCGGATGAATGCCGTCTTTCATTGTTTTCTCCTCTTAATGTGTACGGCGCGTATCAGTCGCCAATCGACGTTTTAATACGTATGCCGCACCAAAATGGAACATGCCAAATCATCTTATCCAAATCAAGCGTGCTTGTCAATCAATTTCCGTTGCCGTTTTGATTGCTATTTTGATTGCTTTGAGGCCTTGTACCACGCATCGCTTCGAAAACATTTTTGTCATTGAACGAGACATTGATCGATGAAATGAACTGTTGATTATTGGTTGTTTTGAGTAGCAAATTGATAATCGTCTCAGTGACTGCTGCCGTATCTAATTGGCCGAACGCCTTGCGAATTGTCCAGACAGCGTCAAGTTCTTTGCTTGTTAACAGCAGTTCTTCACGACGTGTCCCTGATTTGTTGATATCGATTGCAGGGAAAATGCGCTTTTCAGATAATTTACGGTCAAGCAACACTTCCATGTTGCCAGTACCCTTGAATTCTTCAAAAATAACTTCATCCATTCGAGATCCAGTTTCGATCAGTGACGTGGCAATAATCGTTAAACTACCACCATTTTCGATGTTGCGAGCTGCTCCGAAGAAGCGTTTTGGACCATATAAGGCACCCGGATCGAGACCACCGGAGAGTGTCCGGCCGGTTGGTGTGATGGTTAAGTTGTAAGCACGGCCTAAACGAGTCATGCTATCGAGCAAAATCACGACATCTTGCTTCAGTTCAACGAGACGCATTGCGCGTTCCAAGACCAATTCTGTGATTTTGACATGATTTTCTGGCGTTTTATCGAAGGTCGAAAAGACAACTTCGCCATTGATCGAGCGTTGCATATCCGTGACTTCTTCCGGCCGTTCATCAATTAGCAAAACAATGAGTTTAACGTTTGGATTGTTTGTGCTGATGGCATTGGCGACTTTTTGCAAAAGAATCGTCTTACCTGCTTTAGGGGGTGAGACGATCATCCCGCGCTGGCCTTTGCCGATCGGTGAAACGAGGTCGATGATTCGGGTCGACAATTCATTGCGGGTTGTTTCAAGCACATAGCGTTCATCCGGGTAAATCGGGGTCAAACGATCGAAATGCGGGCGTTTGAGCATTTTTTCCGGCAATTCACCATTAACTTCTTTAATATAAAGTAGCGCTTGGTAGCGATCGTTGTCGCGTTGCTTTTTGCACGGCCCGGTGATCAAATCACCCGGACGCAAATTAAAACGTCGAATATATTGCGGGGGCACATACGCATCGTGTGCACCTTGGATGTAATTTTCACGGCGCAAAAATCCATAGCCATCTGGCATGATTTCGAGCACGCCGGTAATCGCTTCACCCGATTCAATATAGGCCTTGCGGGCGGCTTTATCTGAGCCGAAATCTTCGCCGTCCTGGATTTCCGGAGAAATCAGGTTGTTTTCGGCGTCATCATAACCTTGCCCTGTCGTGTCTGTGGTAAATTCTGGCTCACGTTCACTGCTGTTTTCCTGAGAGTAATCGGTTGATTCGATCGTTGACACGCCTGCTAAGAGCAACGCGTCGCGATCTAGTTGCATGGCCTGTTCGTGCTCGTCAGATTGTGCAGCCATCGGATTGATCGGTATTCCGAACATTTTAACGCGCATCGGACGGGATGGCTGTTGTGATTGGCCTCTACCAACGCCTTGTTGTTTGACCCGTGACGCAGTCGTATTCCGCGGGTTACGCGCGTTTGGCGCTTGACCCTGCGGTCTGTCCTGGCTTCTCGCTGAGACATTGCCTTGTGTTCTATTGTTAGTTCGAACTGGTGGCTTACCTTGCACACTCTTTTTGACATAGCCAGTTCGGTCGGTCGTTGCATGTTGCGGATGATTTCGTGCCGGTCTGTCTGCTTGACGTTCAATCGGACGATTGACGGGCTTATGGGTCGGTTTTTGAATCGGCTTTTCAGGCAATTCAGCTTGCGACACGGCTTTTGCCGGCACTTCAGATGGCGACACGGCTTTTGCCGGCACGTCAGATGCCTCTGCTTTTAACGAGACGGGTTCAGCAGTCGCGACGGGTTCAGTGATCGGCGCGATCGACGTCCTTTTTGCAGCGGGTTTACGGGGAGCTGGTTTTTTTGCCACTTCTTGAGGTGTTGGCGCAGGCTCCTGTGCCGTAACGGCAGGTTCTAGGATTGCTACCGCAGGTGCTTTGGCTTTTACCGTGGGTGCTTTGGCTTTTGCCGTGGGTGCTTTGACTTTTGCCGTGGGTGCTTGAGGTTGAACTGTCGCATTTTCAGCAGTTTTGAGAAAATTTAATAATTCGGGTTTGGTCATCTTGGCGGCTTGATCAGCTGGCAACAAACCGGAAACGACTGCAATCGTCGCTAGGTCAGCCTTGGCCTTGCCATTCAGTTTTGATTCTGGCATTCAATGCTCCTCTAAGGGGAATTCATGCGCCCGAAAAGCGCACAGAAAAAATAGGGATGTTGTTGTAAAAAAGACGTGTGTGTGGAAAATCAGTGCAGAAGTCTGCTTATTCAGGATGAAATCGAGTGAAAAATCAGAAGAAAGACGATAGCATCGTCAATGTAAAAACAGTATAGGGTTAACGCAACAATCCCGTCAAGCACTATCACACGAAATAATTGATGAGTATTTGTAATCGCTTGTGACAGCTTCAAGCAAATTAAAGACCTAAGAAAACGTGTGAAGGTTGGGACTTTTAAGTTTACCTGATCGATAAAGCCCGATGAGTGCTGACAAAAGGCTAATGCTAAGAAGCGGTGCAAAACCAGCCCGGTCGGCGACCATTCCACTGATAAACGCTAAAACCGACAGCGGAAAAAGTACAATATTGTTGATCATCATGAAATCAACACGATTTTGCTCATTGCTAATATCGATTAGATAATTAATATAACCGCTCCAACTTCCCATGTTGATGCCGCTTAAAAGGACGAGCGGATAAAGAATGAAGCGGATTTGTGGTGTTTGGTTCATAAAAAGCGCTGTCAATGCAAGTGTCGCTACAAGCAAGCCAATCAATTGTGACGCTTTGATCGCTCGGATATTCCCTAATTTGCTGCTAATTGTTCGCCAAATTAAGCCGCCAGCCAAACTGCCAGCAATTTGGACAAAAACGAGTGTCGATACATCACGTGTTTCCAAATTAAAAAGGGTGCGCCCAAAAAGAATTAACAAGGGTGCATTCATTGTTGTAAAGGCATGTACGATGCGAATTAGGATGAGATTTTGCAAATCTTGACGAATCATCAAAACACGCCACAATTCAACATAATAATGCCAACTATTCGGATGAGGTGTGACTTTTGCACGAGGCACATCACGTACAAAGGTCATGACGGCCACCGAAAAAATGAAAACAAAAGCTGAACTCGCAAAAATGATCGCGTAGCGTAGATCATCCGATAATTGTTGATTGTTTAATAGAATCTTGATGATATAGCCTGCGCCTAACGCGCCTATTCCGCCTAAAAGCTGCTGATTGCCAAACACTCGATTGCGAATATCGGTCTGAACCGTTCGTCCGAGTAAGTCGACCCACGGTACAACAACTAAGCCATGGCCAAAGAAGAACAATATATAGATCAGAAAAAATATGAATATCTTCCACCCGGCCGTCATATTACTTAATAAAACCGGCGCCATTAGTGCTGGCGACAACCTAAAAGCCAACATGATACGCACAATATATGCAGGCACATTTTGAATGCTCCGCAAATAAGGCCCAACCAGGAGTTGAGCGATCACGGGGACAGCCATATTTAAAGTGGTTGCGAGCCCCGTTAATTGCAAACTCTGTGTATAAGTGAATATAAAAAGAGGTAGGACGGCATTGGCATCCATAAAGGAGCTACCCGTAGCAAATAGTGAACCTTCAGCGGACATCGCCAGATAATTTTTTTGACTCAGTTTTACGTTATCCATATTTCCAATCAATTGTTAGGATCACGGACAGGTGTGTCAGTGATCCTAGTAAAAAAACTGCCCGGGGTAACCCAGGCAGTATCTGCTTATTTCTTTTCGCCGTTCCAGTACTCGGCATTCGGATCCAACAACCAGACGTGTGCCGGATCATCGATGCGAGTTTTTTCCCAAGGATTATCTGGCAGATGGCGTATACCCCACATGTAGCAGCAGGTGTATCCAGGTGCCATAACCTGAGAATGTGTACCTTCAGTAATGACGGCGCAACCATAGTGATGCAGTTCGTGCACTTCACCATTGATCCAACCAGCACCAAAGCCCTGTTCTTTTTCGAAGTAGTAAAAATAAATTTCGGGTTGTGGATGGCCGTGCGGTGGATAACTTGACCATTTTCCTGGCAAATTGATGACTTCGCCGAGCACCATATTCGAATATGGAGCGGTTTCGTAATCATAGCAGGTACGAACATCGCGCTTCATGCAGTTGTCGAGTTCGCCATCGGCGCCGCGACGCCAAGTGTCTACTTCTGATGGGGTGTATAAACGTGCTGGATAAGTGCGCTCGTTATATGACTTTTGGACATAAAATTCACTTCGGGCTTTGGCAGTCAACGTGCAACTGTCACCGGCGGCTAATAATATACAGTAAGGGTTGTAATCGAATGGATTTGGTCTGTCCATTTCGACCGTCTGATCTGCAAACTGAACGGTGGCTTGACCCTTGATCATAATCCAAGACATTTCTTTTTGCGTTTCATTAAAGGTATAGGTATCGCCAGCTTCGAGGACCAACAGTCCTACATCCATCCAGCTACCTTCGCCATTATTGACATCAAGACTCACATATTCGTTGTAACCACGTTTAATTTGCTTATCGATATACATATTTAACCTCTTATCAAAGCTTTTGCTTACGTGCCATCTGAAAGGGCGGAAAATTTGTCCATCATATCGAGGGCTTTACCGGTGCCGATAGCGACACACGAGATTGCATCATCAGCAACAACAACGTCAATGCCGATTTTGGCAGCTAACATTCGGTCCAGGCCGTACAACAAGGCCCCGCCACCGGTCATCACAATCCCGCGCTGGCTGATGTCAGACATCAGTTCCGGGGGTGTCCGTTCGAGAACGGTATGTACGGCTTCGAAAATCTGGCTGACTGGTTCTTCAAGGGCTTCGAGCATTTCGGTCGAATTAATCGAAATGGTCGCCGGCATACCTGTGATCAAATTGCGACCACGGATTTCCATAGACAGCTCTTCTTCACGCGGGTAGGCGCAACCAATATTGATCTTGAGATCTTCGGCTGTACGTTCACCGATTAACACGTTGTGTTTGCGGCGGACATGTTTGACAATGGCTTCGTCAAATTTGTCACCAGCGACCTTGAGTGAGAAATCAACGACTGGCTGCGTCAGCGAGATGACTGCAATATCCGTGGTACCGCCACCGATATCGACAATCATGCTACCACATGCTTTAGTGATATCAATTCCAGCCCCAATCGCCGCAGCGATGGGTTCACGGATCAGGTAAACATCCTTAGCGCCCGCGTGTTTGCACGCATCTTCTACAGCTTTTTGTTCAACAGGTGTGATCACACTCGGAACACAAACAATAATTGTTGGTTTGAAATATTTTGCCCGTAAGCCTTTGCAAACCCGATTGATAAATGCTTTGAGCATGACTTCGGTCACTTTGAAATCCGAAATAACGCCATCGCGCAGCGGGCGAATGGCATCGACGATGCCTGGTGTGCGGCCTAACATCAGGCTAGCGCCCTCACCGACGGCGAGGACTTTGCCTGTTTTGGAGTTGATTGCGACAACTGACGGTTCACGAAGAACGACGCCTTTACCTTTAACGTATACAAGCACGGTAGCCGTACCTAAATCAATACCGATATCCATTCCTAAATGCATTGAAACGATCCCCATTCTGAAACATTCACGGACAAATTGTGCCCCGTGCCCGACAATGATACAATAATCTCTACATTTAATCAAATTTTTCGGGTTTTTCATCTGTGTTGATCGCTCAAAAAAGCAGGTCTCAATCAGATGATGAAAGGCGGCCTTTTATGCTGAAATTGTTCGCTGCACTATTCATGGTGCTCGATCATATCGGCTTTTATTATTACGATATGCTACCCGATTTTCTTGTCCTCCTCTTGCGGACGATCGGGCGTTTAGCTTTCCCAGTTTTTGCCTGGTCGATCGCTCGCGGCTTTGCCCGGACGCGTAATTTGATCAATTATTTCGCACGCATGGTTTTTTTCGCAGGGATTGCTGAGCTCGTGATCAGATTGGCTGATCGCTTAATTGGCCTCACAATGGACTGGACCAATGTCCTTATCACATTTTCGCTAGCCATCGTGGCATTGACGGGCTACCGGTTAGCTCGTGACGCTAGTCTGGATGTGATTGCCAGCCTCCGGCCAATTCCCGCATCGACTAATACCGCACCTGTTTCGACACGCTTTGACGTTCGTGTCAGTATTGGCGGAATTACACTAGATGCGCGTTTAGGGGTAATAATTGGTTACGTTGCGGTACTGCTAGCGGTTGCTGGAGCCGAATGGCTCAAGGCAGACTATGGCGCTTATGGCATTTTCACAGTTTTAGGTTTTTATATTGCGACAGACAAAACGCCCGAAGACCGTTGGGAACAGCGCATGTTCATGATTCTTGCCCCGGTCAATTTACTCTTTCTCGTGACGCGGACATTAAGTGGCGATACCTCCTTAAACTGGGCGATGATCCAACTTTTTTCATTAATGGCAATCCCGATCATCATCGCTTTTCGCAAGGAAAAGAGACCGCCGGTTTGGCAAAAATACGCCTTTTACCTCTTCTACCCGGTGCACATTCTGATTCTCTGCGCGATACGGTATCTCTTTATCGGACCACTCGCCTAAAAATCGATCTTCTCACTGAAATACGAGTCACCCCAAACCGTTTACAGCCGCCTTTTGTAGTGTAATTGGCGGCAGTTTTTGTTAAAATAGCCGAGTACGCGATTTTGAATCGCCAAACTAGACTATCGAGGGTGTTTCACATGGCCTATAACGTCGATATTGATCGCAAGTGGCAACAATACTGGGAAGATTCCCAGATGCATCATTTTAATCCAGCGCGAATGGACAAGAAGCTCTACGTGATGGAAATGTTCTCCTACCCGTCAGGGGCGAATCTGCATGTCGGCCACTGGTACAATTACTCCCTGTCTGATTCGTGGGCAAGACTCAAAAAAATGCAAGGCTATGAGATTTTCCAGCCCATGGGCTTTGACGCTTTTGGCTTACCTGCCGAAAATTATGCCATCAAAACGGGCATTCACCCTCAAGATAGCACCTATAACAATATTCGCACGATGGTCAAGCAGCTCCGCGAAATGGGTGGCATGTTTGACTGGGATGCCGAATTTGCAACCTGTGATCCGGAGTATTATCGCTGGAACCAATGGCTTTTCCTCCAGCTCTACAAAAACGGCCTCGCTTATCGCAAAAATGCGCCCGTCAACTGGTGCCCAAACTGCAACACCGTTTTGGCCAATGAGCAAGTTGATGAGGGTCACTGCGAACGGTGCAGTACCGAAGTCACCCGCAAGAATCTGACTCAATGGTTCTTCAAAATCACAGCTTACGCCCAAGAGTTACTCGATTGTCTGCCCGACCTTGATTGGCCAGAAAAGACCAAAAAAATCCAGACGAACTGGATCGGCCGGTCTGAAGGTGCTGAACTCGTTTTTGGTGCTGAAATCGATGGCAAACCTGCACTCGATCACGATGGACAGCCGATCAGTCTGGCTGTTTTCACGACCCGCGCGGATACTGTCATGGGCGTCACCTATGTCGTAGTCGCCCCAGAAAGTGAACTCTGTGATAGTTTGACAACAGCCGAAAACCGCAAGACAGTTGAAAAATATCGCGACGAAACTCGCAAAGTCTCTGATATTGATCGGATGTCGACCGTCCGCGAAAAGACCGGTGTCTTTACCGGATCTTACGCGATTCATCCAATCACCGGAGCCAAAGTCCCGATTTGGGCTGCTGATTATGTCATTGCCGGTTACGGCACGGGCGTCGTTATGGCAGTCCCCGCACATGATGACCGTGATTACGAATTTGCTGTCAAATTCAATTTGCCGATCACCCGTGTCATCGCTTCGGCCGACGGCTCACCAGACGAGCTACCCTTCTGTGAAAAAGGAAGTCTCGTCAACAGCGACGAATTTGATGGTCTCACCTCCAAAGACGCCATTCAGGCGATTGTCAGCAAGCTCGCGACGACCGCTCAAGGCGCTTTAAAGATCAATTACCGCTTGCGCGATTGGCTCGTTTCCCGGCAACGTTATTGGGGCACGCCGATTCCGATTATCCATTGCGAAAAATGTGGCGTCGTCCCGGTCCCCGAGGATCAGCTCCCTGTCAGGCTGCCTTATGACGTCGAATTCCGTCCCGATGGTGAATCCCCATTAAAAAAATGCCGCTCCTTCATCGAAACAACTTGTCCCACCTGCGGCGGCCCTGCCGAACGCGATCCGGACACCCTCGACACCTTCGTCTGTTCATCCTGGTACCAATTCCGTTACGTCGATAACAAGAATGAACAGCAACCTTTTGCCCGTGATAAAGTCGATGCCCTCTGCCCCGTCGACAAGTACATTGGTGGCGCCGAACATGCCGCCATGCATTTGCTTTATTCCCGCTTCGTCACCAAAGCACTCCGCGACATGGGCTATTTAGGCTTTGATGAACCGTTCAAATCCCTCGTCCATCAGGGTACGATTCTCGGCTCGGATGGCCAAAAAATGTCGAAATCCCGCGGCAATACGATCTCCCCAGATGTTTATATCCAAAAGCATGGTTCCGATGTCTTCCGGATGTATCTTGGCTTCGGTTTTGCCTACACCGATGGTGGCCCCTGGAATGATGATGGCGTCAAAGCCATCGCCAAATTCGTCGGCCGCATTGATCACCTCGTCGAAGAAGCACAAACTTGGCCGCAAAACGTGCCTGACACCCTCGACAAGGAAGGCAAGGATCTGCAATACGTCCGCCATTACACCATTCGTGCCGTGACCCATGATGCTGAACGCTTCCAATTCAATACATCGATCGCGCGCATGATGGAATTACTCAACGCCATCAATAAATACCAAACATCGGCAGTTCACATCGACAACGCGTTGCTACGCCAAGTAACTGAAGACCTGCTGCGCCTGATGGCCCCATTTGCACCACATTTTTGTGAAGAAGCATGGAGCCAACTCGGCTACCGTGAATCGATATTTAAACAAGAATGGCCAACATTTGACCCCTTCGCGCTGATTCGCGATACGATCGAGGTGGCTGTACAAGTCAATGGCACGGTCAAATTCCGCATCGATATCCCATCGGATGCAACAGCCGATCAGGTCGAAGCGCTTATTAAAGCAGATAACCGCGCGACTGCCATTCTCGCCGATAAAGAGCTCGTCAAATTTATCTACGTCAAGGGTCGCCTCGCGAACCTCGTCGTGCGCTAAGCCGTTAACTGATGTTTTATTTGGTCCCATTTATCTTGGCAATCTTAATCGGCACCATCCGGTCGCGGCAGCCCAAAGTTTTGATGCTTTGGGAATTACGCGCGGTGTTTCTCTTACCACTCGGCTTTTTTTTGGGACTAATGCCGTTTTGGCTAGCCACTTATTGGCCTGACTTAATCTGGACTGACGATCGGTACTTACTCATGACTTTGCAAGCCACGTCACGCGGTCTATTCGTTCTTTTTTCGTTGATCAACCTCGTTTTTGCGCTCAAACAAGTCGATTGGGCAGGTATTCGAAAAACACTGCAACAATTGAGTCCACAGGAAATCTTGCGCAACTGGGCCAAATCGATCACGCGCGTGATGCGGGCACGCTATTTGAAAGCAAAATTCAAGCGAATTGGTGATGAACTTTGGCATGATCTCAAACACTTCGATATCAAGCTGGCTCAGTTACTCAGCATTCATCCGCGGCGGATTCTCGCGCCAGAACTCCAACCTGCCCCGCACCCAAAAGCAAATCGGCTACGCCTCTGGGGTTTAATATTAGCGATTATCGCACTCATCGCACAAATAATGGTTTTGCTCGGCAACCAAGGCTATTGGCCTCTGTCTGAGCATTATTTGAACTGGATCAACGATCCACTATACGTTCAAGGCATTCGCAACGGCGCCTTGCGCATGCAACAACTGATCAACGAGGCGACTAGTTGGCCATGGCTTGGTCAGATTTTGCCATGGCCTAATTTAGGCTCCGGATCGCCTGTTCGCGTTCGATATCTCAGTCCAACCGAGCCCGTATTAGCTGTTAGCCTTTTCCTCTTAACCTTCAGCCTCTTCCCTGCCCGCAAAAAAAAGCCAAAGCGAGGAAAGCGATCATGAGCCTATTCACCCGCCGTCCCGAAGGAAAACATTTGCGCAATTACGACCCGATGATGGCATTTATGCCCTTCCTCATGCAAAAGCGTAATGAGTCTGCGATCTATTTCACCCAAGAAATTGACATCACAGAAATCAAAGCCTTTCTCCATGAACATAACCACCAAACACTCAGCAATGGTGGCGTCAAAATGACTTTATTCCACGTCATATTGGCAGCACTCATCCGAGTTGTGGCTGAACGGCCACAAATGAACCGCTTCATCATCGGTCGGCGTGTTTACCAACGCAATGACTTCTCGGTCGCATTTGTGATGAAACGCGAGTTTAAAGATGACGCCAAAGAAGAGATCGTCGTCATGAAATTCGAACCCAATGAGACCCTCGAATCGATTTCAAGCAAATTGCAAAAGGAAGTCCACAAAATCCGAGCCGAGGCTAAAGTTGATGCGGTCAAACGCAGCGGAATTGTCAATTGGTTTAACGTCCTCATGCTCTTGCCGCGGTTTGTTCTCAAGGCCTTTGTCGCGATCATGACTTGGCTCGATTATTACAACCTCCTCCCTAAATTTGTCATTGACCTCGATCCAATGCACGCCAGTGTCTTCGTTTCCAACCTCGGCAGCCTCGGAATTGATGCCCCTTTCCATCACCTCTTCGAATGGGGCACCACCCCCGTCTTCATCACAATTGGGGTCAGTAAAAAAGTCCCCAAAGTTCTTGCTGATGGCACAATCGGCGTGCGCGAAGTCGTCAATCTCGGCATCACCCTCGATGAACGCATCGGCGATGGCTTCTACTATGCCCGGTCATTACAGCGGTTCAAACAAATTCTCGAGCATCCTCAAGAACTCGAAAAGCCCTATACGCCCAAATCAGAAAAATTCTAAAGTTCGAAAAACAGCTCAGAGATGACTGAATTTGCTTGACAGATCGAGGTCCTTTGCCTAAACTAAACCGTGCCCAATTTATTGCTAACCCAATGAATGAGGCACTAATCGCCTGTTTAGCTCAGTTGGTAGAGCAGCTGATTTGTAATCAGCAGGTCGGGGGTTCGAATCCGTCAACAGGCTCCACAAAAGTAAAAGCCCTGAGGTTCAAATTAGAGCCTCAGGGCTTTTCATATTTAATGTATTCTTGTTCTATTTTGAAATTTATGGCTTATTTATGGCTTATCGCTGATATTTTGGCCTTTTTCACTGGTCTTGGGCGGTGTTTAGTGTCGTCCTTTTTCTAATTGTTATCCGAGTTCAAAACATCATCTGGCGCATCTGCTGCAGCGTCATCAGCTGATTGGATTGCGTGGGAATAGATGTACATGGTCGTACTTGTCTGGGCATGACCCAATCGCTTTGAGACGGTTCGAATATCGACACCTCCGGCAACCTGCAGCGTTGCATTTGTATGACTGAGACTGTGGGCTGTGACCACTTGTAGGGTGGAACGGTAGTTGCAACAGTTTATTCTACAAATCGGTAATCGGATAATTATCAAAAAATTACACTTACATGAAATACGTTTTTTCAGTACACTTGAGAAGTAATAAAATATCGGGTGCGTATAATTGATCAGCACGGGACTCATCAAAGTCGCGTGCTTTCTTTTTGCCCGAATATTAACTCAGGAGGAACCCCGTTGGATTACTACATGAAACTTCCCCGAAACAAGCAGGAATTTGCTCTCTTCATGGCTGTGATTTCGATCATCTCAGTCAACTTGATCGCGCCCCTGATTACATTCTTTGAACTGGGATTTCGCCTGTCAATCTGGGCTGATACACTCAAAGTTATCCCTTTGATCTGGGTCACGGTCATAGCTCTGGTCTTGATCACCTACAAACCCGCTGAATGGTTGACTTACCGTATCGTGAAAAAAGGCGATAGCTTTGACGCTCATATGCTCATCAACATCATTTTCTCGGTCTTATTGATGTCGATCTTCTTGACGGTCATTGGCACCTGGATAGGGAGTCGCCAGATTAGTCTCGATCCCATCCGCCTGTTTTTCTACAAATGGCCGCGCAACTTCGCGATCTCATTTTTTGTCGAAGCTTATGTTGCCCAACCTATCGCACGTCTAGTCATGCTGAAGCTACATCAGACACAGGATGCAAAGCCCTCTAAATCTTGAAATTGTATCCAACGCGTCAACAGGCTCCAAAATAGGTGGACAACCACTTTTAGCAGAAACCGCCTAAAATGAAGTTTTTCGCGTTAATTCGGCCAAAAGTATTGAAATCTCGCAGCAAACCGTCGGGTCGGTCTGCAAAACAGCTACGGCGATCGACGGGTCAGTAAAGTGCCGTTTCGGAGATTTACGCAAATAGGCTTTCGATCGCAGGCGAGTGCTCCAATGAAAAGCTACCTCACAATATTAGATACCGCGATTTCTTAGCGATAACCTCAGAGATAGTCGATTTATCCTCGCCTTTAACTTCAACCAGGTATAAGAACTGCTTAAACTTGTTGCTTTTATATCGTTCAAGAAACGTCTTTGGAAAATATTTTAGCCTTGAGATGCTGATAGAAAAAACTCAAGAAGCCTATTACGCTGTGCTGCAAGTCAGTTCTCAAAACTGGCAAGATGAACTCAACACGTACTTCTCATCTGTGAAGTATTATTTGGAGATTATACTGGGTGCTTTCGAAGCATATAGATTAATCCTGCATTAATATTATTATATTGATATTAATGTGTGACGCACAGTATAATAAAGGTACTGGGGGTGCATTACATGACCGATCAGAAACTCCTTTTTGAAAACCTCGTTTCCGAATTACGGCGGGGTTCACTGATCTTAAGCGTACTGGCGCTCCTTCGCCAGCCGCAGTATGGCTATTCACTGATTTCCGGGTTAGAAGCTTTTGGAATCGCGATTGAAGCGGGCACTTTATACCCTTTGCTTCGGCGTTTGGAAAAGCAAGGACTTTTGAGCAGTGAGTGGGCAATCGATCAGGTACGACCGCGCCGCTACTATGTATTGAATGAATTGGGCAAACAGACCCTTACCCACTTGTCAGATGAGTGGCAACGCATGAACAAGGCCATGGATCAGCTGATCCAGGCGCCTAGCAGTGAGCAGGGAGGATAAACAAATGGATTTGATTGATCGTTATATTTACGCCGTCACTAGACGTTTGCCGACTGAGCAGCGATCGGATATTGAGAAAGAATTGCGTGGGCTGATCGAGGATATGCTGGCTGCGAGTGCTGATCTTGCGACTAAAAGCGCATCAGGACCTGCTTCTGATCAAACCAATGCCACCATCCGGGTCTTAAAAGATTTGGGTCATCCTGCCTTACTTGCTGCGAGGTATCGTGGCAGTTCGCAACATCTGATCGGTCCGGAAATTTATTTTTTATATACCATGGTCATGAAAATTGTCCTTTTGGCAACCGGTGGTGGCTTGTTAATCGCTATGATAGTCAGTCTGATCACCGGAGCAGGCGGTAACCCATTCACGATTATTTTAGAAACGCTGGGCAGTCTGATTTCTGGCCTGGCTGCAGCATTTGGTTGGGTGACGTTAGTTTTTGCCGCGATAGAACGGTTCAGTCCGGAAAAAATCAAGCTTGATCGTGATGATATTTTTGATCCCCTTGATTTACCGGAGATACCGGCCAAAAAAGATCGGATTCACCCATCCGATCCGATCGCCTCGATGATTTTTATGCTAATCGCGATGGTAGTGGCCAGTTTTGTGCCCAGATTTGTTGGTATCTTCTGGCTAGATGACCCAGCTTCAAACTTCATCCCGTTGTTTAATTCAGCTGTCTTTATGATGTACTTACCCTTCATCCTAGCAACGATGGCGATTACTTTGACGCGAGAAATTGGCAAGCTCGTTTCCGGTCGCTGGACCTTGGGTCTTGCTTTGCTAAGCTTAGGGGTCGAGATTCCTAGCCTAATTTTAACCATCGTGATGATGAGCAATAAAGACTTGTTTAATGATGCCATATTTACCCAAATCTTTGCTTGGCTGCACCAATCGGACCCGTTCTATTTTGATCTGCCGATGAAAATCCTAGTCGGCCGAATCGTCATTGGTTTAGGGGTTTTCGGCTTTGTTGTTGAGGCGGTCAAGACTTTCGTGTTTTGGATCAAACGAGCTGATTAAAATCCCATTTCGGCGCGAACGTCGACAAAGGCTTGGACTGCCCGATCCAGATCATCTTTCGTGTGCGCAGCCGAAATTTGGGTGCGGATGCGGGCTTTTCCCTGCGGAACGACAGGGTAAAAGAAGCCTATGACATAGATGCCTTTTTCGATCATTCGCCTAGACATGTCCTGAGCAATAGGGGCCTCGCCAAGCATGATCGGCACGATCGGGTGGATCCCAGGAGCAATCGAAAAACCTTGCGCACGCATCTGGGCTCGATAGTATGCTGTGTTTTCAAAAAGCCGATCACGCAGCTCGGTTGACGCCATCAGTAAATTGAGGACTTGGATTGATGCGGCAACGATCGCAGGCGCCAGGGTATTTGAAAAAAGATAAGGACGTGAGCGTTGGCGGAGCAGTTCGATCATTTCCCGCCGCCCGCTGACATAGCCGCCACTAGCACCGCCAAGTGCTTTGCCGAGGGTCCCGGTGATCAGGTCTACTCGTCCCATGACCCCAGCATATTCAGGCGTGCCACGCCCTGTTTGGCCCATAAACCCAACCGCATGACTATCATCGACTAAAACAAGCGCCTGGTAGCGATCTGCCAGATCACAGATTGCAGGGAGATTAGCGATCGTGCCGTCCATGGAAAAGACCCCGTCAGTAGCGATCAGCCGAATTCGTGCGGTTTGAGCTGCCTGCAGTTGAGCTTCCAGATCTATCATGTCATTGTTGTGATAACGAAAGCGCTGTGCTTTGCAAAGACGCACGCCGTCGATAATGCTGGCATGATTGAGTTCGTCACTAATGATCGCATCCTGATCAGTCAGCAAGGCTTCAAAAACTCCACCGTTAGCATCAAAGCAGGACGAATAGAGCAGGGTGTCCTCAGTCTCGAGAAAGTCTGACAGTTTTTGTTCTAATTGCTGGTGAATAGCCTGCGTCCCACAAATAAAACGGACCGAAGATAGCCCATAACCCCATTTTTCAAGGCCTTTTTGTGCAGCCACAATGACTGCGGGGTGATTGGCCAGACCGAGGTAATTATTCGCACAGAAGTTTAATAACTGTTTTTGGTCGCTGAGTTGAATGTGGGCACCCTGTGGGCTGATCAAGGTTCGTTCCGTTTTCCAAAGCCCGTTTTCGCGAATTTTATTTGCCTCAGTTTGGTAAATTTCCAATGCTTGCTTTTGCATCGAGGCCTCCGATCAAACCCAATTTAAGACGACTTTACCTGATTCGCCGGAAATCATGGCGGCAAATCCCTTTTCATAGTCAGTGTAATGGAAATGGTGAGTGATTACCGGTGATATATCCAATCCAGTTTGAATCATGGCCGTCATCTTATACCAGGTTTCGTACATTTCCCGACCATAGATTCCCTGTATCGTCAGTCCGTTAAAAACTACTTTGTCCCAGTCGATGGGTGTCCCGGGTTTTTGAATCCCGAGCATGGCAATTTTACCCCCGTGGCACATAACGTCGACCATCTGGCTAAAAGCTTGCGCGTTCCCAGACATTTCCAAGCCGACATCAAAGCCTTCTTTCATCTCCAAATCAGCCATCACGCGATCAAGGGATTCTGTTCGTATATCGACCGTGCGCGTCGCCCCCATTTTTGTTGCCAAAGCCAAACGGTGTGGATTCACATCGGTGATGACGATGTAACGAGCTCCCGCATGCTTGGCAACGGCTACCGCCATGATGCCGATTGGGCCTGCACCGGTAATCAGGACATCCTCGCCGAGGACGTTAAAGGCAAGCGCCGTATGGACCGCATTGCCCAACGGGTCAAAACAGCTGATGATCTCTTCGGGAATGGTCTTGTCGCAATGCCAGACATTGGTCACGGGTATGGCAATATATTCGGCAAATGCCCCCGCTCGATTGACGCCAACGCCACTAGTATGCGCGCAAAGATGGCGTCTGCCGGCCAGGCAATTCCGGCAGCGGCCGCAAACTAGATGCCCCTCGCCGGACACAATATCACCGATCGCAAAATCGTGGACAGTGCTGCCGATGGCAACAATCTCACCCACGAATTCGTGGCCGATTGTCATCGGAACAGGAATCGTCTTTTGTGCCCATTCGTCCCAATTGTAGATGTGGACATCCGTGCCGCAGATGGAAGTCTTGTGAATTTTGATGAGAACATCATTAATATCGATTTGGGGAACAGGCACATCTAATAGCCACAGTCCCGGCTGCGCAAGCTTTTTGACCAGAGCCTTCATTGTCTCTTGTGTCATTTATGAGCCCTCCTTGGGCTGTTTTACAGACAGGCGCTTGACTCCGATACCACATGCAGAATGAGGTCAACACATCGATCAATACCAAGTGAAGACGATTTCAAGCATAAGTCATAGTTTTCGGCATAACCATATTGCAAACCGGTATAATACATGGAAAACTTCTTCCGCTGTTTGTCGATGGCCCGAATATGTTCCTTAATTTTATGCTCAGATTGATCCGGTAGCAACGTTTGAATATGTTGTACTCTAAAAACAGTATCCGCGCTGATAAAAATATGCAGACTGTTGTCAAATTCTTTCAATATATGATTAGCATTCCGACCTAAAATGACGCAATTGCCTTTTTCGCCGATTTCCCGGATGACTTTCGTCTGAGCTGCGTAAAGCCGTTCGCCTAAGGGCTTGTTATAGAAATCAAACAAGCTTTGGGCAAACCCGAATTCGGTCGGAACATTTTCATCCCACTTTATGAGACTATCTGCGTCAACATTCGAATCGGAAGCCGCATTAAAGATGATTTCCTTGTCAAAATAGTCATAATCCAAGGCTTTGGCTACTCTTCTGCCAATTTCGCCACCGGCTGCGCCGAATTCCCGACTGATTGTGATAATTTTTTTCATAATTTACCTTTAATCGTCACAGGACTTTATTGAGAAAATCAATTGTTCTGGGCTCTTTCGGATGATTGAAAATTGCTTTGGGGCTACCCGATTCAACTATATACCCAGCATCGATGAATACAACTCGATCTGCGACTTCTCGGGCAAAACCGATTTCATGAGTCACGATGACCATGGTCATACCATCCGCAGCAAGTTCTTTCATGACAGCAAGCACTTCGCCAACCATTTCGGGATCGAGGGCTGATGTCGGTTCATCAAATAGCATGATGTCCGGATTCATGGCCAATGCCCGCGCAATGGCCACTCGCTGCTTTTGACCGCCGGACAGTTGAGAGGGGTATGCATCCGCTTTGTCACTCAAGCCAACCCGTTTAAGCAGGGCTAGCCCTTTGGCATGTGCGTCTTCCTTTGACATGGTTTTTAATGCAATCGGGGCCATTGTGATATTCTGCATGACCGTTTTATGGGGAAATAGGTTAAAGTGCTGGAATAACATACCAATATTTTCGCGGACTTTGTTAATATCGGTATGGCGATCTGTAACGGTTTGCCCATCAACAATTATCGTACCACCGGTTGCCGCTTCCAGTTGATTCAGACATCGCAGAAAAGTCGATTTGCCACTGCCCGAAGGTCCCAGCAGTACAACTACTTCGCCCTTCTCAATATCCATGCTCATATCTTTAAGAACGTCGAGGCGGCCAAAGCTCTTTTTTAAATTCTTGACGCTGATTATTGTTTTACCCTCTGCCAAGGTTCACCCTCCTCTCAACACGTTTCGCAACTTTGCTCAAAGCAACAATGACAATCATATACATGATGCCAACAATTGCCCATGTTTGAAGACTTTTAAAGGTGTTCCCGGCAATCGTCTTGCCCATATTTGTTAACTCCGGGAATCCGATAACTGACAAAATCGATGTATCTTTCAACGTGATGATGAATTGATTGATAATGGATGGAATCATGACCCGAAAAGCCTGTGGCAAGATTACCAGTCGCATGGTTTTGACATAATTTAAGCCTAGACTTCGACTGGCTTCCATTTGCCCTTTATCAATACTTTCGATACCAGCACGAATGATTTCAGCCATATAGGCACCGCAGTTCATCGCCAGTGCAATCGTTCCAGCTTGGAGGGCGGTCAGTCGAAAGTCCTGAAATCCCATCATTTTGACGCCAGTCGGAACCCCAAAGTAGATGAAATAAGCCAGAACGATGAGTGGGACTCCTCGAACCCCATCAACATAAGCAGTACCAAAAAAGTTAAAAAATCGATTTTTTCCGACATTCATCAAAGAAATAATCAAGCCGATAATCATGGCGAAAGACAGCGATAACAATGTTAACAGTAACGTCTTACCTAATGCCTGCACCAACATGGAGCCATATGTTTGTATGATTGCAATCATTGATTATCCTCAAAACATCCTGTAAAGGAAAAAACGTGAGAAACTTCAATAGTCTCTCACGTTAATCCCAGTTTACATTTAAAAATTATTTCAGGTATTTATTCAGAATTTCTTCGTACTTACCATTTGCTTTGATATTTTTTAGGCCGGCATTAAACATGTCCAGCAGTTCCTGTTTGGATTTATCCATAATAGCAAATCCGTATGGGGCGCCTTCGCTTTCCATACCTGCAGGTATTTTCAGTGCGAGATCGCCATCTTTAATCGATGCTGCCATGATCGGGGTGTCTTCGACGCAAGCTACGCTATTGCCCAGCAAAACGTCTTGATACATGGTCGGTGAGTCTTCAAACGTTGTAACGGTAAAGCCATATTTGTCTTTCATGCTGTTAGCAAAATCAGCACCCGCGGTTGCATTTTTGACTGCAACATTTTTGCCGCTCAAATCTTCAAACTTAGCGATTGCACTGTCCGCCCCGACAACAAATGTCTGCGTGGCATCAAAGTATCCATCTGAGAATATCCAGCCGGAATCGATACGTTCCTGCTTGATGGTCGCACCGGCGATCATGCCATCGGCCTGTCCTGCTTGAACGGCTGCAATGGCTGCATCCCAACCTAGGCTTTCAAGTTTGTATGTGAAGCCCTGATCTGCTGCAACTGCGGCAAGGATGTCAACATCGATACCAACAAATTCGTTCTTTTCGTTTGTGTATTCAAAGGGCTTGAATACTGTGTCAGTCGCGATCAGCCAAGTTTTTGCTGCCGGAGCAGCGCTAGTTGCCTCTGTTGTAACTTGAGCTGCACAACCGGTTAACAGGACACTTGCCATAACCGTCATTGAGATAAAAATGGATAGAATCTTCTTCATGAACATCTTCCTCCGCTGTTTGATTCCTTATCAGAAATTTTAAGATAATAAAAAAAATAGAATACCATCGTCGTCGACAGCTTCTATTTTCATTGACAATTGATTATAGATGTAATATTTGCATGTGTCAAACAGACTTAGGTCAGAAGAATGCCGCAAAAAGTTGTTGCATGGCTTGTAATCATCTGGCAAAAACACCATATCCTTTGAATCGGATATGCGATAATGGGATAGTTTGAGTTGATCTGCTGAACCTGAGAACTGAACTTGGAGAATGTTAAATGCCTGATCAAAAAATTATCAAATTATCGCGTTCCGTTTACGAACTCTGCACAGAATTTCCGGAGATGGTCGAATTTATGAAAAATGCCGGTTTTACCGATATCGTCAAACCAGGCATGCTGGCCACAGCAGGTCGCTTGATGACGTTGCCTAAAGGCGCCAAGATGAAAGGTATCAGTCTGGAGACTTTCATCGCTGACCTACAGGCGCTAGGATTTGAGGTTATCCCATGATCCTTTTGACTGCGGATCAGATCAGTAAAGCGTTTGCCGACCGCGTCTTGTTTACAAATTGCTCCCTGAGTATTAACGAGGGTGATAAAATCGGTGTCGTTGGCATCAATGGCACCGGAAAATCGACGTTATTGCGGATTATTGCTGGCTTGGAGGCTTGTGATCAGGGTCAAATCACACGCAATCGCGGTCTGCGTCTGGAATATTTGCCCCAATTACCGGATCTTCCGGCGGGTTTTACGATCTTACAAGCGGTTTTGCACGGCCACTCACCAGCCATGTCCGTGATTCGGGAGTATGAGCAGGCGGCTCGTGAACTAGCCTTGCACCCTGATGACACACTCCGCCAAGACCGACTGATCCGACTGTCCGTGCGGATGGACGAAGCTAACGCTTGGAGTCTGGAGAGTGAAATTAAAACGATCTTGACCCAGCTCGGGATTTCGGATTTTCTCCAGACGGTGGATACCCTCTCGGGTGGCCAGAAAAAACGTGTCGCATTAGCAGGTGTCCTGGCCAATCCTGCCGATCTGCTGATCTTAGATGAGCCCACTAACCATCTCGATCCAACAACCATCGCCTGGCTCGAACAGGCACTGACGCGTTACCGAGGCGCCATTCTAATGGTGACCCATGACCGCTATTTTCTAGAACGCGTGACCGATATCATGTTAGATATTGACCAGCAAAGTCTCTTCCGATATGAAGCTAATTATGAAAATTTTCTCGAACTAAAGGCGGAACGCATTGAACGCGAACAGGCCAGCGAGCTCAAGCGGCAGAACTTGCTTCGCCGTGAACTGGCCTGGATTCGGCGCGGGGCCCAGGCTCGGTCAACCAAACAACAGGCTCGCATCGACCGTTTCCAGGCGCTCGATTCCATGGAATCCCGTAGTGAAGATCAATCTGTCCAGTTGGTAACGGCCGCTTCCCGGCTCGGCCGCAAGACGATCAGCCTCGAACAGGTCAGCAAAGCTTACGGCGACCGAGTTCTGTTTAGTGATTTTTCCTATATCGTCTCTCGCTCAGAACGACTCGGTCTTATTGGTTCGAACGGTTGCGGCAAGACTACCTTACTCAATCTTTTTGCTGGTCGGATCAAACCGGACCAAGGTAGCCGCGATGCCGGAATCACGGTCAAAATTGGCTTTTTCACCCAAGACAGCGAGCCGATTGATCCCGACATTCGGGTAATCGAATACATCCGTGAGGCGGCAGAAATTGTCCAAACTGAAGATGGCGAATTAAACGCTTCACAGATGTGCGAACGTTTCCTGTTCCCCCCGGAATTGCAATGGACACCCGTCCGAAAATTATCTGGTGGCGAGCGGCGACGTCTATTCTTATTGAAGATTCTAATGGGAGCCCCGAACATTCTGTTACTCGACGAACCGACCAACGATCTCGATATCACAACGTTGGCCGTCTTGGAAGGATATCTCGAGGGCTTCCCCGGCGCAGTGATCGTGGTCTCGCATGACCGCTATTTCCTCGATCGCGTAGTTGATCGTTTGCTAGCATTTGAACCGGGTGGTCAGATCCAGCAATACGAAGGGGATTTTTCTGCATATCAGGAACGTGTGCAATCCCAAATCAATCGTGAAAGTTTGAACCAGGATCGTTCATCCCGCTCAATGGCCCAGATTAATCCTACACCTGCCAGTGCATCTGCAGATTCCCGCACGGTTAAACCCACAATGATGAAGTTAAAAATGAGTGAAAGCATTGAGTTGGATACCATAGACGTCCGCATTCAGGAACAAGAATCTGCTTGTAATGAAATTAAACGCCAGATGGAACTGGTGGCAAGTGACTATGTTCAACTTCAAAAATTGACCGAGGAATTGAACGTAGCAACAGCGGTCTACGAGCAATCCGTGGAACGCTGGTTCTACCTGAAAGAATTAGTTGAACAGATCGAACAGCAGACCAAATAATCGTGCTAGGCTATAATGACTAAACATATTTTTATTGATTGGGAGAGCAATCTTGGATCAACTTGCCGTTTATGATTTAGGTCGGATGCCGTATGGCGAGGCGTTGGTTATCCAGCGTCAGTTATTGCAATTGCGCCAAAAAGATTGGATCGGTGATACGTTATTGATTGTCGAGCATCCACCGGTTTTAACCCTTGGAACGCGAGGTGATTATGCCAATATCTACCTCCCCACTGCGCAGCTTGCAGACTCGGGTATCGAGATTTTTGAAGTCGAACGTGGTGGCGATGTGACGTACCATGGTCCTGGCCAAATCGTTGGCTATCCGATTGTCAAACTTGCTCAGTTCACAGGTGGCATTCGCAGTTTTATCACAGCCATGGCAACAGCAATTATTGACCTGCTCAGGGCAGATTATAATCTCGTTGCAGAACAACGGTTTGATAAGTATTCTGGTGTTTGGATTAGTGAAACAAAAATTGTTGCGATCGGCGTTGCCGTAAAATCCGGCGTCACCATGCACGGCTTCGCCTTCAATGTCAACACGAACCTCAAGCATTTTGATTGGATCAACCCATGTGGACTTTCCAAAGGCGTGACTTCAGTTGAGCATGAACTAGGTTATTGGGTTGATTTTGATTTGATTAAAAAGCACGTCATCATGAATCTTGCAACAGCATTCCACAAAGAGCCAATCATTCACACGTTAGAAGATTTAGCTGAGGTTCTCGTCTATGCCAAAACCTGACTGGTTTAAAGTTAAAGCCAATATCGGTACAGCCAATGAAGAAGTGCTTCGTTTGATTCGCTCACTCAATTTACATACGGTTTGCGAGGAGGCCAATTGCCCGAATGCCGGTGAATGTTTTAGCCAGCAAACTGCCACTTTTATGTTACTCGGCAATCAGTGTACACGTCGCTGCACGTTCTGCGCAGTTGGCAAAGGATTGCCAGAAAAGCCTGATCCTGATGAACCGATTCGAATTGCTGAGGCAGTCGCTCAATTGCACCTGAAACATGTTGTTTTGACCACGGTAACGCGTGATGACTTAGCGGATGGCGGTGCGCAACATTTTGCGCTTGTCATCCAGGCTATTCGCCACCGCATCCCAGATCAAACGCCAGCTATCGAAGTTTTGATTTCGGATTTGCAAGGTAATTGGGACGCTTTGAAGGTCATTATTGATGCTAATCCCGAGGTCATTAATCATAATATTGAAACGGTGCAACGCTTATATCCGACAGTCAGACCACAAGCGGTCTTGGCGCGTTCGATTGAATTGCTTAAACAGGTTAAAGACATCCAACCGAGAATTTTGACAAAGTCAGGGATTATGGTTGGACTTGGTGAAACTCAAGAAGAAGTCCTTGCCGTCATGCACGCATTGCGCAAGGTGGGTTGTGATTTGCTGACAATTGGTCAATATTTAGCGCCATCAAAAGCACATCACCCGGTGATCGCGTACATTCACCCGGATCAATTCAACGACTACCGCCAACAAGGTGAAGCGATGGGCTTTAAACACGTCGCAGCTGGACCCTTGGTTCGTAGTTCCTATCATGCCGGTGAAGCGTTTGAAAAAACGATCGATCAGACTTGACGGGCGCTTTCTGATCGCTTTTTAAAAAAACATACTTATTGCCACGATTGTCGTAATCGCGATAATTAAATATCGAAAGGCCTTTTCTGGTAGCTTTTTGACGATCCAGACGCCGATACGTGTACCGAGAAAAATCGCTGGAATCGCAATAACGGCTAAAGCCAATGTCGTCCAATGGACGTTATGCCAAACGAATATTTGCAATGGGAGTTTGATCAAATTAATGATCATAAAGAACCAAACCGTTGTGCCCATATAGTTAAATTTGTTGAGTCGAATGGCTAATAAGTAGATCGCAAAAAGCGGTCCAGCGGCATTGCCAATCATCGTCGCAAAACCAGATAAAATCCCAAATAAAATGATGAACCATTTGCTACTGGGCACTTCAAATTTGTCGCCCTTGATCTCTTGCCAAACAAGAAAAATCAAACAAACAAATACAATGCCACCAATTAAGGTCTTGAATTGTTGGTCATCGATAAATTTGCCGACAACCCCGCCAAGTGCTAGACCGAACAATGCGGGCGGTAATAATTTCCTAATTTCATCCCAGCGTGCTTGATGAAAATATATTTTGACCGCATAAAGGTCACCCAAATTCATCATTAAAAGCATCAACCCGGTCGATTGGATTGCGCCAAAAGCACTCGCCATAATGGGCACCGCTAGCAAAAGAACAGCACTGACACTCGTTCGTGCAATTCCAACAAATATAGCTGATATAATTCCAGCAACAATTTGCCAGACACTCAAATCTTGAAGTGTTTGTAAAATGTCCATCATCACCTCTGCTCCGACAGTTTAAATGGCTCGTCAGTATGCTTTATCAGAATCAAGTATATATCAGAGTTTAATGATAATGTTATTAAAAGCGGCGGAATATTAACGATCGATTATTAACAATAAAATAAATATCACACAACCTATAAATTAATTTGACTCAGGGGGTGCCCGACTTGAGTTGCAACCGGCGTTTCTACAAGAAGCCGCACATGGCGCAAGATGTGTGTGACAACGGACTCTTCAAATTGGGATTCATAATTCGCTAAAGTCGAGTAGATTTCGTCTCTAAACTGGCTTTTTCCCGCTTCAGTTGCATTGAGGATCGGGCCATAGGTGATATGCATCAGCTGACGAGCATTGTTTTCGTTGAGGTAATCTGGCAAACAACGGTCGACAACTTCATTAATGTCCGCAATAGCTGCCAAATCGGTTGTGACATGGTAATATGCTTGGCATTCACGAAAATGATCTAACGCAAAAAGATGCATCCGTCGATACAAGTCAGGGTTGACCTTTGCGATCACGCGAACCGCTTCAAGCCAATTCGTACCTGATGTTTTAACATGGAAGCGCCCTTGCGTGTGTTTGCCAACCATACTGAAAATGCTAAATTTATCGCTGCCCGAATGCACGCTTATTTTATAACCAAAACGATCTGCAAGCATTGCATGAGCCTTGAAATCTGCTTCAAATTCAACGGTGTTGCCGATATAATCAATGCCCTTCTGAAATTCCCCAACAAAGCGCGGAGCTAAACTACTCACTTCAATTTTTCGTTTGGCCATTTCACTAGCAACTAAATAGTGACCCAAAAGGGTTGTTGATTTTAAAGTTTCATCAAGCGAAATTTCGAAATCAATTTTGCGATCTGCTTTTAGGATTTCGTTTTGATAAATGTGTTCAATGAATTCGATTGAATCCGCGTAGATCAACAATTCTTTCATGAGGCTTTTTGGGGTTATAGCTATATTGAGTTGGTCGATAACGATTTTCTGGCCAAGATAGTTGCGCTCATAATAGTCGCGCACGCTATCCGAGAGTTGCATATATCGAGCTTCGAGCTCAGTTTCATTGAGATCATCGATCGAATTATCTATCAGGTCTGCGCAATCCAAAGTGATCATGGACGCACCCGAAGCGATTGATGCTGCTATATCATTTTCATATTTTAAATGATCACCGTCTGCCCCAAAGCCTTCTTTATAGCCTTCTTGAATAACGGCATAGCAGGCACAGTCGATGATTTCATCATAATTGCGGTTTGTCAAAGCAAGTTCGCGCTTACTTTGTTGTGCTAAGATCGGTTTTATCCCACAATTCAGTAAAGCCTTAATATGGGCGGCAGATGTAATGCCAAGGCGATCACCCAATCCGAAAGTAGCCACATTGGGCCCGAATGCCTTCGGATTAGTAAAATCGAGATATTTATTGAGGACAAGTCTGTTTTCATGACTTAAAGGGCATATTTTGCAGGTTAAAATGACTTCACCAGCTAGCTCATCAAACAGACGACCTTGTCCAGCAATAATAATGCGCTTATTGCCCTCGATTTTAAACATCATCAACTGACACATGCCAACTTTATTATATGATCGTTCATAGATCGTAATGTCGTTAGCATTAACATTCAAAAAGAGACTGATATTTTGTATTGCCCGAATTAATCGTTCCATTTTTTAACTCCTGATCTTAATCCAGCTTATAAACGTCATTCAAACTAATAATCGTCATTTTAATGTAGTATTTCATGCCGAAAAGGGCGCAATGAATACAACAAGGGCATAATTAATACAACCTAATCTTTCGATGGATAATGACCACATGTATATGAAAATTCAATTAAATGATTAAATGTTCAGGTTATTTAAAAACTCAGATAATGGCGCTTGATCTGATATTCTTTGACGCTGCGAATATGTTCACGCAGCTTTTTTTCGGATAATTCTGGGTCACCTGACGTGATTGCATCTAGAATCTCGCGATGTTCATTAAAGGATAGTTTTAAACGATCGGGATCATTGTAGGTCGTCGATGCATAACGATTAATCTGATCCATTAAGGATCGCGAAAAATTAATTAAATTTTTATTTCTACTACCCTCGATAATGAGATGATGAAATTCCAAATCATCTTTGATGTTGAGTACAGAGTTGCCATCGATCAAGTCGATGTAAATCTGATTGAAGGTTATTTCTAATTTGTCAACAAGTGCTTTGTCTTTGCGTAATGCACAGATTTTGGCAGCCATACCTTCAAGCGCTTCACGGACATCAAATATTTGGATGAAATCATCCATTTCCATTTTTGAGACAAAAGTGCCTTTTTCTGGAATGTATTGTACATAGTTTTCGCTAGCAAGTCTGCGGAGTGCTTCGCGAACAGGTGTTTTACTGAAGCCTAACTGTTCGCACAGGACACCTTCGATTAACATCGCATCTGGTTCATATTCGTTATTCAAAATCGCTCGTTTGATTGATTGATAAGCGATTTCTTGCTTTGAACCAGTTTTCTTTTTTTGATAAGCCATGTGGACTACTTCCCTTCAGTCAAACGAGTTGACTGATTAAATTCCGTCATGTTGAAAGTTACGTCATCGAAAAACTTAATTTTCTGGGGAATAGTCAGACGAATCGCTTTCGGTGGCATAATACACAACAGATACACTGTCACATATTATGCCACCATTCTTCGCAATAATTAAGATATATATCAGAAATATTACTAGAACTTATTTAACACTCAAGATCATCGTATGGTAGAAATTAGAGCTTTTCCCATACGCCGATGCGCGGCAGTTCATCAATTGATTTCCAGCCGGGGCTAAGCGGTTCTTGGAGGAACGGAGCCATCTCTGCACTTGTGCGCAGGGTGATGTCTTCGACTTTAGGGACTGTGCCAGCTGGGAAGGTGTCTAGAATTTCATCATGCAGCAGGGTCAGGTATTTAAGGATTGCAGCAATCGGACGTTTCGCCTTGTCAGCAGTTGCTTTGGACGGTGCGCCAACGATGCCTTCAGGTGTTGCGGCACGCTCAATTGCGGCGTGACCTTCTGCTTCCTGCCATTTGGAAGGGCGACGGAACGGGTCAACCGACTTGTCGATATGACCATCTGGAAGCAATGGGCGGCCCCATGCATCTTGTACATAATCCATGTTGATCATGTCTTTGAACATCAGTAGGCCAACCGAGGTTTCAGCTTCATCAGCATGGATGAAGTCGGTTTCTAAGCTATTCTTTTTGTCAGTGACAAAGAAGAATTCGCGAACAGCGCGATGCCATTCAACGATACGGAAAATACCAGGCAATTGGTAACGTTTGCAGAATTCTTGCAGTGCGGCTTCTAGCATCCAGTCGTCGCCATGGTTGTTGACGATGATGATCTTGCGATAGCCGTCATTCCAAAGACCCAGCATGGTGTAGATTAAGGTTTCCTGAACGACTTCGTGAGGCATGATAACCGTACCAGGCATACCGATATGGTGATATGGGTGACCAGCAAAGTTTAAAGGTGTGAATGTTAAGTTGCATTCACGGCCTTGCTTCTTGGTGTAACGACGAACGCCTTCTAGGATCTGAGTGACCATGAAGGTGTCAAGACCGGTGTTAGCATGCATACCATGATTTTCGGTGCAACCTAGCGGAATGAAGACCAAATCGTTTTTCTTGCGTTTTTCGATCTGTTCAGCACGAGGTGTGTTCTGAATATATGTTCCAGCTACACCAAGTTCTGAAGGCGAAGGAATCCCATATTCTTCAAGAATCTGGTCGATTTCTTCTTCACTGGCATTCCACAGCTGATTTTTCATCTTTCCGACTGATGTGTCGGCTTCAAAAAACACATTGGGAACCGATGTTGTGAACCATTCTTTTTTTGAACCCATTTTCATGTCCTCCTGTATAATTTTGCTTTTTATCGCTAAGGATCGCCCCGTCTGGGTATCCAAATGATATCTGTCAAATAAATTATATATGTATTTTATTTCTTTGTTATTCTAATGTTATATCTTTTAATTTGCCAAGTCAACCCGTTTAATAAATAATTTTGACATGATTCTTTTAGATTTATTTAACTGCGTTTTTCAGTATGTCCATATCCTTAAAAAACACTGTCGCCGGATCGATTGCCAGATCTCGCAAGGGATATTTGTTATAGTAATTCTCACTGATCAGCCAGCCATTAAAAGATCGCTTTTTTAGATATTCGATCACACCGAAGAAATTCGTTGTGCCTTCACCTAGATAAGCACCGGAGAGCGATTGGCTAGTGCCATCCTTGACATGAATCGTCGGGACAAGATAGTCATACAGTGCATCGAGGACTGCTACCTGATCGATCCCAGAATTATAAGCAAAGTTTTGGCTGTCATAATAAAGCCCGAAATTTTTACGATCAACACGTTTGACCATTTCAATTTGCTTTTCAACAGGTAAAACATTTTCAGCGCCGATCATGATATTCTGTGCTGCTGCCGCATCACAGGCGAATTGCATCATTTGTACCGTACGATCAAATTGATCTTCTGTTTCAATCGTGCTTATGTTAAACATCGGTACCATGATCACGCCGGCTTCAAGTATTTCCGCAGCATGGATCGCGGCGAGCAAACATTTTTTCGCCAGTTCATGTTTGGGATCGCTTGTTTCTGGTGCTAATGGAATGAAATCAAAGCAACTGCACCCGATGTTTGAATACTTGATCTGATGCTTTTTCCCAGCATCTACATAAAACGCAAGAAGCTGATCTGACATCAAAGGAAAGCCTTCATAATCATAGCCTAAATCGACTGACATGCCATCGAGGCCTGCTTTTACAATAAATTCATGTGCAAATGTGCCACCACCAGGAATGCAGAAATTGCAACAACCGAGTTTAACATCCATAACTAATTCCTTCCGATAAGATGACTGCCCCGCAAATCTGCGGGGCAGTCAATTGTTATAGTTATAAATAATCTTAATATTCTTCAGGGTAAATAACGACTTTGATCGCTTTACCAGCGCGCAACAACTCAAGTCCATCTTCATATTGGCTCAGCGGGAACTTGTGTGTTACGATCTCTTCAAGAGGTAAAATCCCACTTTCGATAATTCGGCCGGTTTTTTCAAAATAGTACTTACCTAAGAAACCACCAAATATCGTCACTTCTTTACGTACTATTTCTGCGAGTTTGATCGAAGGTGCAGCAGTTTCATCATGACCAAACATGATGACTTTTCCGCTTGTTCTGACAACATCAATCGCGGTCATCAGTAATTGACCGACAGCTTCGATGCAGTGATCAACGCCCAATCCGTTTGTCTCATCAAGGCAGATCTGTTTCAGATTTTCGGTCTTGGGATCCACGACGCGGGTCGCACCGCATTTTAATGCTTTGCCACGACGATATTCATGGGGTTCCGAAACAATGACTTTCGAAGCGCCATTGGCTTTGGCCATTGCCGTAAACAACAGACCCATTGGACCAGCGCCCAAGATGCAGACAGTATCACCGGCTTGGATGTGAAGCTTTTCTATCGCGTAACCAACACAAGAGAGCGGTTCAGCCAACGCAGCAAGTTCAAAAGGCGTGTCTTTTTCAATTTTGAAAACTGAATAGGACGGGACACAGGTATAGCTTGTCAGGGCGCCATCTTGAAATAAACCGCGGACGAGTCCATGTTCAAAATAAGGCGTTCCTTGCTGACTATACAGGGTTGTGCACATGTCAGGGCGGTCGCTGCGGCAATGCTCACAGTGGCCACAAGGCGGATGGGGATCGATGATGACTTTGTCGCCTGGTTTTAACCAGTTGACCGCCGATCCAACTTCAGCAACTTCGCCAGCGTATTCGTGGCCAAAGATGATGTCTGGTTTAGCTGGATGCATTGGTGGATTCATGAGGACATGCAAATCGGTCCCGCAAATGCCAACACCTAGCACTTTGATTTTGACGTCATCAGGGTTCTTGATTTGCGGAATAGGCCTGTCCTCGTATGCCCACTCGCCCGGTTTTTTGAAAATAATAGACTTCATCGCTTTAGGTCTCCTTGATTGTATTTTGAAGTGTTGATAATGGATTAAGCCATTATCTTGCCGCCGGCCATCAGGATGCTGTTGCCGTTAATATATGCGGAGCGATCATCAAACAGGAACGCCACGAATTCGCCGATCTCTTCCGGACGACCAATATATCCCATTGGAATAGTTGCTTCCATTTCTGTATAGAATTCTTTAACGTCCTTACCTTCTGCTTTGCCACGATTGGTAAAGGATTCCCGCAGAATGTCGGTCTCGATGTTGCCGGGTTGAACCGCAACAGTCGTAATGTTGTACGGTGCCCATTCTAGAGCCATAACCCGAGTCATCATGCTAACAGCAGCTTTGGAAACACAGTAGGTCATATTGTGAGCTTCTTCGCGAACTGCTGCGATCGAGGAGGTGTTAACAATTCGGCCTTTGTTGCCATTCTCAATCATGACTTTGGCAACTTCGGCGCTGCAGATAAAGGTACCCTTAACATTGATGTTCATGTTGTAATCATATTCATCATCGCTCATGTCCAGGATGCTACAAATTCTGTCAACGCCAGCCGCATTAAACAGCCCGTCGATTCTGCCATATTTTTCGAGGCCTTTGTTGATAGCCGCAATAATCTGATCACGTTTGGTCACATCGGCTACCGCCCAAATGGCGTCGCCACCGGCAGCAATGATCTCATCCACATTTTGTTTTACTCTGGCTTCGTTGTAGTCAACTGCGATCACCTTTGCGCCATAGCTTGCGCAAATTTTTGCTGTTGCTCCACCAATGCCTTTGGCCCCACCGGTAACCATAATGACTTTATCTTGCAGTCTCATAATCCATACTCCTTGATATTAAAATTTTATTTCGGCTGTTTAGATTGAAATTGTTTTGGAATTTAGCGTATAAATCGGTCGCTTATTCCATTACTTTTGCTTGCGCAAGTCTTCTGGATTTTTCTTCGGTTTTGGTTCGGATAACATCAACTAGAACAGCAACGATGATAACTGCACCAATGACGACAAATTGTGCATCGGACATCGCTCCGAGCAGGTCCAAGCCGTTACGGATGATCGCGATCAACAATGCACCGATTAGGGTACCCATTACGGTCCCTTTACCACCAAGGAATGAAGCACCACCAATAACAACAGCGGCGATTGCATCCATGTCAAAGGTTTCGCCGGCGACAGGGAAAGCACAACTGATGCGGCCTAGGAGCACAATACCAGCCACAGCAGCCATAATCCCAGACATCATGTAAGCAAAATTCAACGTTCTTTTAACATTGATACCAGAGAGACGAGCAGCTTCCTTATTGCCACCAACTGAGTAGACTTTGCGGCCCAATGCAGTTTTATTCAGGAAAATATTGATTCCTAAGAAGATGAATATGACTAAAACGAAACTAACTGGGAAAATTTTAGCGACATTTTCATAGCCTAAGAATAAGATGCCAGCCGAGAAACCAGAAATTGGTGCTGCACCCGTGATCAACAATGCAAGCCCTCGAAAAATCATTCGAGTACCCATCGTCGAGACAAAGGGATGTGGCAACTCAAGTTGCGTGAAAAGCAAGCCGTTGATTAAACCAGCTGCAGCGCCTGTTGCCAAGCCCGCGGCGATCAAAACGAACTCATTATGAACGCCACTTTGGAGTAAAACGCCCATGACACAACCTGCAAGGGCTGCAACTGAACCGACGGAAAGATCAATACCACCCGTCAACATAACCATCAACATACCAATAGCGATAATGGCATTCAATGCTGTTTGTCTGAGGATATTCATCCAGTTGTCAAGAGACAAGAAGCGATCGGATATCAGTGAAAGAATAATAGACAGTATAAATACCGCTAATAGCGGGCCAACAAATGCTGGCATTTTTTTGTCGCGACTTAAAATATTGATTTTCATGACTTTAACACGCCTCCCCATGCAGCTTTCATAATATCTTCTTGGTTGAATTGATCACTCGAGCAGTCAATTTCTGCCATGATTTTGCCACCTCGCATGACGATGACGCGATCGCTCATGCCTAGTATTTCAGGCAGCTCGGAGGAAATCATAATGACGCACTTACCCGCTTTTATGAGATCATTCATGACGTTATAGACTTCAATCTTTGCACCAACATCGATACCACGAGTGGGTTCATCAAAGATAAAAATATTGGCTTTCATGTTGATCCATTTTGCTATAACGACCTTTTGTTGATTACCGCCACTCAGATCGCCTGCAAGCTTATAAATCGAGTTGGTTTTGATCCTCAATTTTTTAACGCAGTCCTCTGCTTGACTAATTATTTTTTTATCATCAAGAAATAGGCCCCTTGTAAATGTTGAGAGATTGACAAGACTAATGTTTCTAGCGATTGTTTCTGAGAGAACCAGACCTTGCGCTTTTCGATCCTCAGTAAGAAAGGCAATATTGGCAATCGCCTTGGCCGGGGACTTAATGTTTTGAACTTTGCCGTCAATTATAATTTGACCGGAATCTTTTTTATCTGCTGCAAAGATACCTCTAAACAGCTCAGTTCGGCCTGCTCCGACTAGCCCAGCAAATCCAAGTATTTCACCATATCGTGCTTTGAAGTTGATATTCCGATAGGCCCCAACACTTGAAAAATCTTTGATCTCCATCGCGACATCACCAGGTGTCGTCTTAATCTTGGGGAACAAGTTACTCAGCGTACGTCCAACCATATAAGAAATTAACTGATCCTTGTTAATTGCCGATGTCGGCGTTGTGATGATGTGCTTAGCATCACGCATGACTGTCACGACATCGCAATGTTCAAATATTTCTTCCAACTTATGTGAAACGAATAAGATTGCTTTGCCTTGCGCCTTCAGCTTTTTTACAATTTCAAATAAAAGTTGGGACTCTTTTTCGCCTAAGCTTGATGTGGGTTCATCTAGTATGATCACTTTTGAATTGGACAAAATTGATTTTCCAATTTCGACCATTTGTTGTTGACCCATACCGAGCAATCCACATTGTTTGGTTGGCTCGAGATCTTGACCCATTTCTTCCATGACTTCGCGTGCCCGCTTGTTCATATAAGTGTAGTCAAGAAGGCCTGATTTGGATTTAACGTATTCACCCATAAAGAGATTGTCCGTTATAGACAAGTCTTTAGCGATATTCAGTTCTTGATAAACGCACGTAATACCCATGCGTTTGGCTTCTAACGGGCTTGTGTACTTTGCAGGTTGATCATCAAAAATGATCTCGCCCTTTTCCGGAATGTGCACGCCAGACAATACTTTGATTAACGTTGATTTTCCAGCACCATTTTCGCCGATAAGCCCATGTATTTCACCTTTTTTCAAGGCGATTGACATGCCATCAAGCGCAGTTACACCCGAAAATATTTTGGTAATATTCCGTAATTCAACCGCTATCTCGCTCAAATCTTCTCACCTCTTTTCAGAAATTTAGGAATTAGTTTTGGTTTATGATAGGGAAAATTGTTGAAGACTAAATTTGATGTTGTTTCATTTAGAAGGGGGTTATCCATTTAGCCGGATAACCCCCTCTAGTCTATTCAGTTAATGAATAATTATTTCAGGAATTCTTTGTAGTTGGAGCTATCGATGATTTGGATGCCTGGATCAATGTATTTTTCAAAGGTTTTGCCTTCGAGGAGAGCAGCAACGCCGTTCTTAACAGCTTCTTGACCCATCCAGTAAGGTTTCTGGGCGATGATCATTTCTTCTGAACCGTCAGCAACCAATTGAATTGAAACTTGGAAACCGTCAAATCCGCAAACTGCAACCTGGTCAAGTTTGTTAGCAGCTTTAAGGGATGTGATACCACCAACAGCCATGCTGTCACTGGTTACGAGGAGAGCATTGATTTTGTCGCCGTATTTGGTGATCAGGTTTTCCATGATATTGGCAGCTTTGTCAGGTTCGCAGTTTGCATCCTGAACATCGAGGACAGTCATGCCAGCTTCTGTGACAGCATCAGATAAGCCTTTTGTTCTGGCGTCATGGTTTGTGTCGCCGAGTTTACCACGCAGGATGACGATGTTGTCGCCAGCTTTAGCGTAGGTTTTCAAGAAGGCAGCAGCACCATCATGAGCAGCAGCATAGTTGTCTGTACCAATAAAGGTAACTTTGTTAGGATCTTCGAACTTCGGTGCATCGGTATCAGCCATAACGATTTTGATGCCTTTTGCTGATGCTGCCATTAAAGGAGCATTAACAGTATCCGGATTTTCTGCTGAAAGAACGAGGATGTTGACACCTTGAGAAATGCAGTTTTCAATCATCTGCACTTGGCCAACGACGTCAGATTCGTTTTTAGGAGCGAGTGTGATGATGTTTTCTTTTTTGACGCCCATTGAAACGGCTTGATCAACAGCACCGTTAATCAGAGCGGTCTGGAATTCATCAAAAGATTTCATGACGACACCAATTTTCAAGTCTTCAACTTTCAAACCAGCTTCAGTCGCCGCGGTTGTTGCTTCTGCTACTGCAGCAGCAGTGGTAGCTGCCGGTGCTGTCGTTGCTGTTGCTCCGCAACCAGCCAGAAGTGCAACTAACAGTGTGAGTACAACAGTGAGTGACAAGATCTTTTTCATGCTCTTTCCTCCAAAAATATTTTTGTGTTGGGACATATTGCTATTTTATGGCTCAAATAAGCGAGTTTCTATTGTGTATCTTGCTACACGATTCAATATCTTGCTCTTCTGCTTTGTGCATTTTGCACGTTTAGCGTCTAATTTATCTTATTGTTATTTAAAAGTTATAACATCTTGTTTTTTACTCAAATATCTTGTTATTGCGTGCTGTTTTGGCAGAATGCACAAAGGGGACAGCCGGATGGCCATCCCCTTTGTGGTTATTGTTCGGTTGCACAAGAAACAGTTTACATTTAGTTTTTAGGGGCGGCTTTTAGCGACCGATTGATTGACTCTGAATTTCTAAACTCCCCTGGTGAAACACTAGTCACGCGTTTGAAGATTAGTCCGAAGTAGTTAACATTGGTATATCCAACTTTCTCCGCAATTTCACCAATCAATAGTTTGGTCGAAAGTAAGAGTTGCTGGGCCTCACCGATCCGCCGATGTATGAGGTAGTCAATGGGGGAAAAGAATAATTCCTTTTTGAAGATATGGCAAAGGTAATAGGTGCTGAAATGGAATTGATTACTTAAGTCTTCTAACTTGATGTCCTTCATATAATTTTCATCAATGAAGGCTTTGATTTTCAAAGCGAGCTCACTTTGTGTAATGACGATATGATCCTTTTCACTGGTTTGAACGATTCTATTAATAAGGATGATGATATTGGACAAGGTATTTTGGCTAATAAGCTCGTAATTTAATGGCTTTTCAGCACACTCTTGCATAATTGTCTGAAAATATGCTTTAAATATCTCAAAATGATCTCTAATATTTACGATCGGTTGGATAAACGAAGGAATGACACACATGTCGTCCAAGCCTTCGATGAAGACATTACTGCAACCTAAAATAAATTGATTCAAAGTCTCATTTGAATCTGAACTTTCATCATGCAATACACCTTTGTTATAGATGAGCAAGTCACCTTTTTCAGCCGTGTATTTATTGTTGTTAATAATGTAGTGGCCTTTGCCTTCGACGATAAGTACCAGTTCACACATATCTTCATGCTTGTGCATGGGGTGGGTCCAAGTGGGCTTTCCGACTACCTCAGTCACATGCAGCAACTCTGGTTTGGACTGATCTCTGAATATTGTATTAAATTCTCTATTTGGATAAATTTGATACATGTAATTACTCCATCATGCAATGCAAAGCCGATCAAATGTTATCTGGATTATTCCTATTGTTTGAAATGATTATAAGGGTATATGTTATTTTAAGTATATATCTTTATCCTAATTATGTTATACAATTTCTTTGATAGTCAAGTCTTTTTCGTTGGTCTTTAGTGGGTAGTTAAATCATCTAAAAAATTAAGGATGCTGAGGTAGATGTTATGAAATTGAAATTTGGGATGGTTGGTGGTGGCAAGGGATCCTTTATTGGTGCCTTTCATCGCAGTGGTGCGATTATGGATAATCTCGCTGAATTGAGTGCTGGCTGCTTTTCGAGAAATTGGGACAATAACCAGGCAACAGCTTCAGCGTGGGGGATTGTTGATGGAAGTCGAATCTATCCTGATTACGAAACGATGGCATCATCCGAAGGCAAACGTGTGGATAAAATTGATTTTGTTACAATTGTGACCCCTAATAATTCCCATTATAGCATCGCCAAAGCCTTTATGTTGCAAGGCATCCATGTGGTATGTGATAAACCATTGACCCTGACGGTTGCGGAAGCGCTCGAGCTTGAATCAATCGCCCAATCACAAAACTTACTGTTTGGTGTCACATATACATACGCGGGATATGCCATCATTAAAGAAGCAAGGCACCTGATCGATAGCGGCGCACTGGGAAAATTATTGACAATTCGCGCCGAATTTCCTCAAGAATGGTTTATCGTTGCGCAAAAAACCGGCAAATCTGAACAGTCTACCTGGCGCTTAGATCAGTCACAAGCTGGCGAATCAGGTTGTACCGCAGATATGTGTACCCATCTTGAGCACTTAGTCGCAGCAATTACCGGGCTCCATCCAGAATCTGTACTTGCCCAATTCGACTATTTTCCAAATACACATCCGCTAGAAAACAATGCGACAATTCTGGCTAAGTATCCTGACGGCGTGTCCGGTGTTCTGTGGGCTTCACAAATTGCAACGGGTCATGAATTTGATTTGAAAGTTGAAATATTTGGTGAAAAGGGCTCAATCGTCTGGACGCATCGAGACAACAATGCCATTACCGTCACGTACGTCAATGAGCCACCTCAATACATTACAATCGGTCGAAGCTATACGTGTATCGAAAGCCAGCGATTAATGCGCGCTGTATCTGGCGCCCCAGTGGGTTTTTCAGAAGCTTTCGGCAATATATATCGAAGTTTTTGCATGAATCTAATTGGTCTGAAAGCAGGCACCGATCAAGCATCTTATACCTATCCAACGGTGAGTGATGGGGTCTATGGGATGAAATTTATTCATGCCAGTCTCAAAAGTCATAGATCCGGAAATATATGGGTATCACTTTAATTAATTGAGAGATCCCTGTAATGTTTTCTGCATTTCAAGGAGAAAACATTACAGGGCAAAAATCTGTGTAATTATTTGCTAATTGTTTGCTTCAAGGCATCAACCGATGTAAGTACACCTGCCTCAACAGTCATGGTCAGATCTTCCATTTCAAGCGAAACATATCCATCATAACCAACCATGCGACAGACAGAGAAAAATTCTTTCCACCATTGTAAATCTTTTCCACAACCGACAGCGACGTAATTCCATGTTCGGTTCTCAGTGTCTAATACTGACTTCGTTTCAAGAAGTCCATTCACATCGCAAAGTCCGCGTTCGATACGAGCATCTTTTCCGTGGATGTAATGAATTGCCCCCTTTAATGCACGAGCGGAAGCAATTGGATCTGCGCCAATTGCGATGAGATGTGACGGATCCAAATTGATCCCAACAATCGGATCAACGGCATTGCGCAATTTCCAAAGGGTCTCAGGATTATATACAAGTTGGCAAGGAAGTTCTTCAATTGCGACTTTTTCGATGCCATGCACTTTACAATGTTCAACAAAGGTTTTCCACCACGGAATTGCGACTTCATTCCACTGATACGCTAATGCTGGAGCCAAATAATCTGGCCATGAAACAGTCGAAGTAATCCAATTGGGGATCATGTCTCCTGGGGCACCTGCAGGGCAACCGGACATCATCACTATGCTTTTAACACCGAGTTTACTCGCTAATACAACAGTCTCAAATGTGCTTTTCGTGTGTGTTTCACCCATTTCACCTGGGCAAAGTGGATTACCTGAACAGTTAAGCGCAGAAATCTCCATGCCGCGTTTTAATAGTTCATTTTTAAACTCAAGGAGTTTGCCTGGGTCATTCAATAACTCAAGTCGATTAACATGCGGACAAGGTCCCCAACCCCCAGTAGTCATCTCAACAGCGTCGATCCCTAGAGATTTTACTTTGTCTAGCATTTCGGGATAAGCTAAATTCAAGTAAACATCTGTGCAGATTGCAAGTTTCATTTTGTTCTCCTCATCTGGAAATCTGTTTGGACAATTATATGCTATTCAAATTGAGTGACAGAGACTACTATTGATAGAAACTGGGGCAGTTTTCGATCTCGATCGTGGTTACCGACTGAGCTTCTCGAGCCTTGGAGGCGGCTTTGGCGGTAACTTGACCAACATATCCATCCCAAGAATTCGGACCATCCACTCGACCTGCAAGACAAGCATTGATCCATTCCTGAAATTCGACATTATATGCATCAACAAAACGCTGAGACCAGTCTGCGCAAATCGGTGTGACACGAGAGGCATTAGTCCGAATCATCGCATTTGCCGGTTCAGCTAAATTGAGAGTGCCCTCTTCACAGACAACTTCACATTTGATGTCATAGCCATAACGACAGTTCACAAATGATTCAACATCGATTCGGACACCAGATTTTGTTGTCAAAATAAGAATTTGGGGATCTTGAATTGTATCATCCACATGACGTGTACGTTTTCCAAATTGCACTTCGGCTGTGGCGTAATCCTCACCGAGCAACCAACGTAATACATCTATCTCATGGATCATCGAATTTTCGACCGCCATTGGGGTGGTCCAACCGTCCCCTGAAGAAGCATTGCGGTGCACACAATGTAACAGCAATGGTTCGCCATAGGTTTTACTTTCAATTAGCTTTTTTAATTGACGGTAGCCCGGATCATAACGACGCATGAAGCCAACTTGAACGAGTCTTTTGCCACTAGTCATCTCAGCATCAATGATGCGCTTACAAGCATCAGCTTCTGGAGCAAGTGGTTTTTCAACAAAGACAAATTTACCGGCCTTGATTGAAGCTAATACAAATTCTTCGTGAAAAGGGTCTGCTGTTGTAATGATAACCGCATCGATCGCGCTATCCGAAATCATGGCATGAGCGTCAGCAAAGAACGCTAAATTAAATTTTTCAGCTACTTCCTGTCCAAAATTAATATTTACATCCGAGCAGGCGATGACGCGTGCCCCTTGTAAACTATTATTAATACGATCGATGTGTGTGCGTCCAATTGCACCTGTTCCTACTAATCCGATTTTCAATTCCATTTAATTCCCCTTATTATTTGTTATTCACTTGCGAAAACACAAAAAGGATAGCCCACCAGCTATCCTTTTGTGTCTTGAGGAAAAAGTCCACCATGCGGTCCAGACATGGTAAAAGAAAATTGATAATTCATACACACCATTTTTAAAAAAATCTTTTCTAACGTTTGTGTGGTGTTGTCATTATTCTACCGCCACAGCGGACTGCTTTCTATTGCCAATCTTGCTTCGCAAAACAATATATTGTTCTAATCTTTTATGCCAGAAGCACTTTTCACCGCAATTTTGGCCATTTCACTCACACTTAATTTTTGATCTTGTTTTTTGCGATAATATCTTGTTTTTGCATGATTTTTAGACAAACTTCGCAAAATTAACCAGCCATGATCGCCTGAACAGCTTGAGTGGTAGTCGTCAGCGGGAATAACTCATACCCAACGCGATCTTGATAGCCAAGCTTTTCAAGACAGGCATAGACATTGGTATAGTTGATTTCACCGGTTCCCGGTTCGTGTCGGCCTGGCGCATCGGCGACGTGGACGTGGCCAATTTGATCAATATAGGTCGTCATTGTATCGATGATCGCGCCTTCGTTTAATTGCATGTGGTAAACATCATAGAGTAGCTTTAGCTTGTCACAGTTGATCAGGCGGGTCATCTCTGCACCCATTTGTGTCGTTTTGAGAAAATTACCTGCATGATCTGTCGTGATATTCAGCGCTTCGAGATTCATCCGGATGCCACTCGCTTCGGCGATTTCTGCGCAGGCTTTCAAGGTATCAAACATTGAACAAATCTTGA
>JAQUDJ010000030.1:5616-17185 GCA_028685755.1 Eubacteriales bacterium | reverse complement strand
GCAGGCTGCACCCCAGGTATCGCGATCAATCCAGGCACATCATTACGGGCTTTAGAAGAAGTTCTGCCATACGTCGATATGGTTTTGTTGATGACCGTCAACCCCGGTTTTGGTGGACAGAAATACATTCCGACAATGACTGAGAAAATTCGTCGTTTGCGGCAAATGATCAACGAGTTAAATCGTCCGATCCACATCCAAATTGATGGTGGCGTTGGACTTGAGAATATTCGCAGCACCGTTGAAGCTGGTGCGAACATGATTGTTGTAGGCAGTGCCTGTTACGGCAAGCCAGATCCGGCTCAGGCTTTGCGCGATCTGCGTTTAGCTGCCCGCTGAATAAGACCTTGATCAAAACAGGCTCCGCTCACTATCGGCTAGTCATTGTCCTCAGTGGTCAAATTCTGAGCGATGATGGCCTACTAAAGTTACTCGACAAGCAAGATGTACTAATCTGTGCTGATGGCGGGGCCCGGCACCTCCGTCGCATCAATCGAGTGCCAGATCTTTTGGTCGGTGACCTAGATTCGATCGAGACTGCCGATTTGGCATGGCTACAAGCGTCTCATGTCACGATCGAACGCTACCCGAGCGTGAAAAATGAAACGGATGCCGAGTTAGCGGTCGTCAGCGCACTACACCGATTAACCCAAAACGTGGCGGGTGAATCTCCAGTTCAGATCCCACCCGAAAAAATTGAAATCGTTTTTTTGGGGGCATTGGGTGGTCGGCCTGACCACGTTTTGGCTAATCAACTGATGGCCGTTCAACTTGCAGAACAGAAATTTCACGTGTTGCTCAGTGATGGGTTGAGTTATCTCTATCCACTTGTGGGTCCTGATCGTCTCGAAATAAATCTCGCGAATTTCCTGCCTGATTACACGCAAAAAAATATACCAACCGCCATACCTTATGCGGTATCTGCAGTCCCGATTTCACCGAAAATCACCGGATTGACCTACACGGGACTGAAATATCCGCTTGTAAACGCCACGCTACCACGCGGTAGTTGCCGGGCAGTGAGCAATCGCCCCGTGGGAGAGGTGCCGATTTCCATAATCCTCGAGAGCGGTGCCTTGCTTGTGATCGTGACCCCTGAAGTATAAATTTTAAGGCGTTTCATGGCGTTGCGAGGCGATTTCCGAGATAAGCTTGACAGAATTAGTTTTAGCCGGTAGACTACCTACATTAGCAAGCAGGAGCATCCGCTTCTCACCTCAAGCCAAGCGAAGAGGTACATCGAGTGAACTTCAGGCAACAGCCTGTTTTCGATGGAGCGGATGTCAAAGCATCCGCTCCATTTTTAGTTGACTACCTAGGAGGTGTATTCGTATCGCCAAAGCAAACAATGGTCAAATGATCAATGATGGCATCAGATTTTCACAGGTTCGTCTCATTGAAAGCGACGGCAGTATGATCGGGGTTGTCTCGATCATCGAAGCCAGAAGACGTGCCGAAGAACAGAGCCTCGATCTCGTGTTGATCTCGGCCCAGGCTGACAATCCGGTTTGTAAAATCATGGACTACAACAAGTTCAAGTTCGAACAAGCCAAAAAGGAAAAAGAAGCCAAGAAAAACCAACGGATCACCGAAATCAAAGAAATCGGCATGAAGCTGACGACTGAGGAACACGATCTGTCATACAAGACCAAGAATGCTTGCCGCTTCTTAGAAGAGGGCGACCGAGTCAAAGTAGTTATCAAATTCAGAGGCCGTGAAATGACTTACACATCCCGCGGTTATGAAGTGATGAAGCAATTTGCCCAAGCTTGTTCGGCTGTCGGCACGATCGACCGTGACCCCAAGGTCGAAGGACGGAACATGGTGATGTTCCTGGCCCCGCTCAAAAAATAATTCGCCTGCCAAGGCAAACCAGTAAGGGAGGAAAAGCACAATGCCTAAACAGAAAACCCACAGCGCATCCAAAAAGAGATTCAAGGTCACAGGCACTGGCAAAGTCATGCGCAGTCAAGCTTTCAAAAAGCACATTTTGACTAAAAAATCTACCAAACGTAAACGCAACCTGCGTAAATCCGTTGAGGTCGCCGCAACTAACCTGCACACAATCAAACAGATGATTCCTTACAAATAAGCAGCGCTTCGCAGCTGTTTGACTATTACGCGTTTACGGGAGGTAATACGAGATGACACGTGTTAAAAGATCGATCCGGGCCAGAGCCCGTCACAGAAAAATCCTCAAGCTGGCGAAGGGCTATTTTGGCCACAAGTCCAAGCTGTTCAAGGTTGCCAATCAACAAGTCATGAAATCCTTAAGCTACGCTTATCGTGACCGCAAGGCCAAAAAGCGTGACTTCAGAAAATTGTGGATTGTTCGCATCAATGCGGCAGCCCGCATCAATGGCTTATCATACAGTCGTTTCATGAACGGTCTGTCTAAAGCTAGCATCATGCTGGATCGCAAGGTCCTCGCTGATATCGCTGTCAATGATCCGGCTGGCTTCGCATCACTTTGCAGCCAAGCCAAAGCAGCGCTTTAATATCGACCTAACACGATAAAAGCATTAAATAGGGGCGGATTTCTTTTTGAAGAAATCCGTCCCTACTGTTTTACAAAGACTCATGAAGGCAGTACCAAGATGTCATTAGACTTCAAAGCGATCAGCAGTCGCGATAACGTGACCTATAAATCGATTAAACAGCTTCGTGTATCGCGCAAAGCTCGGCACGCCGGTTTAATTTTGATCGAAGGCTTCCGCCAAGTCGAGGAAGCAATCGAAGCTGGTGTGATGCCCCGTTATCTATTAATGCGGCAAGATGCCATGCAAAACGGCCGGTATTCGACAATTGAACAAGCCTTGATCACGATTACTACTGATCAGACAAGTAAACCTTTTGAAGCACTCGTGTTAGAAGATCGTCTTTTTAATGACCTCATGGCAACAGAAAGTCCACAAGGAATTGCTCTTGTTGCGCAAGAACCTGTTATCGATCCAAACTGTGAGCAACAGATTCATGCACAACACGATGGCTTATATTTAGTATTAGAGGATGTCCAAGATCCGGGCAATTTGGGTACGTTGATTCGCACGGCAGATGCATTTGCTTTTTCTGGTGTGATAATTGTCGGTGCGACCGCGGATCCTTTCAGTGACAAAGCCCTTCGTTCAGCCATGGGATCGACCTTTCACCTGCCTCTTTACCGGATGCCTGACATAGAGGCCGCAATCAAGTGGCTCAAGTTATCTGAAATCACGATTGTAGCTGCTGATTTATCTGGCGAGAAACTGACCGAGACAACTACTTTGCCACGGTCTGCCGCGCTTCTGATCGGTAACGAAGGCTCCGGTTTATCGAAACCGGCGATCGACTTTGCCGATAGACGCTTAAAGATCAGCATGCCTGGCCGTGCAGAATCCCTTAATGCCGCCGCCGCCGCTGCAATTTTGTGCCATTGGATGGCAGAAAATCACGAAATAAGCGACAAATAACAGCAATTCTCTTGAACTTTAAATGAAAAGTGCTACGATTCTATTTAGGCTTTTTTTATCCGATAAATGAATGTTGAAAAGGCACTTACGAGGTGATTTACATATGCAAATAATCGTCATCGGTTGCGGCAAAGTTGGATCATCACTAGCCCGCCAGTTGGTCTCCATCGGTCATGATGTCGTTATTATTGAAAGTGATAGTAAATTGATGTCACAAGCAGATGATATTGATTGCATCAAGATCACAGGCATACCGATTGACCGCGATGTCTTAAAGCAAGCCGGCATTCAGACCGCTGACGTGGTTTGCGCTGTTACGCAAAATGACAATATCAATATTATGACTGCCCAAATAGCTAAAGATGTTTTCAATGTTAAACAAATCATCACACGCATTTTTAATCCAGTGAGTAAAGAAGCCTTTGACGAATTTGGACTTAATACAATTTGCTCGACGGAATTAACTGTTGATGCTTTTTTACGAGAAATAGAAGGCGAACAAGATACCGAAGTCCATCAGTTATATGGTGCTCCGATCGTTTATACAACGGTGCCGATCGATAAAATGATTATTGGTGATAGTGTGTGTGACCTCAGTACGGATACTGGTAAGCTCGTTTTTGGGGTCATCCGCAATGGCAAAATGCATTTAGCGATCCCAGGTCTCAAAATTCAGACCGGAGATTTGCTCGTACTGGCAGATATTCAGTAAAATTTTCTAGCTGAAAGGACCGCATCATGCGCATTATCATCGTTGGCGGCGGCAAACTTGCCTATTACTTGATCAAAACCCTGCGCCCTTATCGTCACCAGATTTCGCTCATCGAATTACAAAAGGAAGTCAGTGAAAAAATCGCCACTGATTTTGATGAGGTCGATGTGTTTAACGGTGATGGTACGAGTATACGCATGTTAACTGAAGTTGGCTGTCAAAATGCTGATTTTTACATTGCCGTCACGGGCAAAGATGAGAACAATCTCGTCGGATGTCAAGTTGCTAAAAAGCGCTTCAACATCAAGCACACAGTCGCTCGCGTCAATAACCCCAAAAATGCCGAGATGTTTACGCGTCTAGGCGTCGACAAAGTCTATTCCGGGACTTCAATTCTAGCCGATATTATCGAACAAGAAGTTGACTACGAAGGGATGCGAATTGCGCTTAAAATTGAACGGACGAAAAAATCGATTGTCGAATTTAGTTTGTCGCCGCGCTCAACTGCCTGTGGAGCGCAACTCGAAAATTATAATTTTCCAGGCGATAGCAAAGTTGTCCTTATCACACGGACGGATGGTACGGTTGAATCACCCCGTGGCAATTTAATCATGAAACCTGACGACACGATTCTGTTAATTTGTGATGAAGATGATTATGGAATAATCTGGAAAAATATGGTTCGTAGATAAGGTGACGAGATAATGGCTGTCGTGCACAAGAGCAAATCCTTACCTAAGGCGGCAAAACTGCTCAATATCAATCCAACCCGCCTGATCGTTTCGTCGTTTTTGATCATTATTCTAATTGGCGGCGTGCTCTTAACATTGCCCTTTGCGACGGCTAGCGGGCAAAGTGGCGGCTTTCTGAAAGGCCTTTTCACATCAACGTCTGCTGTTTGTGTGACGGGGCTCGTTGTTGAAGATACCGCGACCTATTGGAGCACTTTTGGCAAATGGGTCATCATTTTATTGATACAAATCGGTGGCTTAGGCATTGTTACAATAACAAGCTTTTTTTACAGTTTTCTCCGCCGTAAAGCAAGCCTCAAAACACTCGTTGTCACTCAGGAATCAACAGCTAGCTTTAGCTTCGATGATGTCTTTAGCCTCGTCCGTCGCATCATGTTTATTACCTTTACAATTGAAGGAATCGGTGCTGTTATTTTGTCTTGGCGTTTTTCGTTGCGCTATGGGCTTGCTGAAGGCATTGTCAAAGGTTCTTTCCAGGCCGTTTCAGCGTTTTGCAACGCAGGGTTTGACTTGCACGGCGATACAGTATCGGGCAAGTTTTCTAGCTTAGTCGCCTTCAATAATGACCCCATTGTGCTAATTACAACTGCTCTATTGATTATTTCTGGCGGTCTTGGATTTGTGGTTTGGAACGAAATAATCTTATTCCGAAAAAATAGAAAAGTTAACTTTCATGCGCGCGTTGTCCTCGCATTAACTGGCGTTTTGATTTTCGTTGGGACAATCGCATTTCTAGCTTCCGAGTGGAACAATCACCAAACGGCATTTTCCCTTGGTTCGCTGCCAGAAAACCAACGTTTCGTAGCCGCCTTTTTTCAAGCTGTCACACCGCGCACTGCCGGATTTAATAGTATTGATCAGTTTTCGTTGTTTGATACATCAAAGTTCATTACCGTGCTTCTAATGTTTGTTGGCGCCGCGCCTGGCTCGACCGGCGGTGGTGTCAAAATCACGACATTCGCCGTTTTTGTCGCAACGATCCTATCTGATATCACTGGACACGATGAGATTGTCATTTCACGCCATCGTCTGTCACGTGAAACCTTTACCCGTTCATTGGCCGTGTTAGGACTTGGCTTGCTGATCGTCCTTGTAACAACGATGTCACTTGGCTATTTTGAGGTCAATGCCTTAGAAGCTAACCGCTTCAGTTTTATGGATCTTTTCTTTGAAGCGACATCAGCATTTGCAACCGTTGGTCTTTCAGCAGCAGGAACTGCACAATTAACGCAATGGAGCTGGATGGTCTTGATTCCTGCGATGTATTTAGGTCGCGTCGGCCCAGCCTCATTTGCGATCAGTTTAGCCATGCGAGGCGTGAAAAAACGTGAAATTGTCCATCCTGAAGGCCGTTTGTTAGTCGGCTGATGAATTGATACCAATAATCCAGACATGCTCCATTGTCAAAACAACAAAAATGCAAGAAGAAAATCCAAAAATTTCATAAATGTTCGAAAATGTGCAGAAAAACCGGATATATGTCAGCCAAACAGGTTGACAGAGTCCGGTTTCTTGCATGATAATGATTAAAAATTATTGTATACAATCAACTGGAGGTCCGACCATGGGGTTAACGACAGCACAGAAAATTATTCGTGATCATTTAGTCAGTGGTGAGATGGTTGCCGGACAAGAAATCGCGATTCGGATCGATCAGACCTTGACCCAAGATTCAACCGGCACGATGGCTTATTTACAATTTGAAGCCATTGGCATCCCGCGTGTCAAAACCGAAATCTCGGTGGCGTACATTGATCACAACACATTACAGACCGGCTTTGAAAATGCTGATGACCACATGTATATCCAGACAGTTGCGAGCAAATACGGCATTCGATTCTCCAAGCCCGGCAACGGTGTCTGCCATCAGGTACACATTGAACGATTTGGCAAACCAGGGAAGACCCTGCTTGGTTCTGATAGCCATACTCCGACCTGTGGTGGCTTAGGGATGTTAGCGATTGGTGCTGGCGGCCTTGATGTCGCAGTGGGCATGGGTGGCGGTGCATACTTCCTGACTATGCCCCAAATGGTCAATGTTCATTTGGCAGGTAAGCTGCGCCCGTGGGTCAGTGCGAAAGATATAATCCTCGAAGTCCTGCGACTGATGACTGTCAAAGGTGGTGTCGGTAAAATTGTTGAATATACGGGTCCTGGACTGGCTCATTTGACCGTCCCGGAACGCGCCACGATTACCAATATGGGTGCTGAACTTGGCGCAACAACTTCAATTTTTCCAAGTGACGCGATGACCCGCGCTTTTCTCAAAGCACAAGGCCGTGAAGCTGATTTCACAGAGCTTGGCCCTGATATTGATGCTTTTTATGACGAAACCTACACGATTAATTTGGATGAGCTTGAAATACTCGTCGCCAAACCGCATAGCCCTGATAATGTTGCACCTGTTCGTGAAGTCGGGCCGATTGCGGTTGACCAAGTCGCGATCGGCAGCTGCACCAATTCATCCTTGTTTGATATGTTGAAGGTTGCCGCAATCCTCAAGGGCAAATGTGTGCATCCGAATGTCTCATTAGTCATTGCCCCGGGCTCAAAACAGGTCTTAGCGATGCTCGCCAAGCTTGGCGCTTTATCGGATATGATCGATGCCGGTGCGCGTATCCTCGAATCCGCTTGCGGCCCTTGTATCGGCATGGGGCAATCCCCTCGAACCAATGCAGTGTCATTGCGAACAATCAACCGGAATTTTTACGGCCGTTCGGGAACATCCTCTGCCCAAGTCTACTTAGTTAGCCCGGAAGTCGCGGCTGCCAGTGCTTTAGCCGGCGTACTCACCGATCCCCGAGACTTAGGCGAGATGCCAGAAGTTAACATGCCAGCCGCATTTGATATTAATGACAACATGGTCATTTTGCCGGCGCCGGCGGAGAATACCGTCGAAGTCGTTCGCGGTCCGAATATCAAGGCTTTCCCAATCAACACAAAAACCCCATCTGCGATCAGTGGCAAGACACTGATTAAAGTCGAGGATAACATCACAACGGACCACATCATGCCTTCAAATGCGAAGCTATTGCCCTATCGTTCGAATGTCCCCTATTTAGCAGACTTCTGCCTCGTGCCTTGTGATCCGGAATTTCCAGCTCGCGCCAAAGCGAATAACGGCGGGTTTATCATCGCTGGGACCAATTACGGTCAAGGTTCCAGTCGCGAACATGCTGCGCTCGCCCCGCTTCAACTCGGCGTCAAAGCTGTGCTAGCCAAATCCTTTGCTCGTATCCACATGGCAAACCTGATCAATAACGGGATCCTACCTCTGACATTTATTGATGCCGCAGATTATGATGCGATCGATTTACTCGACGAACTGGTCATTGAGGATGCCAAAACGCAAATAGAAGGACTGGCAAATGGCCAGAATCTCATTGTCAATAACGTGACGCAAGAAAAGTCCATTGCCGTCAGTCTGCCGCTCTCAGATCGCCAAGTCCAAATTGTCTTAGCCGGCGGCCTGCTGAATTTTACCAGGCAGGAAGGCTAAATCGACATGACAGCCTTAACGGGTTCATCGGCCATACATGGTAGTTTGCGTAACCGCGTGTATACCCAGCTCAGAGATCTGATTATTTCTGGGACTTACTCGCGTGGTACAGCGTTAACTGAGATCCGCGTCAGTCAAGAACTGGGCGTCAGTCGCACCCCTGTTCGTGAAGCGTTCAGTCAACTCCAATTGGATGGACTTGTCATCGCTACACCTAATAAAGGTATTGTCGTCGAAGGTCTTGATCAGGCTGACTTGCTTGACTGGTACGAAATCCGCATTACCATGGAAAGTATGGCAGCCCAAAAAGCGACTAAAAACTTGACACCAGAACTTGCAGCAGAACTGATGGAGACTATCTCGCAAGCAAAAACTCTGCTTAGCCAAGGCCAATTTGAAGATTTACTCAAACTCGATGCCCGTTTTCACGATCTAATCTTCAAAGCAAGTGGCAGTCGGGTCCTCAAGAATTTTCTGAGCCCAATTGCCCATTACACGCGTCAATCCCGTCAGGTCAGCTTGACCCGCCAGTCGCGGGCCGAAGCGGTTATAAATGAACATACTGGGATACTCAACGCGATGCTCGATCATAATCCTGAACTCGCGCGTCAACAGATGCAAACCCATATCAGTCATGCTGCAGAAAGCTACCGACTGATGATCGCAGATACATCCCTAGCTAAATACCCCCAACAGGAGGAACAACGATGATATCAGAATTAGAGAAGAAAAAAGCAATTCATGAAATGGCTGAAAGCGCGGCTTCAAAATCACGTATCGACCCGACATTATACGAAAAGTATAGTGTCAAACGAGGCCTGCGCAATGACGACGGCACGGGCGTTCTAGTTGGTTTAACGGAAGTCGGCGATGTCTTTTCCCATATTGTGCAAGAGGGCGACCGCATACCAGTCGAAGGCCGACTATTTTACCGGGGCATGTCTATCGAAGACATCGTGGCTGGTTTTTATGGCAAAAAACGCTATGGGTTTGAAGAAACCGTTTATCTGCTACTCTTTGGCGAGCTCCCGACAGATGAGCAACTGAACCAATTTGAAGCTGTACTATCCGCATCACGCGATTTGCCACCCAATTTTACCGAGGATATGATCCTCAAAGCACCGAGCCCAGACATCATGAATAAACTGGCGCGATCCGTGCTAGCTTCTTATTCCTATGACCAAAACGCGGATGCAATCGATATCGAAAATGTTATGCGTCAAAGCATAGAACTGATCGCTCGTTTCCCCGTGATGGTCGCCTATGGTTACATGGCCAAGCGCCACTACGTCGACAAGGAAAGCCTTTTCTTACATGCACCGCGCCCAGATTACAACACCGCCCAGAATCTCCTCTATATGATTCGTCAAGACGGCCAATTCACCGAGCTCGAGGCGCGAATCCTTGACCTGGCCCTCGTGCTACATGCTGAACATGGTGGCGGCAATAATTCGACTTTCGTCACCCACGCGGTTACTTCTTCAGGTTCTGACACGTATTCAACCATCGCCGCTGCAATCGGTTCGTTAAAGGGTCCTCAACATGGCGGTGCGAGCGGTAAAGCTTATACGATGATGCAAGATATGGCCGATACGGTGAAAAATTGGCGCAGTGAAAATGAAATCACGGAATATCTGACTCGCATTTTGAAAAAGGAAGCATACGATAAAAGTGGTCTGATCTATGGGATTGGCCACGCGGTTTACACCTTGTCCGATCCACGCACCAAGCTCTTACGAGACTATGCGCGGGCTCTGGCATTCGAATCAGGTCGCGAAGATGAGTACGAACTCTACACAATCGCGGAACGTCTCGCTCCGGCTGTGTTTCGTGACGTCAAGAAAAGCGACAAAATCGTCTGTGCTAATGTCGACTTTTACTCAGGTTTCATCTATGACATGCTTGGCATTGCACCAGAACTTTTTACCCCGATATTTGCTGTTGCTCGTATTGCGGGGTGGAGCGCCCACCGGATCGAAGAACTAGTTAGTGGCGGCCGAATCGTGCGCCCCGCTTACAAATGTGTCCAAAAGCGTCGTCCCTATATCGCCATGGAAGACCGGACCGTAGAACCGGAAGCATAAACATTCAATAAATCATCTAGCAGATATCCCCCATACTAAACACCTTAAACACTAAATACCCCGCTCAATACAAGTTGATTGTGACAAACGATTGACTGCCATTGATCGGGGTATTTTTGCGCCGCATAGCAAGATTGTAGAAATGCCGCTTTAAAGGTAATGCTCATATCTGTATCGAATCTGTGAGAAATGCTTACTTTGCAAGGCTTTGCAGTACTTTTTAATGAGTTGCTTGGGATAAGGATTAGCAAGATATGTGTTTTGATTTGAGGTGATCACGACTAGACTAAGGATATGAAACACCCACGAAAATTGATATGAATAAGCTCCAAAGCGAAATCAAGCCGAAAATTATGGAGGACCAATATGAGTATTCGAATCGCCTGTGCCCCAAGTTGCTGGGGTGTTGATGACCCCAAAAATCCTTATCTTCCGAATTGGAAACGCGTGTTAGAAGAAGCGAACCTCTCTGGCTTTCGTGGCATCGAGCTAGGGCCTTATGGCTATATTCCGCTCAATGTTGAAGAAGTCACCGCTGAATTGCAAAAAAACAACCTTTCCGTGATTGTCGGTACGATTTTTGACGATCTAGTCAGCACAACAAATCGCGAAAACTTAATCAAACAAACCCATGACATCTGTTCGTTTATCACCAAATTGCCAACGGTTTCGCAAGACGATGATCAGCGCTTCGCTACACCCTATTTAACGGTCATGGATTATTTTCACCCTGAACGTGCATACACCGCGGGCCATCCTGATACTGCTCCGCGTCTTTCACCGGAACGATATCAGGACATGCTCACCAATATTCGCACCATTGCCGAAATCTCGTGGAATGATTATCACGTGCGATCAGTCTTACACCCACATGCTGGTGGCTTCATCGAATTTTCTGATGAAATTGAAAAAGTGATTGCGGATGTTCCAAAAGAATTGGCCGGATTCCTCTTTGATACGGGACACCTTTATTATGCCAAAATGGATCCAGAAACGTGGCTCCGCAAGTATATCGACCGAATTGATTACATTCATTTCAAAGACGTCAACAAAGAAATTTACGAAGAAATGCT
>JAQUDJ010000030.1:0-5516 GCA_028685755.1 Eubacteriales bacterium | reverse complement strand
GGATTGCATGTCGTTGTTGAAAAGCCAATGTGTTTTGAAACAGAGCAAGCAGTTGAACTTATTGAACTTTCCCAAAAAATGAATCGAGTTGTCGGCGTCACGTACGGCTATTCTGGTCATCAGACAATTGAACAAGCCCGACAGATGGTCCAAAACGGTGATCTTGGTGAAATTCGCATTTTACAAATGCAATTTGCCCATGGCGGTAATTCCGCAGACGATAAAATAAGCAGCACCGTTCAAAATTGGCGTGTCGATCCCAAGGTTGCTGGCCCATCTTTTGTAATCGGCGATGTGGCGACGCATCCACTCTTTCTCGCCGAAATCATCGCGCCAGCATTAAAAATTAAACGACTTTTGTGTTCAAGACAAAGCTTTATCAAGAGCCGCGCCCCACTCGAAGATAACGCGACCATCCTAATGGAATATGAAGGTGGGGCCGTTGGTACCTTGTGGGCCAGTAGTGTTAACGCAGGTTCCGTATTTGGCCACAAAATTCGGGTCACCGGATCCAAAGCGAGCATTGAATGGGATGCAGTTACCCCCAATCAACTGCGATATGAAGTCCAAGGTGAAGCGGTACGCCTATTAGAACGGGGCATGAGTTATCTCTATCCGTCTGCAATTGCCGACGATCGCATTGGTGGCGGCCACCCAGAAGGCTTATTTGAGGCCTGGTCGAATCTCTATCAACGATTTGGGATCGCCATGGATCGTGCGAATCAAGGCGGGCTTGTCGGAGATGAAGGTTTCTGGTATCCGGATGTCCATGCCGGATTTGAAGGTGTCAAATTCGTCAAAAAATGCGTCGAATCAGCCGATGCAGGGGCAAATTGGGTCAATTATTAAGACATGACTGCAAGTGACCTGTCAATAAATCCAACAATCCGTTTCCGAACAACTCCGCAATAAAATAAAAATGCCCTCGAGCAAAATTGCTCGAGGGCGATTCTTTTCTGGTGACCCTAAGGAGAATCGAACTCCTGATTCCGCCGTGAGAGGGCAGCGTCTTGACCGCTTGACCATAGGGCCGGAAGACGAGTTATTATATCATAGTCGGAACAACGCTCACAATGTGTTTTCCTAACAATTAAATGAACCTTCAAATTAACCAATTAAATTGTCTTTTGTAACTAAAAGCCACCGAAGCAATCGTTTTTTTGCACCTAATCGATAAACACTCATAATTGAATCTAAAAACAATCAAAAGATAATAGATATATGCTAACTGTTATATTTTTGATATATATCAAAGATAAATATTTTTGACACCTGTAGTTCACAGATAAGTCATAGAAACAAGGCAAATTTCACAGTAACTTGTCAATGTGTTGGATAATATGCACAAAATAAGAGTGACAAATTTTGGTTTTATGCAAAATTTCACAAATTGTATTGACAGTATTTTCGGACAAAACTATAATTGCAAGTGTTAACGAGCCCGAGCAACTATTGAACAAGTAACAACAAGTTAACCAGTTTAAAAGCATTCACACTATTTCACCAAATAATAGACCTTGAACAAATTCCCTTTCAGAAATACTATTAACTGGTATAGACCGACCGTTTTCAAATGAGGATGGCGGATTATATAAAAAAGCAAAATTTGAGGAGGAGTCCACCATGTCCAAAAAAATTCTTGCCCTGGTTCTGATGGTTGCGATGATGGCTGCACTAGTTGCAGGCTGCGCTTCCACCGCTACAACTGCCGCTCCCGCTGCAACTACAGCCGCTGTCGCAGAAACCACCGCTGCTGCCGCTACCGAAACTGTCAAAATTGGCTACGCTATGTCCAACTTTGATGACAAATGGTTGACCTACATGCGTGAAGCCGCAGAAGCAAAAGCTGCTGAACTCGGCGTTGAATTCACCATGGTTGATGCAAAAGACGATGCTGCTACTCAGCTCGGCCAAATCGAAAACTTCGTAGCACAAGGCGTTGACGCGATCGTTGTTGTCCCGGTTAACACCGACGCAACCGAAGCCATCACCAAAGCTGCTTTTGACGCAAAGATCCCCCTGATCGCTGTCAATCGTAACTTCAAGAGCTCAGAAGATTACACCACCTATGTTGGTTCCAACTCCATCGATGCTGGTGTCTTCCAAATGGAATACATCGGTGAAAAACTCGGCGGCAAAGGCAACATCGTCATCATGCGTGGTGCCGATGGTCATGAAGCTGCAGCAATGCGTACACAAGGTAATCTTGATGTTATCGCTGCCAAATATCCTGACATCAAAGTCCTTGAAAACGATACCTCTTCATGGGATCGTGCGAAGGGCATGGCTATGGCCGAAAACTGGTTACAGAAATACGGCGAAGAAATCAACGCCTTCGTTTGCAACAATGACGAAATGGCTATCGGCGCTGTTAAAGCAATCGAAAATGCTGGTTTAACTGGCAAAATCCTCGTCGCTGGCGTTGACTGCACACCTGATGCACTCGTTGAACTGAAGAAGGGCACTCTCTCCTTCACCGTCTTCCAGGATCCTAAAGGCCAAGGCGCTGGCGGCGTACAAGCTGCTTATGACATCGCCACTGGCAAAACAGTCGAAAAAATCGTCTGGATCCCATACGTTGCTGTTCCGCCGTCAGAATATGACACATACGCTGCATTCTGGGGCATGTAATCGAATCCTTAATCTAGCTTGCGACAACTGCTAAAGTTGGAAAACTATCGGAGTTTCGGGGAAATAAGGAAATCTTGTTCGAACTGACAGCCGATTAGGAAGGAAGGGCGTTCGATTTTAATGTCGGACGCCCTTTTTCTCCGGATTAGAAAGCTTGATGCTTCGGAGGTGCGCTTTGAGTAATAACAATACTGATTACATTTTGGAAGTTGAGAATATTTCCAAAGCTTTCCCGGGCGTACAAGCCTTGCAGGACATCACGATGAAGGTCCGCAAAGGCACAGTACATGCCCTCATGGGAGAAAACGGCGCTGGTAAATCGACCTTGATGAAAATTGTTGTCGGTGTTTATACAGCAGATACAGGTACAGTTAAAATTGACGGTGAAATTGCTCATTATAACAACATCGGTGCTTCGATCAAACACGGCGTATCGATGATCTTCCAAGAGCTTAATCCGATCCCGCATATGACCGTGGCAGAAAACATCTATTTGAATCGCGAACCCAAAAAGGGCCTGTTCGTTGACTTTAAGAAGATGATCAAGGATACCGAGGTTCTCTTCGAATCCCTTGGTATTCACAATATCGAACCGACCGACAAAATGTTTAGATTGACAGTTGCCAAAAAACAGATGGTCGAAATAGCCAAGGCAATCTCTTATAATTCCAAACTGATCATCATGGATGAACCAACTTCAGCGATCACTGACAAAGAAGTTGACCATTTATTTGAGATGGTTCGTAAGCTTAAAAAAGAGAACAACGTCGCCTTTATCTTCATTACCCACAAAATGGATGAAGTCTTTCAGATTACTGATGAGATCACAGTCTTCCGTGATGGCCGATATGTCGGCACTGATTTAGCAGCCAACTCATCCCGCGACAAATTAATCGCCTGGATGGTCGGTCGCGAAATTACTCAAATGTTCCCGAAAGAAGAAGCGGAAATTGGCGAAGTCGTGATGTCATGCCGCGGGCTTACTCGCAAAGGAGTTTTCAAGGATGTCAGCTTTGATCTCAAAAAAGGTGAAATTCTTGGATTTGCTGGCTTGATGGGCGCCGGTCGTACCGAAGTTATGGAAGCATTATTTGGCTATACCAAATTAGATGCAGGCGAAGTGACAATTCACGGTAAAAAGGCCAATATCAGTATGCCACGCGATGCCTTGAAATACCGAATGGCGATGCTGACCGAAGATCGCAAAGGCACCGGCTGTTTTTTACCCCTCTCCGTGCGTGACAACATGACCGTTGCCAGTATGACGGACTATTCTAAAATGGGTTTCTTGCGCAAAAAAGCAATGGAAAAAGCCTGTTTGGAGCAGAAAGACAAGATGGCCATCAAAACCCCGAGTATGAATCAACTAATCAAGAACCTGTCCGGTGGTAACCAGCAAAAGGTGCTTGTCGCACGTTGGCTGATGACGAATCCGGAAATTCTGATCGTTGACGAACCGACACGCGGTATTGATGTTGGTGCGAAAGCTGAAATTCATAAGTTGCTCAGCATGATGGCCAAAGAAGGCCGATCTGTGATCATGATTTCCTCGGAACTCCCGGAAGTCATGGGCATGAGCGATCGAATCATGGTCATGCATGAGGGTAAAATTACTGGAGAAGTCAATCGTGCCGATGCGGATCAAACCTTGATCATGAAGTATGCGACTAACACGTACGTTTCCTGATTCAGGAATGAGTGTTCTCATTAAAAATGGAGGTCAACTAAAATGGCTAAAAATGCTTCAGCTGATGTAGCGGTCAAAAAGACCGGGAAGCAACTCTGGAACGATATTTTCAATAAATTTGGGATCATTTTGATCCTTATCCTCATCTCGGCATTGATGGCAGTTGCGACACAGGGCCTGTTCCTCAAGCCAATCAACTTGATGAACGTTTTCCGTCAGATTTCATTTATTGGCCTGATCGGAATTGGGGTTACCGTTATCATTATTACAACCGGTATCGACCTGTCGTCCGGTTCAGTCTTGGCGATGGCATCAGTCTTCGCAGCATCATTTGCTCATCCGATCAAAGATGCAGCAGGACAGTATATTGATAACATCGCACAATACCCACTGATTGTGCCGATTTTCATTGGTCTTGGCGTAGCAGCATTGGCCGGTGCAATCAATGGTTCAATTATCGCGTATTTTGAATTGCCGCCGTTCATCGTGACTTTAGGTATGATGACTGCGGCTCGTGGTGTTGCCTTTCTATGGACAGGTGGCAAACCAATCGGCGATTTTAGTGATAGTTTCAACTATCTAGGTGCTGGTTTCTTCCTCGGAATACCGATGCCGATCCTACTCCTGTTGCTGGCGACAATTTTTACCTGGATGATTTTGACAAAGACCAAATTTGGTCGCCACATTTATGCATTGGGTGGCAATGAACAAGCAGCGATCATTTCTGGCGTAAACGTCAAATTGATCAAAATCGTAGTTTATTCATATGCTTCATTACTTGCAGGTGTTGCGGGTATCTCACTCGCTGGCCGTATTGAATCTGGTCAACCGTCTGCAGGTCTTGGTTTTGAACTTGACGCCATCGCGGCAGCTGTCATCGGTGGTACAAGCCAAAGCACCGGTGGTATCGGAACCGTCCAAGGTACGATTGTTGGTGCTCTGATCATCGGTGTTATCAACAATGGTATGACCCTCCTCGGTGTTAACTCGTACTGGCAGCAGATCGTCAAAGCCTTCATCATCGTTGGCGCTGTTCTGCTCGACAAGAAGCGCAATAAGTCCTGATTATTTCGATAATCTAGTTGTTGCCTTCCCCTTAAATAGAGCACATGGCAAGCGTGCTGTTTCCTTATTTCGAGCAAAGTCCCCGATAAAGCCACCTCCTGGCGATTCGGGGACTTTGTTCTTTTTGAACTTT
>JAQUDJ010000051.1 GCA_028685755.1 Eubacteriales bacterium | reverse complement strand
TCGTGCTCGGACCGGCTTGCAATATCAAACGCTCGCCGTTATGCGGCCGTAATTTTGAGTATCTTTCGGAAGACCCGTATTTATCTTCAAAAATGGCCAAAGGCCACATACTTGGGACACAGAGTCAGGGTATTGGTACATCGATTAAACATTTCTTAGCGAATAATCAGGAAGATCGGCGCATGACCGTCGACACGATCGTTGACGAACGGACTTTGCGCGAAATTTACTTAGCTAGTTTTGAAGAGGCTATTTGTGAAGCAAAGCCATGGACAGTTATGTGCTCGTATAATCGCCTCAACGGTCAATACCTTTCAGACAACAAGCGGATGCTAACCGATATCCTGCGCGATGAATGGCAATATAGCGGGATTGTTGTATCCGATTGGGGTGCGGTCAATGATCGAACTGCTGGTGTTGTGGCTGGGATGGACCTCGAAATGCCAGCTTCGAGTGGCATCAATGATCGCCGTGTGATCGAGGCTGTCCGCCATGGGGAAGTCACAGAAGCAGCTGTCGATGTGATGGTAGGGCGAATTTTGGACCTCGTTTATCGCTCCCTTGATAATCTCAAGCCGGATGCGACGGTTGATTTAGTCGCTCATCATAATCGTGCTCGTGAGTTGGCTGCGCAATGTGCAGTCTTGCTCAAAAATGAAGGGCCTGTCTTGCCCCTAAGACCAGGGCAACAGGTTGCCATCATCGGCGCATTTGCCGAAAATCCGCGATATCAGGGCGGTGGCAGCTCACACATTAATCCGACGCGAATAACTCGGGCTATTCATGAAATCCGCAAAGTAAGTCCAGATGCGACTTTTGCGCCAGGCTTTGTCCTGACCTCAGATCGGATCGATACGGTGCTTGTTGAAGAGGCCGTTGCCAATGCAAAGGCGGCGGGAACCGCTGTTATTTTTGCAGGTTTGCCCGATCACTATGAATCAGAAGGTTATGACCGTAAACATATTAATTTGCCTCCCAATCAGAATGACTTGATCGCGGCGGTGACCAAGGTCTGCAGGCAAGTTGTTGTCGTTTTGGCCAATGGTTCACCGGTTGCGATGCCGTGGATCAACGCTGTCAGCGCCGTACTTGAGGGTTATTTGCCCGGTCAGGCGGGTGGTGGGGCAATCACCGATGTGCTATTTGGTAAAGTCAATCCGAGTGGCAAACTCGCGGAGACTTTCCCGCTACGCCTCGAAGATAATCCGAGTTTCTTAGATTTCCCGGGCTTCAATGATCGGGTTGAATATCGTGAAGGTTTGCACGTTGGATATCGCTATTACGACAAACGCAATGTTGACGTGTTATTTCCATTTGGCCATGGCTTAAGCTACACGTCGTTCGCGTTCTCTGATTTACAGGTTAGCCATGCCACAATTACGGATCAGGATCTGGTCGAAGTCTCAGTAACAGTAGAAAATACGGGTAGAGTGGCAGGCTCAGAAGTCGTTCAGCTCTATCTTGCGTATCCGGAAACCACCGTCGCCCGCGTGCCACAAGAATTGAAAGGTTTTGCCAAAGTTCCTCTGGCAGCTGGTGAGAAGAAGACCATTCAACTCACGTTAAATAGCCGGAGTTTTTCGTATTATGATGTACCTTTGGCATCTTGGCTGCTGGAAAATGGCCCGGTTGAAATCCGAGTCGGAGCTTCGTCACGTGACATTTCGCTGACAACAACGGCCGTGATCAAAAACACCCGTCTCTCCAAAGTTGTGTTCACCTTGAATTCCACGCGTTATGATTTGTTGCGCCATCCAATTGCTAACCCCGTTTTTGCACCGTTCTATGCGCAGATGGGATCCTTAGCAGCTGCGATTGGTCAATCAAAAGACGATGAAAAAACAGCCGAAGCGCCTTTGTTGGAGACAGCGGATCTAATCGCACCACCTATTGCTGATGAAGAGGCCGTACTCCCCGAAGAGAATCCTTTTGGCACGCTCTTTGAAGAAATGGAAAAGCAGCTCCCGTTACGCGCGCTCGTCTTGCTCAGTGGCGGGCAATTGCCAGTTGACCTCATCCAATCGATGCTCGATCAGGTGAATGCCACAATTGCCATTAGCCAAACATGAAACAAACAGAACGCCTTTTTACGCGAAACTTTTTGACGCTGTTGCTCCTAAGCTTCATTTTTGGCGTGGCATTGTATATATTTTGACGAGCAAATCAACAATCGCTTGCGTGGTGTGAGTCGGATGGAAAGCCTCGAGATCATTCTCGAGCGGTACACCGGGGTTCCCTTGTCGGATACAGAAAAAAACGCGATGGCAGAACAAAAAAACACACTTTATCGCCAGCTACTCAGTCAGATGTCTCCGGCCGATCTGAGCGCTTCTGTCCGCAAGACGTTAGATGATTTGCGGGGAAAGGGGCTTAAACTGGCAATTGGGTCATCAAGCAAAAATGCTGTTTTCATCCTCGAACGCATTGGTTTGGGTGACTATTTTGATGAAATATCTGATGGCAATAACATTACACGTTCAAAACCGGACCCCGAGGTATTTTTGAAAGCTGCCGACTATCTCGGTGTGCCACCAGATCTGTGTCTAGTCATTGAAGATGCGGTTGCCGGTGTTGAAGCCGCGCATCGTGCCGGCATGCAAGCAGTTGCAATCGGTGATGCTGCTGAGCAACTGGCGGGCGACTATCAAATCATGGACTTCGCCGAGCTCATGACCATCGTTTGAGATGACTTTCCAACCATCAGGATTTGACTGGAGGTTTTTGCAACGTGTTTGATTATGATTTTATCGTCCCTGAAAACAAGAAAATCAGGTTGTTGATTCATACGGATTGCAAAAATGAAGCGGACGACCAATTTGCGTTGGCTCATCACTTAATGACTCCAAAGTTCATCACAAAAGGCATTATCGCTGGTCATTTTGACTACCATCCACAGGAATATGGCAAAGGCCAAACGGTGAATGCCAGTTACGCCGAGATTTTAAAAATTCTTGATTTGATGGGCCTTGCCGATGAATATTTGGTCACGAAAGGCGCCTGTAGCCCGCTCGAGAATGAAACGACGCCCATACCGTCAGCAGGAGCCGAAATGATTATCCGTGAGGCGCTCAATGACAATCCCCTGCCCCTTTATGTTGTTTTTCAAGGGAGTCTCACGGATCTAGCCTCAGCTTTGTTGATTGAACCTGCGATCGCTGATCGCTTGACGGCTATTTGGATAGGTGGCGGTAAATGGCCGGATGGCGGTTTTGAATTCAATCTATTACAGGATATCCATGCAGCTAATGTCGTGATGCATTCGCACGTTTCATTTTGGCAGGTTCCAATCAATGTCTACAAGCAAATTGCGGTCAGTTTAGCGGAGTTGCAGGTCCGTGTGAAGCCGTGTGGCGCGCTTGGCCAGTACTTATTCCAGCAAATGGTTGACTTTAATATCAAGCTCGCAGGGTACCTCCCATGGCCCCATGGCGAGTCTTGGGGTCTTGGCGATCAAGGGACGGTAACTGTCCTATTAGAAGAGCTTGAGCGGATGAATTATGACATGCGACCCGCGCCACGGATCACACCTGATATGCATTACTTACACGATCAAGACAATCGTTTCATACGTGTCTATCACACCCTCGATTCGCGGCTGACGATGGAAGATTTCTATGCGAAATTGACGTTAAATTTTGGAAAAGTGTGAGGTGTAAACGATGAAACCAGCCTTCAATCCATACTTGCCAGGCTATGAATACATTCCAGATGGCGAGCCTTATGTTTTTGGTGATCGTGTCTATATTTACGGTTCCCACGATCAAGCGGGCGGCCAGATGTATTGCTTGAACGATTATGTTTGTTGGTCAGCACCGGTTGATGACCTTGGCGACTGGCGTTACGAGGGTGTTATCTATCGCAAAGTTCAAGACCCCCTCAATGCGGATGGTCAACATGTCTTGTTTGCGCCTGATGTCGTACAAGGTTTGGATGGCCGGTTCTACTTGTATTATGGCCTCGATTTTGTGCCGGAAATTGGGGTTGCTGTATGCGAAACGCCCGCTGGTCAATATGCTTATTACGGCCGGATCAAATACGCCGATTCTGTCAACTCGGGGGCTGTTCTGCGTGAAGACCATCCCTTTGATCCGAGTGTTCTCGTCGATGACGATCAGCGC
>JAQUDJ010000029.1 GCA_028685755.1 Eubacteriales bacterium | reverse complement strand
CGCATTTTGCGGCTGCACCAGAAATGCTACCGCAGACGGCTCTTGCAGCTGGCGCAGATGCCTGCGTTCAAAGTGCACATAAGACGCTATCGGCATTGACCCAAGGTGCATATCTCCATGTTTCGCAGCGCTTGATCGACCTTATCCCAAGTGCTGTCGACCAAATTCGTGCGGCTTTGCGTGTCTTTATGACGTCAAGTCCGTCGTTTGTGATCGGAGCAAGCCTTGATTATGCCCGTGCTGATTTAGCCGCCAACGGCCATGCGAAAACGACAGCATTATTACAACACATCCGTGAATTTGCCTCGCAACTCACTGAAAATTGGCAATTATCGACACCGACCACACCGACCACACCGTCCACACCGACCATGCAAGAGGGACAGCGTGACCCACTGCGCCTCGTGTTGCGCAATCAGACCAGCCAAGTTCCAGCAACCCACTTGGCCAAGCAACTCAGTGACCGTGGAATTGATATCGAGATGGCGGACTTAACACGGCTCGTCTTGATACCTGCCCTCGATACCCCAAAATCAGATTTTGAAAAATTGGCAATGGCCTTGAATAGCCTCAATTTGTTTGATACAACGCCCAGTGCCCTAAATTACTCGGTGCCTGACACCACCTTGTTTGACGAAAAAGTTGCACTCGAACAACAGTGGTTGGAGCTTTTAATGCATCCAGCTGAGAAAATTTTGCCGGCAGGCGAGGTGCTGTTTGGCGCCGCTCTGACCGAAACGATCCCCCTCAGTCATGCGGCGAATAAAATCGCTGCAACACCGATTTCACCCTATCCCCCGGGTATTCCCCTAATCTTGCCTGGTGAACGAATTGATGTGGCAAGACTTGATTTACTGTTGCGCTTACAGGACAATGAGATTACCCTTGCGGGCGTCGACCGGGGCACGATCCGAGTCGTCGTTTAACTTTTCAACCGGAGAATAGATGTTGTATAATGACGACAAGAACCTTGACAGCGTAGCGAGTTCGATTGACAGCCCAACTGCTGACCTTTCGAGCATGCGAGGACAGTTGATAACCTTTGAAGGGATCGACGGATCCGGCAAATCGACCCTCGCAATGATGGCTGCGGATTGGCTTCGCGCACGTAAAATTCCGGTCCTTTCCTTACGCGAACCAGGTGGTACCGCCATTGGTGAATCAATTCGGACGATTCTATTAGCCAAGGCCAATACCGCAATGTGTATGGAAACCGAACTAATGCTATTTGCGGCTGCTCGGGCGCAACTGATCCGTGAGATCATCAAGCCGGCTCTAGCTGCAGGTACATGGGTCATCTGTGATCGCTTCTACGACTCGACGTTTGCGTATCAAGGTTATGGCCGTGGTCTCGATTTAGACCACATCAGTCACTTGATGGCTATTGCAACCGGTGGCCTCAAGCCCGACCGAACCTTCTTACTTGATGTTTCGCTCGATGTCGCGGTCAGTCGACTGAACAATCGACCGGGCAAAGCTGACCGTCTCGACCAAGAAGATGCCGAATTCATGAAACGAACCCGCGACGGCTATTTAGCGATACTTGCCGCCGAGCCCGACCGCCTCGTCCGGATCGATGCAGATCTAGCCGAAAATGACGTTTTGAATCAAATAACCAAATGCTTTTAACCATATTCTTGTAACTAAACGCTTTTAATTAAATGCTGATAATCCAGGCTCATATAACTACACTCGTATAATTAGGATTTTCAAGGGGGAATAGAAATGATGAAACTCGTTTATGCCATTGTTCATGATGAGGACAGCCCACGTTTGATGGCCGAACTCAACCGCGCGGGATATCGCGTCACCAAGCTCAACTCGTCCGGCGGCTTCTTGCGCTCGGGTAACACGACGTTGATGATTGTTGTCGAAGAAGCTCAGCTCGAAGAAGTGCTCGCCATTGTCCGCAAATATTCCAGTAGCCGTCAAGCCGCGATCAATACCAATGTCACACCGTCTTCGATGGGTGGCTCATATATTCCATACCCTGTCGAAGTCATGGTTGGCGGTGCGACCGTCTTCGTCTTGAACGTCGAACATTTCGAGAAAATGTAATTATGGCCTTTGCCACCCTCGTTGGACAATCTGATCTCAAAGCACGCCTCGGTTCGATCTTGGCACAAGAACCGGGGCATGCTTATGTGTTGACCGGACCGACGGGAATTGGCAAAACAACCTTCGCCACCGAATTTGCTCAAGCGCTTTTATGCCATCAGCCTAGCGAAGCAGGTGCCTGTGGCATTTGCTCGGCTTGTCATCATTTTACCCATCAGGCTCATCCAGATTTCCGCACCTTGCTGCTCGACTCCAAAGACAAAGTGATCAAGGTCGAGCGCGTACGTCAGACCGTTCAAGCGGATATCGCATTGCGCCCGCAATTTGGCCAACGTAAAGTCTACCTTATCGATGCCGATTATCTGAACGAGCAAGGTCAGAACACTTTGCTTAAATCCTTAGAAGAACCACCACAATTCGTGACCTTTGTACTCATGACCCAAGGCCCCGAAAAGCTCCTACCAACGATTCTTTCCCGTCTGACGGTGTTGCCTTTGCGGCGTTACCCGACCGCAGATGTGATCGAAATTCTCCACCGCGAACTTGATTTACAAAATCTGCCACGGCCCGATGAAGCCACACTTGGCTTTTATGCTCGCTATGCCAATGGGATCCCAGGCACCGCCCTCAACTTGATAACCAGTTCGTGGTTTGCCGATCTCCGCCAAGAAACAATCGAGTTTTACAGTCAGATCGGACGTCTCAGCCGGGCCCAAATCTTAACCACCGGCTACACTTTTTTTGACAGCAACCGCGCTCGCGCGGATGTTTTATTAGACATCATCGGCAGCTTGACCCGCGACCAGCTGGTGCTCGCTGTGACCAATGACTCGCGCCACCTGACTAATTCAGATCAGGAACAGCGCCTGACACTACCCCAAACCAAACAGCGCCATGATGCTGTGCCGGGTTTGATTCGCGCAACCGCTGCAATCGCAACGGCTAGACGTGGTCTCAAGCTCAATGCCAGTTTTGAAGGACTGGCCTGCCAACTCTTGCTCACGCTCAGAAAGGAGCTCATCCATGCCTAAAGTTGTCGGAGTCCGTTTTCACGGCGCCGGTAAAGCCTACCATTTTGACCCGGTTGGCTATGTTGTCCAACCTGGAGATGCTGTTATTGTTGAGACCTCACAAGGTGTCGAACTCGGTATCGTCGCTGATCGCATCGCCGATCTACCGGAAGAAAAATTATCCGCTGCGCTCAAACCTCTGATGCGCATTGCCCATGCAGAAGACCTTGCCCATTATGAGGCCAATTGTCAAAAAGAACGCGAAGCGTTTCGTGTTGCGGCAGACAAGATTTCCTCACGCGGTCTTGACATGCGTCTAGTCAGTTCCGAATACACCTTTGACAATCGCAAAATCGTTTTTTATTTCACCGCGGATGGTCGCGTCGATTTCCGCGAACTGGTCAAAGATCTAGCCGCGATTTTTCGCACGCGGATCGAATTGCGCCAAATTGGAGTCCGTGACGAAGCGCGAATGATCGGAGGCTTGGGAATTTGTGGCCGTGAACTGTGCTGTTGCTCATTCCTAACGGATTTTGTGCCCGTCTCGATAAAAATGGCCAAGGAACAAAGTCTTTCGATGAATCCAGCCAAAATTTCCGGCGCATGTGGTCGCTTGATGTGCTGTTTAAAGTACGAACAAGATGCCTACGAAGATGCTCACGCGAGAATGCCCCGCCCCGGTCACCAGGTTAAGACCCCTGAAGGCCCCGGCACTGTCGAATCGATCAATCTCCTCAAAGAGCTCGTCACGGTGCGTCTCGAACGCGGTGGTGAAGCTGATTTGATCACAATCCCAAACGAGCAAGTTGAAATCATCGGTGGTAAACCGAATAAAAAGTGTGCAGGTTGCGGAAATAAGGGCAAAGGCCAATCGAGTAACAACCCGGCGCCCCAACCTGCCCCCGCCATTGTAGCCGAGGCTGCAGTCGTTGCAACAGCTGATCCCGAAGACTTTCTATTTGAAGTGGCAGCAGTCTCCGACGAGGTCGATTTTGACGATGTTGAACCAGAATCCGGCATTCTTGACGAATGAAAGCTTGATTGAATGTAATGAGGGTGCTAAAATCTACAGCGAATGGGAGGTGTTAACCATGGCTTATGTAATTTCTGACGCTTGTATTTCTTGTGGCGCTTGCGAAGGCGAATGCCCGACTGGTGCAATTTCAGCTGGAGCTAGCCAATACGTAATCGACGCAGATACCTGTATCGATTGTGGCGCTTGCGAAGCAGCTTGCCCGGTCTCCGCGATCTCAGCAGGCTGAGTTCGAATTCGGAATGATCCATCAAACAAGGGAAAGCTCTGAGCTTTCCCTTTTTGTTTATCCAGATGAGACGATCGACGATTTGCAACGCGATGGTCTGCGAATGATCCAGAAAAAAGATGGTTTTCGTTTTGGCGAGGACTCCGTTTTATTGGCCGCCTTTGCTGCAGACCTGGCCAAACCGGTTAATCGTAAAGGTCAAATGCCGATGCAAATCGCTGATATTGGCGCTGGCAGTGGCACGGTCAGCTTGCTCTTGGCAGGACGCCTGCCCCGCGCTGACATTGTCGGAATCGAGATTAGCCAGCGACCCTACGAGATATTTTTGCGGAATATTACGCTCAATGGTTTGGACGGCCGTGTCCGGGCGATTCGTGGCGACGTTCGCGAGACGAGTCTGATCCCACGAGCGAGCCTAGATCTGATCGTCAGCAATCCACCCTATCGCCATGCACACCGCCACCTCAAAAAACCAGCCTCCGGCCAAGCATCGCTCGACGATGAGTTGCGCACCGCGCAAGATATGACAACGCTTTCGCCTGATGACCTTACTCGCACGGCTGCGAGTTGGCTCAAGCCAGGCGGCACGATCGCCCTGATCCAGCGTCCGGAGAACCTCCCAGAACTGTTAAACGCAATGCATAACGCCCGTATTGAACCGACACTGCTCCGTCCCGTCGTACCGTTGCCCGGTCGCAAACCGAGCGCTATCTTAGTAGCTGGGCGTTTGCATGGTCTTGCCGGTTCATTTCGCTTCTTGCCTGAACTATTAGTCTGCGACCGTCCGGGTCACTATAGTCCGGAAACCGCCGCAATTTATGGAGTGTCCGCCGATGAGTGAACCCCAAACAATTCCCCGTGGAACGTTAATCCTGATCGGCACACCGATCGGTAATTTAGGGGATCTGTCCCATCGCGTAGTCGATGTCCTGTCCCGCGTCGATCTTATTGCAGCCGAGGATACGCGCCGTACCCGTCAGTTGCTTTCTTATCTCGGGCTGCATCAGCCCCTAACTAGCTACCATGAGCATAATCAGGACAGCAAAGGACCACAATTGGTTGAAAAGCTGCGCGAGGGTCAAACCATCGCACTCGTGTCGGACGCTGGCATGCCGTGTATCAGCGATCCAGGCGAAGGGCTAGTCGGTCTGTGCATCGATGCGAATGTTCCGATTCTCGTTATCCCGGGACCCTCAGCGGCAGTCACTGCGCTCGCCGGTTCAGGACTTGAAAGTGACCGCTTTGCTTTCGAAGGTTTTTTGCCATCAGATAAAAAGCTGCGTCGCGAACGATTGGCAGAATTGAATCGCGAACCACGAACCATGGTTCTTTACGAAGCCCCCCACCGCTTAAAAAAAGCACTCCAAGAACTTGCAACCGCGGGTTTTCAGGAACGCAGACTTGTGCTCGGACGTGAACTGACCAAGAAACATGAAGAGTTTTTGCGCGGCACCGTGCAAGGCCTTTTAGAATATTACGAGCAAAATGATCCGCGTGGCGAATATGTCCTCGTCCTTGAAGGCCGACGCGCCTACCTCAAACGTGTCCCGCCACCATCAGACGGTTCATCGGGAGGCGCCAATGAACGCGGCGATGACATTGATTTTGCATCGGATCAGCCCAAAGAAATCCTCGCCGAAACCATGCTCAAAGAACTGCTTTCTCAAGGTGTTTCCGTGCGTGAAGCGGCCAAAGAAACGGCACTCCGTACCGGCCTTAAGAAAAACGAGCTGTATGCCCGTGCATTAGAACTCAACGTGCAAAAATAGTCTTCATGCGTGCGATCTCGCGCCTGTCAGCGTGCATTTTCGTTTCACAAATCTGCAAAAATTAGCTATAATACGTCAATTGACGTCACATTTAACGTCACCATACGGAGGCCTCATGGACAAGACTTTTTACATCACAACCCCCATTTACTATCCAAGCGATAAGCTGCATATCGGTCACTCCTATACGACTGTTGCGGCTGACGCGATGGCTCGCTACAAGCGGCTCCAGGGTTTTGATGTGATGTTCCTGACCGGCACCGATGAACATGGTCAGAAAATCCAGCGCAAAGCAGAAGCCCAAAACGTCACACCACAGGCATATGTTGATCACGTCGTTGCCGGGATCAAAGACCTCTGGCAGCTCTTGGACATATCGTATGATCGCTTCATACGGACCACCGATGAACAACACGTGCTGGCCATTCAAGATATTTTCAAAAAACTCTATGATAAGGGCGATATTTACAAAAGTGAGTATGAGGGTTGGTATTGCACCCCCTGCGAATCCTTCTGGACTGAAACCCAATTGGTCGAACACAATTGCCCGGATTGTCATCGCCCGGTTGAAATGGCGAAAGAAGAGAGCTATTTTTTCCGCCTGTCTAAGTACCAAGACGCTCTGATTCGCTTGTTTGAAGAGCATCCCGATTTCATTTTGCCAGTTGCCCGTGCGAACGAAATGTTAAACAACTTTCTTCGTCCGGGACTTGAAGATCTGTGTGTATCACGTACGACCTTCGATTGGGGTGTACCGGTACCTTTTGACACCAAGCACGTCGTTTATGTTTGGATTGATGCCTTATCGAACTATATCACCGCCCTAGGCTACCCCAATCTAGACGGCGATCTTGCACGTTATTGGCCCGCTGATGTCCAATTAGTCGGCAAAGAAATTGTTCGCTTTCATACCATCATCTGGCCGGCGATGTTGATGGCTCTCGATATTCCACTGCCCAAACAAGTCTATGGACATGGCTGGTTGCTCTTCAAAGATGGCAAAATGAGCAAATCCAAGGGTAATGTCATCGACCCCGTTGTGCTTTGTGAGAAGTATGGTGTCGATGCCGTCCGTTATTTCCTGCTGCGTGAAGTCCCATTTGGCTCCGATGGAATTTTTTCAAATGAAGCACTGATCACCCGGATTAATTCTGACTTAGCCAATGATCTGGGCAATCTTGTCAGTCGAACAGCCGCCATGATCGACAAATATTTTCCACAAGGCCTGATTCAGGAGCGTGTTGCCGGCGTACCAGATGAAGATCTCATCGCAATGGTGCGCGATTTACCTGCAAAAGTTGAAGCAGCAATGGATCAGTTGCAATTTAGCACCGCCCTTGCCGAAATCTGGAAAATTATCGGCCGCAGCAACAAATATATCGATGAAACTGCGCCCTGGGTGCTTGCAAAAAGCGAAGCAGACCAAGCACGCCTCGCCACGGTTATGTTCAACTTAGCGGAAACGATTCGTGTTGTTTCGGTGCTGATTCAGCCGTTTCTGACGCAAACACCGCCCAAAATCTGGGCCGCTCTTGGAATCCCAGAAGGGCCGCAAACGGCTTGGGAATCGGTACACACGTTCGGCCTCTATCATGCCCCCCACGGTGTCGCCAAAACCCAGCCGATTTTCCCGCGCATCGATATCGAGAAAGAAATCGCTGCCCTCGACGCGATGATCATAGCCCAAGCTGCTGCAGCTGCCGCGATTAACACAACCGATACTAACCCGAGCGAACCCGCCGCGACAAAAGCTGACGAAACGGCAACAGCCTCTGCATCTGGTGTTTCGACACCGAACCCCATTGCCCCGGAAGGTGTCGCCTTAATCGAATTTGACGATTTTCTCAAGGTCAACTTAAAAGTAGGCACGGTCAAAAGCTGCGAGAAGGTCGAAGGCTCGGATAAATTGCTGTGCTCGCAGATCGATATGGGTACGGAAGTTCGCCAAATCGTGTCGGGGATCGCCTTGTCCTATACGCCTGAGCAGATGGTCGGCAAACAAGTTATCGTTGTCACAAACCTCAAACCTCGGAAAATTCGTGGGGCGATGTCACATGGCATGATTCTTTGTGCGACGACCGAACAGGGATACAAGGTACTAACCGTCGACGCGGCCGTCCCTGCTGGCTCTGAAGTCGGTTAAAATGGCCTTTTGGATCGACACCCACGCCCATCTTCAAAGTGAATCCTATGCCGCTGATTTTGAGGACGTGCTGACGAAAGCCCATGCGGCTGGCATTAATACGATTTTGTTGCCTGGTACGGATTGGCCGGATTCACAATTGGCGGTGGAGTTGGCTACACGCTATTTTGAGCATGGAATTATCGCGGCAATTGGCGTCCACCCACATGATGCCAAAACTTTTAGTCCCCAAGTGGCTATGAATCTACGTGAATTAGCGCTTCAACATCGCGGACGCGAGGTCGTTGCGATCGGTGAGATCGGCTTGGATTACCATTATGATTTTTCACCGCGCGACATCCAAAAACAGGTTTTCCGCGAACAACTTGAACTCGCCTGTGACCTTGATTTGCCCGTCGTCATTCACGACCGTGAGGCTACGGCAGATACCTTAGCAATCATTGCCGAGGTCGCCGCACACCGCGGCTTGCGGGATATACCAGGCGTCTTTCATTGCTTTTCAGGAAGTGTCGAAACCGCAAAAATCGTGCTCAAACACGGTTTTTACCTTGGCTTTGATGGACCAATCACCTTCAAAAACGCCAAAAAAGCATTAGACGTTTTGGCGGTCTGCCCCCGCGATCGCGTTGTTTTAGAGACTGACAGCCCTTACCTGACACCCGAGCCGCATCGAGGCCATCGCAATTCACCGGCGTACCTTCCGTTAATCGGAGCCCGTGTTGCCGAGGTTTGGGACTGTAGTCTAGAAACTGTAGCTAAACAAACAACCCGTAATGCGCAACAGCTTTTTTTGCTCAAATAACTTTTCTAAATTAGGTGCGACATTGCCACAATCTTTGTTGACAAAGAAAAACCGTTCCGCTATACTTCAATCTGCGCTCGAAAAAGCGCACCGCTCGGGAGCTTAGCTCAGCTGGGAGAGCATCTGCCTTACAAGCAGAGGGTCACAGGTTCGAGCCCTGTAGTTCCCACCACAAGTCCATATTTGGCGCAGTAGTTCAGTCGGTTAGAATGCCAGCCTGTCACGCTGGAGGTCGAGGGTTCGAGCCCCTTCTGCGTCGCCAAACGACCGGTTCCGAAAAGGACCGGTCGTTATCTGCCCAGATAGCTCAGTCGGTAGAGCAGGGGACTGAAAATCCCCGTGTCGTTGGTTCAATTCCGACTCTGGGCACCACGAAGACCGCTTCCGTTCTCGGAGGCGGTTTTTGTTTATGTTCCAAGAGGATTGTCCACAGAAAGCAGAGCTGACTGATCCATATATCTTGCCCCCTTATATGTTTGACTATACGCCATTCGATAGAAAAATGCGGAATACAGAGCAAGATTTTCGAAAAGCATTGGATAGAAAACCGTTTTTCATGACAAAGCGAAGGATTTATGCTAAAGTACTTGCAGAAATAGGGAGTAGCAGCCGCCTTCTGTGAGGCGGAGATCAAGTCAACAACCCTGACGTGTACGTCTGGCTTGATCGGTAAATGCGAGACTGTTCGATCCGGAAGTGCCGGATTGGGTAGTCTTTTTTGATTTTTAGGAGATGACAGATGACTAACGAACCATACCAAGGCCAACTCGAAGATCTAGTTCGCGACTTAGGTGTTGACATCACGGTAGGACTCACAGCCGAACAAGCGGCTGAGCGACTTGCCCAATACGGGCCGAACGCATTATCTGAGAAGAAACGTCAATCCCTTTTGCAAAAGATTTTGGCCCAGTTAAAAGATGTCATGGTATTAATCCTGATTGCAGCTAGCTTAGTCTCTGCTTTTCTAGGAGAATACATCGACGCGGTAGTCATCATTGCTATCGTCATAATTAATGCAATTTTAGGTGTCGTCCAAGAAGGTAAAGCCGAAAAGGCTATTGACGCCTTAAAGAAGATGACTTCACCGCAAGCACGTGTCTTGCGGGGTGGCGAACAGCGCCTGATTGCTGCATCAGAACTGGTACCAGGGGATGTCGTTTTATTGGAAGCTGGGGACATCGTGCCTGCGGATCTGCGTCTGCTGGAAAGTCAATCCCTGAAAGCTGAAGAGGCCTCTTTGACCGGGGAATCGGTCCCGGTTGAAAAGAACGCTATGATCGAGTTACCGGCAAAAACCTCAATCGGTGACCGCGAAAACATGGTATTCATGAGCACGGCGCTAACCTATGGACGTGGGCGTGGTCTCGTCGCCGGAACGGGTTCGAATACTGTCATCGGTCAAATCGCTGACAAACTACAGGCCATTAACGAAGAATTGACGCCTTTACAAAAAAGCCTTAACCAACTTGGTAAATGGCTCGGTATTATTACACTGCTCATCAGTGCAATTGTCTTTGTGCAAGGTTATTTGTCCGGTGGCGAAGTGCTCGAAATGTTCATGACGGCGGTTAGTTTGGCTGTTGCAGCTATTCCGGAAGGTTTGCCGGCTGTCGTCACGATCGTCTTGGCTTTAGGCATGAAACGCATGGCTGATCACCATGCCATCGTCAAGAAGCTGTTAGCTGTTGAGACGCTTGGCAGTGTGGATGTTATCTGCTCAGACAAAACGGGCACTCTGACCCAAAATGAAATGACTGTCACGCGATTGTTTGCCGGCAACCAGCTTTTTGAGGTTTCCGGGATCGGTTATACACCTGTTGGTGAAATTCGCGATCATGCGGATGGCTTATTGAAAGCCATTTCACCAGAAATTATGACACTTTTAGAAATTGGCATGCTTTGCAACGATGCCGTCATGATCACAAAAGATGATGGCAATCCAGGTATCCTGGGTGACCCTACCGAAGGATCTTTGCTCGTTGCGGCGAGTAAAGCAAAAATTGATCGAGTTGCCTTAAATCAACGATATCCCCGAATCAAAGATATGCCGTTCGACTCTGAACGCAAAATGATGAGCACATTCCATCCTGGGTTTGATGGCCATGCACTTGTATCGCTCACAAAAGGTGCCCCGGATATTATTCTTGATCGATGTACAGAAATTTTAACAGCGAGTGGCAATGTCCCGATGTCCCTTGAGCACAAACAACAGGTGCTCGCCATTAATAGCGAAATGGCCAAATCTGCCTTGCGAGTGCTCGCTTTTGCCTATCGGACTCACACTGATCAAGATCACGAACAGGCTGAAAGTCAGATGACGTTTATCGGGTTAATGGGTATGATCGATCCGGCACGTCCAGAGGCACGCGATGCGATAGCCCTGTGTAAGCGTGCTGGCATTCGTGCGGTCATGATTACCGGTGATTACCGCGATACCGCAGTCGCCATTGCGGATGATTTAGGCCTGCGCAAAAAACAAGATCTGGTTTTAACGGGTCATGAAATAGATGAACTCTCCGAAGAACAATTGCGAGTCGCAGTCGAATCGACAACCGTTTATGCGCGCGTATCACCCGATCATAAAGTGCGAATTGTCACAGCACTTCGTGCCAATGGACACATTGCCTCTATGACTGGTGATGGAGTTAACGACGCCATGGCGCTAAAAAGCGCCGATATCGGTGTGGCGATGGGTATTACGGGTACAGATGTCGCGAAGGGCACTGCGGATATGATCCTAACCGATGATAACTTTGCAACAATTGTCCGTGCAGTCCATGAAGGCCGCATCATTTTCAGTAATATCCGCAAATTTGTCGGATTTTTGTTATCCTGCAACGTCGGTGAAATCCTTATTATTTTTGTTAGCTCCTTGTTACTTGGGCCTTTAAGCATTCCTTTATTGCCGATTCAACTTTTATGGATCAATTTGGTGACTGACAGTTTCCCGGCACTGGCCTTAGGCCAAGAAAAAGGCGAACCGGGCGTGATGAACCGCCCGCCGCGTAGCCCGAAAGAACCCATTCTCAACAAAACCATGATCATCACAATCATCACGCAAGCCGTGGCCGATTTCACGGCAGTCTTCGCTGCATACCTAATCGGACGCCAAATATTTGGATTTTTACCGACAGGCGAACCGAATGACGGGGCGAGAACGTATGCCTTTGTGACAATGATCCTAGTCGAATTGATCCGTTCTTACAGTGCCCGTTCAGAACACACACCGGTATTCAAATTGGGCTTGTTTGGAAATAGCGCGCTCAACAAAGCGGTTTTGCTTTCTTTAGCATTACTTTTGGTTGTTGTTTATGTCCCATTCCTCGATCCAATCTTCCATACGATTCCACTTGGCCTAATGGATTGGGCAATCATCCTACCGCTCGCAATCATTCCGTTTGTTGTTGCTGAATTTATCAAATTTGTACGCGCTAAAAAGCACTAAATTTACAACCATCTTTCTAGGCTCATTTCCGGCGCTTTCCTTCTCGGAGCGACTTTGAATCAGTGGTTGCGCGATCAGGTGCATTATGCTAAAATTACCGTTGCTGTGTCGACGGGCTCAATTTCGCAAGTTATTGCGAATGTCCTGACGAGACGAATTTCCGGAGGTGGACCATGAACAGCATCTTGTCAATTGTTATTGCCGTTATCGATATTTTGGTCAGCATTGGGCTGGTCATGTTGGTTATCTTTCAGGAGGGCAACTCAAAGGGCCTCGGCGCGATCGGTGGCGGTGCAGACACCTTCTTTGGAAAAAGCAAAGGCCGCACGATGGACGTACTATTAAAACGATTAACGACCGTATTAGCGATTGTTTTCGCAGTGCTGACTGTCGCACTTTATCTGATGACAGGTCGCGGCGCCTAATTTGTCCAAGCCCTTAACCCACAAAACAAAAGAGGGCGATGAGCCCTCTTTTTTGATCTTTAAAATGTTTTGTCATCTGTTGGAGTGGGTCAAAAATTATTGCAGTGCGAACGGCGCGAGGAGTGCAATCAAATCTGTTGCACCAACACTGTGAATCTCGACAACAATCGGCCGTGAGAGATCAAGACTAAAGATCCCCATGATTGATTTGGCATCGACAGTATAGCGGCCCGAAACCAAATCGACTTCATACGGAAAGTCATTCACGATCCGCACGAATTCTTTGACTTCGGTAATTGATTTTAAATAAATCGTCAGCGTTTGCATGGAATTATTGTGCGTCAACCCAGGACAGTTGTCAAATTAAATACATATGTTGGAGAACCCCTTGAAAGCTGCTTTTCACACACTCGGCTGTAAGACAAATCATTATGAAACTGATGCAATAGCCAAACGGTTTGCTGAGGCAGGTTTTGAACGGGTTGATTTTGAAGCTGCAGCCGATGTTTATATCATTAATACCTGTACGGTGACTGGCGAGGCTGATCGTAAATCGCGCCAAATGCTCCGCCGTGCCAAAAGACAAGCGCCCGATTCAGTTGTTGTTGCCATGGGCTGCCATGCGGAACTTAGCGATGCCAGTGCTTACGCAGACATTGTAATCGGCACACAAGGCAAATCGCGCGCGCTAGAACTTGTCCAACTCTATCTTGAAGAAAAGAAAGAATTGAACACGGTGCCAGGTACCATACTCGTGCCAAGCACCCTGTCAGCCTTGTCATCCACCACCAGCAAATTAGCGGCGCCACTCGATGGTGACTGGGTGTACGAGGATTTTGGGATCGTTGATCGACAATCGGAATGCCGCGCTCAGATCAAAATCGAGGATGGTTGCAATTCGTTTTGCGCGTATTGTGCGATTCCGTTTGCCCGGGGTCGGATAAGAAGCCGGAATGAAGACTCGGTACTTGCTGAAGCAACTGCCTTAGCCAAAGCGGGTTACCGCGAGGTCGTGTTGACGGGAATCCATGTCTGCTCGTACGGTCTTGATCGCGGAGAAGGCAGTGATGCGGTGGTGCGATTGGCCAATAAAATTGCTGCCATTGAAGGTATCGAGCGCATTCGCTTAGGCTCACTTGAGCCGCTGTCGATCACCCCGGACTTTATCGAACAAGCGCGGATCAACCCTAAGCTTTGCCCACATTTTCACTTATCGTTACAGAGTGGTTCGGACAGTGTCCTCCAGAGGATGAACCGTCGCTATCTGACGAAACAATTTCGAGAAGTTGCTGTAGCCCTCCGAACAGCTATCCCTGGGTGTAGCCTGACAACGGATGTTATCGTGGGGTTTCCTGGCGAAAGTGACGAAGAATTCAAGGAATCATACGACTTCTGTGCAGAAATCGGTTTTGCCCGAATGCATATTTTTCGTTACTCTCCGCGCCAAGGCACGAAGGCTGCAGCCATGAACAATCAGGTCGCAGCGGCTGTCAGTGTCGCACGCAGTCAGCAGCTACAAACCCTTGCAGATGCTCTGTCACAAGCGTTTCATGAACTCCATCTAGCACAGGATCAGCTGGTTTTAGTCGAGACGAATCACGCAGATGGCTATGCCGAAGGTTACACCCCTAACTATGTGCCCGTGCAAGTCGAAGCTGTTGTGCCGCTCGAAACCAATCAGGTTTATCGCGTCAAGCCAACACACGCCGATCGCGAATTTTTGTTTGCGACAGATGCAAAGCCGAACTGATCATGTTAAGATAAATGCACAGGAAAGAGGTATCTGACCGTGGAAAAAGGCGAGACAACCCGTTTTGAATTAGGCGCAGACAACTCCCGCGAAGTTCGCGAAATCATGACCCAGGTGCTAGAAGCCTTGCACCAAAAGGGCTACAACCCCGTCAATCAGCTCGTCGGCTATTTCATGTCCGGCGATCCAACATACATCACTAATCATAACGGTGCGCGCGCTGTGATTCGTCGCATGGAACGTGATGAGATGTTAGAAGTGATTATTAGCGATTATCTGAAGACGCTCGAATGAGTCTTGCGCGCCACTTGCTTGGGCAGACGGGAATCGAAGTCTCTCGCCTTGCCTTTGGGACCCTCACACTAGGACCAGTTCAAACCAATTTGAGCCCCGATCGAGGCGGTGAGCTACTGGCTTACGCGTTTGAACGGGGCATTAATTTTGTCGATACGGCAGAATTATACGGCACTTATGCGCACATTCGCGCGGCGCTGCGCAAGGTCACTAAACCGCCGATTATTGCCAGCAAATGCTATGCCTACGACCGTGAAACCGCCCGCAAGAGTTTCGATCAGGCGCGTCGTGAGCTTGATTTAGATGTCATTGACCTCTTTTTACTCCACGAACAAGAGACCACGTTGACATTAGAAGGCCATAAAGCGGCTTTTGCCTTTTTTCTCGAGCAAAAAGCCAAGGGCTTGATTCGTGGTGTGGGCATTTCAACCCATGCGATAGAGCCAGTTCGCGCGCTGACCCAAGCCCGTTTAGGGCAAACACATGAACTTTGGCATGGACTTGATTCAACACTTTACCGAGAAGCCGATGTGATACATCCCTTGCTCAATCTCCGGGGTCTTGGCCTCCTTGATGGCACGGCTGAGGACATGGTCCAAGCTACCCGTGAAGCTGCTGCTGCCGGGCTTGGCTTATATGGCATGAAAATGTTGGGTGGGGGCCATTTTCTCAAAGATTTTGACGCAGCAGTGGCGTTTGCCTTTGAACAAACGCACGTCGCAGCGTATGCGGTCGGGATGCAAAGCGAGGCCGAAATCGACATGAACTGTGCACTTTTTGCGGGCGAGCCGGTTGAAACTCAAGCACTCGAAGCCACCCGCGCACGTCGTCGCCATTTGACAATTGCCGATTGGTGCACAGGCTGCGGTAATTGTGTCAGTCGCTGCGCAAGCCAAGCGCTTGCGATCAATGCACAGACCGGCCAAGCCATCGTCGATGAGACCAAATGTGTTTTATGTGGATATTGCGCTTATGGTTGCCGGGATTTCTGTATCAAGGTCATCTGATTTGAAAGGAATTCGACATGAGTAATACGATTTCAGAGCGGTTTCTAGGAATCGACTACGGCGATAAGCGAATCGGGACTGCGATCAGTGATCCACTCGGGATTACAGCTCGTGGCCTCGAAACCATCAATTGGAACGGGATCGATCAGACATGGGCTTTAGATCGTCTGGTCGCGATGATCACAGACTTTGCGATTACAACCATCGTGATTGGCTTGCCTCGCCGTACCGATGGCAAATACAGCACATCCGAAACAAAAGCTCGCGCTTTAGGGACTGAGCTCGAAACACGAACTGGACGCCCTATTGTGTACAAAGACGAGCGCTACACGACCGTTTTGGCGAGCCGTGTTTTGCGCGAAACTGGCGTGCGTGGCGCCAAACGCAAGGCTGTTTTGGATCAAGTAGCAGCGGAAATAATCCTGCAGGAATACTTGGAAAGCCGTCGCCACTAAATTGCACTTTGTGTTATAATTGATCGACCCTGTGCCAACTGCTCGTTCGCATCGATTCTGATGCTCGAAAAGTGACAGGAAAAGTACCCAATCAACACGATGTTTTGCTCGGTTGCACCTTATGAAATCCGACAAAACTGATTCCTAAGGAGGAAATACCATGATCTCAAACGAAACATTTTTAACTGAAAACTCCGAAAATTGTGCAAGCTGGTCTGATGACGGCTGTGCCGGTTGCGCGGGCTGCAGCACCGATGAGGGCTGTGGTGTAGAAGGCTGTGACCATGACCACGAGCATGATCACGATCATGAACACGGCAATGGCATTATCACGATGATTGATGGCGAAACGGGTGAAGAGTACACCTTTATCCTCGCTGATGACTTCGCTTATGAAGAAGAACACTACTGTGTCCTGATCACCACGGATGAGCAAGAACCTGAAATGGTCATCACGAAAGTTGTTGAACTCGAAGACGGAACAGAAGGGCTCGTTAGCCTGACAGATGACGAATACGATGTCGTCTTTGCCGAATACGAACGTCTGTGCGAGGAAGAAGACTATGAAGACGAGGACGACGACGAAACGAACAACTGATTCCCGCGTGATGACCCGCAAAGAGCGGGTCGCAAAGGATGATGTGCTAGCTGTTATCGTTGATATCGACAATGGCCGCGAATATTATATGGCTTTTATCGACTCCTTTACGATGAATGGTCGCGATTACGTTGTCATGTATAATTACGAACCGGACGATGGCAATCATCAGGAACCAGAAATTGCAATTATGCGCTCGGAACGAAATGCTTCGGGTGAACAGTTTTTCAAGTCAATCAAGAATAAAAATGAACTGGCGGATGCCTTTGACCAGTTTTACCGCCGTTTTGAAGCAGCCGGCGGCTGATCTGAGGCCACTTACATCATGTTTGATCACACCTACCACTCTTTTGACCTAAATGACCGACTCCGTTATCAGGACCGTCGGCTTTTGTCCAAAACCGAACTGGCAGATGCCAGCTTCGATGCACGATATTCGTGGAATCCTGGATTCCAGTATGTCGTAGCGGACAAAGCCGACTGTTTTTTTCTGTTAAGTGAAGGCGGAATATTTACGACCCCACATATGACTTTACCGATTGGACCACTTGATCAGGATCGTTTACAGACAATTGTCGATGACATGGCGCCGGTATTTGTTGACAAGGGCTGGCCATTGCGAGTCCTATATGTTGATGCCTGCTATTTGCCCTTATTCAAGCACCTAAAAGGCTATCATGTGCGCATTGCTTATGATCGGACCTTTTCAGACTATCTTTACAGTGCCGATACCTTACGCCAACTACCGGGCAAAGACTTTCATGCCAAGCGCAATCATATCAGCCGCTTTCTGCGTGAATTCCCCACTTATCAATTTGCCCCATTGCAGGCTGCAGATGCGCCAGAAGCTTTAAAATTAGTTGCTAGTTGGTGTGCGGAAAAGGGCGTTAACTGTCAAGATATGTTGATTAGTGATTATCTGCCGATCAAAGCGTTACTCGAGCATTTTGAGCAGCTGAATTTACGCGGCGGGGTGATTCGCATCGATGGCCAATTGGCCGCTTTCTCAATTGC
>JAQUDJ010000028.1 GCA_028685755.1 Eubacteriales bacterium | reverse complement strand
TGCGAAACATGGAGATATGCACCTTGGGTCAATGCCGATAGCGTCTTATGTGCACTTTGAACGCAGGCATCTGCGCCAGCTGCAAGAGCCGTCTGCGGTAGCATTTCTGGTGCAGCCGCAAAATGCGCCCCATGTGCCTCATCGACCAATAAAAGTTGACCCGCACGGTGAGTCACCTGCGCGATTGCTGCTAAATCAGCGCACGTGCCGTAATAATCTGGGCTAGTTAAAAAAATCGCACGACTGTCCGGTGCACAAGCAATTGCTTTTGCAACGGCCGCTACATCAATCACAGGCAGAAAGGCAAGTGGTTGCACCGAGCAGCTTGTCGGTTCAATCCAGACTGGCTCGATATCTAATAATGCGATTGCATGGTGGACAGACACATGGCACGTTCGCGGCAAAATGAGTTTTTGGCGCCGACCGACCATGCTTGCTAGGAGTGCAAGAATACCGACCGTTGAGCCATTTGTCAAAAACAATGTCTCAGCGGCGCCAAAACAATCGGCAGCTAAAACCATCGCATCGCGTGCTGGGCCATAAGGATGATGTAAATCATCCGTTGTTGACAGTTCTGTCGTATCAAAGAATGCTAATTGGCCTTGAATTGACTCGGGTATGGCCAGCCCGGCCCGGTGTCCGGGCATATGAAAAGAAAGCCGCCCTTCATCCGTTTGACAGGTGAGGGCGGTCAATAAAGGCGTTTCAAAATTAGAAATCGAGTTTGATGTTGTGAATTGACGCAATTTCGAGCCAGATTTCCTTTTCAATTCGTTCGTTATCGCGATGAACATCTTCTAAGGTCTCTTCAGCTTTGACCTTTTTCTCCCAACGCATGACATTGCCGGATGGCGCAGCAGGAGCTGCACTGATCGGGCGTTCATGGGTCACTTGTTTTTGCTCTGCACGCGGGGTTTGGGCAACTTGTTCGCCAGCTTGTTCACCACGGCTCTCCGCGCGTTGTGGTGTCCGGGTGTCAGGACGATTGCGATCCGGACGACGCTGTTGTGGTCTTGGCTGCTGACCACCCGGGATCGGCTGGACAGTCTGAGCGGGATTGTTTTCACGCGGAGCGACACCTTCACGAGGTGCAGTGCCTACGCGCGGAGCAGCGCCTTCTCGGGGGCCACTTGGGCGGCGTTGGTTGCGATTATTGCGCGGTCCTGAGCGGTTATCACGCGGTTCGCGTTGTCCCTGAGCTTCACGATTCTCGCGTGGTTCACGATTCCCCTGGGGGTCACGATTATCGCGACGATCATTGCGCTGGTCGGGACGTGGTTGGCGCTGTTCAGAACGTTCAAGCCGCTGGACAGGTCCAGTGGCTGGTTGGTTTGAGTTAGCAGTCGAGGTGCCGGCAGAGCCGGGACGTGCAGGGGTGGCTGGCCCAAAATGGCGGAAGTTGCGTTTACGATTGCCTGCATCGCCTGAACCGGCTGAGCCGGATGTTGGATTATTCATGGTATCGGTGTCCTCCCGGATAGATCCAAGACCCTATTGATCCACGGATGTGATGTTCGGTTGCAACTCTATCGAGCGACTATCAGCTTGGAGTTGCTCCTCATTTTAGACGTTTTCAGGGTAGCTTACAAGAGAAGCGAACGTGAGGTGTTGCCTGAATTGATCCGGTATTGAGCTCATTGCGTGGGATTAACACAAAATCCCGCTCAGCAAGGCGTGGGTGTGGCAACACAAGCTCGGCTGATTGCGTTTGGACGCTGCCATAAGTCAGGATGTCGATGTCGATCGTGCGCGGTCCCCCGTGTAAAACCCGTTCGCGGCCTAATTGACGTTCAATGGCTTGACAATGGCTCAGAAGCATCAATGGGTCGAGGGTCGTTTCAAGGCGGACGACGAGATTTAAAAAATCAGGTTGTTCGATGAGACCAACAGGTGTCGTCTCGTAAACGGAGGATGTCGCTACTATATGATTATTCGGGTGACCAGCAAGCATCGCCACGGCTTGTTGCAACAGTGCAAGACGGTCTCCGAGATTCGATCCGATTGAAAGATCGACTGGAGTTCTTAGGTTAAAGTCTGCGCGGGTGCGATAAATCGAAACACCCGCTTTGGCAAAGGGACCGGGCAGTGGCGCTTGAGGCTTGAAGACACTAACTGAAACAGCCATTAAAAGTGGATTGTCTGTCAAGAGCGTCGATGCGATGAGACCCGCTAAACGTTCAACGAGACCAACGTGGTGCTTGGTTATAAGCGCAAATAGTTGGTCATAAATTGCTGCATAACTTATCGATTGGTCTAAATCATCGGTTTGGCATGACAAAATCGGCATGAGGCAGAGGTCAAGATCAACGGTGATTGGTTGCGGCCGATTTTGCTCATCCGGAAGGATCCCAATGAGGGTGTTGAACTGCAATCCATGGAGCACAATGGTGTCGAAGGGCGTCACGCAGAGCCTCCGAGGCGAGGGCGGCGCAAAATAGCATCGCAGACACGGGCTGCTTGGGCGACCGTGTCGACATCGTGAACACGAACAAAGTCGGCGCCGCGGGCAATGGCGGCCGCGACGGCGGCAGCCGTGCCTACCGCCCGGTCTTCGAGCGGGCGGCCGAGCAGTTCGCCGATGAAGCGTTTGCGGGAAGGGCCGGCTAGAATCGGCAATCTCTGATCGGGTAGACATTGGATGTTTTCAATTTCGGCGATTAATTCTAACGATTCATCGGTTAGAAGTCCAAAGCCAATGCCTGGATCTAGGATGATTTGTGTCGGTCTAACACCTGCATGTAGAGCCGTATCACAACCAATTTGCAAGAAACGCCGCGTTGCCTCAAGGAGTGGTAGACGACGAAGTTCATGGACGATAGAACTCGGAATTGCTGGTAAATTGGTGAAAACAGAAGCGGCCGGATGCCCAGTCCGATATAATGCCGCATTATGCATCAGGATAATTCCTGCCTGATATCGTGTGACGACATCGGCCATTTGTGGATAGGCTAAAAGTCCGGTCACATCATTGACAATCGTCGCCCCTGCTGACAGCGCAGCTTCCGCGACTTCAGGCTTGAAGGTATCGACCGAGATCGGCACCTTAACCCGGCTTGCTAGTTGTGCGATGACCGGGCGAATGCGTTCAATTTCAGCTTGCACAGATACGCGGCGTGATCCAGGCCGTGTTGATTCGCCGCCGATATCGAGAATATCTGCACCAGCATCGATCAAACGTTCCGCCTGCGACAGCGCTTGCGCAACATTTAGGTATCGACCGCCATCCGAAAACGAATCGGGTGTGATATTCAATATGCCGAGAATGTACGTTTTTTTTCCGAGTGGCAGGCTAAACGAACCAGCTTGAAAAAGATTGGCATTCGTGGGGTTTTGAGAGCTCGAGACGATCATCGGCATGTTTAAGCCCTCTGGATCAAGGCGAGTGCTTCGGCCCGACTGCGCGCGTCTTTTTTGCAAATCCCACGAAGGGCAGAGGTCACTGTCTTGGAACCTGGCTTTTTGATTCCACGCATCGTCATACAGAGGTGTTCTGCTTCAACAACGACAGCCACACCGAGAGGCGCGACTGCTTCAACGATGGTGTCAGCAATCTGCGAGGTCAGGCGTTCTTGCAATTGTGGCTTTTTCGACATCATATCAACAATGCGGGCGATCTTCGATAGACCGAGGATGCGGCCTTCATTTGGAATATAGACCACGTGGGCTTTGCCAATAAATGGCAATAAGTGGTGTTCGCACATCGAGTGAAATGGAATATCGCCCACGAGAATCATTTCATCATGGTCCTTTTCATGGAAAACTTTGATCGATTCAGAAATGGGCGTATGGAGGCCGGCAAATATTTCACTGTACATCCGAGCAACGCGTGCTGGTGTTTCTTGCAGGCCTTCGCGATCTGGATTTTCGCCAATTGCTTCAAGTATTTCGCGGACAGCACGCTCGATGCGCGGCAAATCCATCGGTTCTTTGGTCATGCTTCACCTATTTCTTCGTTACCATTTTTACGGCGCAAGACGTGACGCCGGTACTCCATCGGTGTGCTACCGATATGTTTTCTGAAGGCTGCGTTAAAGCGTTGGGGACTGGAAAATCCAACAGCGTCCGCTACACCACTGACTTTAATATCATTTTTTTCGAGCAACTTGCAGGCGTGTTCCACACGAATCTGCATCAAAAACGCCATTGGACTGAGGCCGGTTTCATCTCGAAACGCTCGCGTAAAGTAACCTTGGCTTAAAAAAACATACCCAGCTACTTCAGCAACAGAAATGTCACGGTCATGATTCCCGATAATATAATCACGGGCAATTCGAACGAGTTCACGAGCTTTGCCAGTACGGACACGCAGGCTCTCTTCCCACTCTTCGCGAAGCCCACGAGCCAATGCGACTAAGAGTTCCATGGCCAACAGTTGCATCATCAATTCTTGGCCGTAAGATTCCATCCTATTTTCCCGGAGAATCCTTTCGACCAAACCCGCAATGTCTTGGCGGCTTTTGCCACGTATTAAAATGTACGGGTCATGATGTTGGCTTTCACCTGATTCATTTCCGTTGGCAAAGCTTAGGAATTTTTCAAGGCTGCGCGGTTCGATATCTGTCGTCTTGAGTGGGTTTGAACCACCCGTGCCGCCCACGTTGTTTAAAGGGCGAGTCTGAGGTGTTGCAAAACCAAAATAAAGAACAACGATCTCGGCATACCCTTCTTCTACGCGAATTGCATGCGACATCAATGGTCGCAAGACAAGTGATCCGCCTTTTTCGAGTACGACTTTTCGGCCTTCAATATCAAATTCAGCTTTGCCACTACGCATATAGGTTAGTTCGTGATAATCGTGACGGCTAGGCACCGAAAAAGTCTCGCCTTTTTCAAAGGTGCGTTCAATGCCCTTAAAGACTACCGGGATGGCCCCAGCAGCTTCTATAATTCCCCGTTCGACAGCAGGCAGCAAATCTTCAAACATTTACAACACCAATCAAACCATTTATCTGAAAATCACTATAGCAGATTAACCCTGTTTTTGACAGTAACCTGGGAGCTCAATACCTTTGCTCGTGACCTTACTCGTAACTATTACACGTAGCTGGGAGTTTGCAAGTGGGCTTTTTTCACATGAGTCGCTGACGATGTATTGTTTTTGCAATCAGGTCCACTAATTGCTTTCATTATGAACCGAAACGCGAACAAATGCGCGACTTTGTGCTTCTGCGAGTCGCCGAGCTTGGTCGGTATCGACATCGAGGCACAAGAGTACGGTGGCTTGACCCTGTTCGATTGGCGCATCTAACATGCGACCATCGGGAGCTAGGACAGCCGCAACCCGTACGTTTTCTATCGTTTCAGTTACAGTGTCCTTGGTTGATTTGGGGACCATATATAAGTCGATGCGATTTCCGGATGCCAAATAAATGCCATTAGCATCGCCCGATCGCAGTTCGATCGTCATTAAACGGCGACCGGGACCAGCTTGGGGATAAGTCATCCCACTGGCAGAAGTTGCAAGTTGCTCAGGTAGCAGAAAACTCCCGGGTAATAATGCAGTCTTTGTCCACAGTCCAACGGCTTGATTGGCGTTCTGCAAATAATTACTCAGGGCATCATGGGCAGGCAAATCGATTACTTCAAGTTGCTCGAGCGTCAGTTGCGACCCTGCGGGAATCGTTTCTTTGAGCACGACAATCGTCATCATCGGCGGTGGTGGATCACCTTGCCCCGCCCAGAAAGCGGCTCCGAGTAAGATGATTGATAATAAGACAGCCAAAATATTCTGGCGCGATTTTCGCATTTAGACCTCCATAATGATCAATTAGGCCGTTGATAGAGGATAATCGTCCGGCTGATCGTGTTTGTATTTCCATTGGGGAGGTGAATGTTAGCAACGCACGTGACAGTCGGTACACGTAATGGTTGCTCATCACCAAGAAAGTGTTCTGGATCTGTCGTAACCGCTTGCCAATCGACCTGAACAGCACGGATTTCAAATCTATTGATTAGTTCAGGCGGCAAATGCGCCATTAGGCGCTCACTAACCATATTCTCGACCTGCTGACTATCTAGTTGGAACTGCCCAATTGCTAAAGCGGCAGCATCTAAGCCAAGATAAGCGGAGGGTAAAGTCTCATCGATGTACGCGCCGGCGCGCAGAATCAGCCGCATGTTGTTTTGCGCATTTAGAAGACCGGCTCCATAAGGCAGGATGAGAAAAAGCAGCAGCCCCGTATACAGAACAAGCAGACTGACCGACCCACGTCGACAGGCTGATAACGTATTCATGCGAGATCGGCATCTGTCAGGATCTGCCGCGATACGATGCTGTTTTCAAAAATAAAGTGACGTAGTTGGGCGACTTGATGCAGATTGGATTGAATCAATCGAGTGTTAAGTGTGACTTCGACAAAAAGTCCTATTTCATTGCCATAAGGTACATTCCAATCGCCGTGAATGACTGGATCTAAGAATCCACGAGCAATGAGATCTGATTCCAGTTGGCCTTGGATCAGCAAGGTCATTCCACCTGCCTGATCCATTTTCATCAAGGCCTGATGGCAAAGGGCATCAAAGGTCATCCGCTGAAAAAATGGAATACCTAATAAGATGAACTGAAGACTAAATACAAGGATCAGAACAAAGGCAATGGTCCCAACAATAAAATGATCCATCGTGCAAAAGTTCCTTCCAAAGATTTGTTTTATGTTTACGGTGATTTGCGCAAGAGTTTATCCCCGGCAGACCCAGGTATGGAGGCCTGCCGGGGAACCATCTATCTAATCAAAATCATGCGACTGCAAAAATGGCTCCGGACATGCCTTCCCACCAGAGAGACATCTTATCGAGGATGTTTTCTGAAAAGTTACGCATTCCCGGCACGACAACTAGCGCAGCGATCATCACGGCGACAGATGCCCCGATAACTTCGTTCAAGCCAAAACCAGCGCGACGTTGCCAAATCGAGCGGCGACGCAAAGCGCGGGTACGTGCGAGTGTCTGTCGGGTCTGTTGTAGCTGCTGTTTTTCGTGTGTGCGGTTGTTCATGATAGGATCCTCCTAAAATTTATTGCCGGCGCTTGTGGCGCTACGGTCCAAAAAGTAGCCCAAACGACGAAAATGCCTGGGCGAGCAAGGGGTAAACATAGAGAATTTCGATCGGTACGAGGGCTAACAGTCCGACGAGAAGTAACCAGGTGCGGATCTGACGACTGCGTGCTTGGATCAGTGCAAGATGGCGATTGAACATCAAGCTTTCCATGCGATAAAAAGTCTGACCAATTACGCCGGTTTGGAGACTATTGCGGAGTTGTGATGCAAGCAAATTCATATCAGGCCCGCTAAAAACGACTTCGAGTTCTTTGAGTGCCTGATCAAGATCCAAGGTTAGTTCCAATTGAGCGCAAAAGCGCTGAAAATCTGGCTGAATCAGGGGTTGATCAATCGCGTCTGCCAATCCACGCAAGACATCCATGGCTTTGATTCCGGAGGAAAGTTGCAAATCGAGAAAGCGATATATTTTGTAAAGGCTCAATTGGAAGCTGCGGTGGCGCAATTGTATGCGATGCGTCAACCAACCATTTGCTAAAATACTCAAAAAAATGCCCAATAGAAATGTTTGTGTAAACGATTGTCCTAGCACGAGTGCGGCCAGGCCTAAGCTTGGTGCAGGCAATATCAGCACCGCAATTAATCGATTGAAATAACTGGGTTTTGTCAAACCAGCTTTTACAAGCTGCTTGCGCAACCACTCAAGGCCAGGGCGCGGTATCCATTTTTGCCATGAGTAATTTAATTCCACCCGTTCAGTTCGCATTGCCGAGGCTAAGCGGCTGTTGAGGCGACACGCCACAACTGGCAAGAGACGATCAAGTAGCACATATACGCTGACACCTAAGGCAATCCAAATCCCTATTGCGATAAAGGGGGGCATTGTTAATCTAACCATCTTGAGTTACCCCGCCTTTATGTACGAATTTGGCGTTGAATTTTGAAATACCAGGCCACTGCGAGGGTATAACTGACCGCCCCACCAAGCAGTAGCCCAACGCCCATAACATGCTGTAAAAACAACGTAGAAATGCTTGAATTGGCGAGGAACCGCAGAAAGAAAAGCAAGGGTACCGCCGCAAGCAAGCCACCCGCGACGCGCAAATCCATTTGGTTGCTTATCTGTCGGTCATGGTAAGCCTCTTCTAATTTGTTTTGCTGTATTTCCAATAATTCGAGCAATGCTGGTAGGTTTCCGCGGTGACGAAAATTGAAGCGCAGGGCAAAAACGAGATCCTGGAAATGCTCGCAATCGGAGTGCTTAGCAAAAAGCTTGAGCGCGTCGTCTGGCACCATTCCACCGCGCATTCGGGTCAACAAATCGCGGATCGCTTGTTTTAGCGGGGTACTCAGCGAACTATCAAGACATTTTTCAAAGGCATAAAGTAAGTTCTCCCGAACTTGACACCAACGACTCAGCAAACTTGTTAATTGAAGCGTTTCAAGTCGCTGGCGCCGAATCTTGCCAAATTGATTCCATAACATAATTACCCTCCGGTGTGAGATTGGGCTGAACATGAATAACTTCTGAAAGTTTAAAATTGCGTAAATAGAAGATCAGATCGACACCTTTTGCCAACATCGACCGCAGGCTGATTTCACTATCGCCTTGGGCTGCAGGTCGAGCTAGGGAAAGCAGCCGGTCCAGCGCATCTTGCCCACTCTCAGCATGTGTTGTCGCTAAACAACGGTGTCCGGAATAGGCAGCACGGATGAATTCGAGTGCCTCATCACCAACGATTTCGCCGATGCAGTACGTGTCTAAAGACATCGTTAGGCCATCTGCCACGAGATCACGAAGCGTAACCGGACGTCCACCTTCGTGTGCTTTGCGAATTCGTTGCACGAGGCAATATGGTTTTTCCGGAAAAATTTCACTGTCGCTTTCGGCAACCATGATGCGTTCGAGCAAGGGCATCGCCTTGATCATTGCCCGCAACAAAGTTGTTTTGCCTGATGCGCCTTTACCACAAATCAGAAAACTTTGATCAGATGCACAAATTGTCGTGAATTGTGGAATCAAGCTTTCTGGAAACATCCCTTGATCGGCTAATTCCCGCAAGGTCAAAGCCGAAGCCCGATGTTTGCGAATACAGACCGTGGGAACGGTCGCACTGCGCGGGGGCACTGTGACATTGATTCGCAAGCGATATCGTTCATCCGTCACCCGACAATGGCTATCATTTTCATTGATCTGACCACCTTGGCGAATGATCAAAAGGCGACAAAATGTGTCGTAGGTCTTTTCACTGCCAAAGCGAACCTTGATCGGTTGCCGAATGCCACGGCGTTTGATCGTAAATTCATCTGGACCTGTACCATCAATATCGGTGACTTCCAAATCATCGACATAATCTTGCAGAGGACCGTAACCAAAGAGGAAATCCATGGCTTGCTGCCGCAAATCGGCGGCGTAATAACCAGCCTTGATGCTTTCCTGATCGGCTGTCCGTTGGATCAAATTCTCGAGCACAGTGCGCTCGACTCGTGCTGCGGCGACATCGGCTACAAGTGCAGGTTCGGTTGCGAGTACCTTGCTGCAAACTTGGGCAATCAAATCGACCAAAGATGGCGCATCAAATTCAAAGCTTGGTCCTTCACGCACGTGCAAGGGTTGGGCGCGATAAGAGGCGTATTGTTCGGCGAATTGGACGTGGGATGTGACGATCGGCATCGGGTGACTCCTTTCGGGATTGGTGGTTTAAACGAGCAATAATTCCGTCATATTCCTTTTCGTTGACTGGACTGACTGCGCACGCATAAGGTCTTGCCGAGCCGCGCCTGCGCTGGCGGGCTAAATTGGTCTGGATACTGCCAATCAAGCGATTATCGGCCAGAACATTAAGTGTCCCAAGACTCAAATCCGTGCGTTGATCATAAGGAAATGCGACAAAACGGACGCGATCCGGATCAATTTGGCGCCGGAGGGATAAATAGTCGATGGACTGGTTAAAGGCGCGGAAAGCAGAGGCACAACCAAGTGTTGGAATAAGCACCTGTTCAGCGGTCATTAAGCCTAAACAAGTGAATGCATCATAGATGAAGCGATTGAGCAGTAAGACGATGACGGGGTAACTTTGCCGGGCTACATCTAAAAGTTTCAAAAAGCTCGCCGGTGGTAAATGATCATATTCATCAAGCTTGTCGCCAAAAACGAGCAAGTCTACCTGATCATTCAGAGAAGGCCAAGCCATTTCGCGCAATCGCCCAGGGGTCAAAACATTACGTGAAACCTCCGCTAAAGCGAGGTTGAGATTATCGGTGCCCGATTGTTGCATCAGCATTGTTTTGCGAGATTTCTTACCTAAAAGCAGATCTGCTTGGGGGTGGATGAGGTCGCCATCGATGACAAGCACATGAGCATAGTAGTGCCGAAGCTGTACAGCGAGCTCACAGCCAAATTCAGCGCCGTCCCAGATACTGATCACGCGTGAGTAACTGGTAGTTTTAGGGAATGGTGCGGATTGTTCTGCGAATGCTTCCAACGCCTCTTCAACACCGGCTTCAACACCAGCTTCAACACCAACATCCGATGCCTCTTCAACATCAGCTTCACCATCTGTCGCATGACCACACAATTCTGAAACTTCAGCCGCCGCGTTGACATCCATTTCAACCACTTCAACTAGTGGACTGTTCATGGCCTGCAACGCATCAAGTAATTGGGTCGCGATCTCTGGTCCATTTGCTAAGCGATCATCGGGGTTAGTCATCAAACAACGGGCCGTTACAGCCGCCAAAGCCGGATGGAGTGTGTTCACAGCGACTGGTAGTCTCGCTGGTTCGATCTGGTCTGGGTCAAAATCGGTGAACCATCTGACAAGACATAGACCGAAGGCATAAAAATCAGACGCCCGAACTGGGCGACCATGGATTACTTCTGGCGCAGCGTATCCCAAGGTGCATGTTACGGACGTGGTTGCTGCATCTTGCTTGTTCAAAGCATCAGCAAATTGCAGGGTGTCAAAGTCAATTAGCGCAGGCCTTCCGTATGGGTCAAGCAATAAATTGGCGGGTTTGATATCGAGATGCATCAACCCGTGCGAACCTTGTTGATGTAGGAAGTCAATAACCAAAGCGAGCTCCGCAAAATAGCGTATGCGTTGCTCAATCGTCCAGTCCACACATTCTGCTTCAGTCAGCTTGTCGAGGCTCGTGCCAGGTAAAAAGTCAAAGAGAAAGCATGGTTCAGCTACCAATCCTTCACCGGGCGAAAGTGTCTCGATACCGCGCAGCACGGGCAATGCACGATGGCGTATGAGGCTGAGCAATTCTACGGCTTCCGGACAAACCGTGTGGCGAACGGGTTTGATTACCTGATGATTATCGGAGAGACGCGGTTGCTGGTGATTGGAGTTCATTGACGCAGATTGATCAAATATCTGTTCCATCAGCTTTGCCTTCCTTTTGGCCTTCCTTGTGAAGTCAATCCGCTCAAACTTGAGTGGACAGGCACAGCTTAACGAAAAAAAAGCCCCTTGCGGGGGCCAATCGTACGACAAAAAACGCGGTTTTCGACAATTTTCCAGGGCCATTTCGGCGAAACCTCAGCAAACAGGGCAATTCAATTCGACAAAAATGCCGCTATTTTCTGAGCGTTTAACTCAAAAAAAGCGGCATCATTTTAGATTTGTTATTGACTTGAGTTGTGCTTATCGCGAAACCACCGCGACAAGAGCGACTTAGGCGCTCAATTCACGTTTGAGAATAACCTCTGGCGCAGTCTTGTTGACCACATTGTCAAGCGTGATGATGCAGCGGCTGACGTCATTTCGCGACGGAATGTCAAACATCACATCCAGCATGATTTCTTCGAGAATCGAACGGAGACCACGGGCACCGGTATTACGGCCAAGGGCCTGGTGTGCAATTTCTTGAATCGCATCTTGTTCGAATTCCAGTTCAACACCATCAAAGTGGAAGAGCTTTTTGTATTGCTTGATCAATGCATTCCGCGGTTCTTGAAGGATCCGCACGAGTGCATCTTCGTTGAGACCTGTCAACGTAACAACGACAGGTACACGGCCGACGAATTCTGGGATCAACCCAAACTTGAGCAAATCTTGCGGCATCAATTGCATGAAGAGCTCACCGACATCTTTTTCCTGTTTGCTTTCGACTTGTGCCCCGAAGCCCATGGATTTTTGGCCCACGCGGAGGGAAATAACCTTCTCTAGGCCATCAAAAGCCCCGCCGAGAATAAACAAAATATTGGTAGTATCGATCTGAATGAATTCTTGATGCGGATGCTTGCGGCCACCTTGTGGCGGGACATTGGCAATCGTACTCTCAAGGATTTTTAGCAGAGCTTGCTGGACGCCTTCACCACTGACATCACGAGTAATCGATGGGTTGTCCGATTTACGGGCAATTTTGTCGATTTCGTCGATATAAATGATGCCGCGTTTAGCGCGTTCGATATCAAAATCGGCATTCTGAATCAGCTTCAACAGAATATTTTCGACGTCTTCACCAACGTAGCCAGCCTCGGTCAAGGCCGTCGCATCCGCGATCGCAAAGGGTACGTCGAGGATTCGCGCTAATGTTTGCGCGAGGAAGGTTTTGCCCGTCCCTGTCGGACCAATCATTAAGATATTGCTTTTTGCCAGTTCAACATCGTCTTTATGCTTGTCAGTCGATTCGGCATAAACGCGTTTGTAATGATTGTAGACCGCAACAGCCAACGCCTTTTTGGCTTTATCCTGCCCGATCACATACTGGTCAAGTGCTTCTTTGATTTTGGCAGGCGACATCAATTGCCCAAGATCCGGTGATTCGATCTCCGTAATGATGTCCATTTCTTCGTCACTTAAAATCTCTTCACAAAGTGCGACACATTCATTGCAAATGAAAACACCAGGACCGGCGATGAGACGGCTGACTTGGCCTTCTGACTTGCCACAAAATGAGCATGCGATCGGCGGAAAATTATCAGATGGCGTCTTTTTCGTTGAACCCGTACTTGGGGTGCGCTTGCGTGTACCTTGGCCAGATCCGCCACCCGAACCGCCGGACGCGCCTCCGCCTTTATTATTTGTTGCCATGTTTAAGCCCTCTTTTCTAAAATATGGTCGATAAGGCCGTAAGCAATGGCATCTTCGGTGTTCATCCAGTTGTCACGTTCAGTATCCGCTGCAATTTTTTCGATTGGCTGTTTGGTCCGTTCAGCCAGAATGCGATTCAAGCGTTCTTTCATTTTAATAATGTGCTCTGCAGCAATCCGGATATCAGTTGCCTGACCTTGTGCGCCGCCAGACGGCTGGTGAATCATGATTTCAGCATTGGGCAAGGCAAAGCGTTTGCCCGGCGCACCTGCTGCGAGCAGGAATGCGCCCATTGAAGCGGCCATCCCCATGCAAATGGTTTGGACGTCTGCTTTGATATATTGCATCGTGTCATAAATCATCAGGCCGGACGTGACTTCACCACCGGGGCTATTGATGTAGAGCTGAATATCTTTGTCCGGATCTTCGGCTTCGAGGAACAATAACTGGGCGGTGATCAAACTAGCCGTGACGGAGTTAACTTCATCCGACAAGATGATGATCCGCTCTTTTAAAAGGCGGGAAAAAATATCATAGGATCGCTCACCGCGATTGGTCTGTTCAACAACAATTGGTACTAAGCTCATACGTTTGATCTCCTTTGAAACATTCGTCCATGAAATTTATCTGTCCCCTTTGATCTGAGATAGATAAGAGGGAGACTTTCGTTTAAAAAAGCTCCCCCCTGATCATAGGGTCGATTCAATTATAATCCACAGGTCAAGATTTGCCAAAAGCGTGATCTAATTATGCTTATTCAGCAGTTTCGGTCACTTCAGCTTCAGCCTTCTCAGCCTTTTTCTTAGGGGCTATTTTGGCTTTGGCTTTAGCAGGTTTCTTGGCGGATTCTTCATCTTCTGCGGCAACAGCTACCTTGATTGCTTTTTCGGTGAGCAATGCAATTGTTTTGTTGCGGACAACATTATCAGCAACAAGGCTGTTTTCACCGCCGGGTGCTATCCTGCTCTTGAGGTCTTCAGCAGTCATGCCGTAAGAAACAGCCATGCGAGCAATTTCTTCGTCGATTTCATATTCCGTAGCAGTGAGTGCTTCTGTTGCAGAAATAGCTTCGAGGACGAGATTGGTGCGAACGCGGACTTCGGCTGATTCTTTGAGTTGTTCGCGGAAAGTCTCAACGGTCTGTCCGATGTAACCGAGGTATTGCTCGAGCTCGATTCCTTGGTAACGCATTTGTTGACTCTGCTCATTGACCATTTGATCAATTTCGCTCTCGATCATGACAGCTGGCACATCAATGCTGGCATTCGCAACGACAGCTTTGATGACGTTGTCTTCAAAGACACCTTTGGCACGATTGGCAGCGCTTTCTTCGAGTTTTGCACGCAAGCTAGCTTTGTAAGCATCGAGGGTATCAAATTCACTGACATCTTTGGCAAATTCATCGTCGAGTTTCGGCAATTCACGGAATTTGACTTCGTTGATCGTCACATTGAAAATGACGTCCTGTCCTGCGAGTTCTTTGCCAGCGTAATCGGCTGGAAAAGAGATCGGAAGCTCAAATGATTCACCGGCATTTTTGCCGATCAGCGCATCTTCAAAACCTGGGATAAAGGTCCCAGAGCCGATTTTGAGGTCATAGGAAGCGCCTTTGCCACCGTCAAAGGGGACGCCATCGTTGAAGCCTTCGTAATCGATATTGGCCGTGTCACCATCTTCGATTCCGCGACCTTCAACAGGTAACAGGCGGGCGTTGCGTTCTTGGACGCGAGTTAAATCGCGATCGACGTCTTCTTCGCTGACCGGGAATTCCGGTGATTCAGCCTGAACGCCGAGGTAGTCGCCGAGGACGACTTCAGGTTTAACCGTCACTTCGACAGTAAATGTGATACCCTGTTCGCGACTGATCGATTGAATATCGAGATCCGGACGGGAAACTGGGTTAATTTTGTGTTCTGCGATTGCAGCGATATAAGCTGGGTTTGCGGCAAAATCAATGGCGTCATCATAGAGCACGCCTTCGCCATAATATTTGGTCACGAGGTGCATCGGCGCCTTGCCTTTGCGGAAACCTGGGATATTGAATTTCCCAGCATTTTTCTTGAATGAACGCTGTAGCGCGTCAGCAAACGCCTCCGGCGTAACATCGATCGTTAAAACGACCACATTATTTTCTTTCTTTTCCATCACTGAAGCCATGAGTGAGATCCTCCCTATAAGCAGAAGCGGCAATCGATGTGCGCAGGTCTACTTTGTTAAACAAATGCTAAAAAATTTTATCACAGGGTCTTATTATTGTAAAGAAATTGCCTTTAAAAGACGGTAATATAGAGGGTAATAGTTATTGAATATCAATCTGCATTGGAGCGTTTATCCATGATGATCGAACTGCTAGTCCCGATGACCTTGTTTTATGCCCTTTTAGGTCTGCTGATTGGTAGTTTCTTAAATGTCTGCATCTATCGAATCCCCCGCGGCGAATCCGTTGCAGCTGGCCGTTCGCATTGTCCCCACTGTAATCACGTTCTCGGTGCGCTAGACCTCGTGCCAATTGTCAGTTATTTCGCGCTAGGTAAAAAATGTCGCTATTGCCATACGCCGATCGCGTCGCGCTACGCGATTGTTGAGGCGGTTGTCGCTGTCATTTTTGCCCTTTCGGGATTTGCCTTGACCGCGCTAGGTTTGTTGATTGGCTGGGGTTCAGGCCTATTGCTGCTCGTGCCATTTATTGATGTCACGATCCTCTCAATCCTTTTCACCGTACTAATGATTCGCTACACCCCCTCCACGCGCGCGATTCAGCTCTTTGTTGCGATTGATCTCATCCACATCTGGATAATTTGGCTGCTATTTACATGAAAATACGGTCTTTAAGCTAAACCGGAGGCGCATACATGTTTCAATATTTTTGGTTACACAAATCCGATCTGCCACCCCATGTTGGTACACCCAATTTTAGCCCAACCCATTTAACATGGCTTGCAACTGTTTTTATTTTGATAGTCGCGATATTGTTTTGGTATCGTCGACAAAGCACTCCGGTTCGTTATCGTGCGCGCTTAATCATTGCAGTTCTTTTAATGGCCGGCGACTTGATTCGCTGGACCTGGGCAGGCATCATCGGCCACTACAACGTGCAGGAAATGCTACCCTTACACCTCTGCACCGTCTCGGTCATCATTGAAGTGACATCGGTCTTTTCAACCAAAAAGCTTTTCAAAGAATTCGCCTATGCGATTGGCATGCCCGGTGCGTTGGCCGCCTTATTAACGCCTGATTGGGGCGTCTATCCCTTCCTAAGCTTCCAATATCTTCAATCTGTCACAACCCATTCCCTGCTCGTTTTGCTACCCGTGCTTTGGATTTGGGGCGAAGGTTTCCGGCCAAACGCACGCGAACTGCCCCGGACATTCGGCCTACTTGCTGGACTCTCCGTGATCGCGGCAACCGCCAATTATTTCCTCGGCAGTAACTACATGTTTTTACGCGAGGCGCCCAAGGATACCCCCTTAGAAATTTTCGAAACGTGGTTTGGCAATCCCGGTTATATCGTCCCACTCGTTGGCTTAGTCTTGGTGATTTGGTTTGTCTTCTATACCCCTTGGGCGGTGATAGCCCATTTTAAAAAAGCCGTTGCTGAAAAAGCACCGCGTCTGCCTGATGCCGATGAAGCGTGAGGAATTTTCGCGCACCAGCCTGTTACTCGGTGACGCAGCACTCGACAAACTCGCGACCTGCAAAGTCGCTGTCTTTGGCATTGGTGGTGTCGGCTCTTATGTGACCGAGGCCTTGGCACGATCCGGAATTGGCCATTTAATCTTGATCGACAGTGACGTCGTGGCCAAATCTAATATCAATCGTCAATTGCTAGCTTTACAGAGTACACTAGGCCGCCCCAAGGTCGAAGTCATGCGAGAGCGAATTCTCGACATCAATCCGTCTGCTAGCGTTGAGACGATGCAAACGTTCGTCCTGCCTGAAAATGCGGCTTCAATTGTGCAGCCGAATTGGGACTATATCGTCGATGCGATTGATACCGTGAGTGCTAAAATCGAGCTCGTTGTGCTTGCGAAGGCACTGTCGATCCCGATCATCAGTAGCATGGGTGCTGGAAATAAACTAGACCCGACGCGTTTTGAAGTCACTGATCTTTACAAAACGACGGTCTGTCCACTGAGCAAAGTCATGCGGCGTGAGTTGCGCAAGCGCGGGATCGAGCAACTCAAAGTCGTTTTTTCGACCGAAGACCCGCTCGTTGCAGAAGCAGATGCACTAGTTGAAAAAGCCGATACACCTAGTCCTGATATCGCTCTGAGTCTTCCCAAAACAGAACTGCCGAGGTCACCTTTGAAAAGGCGGATCCCCGGCAGTGTAGCTTTTGTACCTTCAGTCGTCGGCTTGATTATCGCCGGCGAGGTGATCAAGGATTTGATCGCGAAATAGCGTTGTTTAGTCTTTTGTTACTTGTTCTTCAGGTTTGACCGCAGAAGCTTTTGCTGCAGCCTTTTGCGCTTTGCTTCTTTTTCGGCGGATCACCAAGATGACAATCAAGGCAATCAGCCACACGGGGGTAGTTACGGCAAGTGCGATGGCGATCCATTGGATCGTCGTCACGAGCCCATTCGCCAACCATGTCAATCCGGATTTCATGAGATAGATCATATCTGCCCAGCTTAAGGCGCTCCACGTGATCTCTTTTTTAATCTGGACTGGGTCATCAACTTGGCTAATTTGCAATGAAATGGTCGATTCATCGAGCAGACCGTCCCATAAGCGGAGCATGCCTTTCATCGACTCGATTTCTGTTGTGATTTGGTTAATCTGAGCTTGAACCTGTAAAACTTCTTCGATCGTCTCAGCCTTGAGCATAAACGAGTCATAGCGAGCTAAGGATTTTTCCATGGTTGCTAACCGAGTCGTGGTGTCGTAATAGCTTTCGGTGATGTCATTCGTGCTAATTGATACATTGATGAGTTCACCGACCGTCGCCGCGTATTCCATAAATGCATCGAGTTGCGTTGGATCGATGCGGATCGTCGCATAGAGGGTTAAGTAATTCTGATCTTTGTACTCGTTGCGCATTGTTTCATAGCCATTATGGGCTAAGGCAAATGCCAACAACTTGTCGTAAGATGCTTTGACATCTACGACCTCCATCCCAAGCGATGCATCCTTGATGATCTTGCGATTAGTGTTTTGGACCGAGCCAGATGGTTGACCTGGTTCCATCGCTGGGGCAATCGATTTGCCCATTGCCTGATCAGCCATCTCGACCGCAGGCATCGCACCCGCATAGGTTTCCGAAACCATCAGATTGCGATCTTGTGCAGTTGCTTCAGAACTTGCGGCACAGGACGCGAGTACACTGACGACAAGTGCCATGATCAATATAATGGGTAAAATTCTTTTCAATCGAAACATCGTGAACGCCTCCTTGCAATGAGCTGCCTACAGCTTCATTTTACTCTCTTTGACGGAGCAAGGCGGCGGAAAGTTCC
>JAQUDJ010000050.1 GCA_028685755.1 Eubacteriales bacterium | reverse complement strand
CCACCCATCATCGATATCGGCAAGGTTGTGACAACTTCGCCGTTGATCGTGACCGTGCCGCCGTTCAAGGTAGCAACACCATTTGGGTCAAAAGAAGAAGTGGGCGCTATGACATTGATCGTGCCACCGTTGATGGTGATATTACCATTGGAATCAAAAGCGTCAGTATCACCAGAACCGACTTCAACGTTGATTGTGCCACCGTTAACGACAATTTCAGTTGTGCCAGTAACTTTCTGGGTGGCATTAATACCATCATCCGAAGCATATATGTTTATTTCACCGGCGTTGAACGTGATAGCGTTTGCTTCGATACCTTCGGTACTGGAGATGATATTGACTGCCCCGCCATCGATTTGGACAGACCGATTACCCCGGATACCATCATCAGCAGCTGTGATGGTCAAAGTCCCACTAATAATACAGATATAGCCAAGCGTCGGATCAGCATCATTAATGCACTGTAAGCCATCTTTACCAGAATCAATCGTGATGGTTCCACCATTGATCAGAATAGCATCATTGGCTTCTAGCCCATCTAAGGACGACAAAATGTTTAGGACGCCCCCGGTGATGACTAAATCATCTTTTGCAGAAATACCATTGCCATTAGCCGAAACGATATTCAGTGTACCGGTCCCGTTCAATGTCAAGTCTGATTTTGAAAATATGACGGCATCTAGGTTTGTTTCGCCATCTGCAGCATAGGTTCCGGTAACTTGCAAGGTGTTTTCGTTGCTAGTAGTCGTCACAAATACTTTGTCTCCGGCTTTTATATATATAGCAGGTGCGCTTTCATTCGTTATGGAAACCCCATCCAAGACAATTTGAACTTTTGCGTCATCCGGGGCCTCGACCACGACCGTTACATCTGTCACTTCGCCACTTAAAACATAAATGCCATCGGTATTTAGCGTAACATCTGTCCCGCTTTGTAAAGTGATGGACGTTGCATTTGTAAGATCAACGGTTTGTTCAAGATCCCTGCTGGTAAAAAGTTCAGATGTAACACCTGTGGCGGCATATGCGTTCGTGATTTCGTTGCTAGTCATGTTTGTGGATGTACTCAAGGTCGGATCTGTCGTAGTCGTACTCAATGTTGTATCCGATGAGCTAGCAGGCACATTTGATTGAGTCGCACTGCAACCAGCAGTTGCTGTGCTAATCAATAAAATCGCTGAGACCATGCTCAAGGTTTTGACCAAAGCTCTTTTCAAAGTAAATTTCTCCTAACGATGTAATTTATTTGGGGATCGTCTAACTTCGTTCACTATATCGATCCAACGTGATGGTAAGATGAAGGAATCATGTGCATTGCATGAAAATGGTTTATTCAATCACCGGATACAGCCTCGTCAAATTATTTGAAAGTCAAAATGGTGCAACATGGATCAGCTTTCAGCAAAGGAATTATTTTCACTCCCGAAGTCCTTTCCGTTTACAATTTACCATGCGTCTATACCCGATCAGGGCGTCCGGACGATGTTGTGGCACGACTGTCTCGAATTGAACTATGTCGTGAGTGGTGGCGGCCACTATGTGATCAGTGATGTTCGATATGAAGTTAAACCTGGCCAGATTTTTGTCATCAATAATAACGAATTACATTGTGCATATACCACGAAAAGCTTGGAATTGATCTGTATCATTTTTGAACCTGGTTTTGTAACAGGAAGCACGCTCGTTGATCGGGAATATTTAGAGCCTTTTTTTGACCGGAACGTGAATTTTCAAAATCTAATTGGCGCAGACAATCCACTCGCACAGACCATTCGGGACTTAGTTTTCGAAATTGAAAATGAAAACAGTCAACATGCCGAAGGTTATCAACTGATTACCAAAGCATCCTTGTTGCGAATTTTGGCTTTGCTTTTTCGTTATTTTAAATTGGAAGGCCAGCTCGGCCTCAACTTTGTTGTAAATCAAAATCGATTGGATCGCATCCGTGAAGCCGTCACCTATATTGATGCGAATTACATGACAAAAATTAATTTGGAAACGATCGCCCAACGGGTGTTTATGAATCCATCCTATTTTTCGACTTATTTCAAACGTGTGATGAAAATTTCAGTGATGGATTATGTTGCTAATCTGCGTATGACCGAAGCATCAAGCATGCTTTGTCATTCGATTGTCCCCATAACTGAGGTTGGACTCACCTGCGGATATCCGACCACCGCATATTTTTCACGCGCCTTTCGAAAGGCATTTGGAACATCACCTAGCCAATATCGAAAGCTCAATCTTCAAGTCCCGAAAATCTAGAAATAAGTCAAATAGTGCTTGAATTGTCGATAGTATTCTATTTGAAGTCCAACTATACTGAATTCATCAGCTGATTCCACCACCCATTGTCTAAGCATCTCTCTCCTTCAATTAACAGAATATTTCGATGTTAAAGGAGCTCAAATGGAAAAAGTAAAACTTGGGATCATTGGTCTTGGTCGCTTAGGTAGAAAGCATGCAGAAAATATACATTATAAGATTCCCAATGCGGAATTGACTGCGATTTGTAGCGCAGTTCAAGAAGAATTGGATATGGTCTCTCAAGAGATGACACCCCGATTTATCTACAACGATTATCGAGAAATGCTCAAAAATAGCGAGCTTGATGGCATTGTTATCGCTGCAAATTCACAGTTCCATTGTCAAATGATCTGTGATGCGGCACAAGCTGGGGTGCAATGTATATATTCAGAAAAGCCTTTAGGTATGACACTTGATGAAATTAAGCTAATCAAAGAAACGGTTGAAAAAAACAACGTTAAAATTTTCCAAATTGGCTATAACCGCCGCTTCGATGTTTCTTATCAAAACATGAAAAAGAAAATTGATGAAGGCTTCATTGGTAAACCGATTTTGGTCAAAATGATCAACCGTGATCCTGCAGCAATGGCCGAATACATTATCAAATTCAGCCCAACGAGTGGCGGACTCGTGTTTGATATGCTCACGCACGATTATGATGCCGCACGCTGGTTAATTGGATCAGACGCTGAAAGTGTTTACGGTTTAGGTGGCGTATATGCTTATGAAGGTCTAGCCAAAGTCAATGATATTGATAACTGTGGAATCCTCGTTGGTTTTAACAATGGCGTGATGGGCTGGTTTGAGACATCTAGGAATTGCACATATGGCTATCATGTCGAAACTGAAGTATTTGGTACCGAAGGTAGCATTCGCGTCGGCATCACACCAACAAATGACCGTGTTGTATACATGAATAAGAATGGCGTGAATCAGACCTGCGTCCAATGGTTCTACGAGTATTGGGAACCAACCTTCGTCAAAGAAATGCAACACTTTGCAGATTGCATCAGCCAGAATCAACAACCTTCAGTTGGCTTAATGGATGGCTACAAGGCCGTTGAATGGGCGTTTGCCGCAAAAGAAGCTGTCGATAACCGTACAATTGTACGCATGTGATCAGCAAGAATCATGCCATTTACCGCTAAAAATACCCCCCCAAAAACCCCCCCAAAAACCCCAAGGAAAAATCGATAAAGTGAATCAATAAGGAGATTTATTATGAAAGCTAAAATCGCATTTTTGTACGGCCCACACGATCTAAGAGTAGAAGAAGTCGAGATCCCAGAATTAAAATCTAATCAAGTTTTAATTAAAGTCGGCGCCTGCGGCATCTGTGGGTCAGACGTTGAATGTTTCGAAGGTCATTCTGCAGAAGGTCGTTATGACATTGCCCCTTACACCCCTGGCCACGAATGGGGCGGCCAAATTGCTGCAATCGGCAGTGGTGTGGCAACTCTTGCAGTCGGCAATAAAGTCACCGGTGATTGCGTCATGGCTTGCGGCGTTTGTAAGAATTGCAAAGAAGGCCTCATGCCTTCAGCTTGCTTGAATATGCGTGAAATCGGTTTCCGTCCGGACTCACCTGGTGGCATGGGCGAATACATGATTGTTGAAGAACAATATGTCAGCCAGATCCCTGACAACTGGACTTATGAAGATGGCGCATGGGTTGAAACCTTCTCGATTGGCTATTTTGGTATTTGGGGTAATGGCGGTTACATTGACGCATCTGACACCGCTTTGATTTTCGGATGTGGACCAGTCGGGATTTCCGCTGTCATGGTTGCCAAAACTTCCGGTGCCAAGACCATTGTGGCAGACCCGCTACAATACCGTCGCGACCTTGCCCTGAAATATGGTGCCGATGCAGTCATCAATCCGCTAGATAGTGATTGGAAAGAACAATTACAAAAACTAACCAATGGTTCTGGCCCGTCCGTTATCGCCGAAGCATCAGGCAATGATGCTGCAATCGCAGCATGTTTTGAAGTGGCAGGGCATAGTTGCCGGATCAACTTCATTGGTCATTCAATCGGTCGAAAAGTTCCTGTCGAATTAGGCTGGACGATCTGGAAGACCCTCAAAACCAAAGGTTCAGGTGGCACGAAAGACTTTGCACAACGCACCATTCGCTTTATGAGCGCCATCCGCGACAAATATGACTTTGGCGCACTGAATACGCATTTCTATCAGTTCGGTGACATTCATGAAGCGTTTGACAAAGCCATTCATGACAAGTCAACTGCCTTCAAAGTCATGCTCAAATTTGATTAAGTTGC
>JAQUDJ010000027.1:12327-19644 GCA_028685755.1 Eubacteriales bacterium | reverse complement strand
TGGTCAAGTATATACACGCGTAGCGTAGGAATGGGGCGACCAATGTTCGAAACGTGACTGCGAAGATCCGTTTCAGAGAGTTCCAAATACGTGACATGGACCGTTGTTTCGGTGATCCCGTACATGTTTATCAAGCGGGTCGATGGATAGGCTTGGTGAAAAGGCTTCAGCAAGACCGGCTTGAGTGCATCGCCGCCAAAAATGACCATCCTAAGCATCAGATCACTACTCGACAACCGCTCAACGTGTTCAATGAGGTTATAAAATGCGGCGGGTGTTTGATTGAGAATAGTCACATGTTGGGCGACAAGCAATTGATGGAATTTTGTCGTATCACGCGCGATCGTTTTAGGAACCATAACGAGCCGGCCACCATTGAGCAGTGCGCCATACATTTCCCAAACGGAGAAATCAAAGCAATAAGAATGAAACATGGTCCATGTATCCGCTGCCCCAAAGTCAAATAAATTATGTTCATTAAAAAGCAGGCGCACCACATTGCGATGTTCGATCATGGCACCCTTGGGATTACCGGTCGAACCCGATGTATAAATGACATAAAGTAAATCTTCTGGCTGGCTTGTGATCGGCTGGCGCGTTATGAAATGGCCTAGGCGGACTTCGCGCAAGGTCTTTAGGACAAGGGCCTGCAAGTCGATGATCTGACCGTTGTATTCCGTCGGGCAAGCATTTTTGACCGCAGACAAGACAAGCCGAGCCTGTGAATCCTTGAGCATGTAGCTGATGCGGTCAGACGGGTAATCTGGGTCAATGGGCACATAAGCGCCACCCGCTTTGATCACGCTAAAAATCGCAGCCATCATGGTAAATGATGGGCGGGCAATCAGACCGACGAGGCGCTCGCGGCCAACACCTGCTGCCCGCAACACATTAGCAACAACTTCTGATACTTGGTCCAATTCGCGATAGGTAAATTGTGATTGTCCAGAAACGATGGCTATTGCATCTGGTGCATGGTCAACTTGTGCAGTAAAAAGTTGACCGATTGTGGCTTGATGAGGATATGCTGCATCCGTTTGATTAAATCCGTTGATGACCTTTTCCGTTTCATTCTCGGAAAGCATATGGATTTGTGAAAGTGGTCGCGTAGGATTATCTAAGGCATGCCAAAGTAGTCGAATAACATGGTCATGAATAAAATCGATTTCTCTCGCAAGAAACAAATCGGTCAAATAGTCATAATTCAAGACGATCTGGCTCTCGTCTTCCCGATCGCTGATATGTAAAAATAAGGACTCATTTTGAAAACCTGAAAAGTGCCAACGGGCTTCGCGGTACGCTGATTCGGATTTGTTATCGATATGGGCATTCTGGTACGAAATCGCAATTTCGTATAACTTTTCGACTTCCGGATGCTCGTCACGCACATCACGGAGCAAGCAATCAAAGGGGTATTTTTGATGTTTGAGCACCGAAAACCAAACTTGATCTAAACTCTTGGTAAATTCGGCAAAAGTCTTTTGGTTATCAACCTTGATTCGCAAGGGCACTGTGCTGATAAACATGCCAATCGTCTTTTTTTCACGAACATTCGTCCGATTTAAGACTGGCGTTCCAATGGTCAGATCTTCCTGGTCTTTGATGCGATTGATGTAGATACTGAGCGCGGCAAAAAACAAGGCAAAAACCGAGGTGCGGTTTTCATGACAATATGTGCGAATACTGTGGGATAGTTTTTCAGGAATAGTGAAACTACGTCGTTTTGCCGCTAATCCTGAGCGCTCACTGCTGCGGGTTTTAAGTGTAGTCATTGTTGGAATCGTGGTAAATTGCTCTTTCCAAAAAGCCCGATCAATTCGACTCCGTTCGGAATCGAGATATTGCTGTTCGCTGAGAATAAAGTCACGGTAAGACGGGTTTTCGGAGTAGGTTTCGAGTTGACCTGATTTGATCTGATCGTAGACATTGACTAGATCGTTAGCGATTTGGACAAGGGCCCAGCCATCTGCAATCAAATGATGGACGCGGGCAAATATAGCAGAGGTCTGTTCATTGACTCTTATCACTGCAAAATAAAAGAGATTCCCATCAAAACTTGAAAAGGGTTTAACCGATTCTTGACGGTCCCAATTGAACAACGCTTCTTCGCCAAGATCACGAAAATCTAAATAATCGAGCTGATAGGGTTCAAATGGTGCAAAATACTGGACAACTTGGCCCGCCTCGTTTTCACGAATCCGAATGCGCAGGGCTTCATTGCGTTTTAGAAGCAAGTTAACTGAATGTTCTAACGTATCGGGCTCAAGCACCCGACTGACGCGCAACGTTGCGGCAATATTGCCAACGCCATTGAGTGGGCTGATTTTCTCAAGAAACCAGACCCCTTGTTGGGGATATGTTAACGGGAATTCGAGTTTTTCAATTCTAGCTGCTTCTGCACTCATTTTTGTCATCCTCGCATCAGAACACAACTAAACTCACTTTTCAGCAAGCAGATTCGTGTTAGATTTATCATATGACATATAAATGCATGTATTATGACAATTTGTTGAAGCTATTATTACAAAATAAAAAGTGGCACCCCGTGGTGATTGAGCAATTGTCATAAAGTAATACTTTTTGGAGTCTAACGATTAGAGGTATTGCTTTTGGTTGATCTCAGATGATCGCTTGTTGAATTTGCCACATCCGCAAATAATACCCGCCTTGTGCCAAAAGAGCTGCATGGTTGCCGCGTTCAATAATTTGCCCTTGATCCATCACGAGTATTTCATCGTAGTGATCCATTGCAACTAAGCGATGTGTGATCGTCAATAAACCCGTTCGTGTTTTTTCGTTAATGTCGAATAAATCAGTCATTAATTTCAGTTCTGTAGCCACGTCGATGCCGGCAGTTGCTTCATCTAAGATCAGAAACGGTGCATGACGCAACAAAGCTCGCGCTAAACCCAGCCGTTGGCGTTGGCCGCCAGATAATAGACCATCACCCTCCCCGAGTTCTGTGTCTAGGCCTGCTGGCAGCGTATTGAGCCAGTCAGTCAAACCAACTTGCTCAATTGCTTCGAATAGGTCTATGTTTTGGGCATCCGATCGACCAATTCGGAGATTGTTGCGAATAGTTGTGTTAAACAAATACACATCTTGGTTGACGACCGCAAATGCATCACTGCGTTCCGTTTGCGACGTTTCGCCGATCAATTTGACTTGGCCTTGCGAGGGTGATAGCCAGCCTAACAGCACATGTATCAATGTCGTTTTGCCTGAGCCACTTGGCCCGACGATCGCTTTTTTCTGGCCGGATTTTAAATCAAACGTGACATCTTTAAGTAGATCTTGCGTTTGCTCAGGATACCGATAGTATACCTGTTCGACCAAAAGATGCTGTGGGTTAATTGGCGCGGGACCTGTTGGCGATTGCAGTGAAAGTGGTGACTTTTCTGCAAGGTGATTCGGTTTTGGTGCTTCATCATCTTTGTTGTGCTCAGTTATGTCTTTTAAATCCGCTGGATCGATCAACTCAAGGACACGGAATGCTGCCATTTTGCTCGTTTCTATTTTCTGCAAAAGCGTTGGAATCGGCTGGACCGCTTCAAACAAGGCTAAAACAGCGAAGATTTCGACAGGTAGGAATAGCGGATTCAGATCACCGTTTAGGACACGCAGACCACCGGTGAAAGCCACGACGAGTGCAGTAACTGGCCCAGCTAACGCAATCCAACCTGCCGCAAAACTACGACTCCAAGCGACCTTGATCTCAGCAGATTCGAGTTGATCGTGGCGATGGGTCAGTTTGTTGTGCCAAGTGCTTTGCGCGCCAGATGTTCGGATTTCTGCCAAGCCGGTCAGAAATCCGAATAAGAAACTGCGCAATTGTGAGCTTTCTTGCGCTACTTGACGTGACAGACCCGCTGTCAATCCATAAACAATCCCTGGCAAAATCAAGAGGGTCGCCCCATAGATGCCAACAAATATCAGCGCCTCTTGCGTCCCCCAGTTGAGCAACAAGAAATAACCCATCAACGCGGTCAGCAACGCAGTCAAAACGGGGTTGAATGTCCGTAAATAAAAGTCTTGCAATCTTTCAATATCATCAACGAGGCGGTTAAACGCATCCGTATGATCGAGACGCATTATGTCAGGCAAGCTGCGTCGGGAAATGACGCGATACAGGGTCACGCGTAGATCGCCAAGCAGCCTAAACGTTGTTTCATGCGAAATTAGACGTTCGGCATAGCGCAACAAACCACGTAATAGACCAAACAAGCGCACGTAGACTACCGGCACGAGGATTTCAGCGATCATCGGCGTAACCGCACAAAAGGTGATCAGCCACGCGGATGTTGCAAGAAGTCCCACCGAAGAAAAAATCACGGCCAAACCAATCAGCAAAACGGACGCCGATTTAGCCGGATGGCGACGTAAGAGTAAACCTAACAATTGCCAAATTTGCATCATCGGGCAACCTCCAACGTGCTGAGGTATGTAGTTGGGCTGCCATCAAACACAATTTGACCGTGTTCGAGACAAATCAAACGGTCCGACTGTTGAATGGTCGATAATCGATGGGCAATCGTCAGAATTGTTTTACCAGGCCGATAATGGGCTAGTGTTTGGTTGATATAGAATTCGGTTTCTGGATCAAGCGCCGAGGTTGGTTCATCCAGGATTAAAATCGGTGTATTTTGCAAAAGGACGCGCGCCAAACCTAATCGTTGCGCCTGGCCGCCACTAATCGGCTGCCCGCCTTGACCGACTTTGGTTTCGAGACCGAGCGGCAATGAAGCGATCCAAGCTCCTAGACCCAATTCATCGAGCAGGTGAAGTGCCGTGTCAACCTGAAGGTCGGGGGCGCCTAATTTCAAATTGTTGAAAATCGTATCCGGAAATAGGCGCGAATATTGTGGCAAGTACGCCATTTGTCTACCGAGTGATCGTTCATCGAAAACATGAATGGGTTGATTTGCTACATGAACTTCGCCTTGGTCTGGTCTGAGAAAACCTAAAAGCAAAGCGGCTAATGTTGATTTACCGGTACCACTTGGGCCTGTGAGAGCAATCTGTTGGCCAGCTGGAATATCTAAATTCAGACCATTCAGAACTGGTTTCCCCGGCAAATATGCAAATGAGACCTGGTGCAGGGTTAGCGCCGATGGGGTTGCGCTTGTATCGATTGAGATGGTGCGATCATTGGGTTGGACCCCGGGGCTTTCGAGTGGGACTACTGCAACAGGTTCAAGCCATTCCTGGATCGCATCCGTCGCGGTTTTGGCCCCCATCGCGGTGTGGAATTTGGCCCCAAATTGGCGTAAAGGCTGATAATATTCGGGCGCGAGCAATAAAATCAAAAAAGCTGAATGAAAATCAAGTTGTCCGTATAAAAGTCTGACACCTAAGGATACGGCGATCAAAGCAGTGCTGATTGTCGCCGTCAATTCAAGCGTTAGCGCCGATAAAAAACTGACTCGGAGGACACCTAATGTTGTCTTGCGAAACGAATCACTCGCGCTTCCCACAATGCCGATTTGGCGCTCGGCCTGGCCAAATAGATGTAACGTTTTCAAGCCCCGCAAAACATCGAGAAAATGCCCGTTCAAACGCTTGAGTTCTCGCCATTGGCGGGCGCTAACGGCGGACGATAATTTACCGATCAAAACCATAAAAAGCGGAATAAGTGGCGCGGTGATTAGCATTAACAAGGCGCTGAGCCAATCGTGAACGAAGACGACCATTAAGACGAGTGGTAAGGTCAGGCCGGTTAATACTAGTTGCGGGATGAACTCCGCATAATAAGGCTCAATCGTATCGACACCTTCTTGATAAACGGTACAAAGTACAGCCATCCGCTCAGACTTTAAGCGCACCGGGCCTAATTGCAGAAAGCGATCAACCAAACGCTGGCGAATATTTTTTTTGAGTCGCAAGGCGGTCCGGCGCGCATCATTGTCCGCCCAGGCGGTCGCGCCTGCCCGCATGATCGCCCAGAGTAAAAGACCCAAAGTGCCCTGGGTCAAAACAGATGCGTTTTCCGAAAGAATTGGCACGCCCTGCCCTGCCCGCCTGATAATCAAGTCGAGCAGGGCAGCTAATTGCAGATTGAAGAGTAGGGAAAAAACGACAATGGCTAAGGCAGCCATTGTCGTTTTGGGCCAATAGAGGCGAACGTTTTTGAGTTCAGCGAATAAACGACGGTCGATCAATATTCGAGCTTGTCGCCGGTCACGCGTTTACGGAAAATGTAGTAGCTCCAGATTTGGTAACCCAGAACAATCGGCAAGACCGTAACCGTTATGATCGTCATGATTTTCAAGGTGTAAGGAGTTGAAGATGCAGTGGCAACCGTCAGGTTATTCGCCAAATCGAGGCTAGATACCATCACGTTTGGGTACAAACCAGCAAAGAAGGCTCCGACAACAGTTAGCGTGGTCACGGCATTCGCGATCATCGCTTTGCCATTTTGATCCTTGTTTTGGAAATACAACGATGTCACTAGTGCCACCGTTGCAAGTACAGCAAAGATGGTCATCAACAGCTTACTTTCAAGCACAAAGTATGACACGACAACCACTCCAGCCCACACAACCAAACTCGCTATTCCGAGTTTCTTAGACAACATGCTGGCACGAGCTTTCAGATCCCCGACGGTTTTTAACGTGATGAAAACAGCGCCGTGGTAAAGAAAGAACACTAGACCGAGGACACCTGTCAACAAGGCATATGGCGCCAACAGCGAGAAGAAATTGCCGACAAATTCCATATTGGCATCAATCGGCACCCCGTTGATGAGGTCGCCGAATGCTACACCAAAAAGCAATGCCGGAATTAAACTGCCGACAGACAAGGCCAAATCCCAATTGCTACGCCAGCGTTTACCAGCCATTTTACTTCTAAATTCAAAGGCGACTGAACGGAATATCAGCGCGACTAATATCAGAAAAAGGGCAAGATAGAAGCCACTGAACATGGTCGCGTACCAATTCGGAAAAGCGGCAAACATCGCACCACCAGCAGTTAGAAGCCATACTTCATTTCCATCCCAAACTGGACCAATGGTGTTGATTAAGACCCGACGCTCCTCTTCTTTTTTACCGAGGAAGGGCATCAACATCATGACACCATAATCAAAACCTTCAAGAAAAAAGAATCCGGCGAATAATACGCCGATCAGGATAAACCACAGGGTGTTCAGTTCCATAATTTAGCCTCACTTTCCTGATTGTGTTCAACATGGCCGCCATCTTTGATATAACGAACGGCCAGTACGACGGCAACAGCGGCCAACAAACCATAGACTAAAACAAAACCAGTAATCGAGATGATCAGACTAGGAGCGCCAACAGCAGTCGATACAGCATCTTT
>JAQUDJ010000027.1:0-12227 GCA_028685755.1 Eubacteriales bacterium | reverse complement strand
CAAGCTGATGGCACCGAAGATTGCGGCCATCCGAATCGCATGTTTGAAAATGGCGGCATCCTTTTTATTTTTCAATAGATTATATGCGCTGATTGCTAACACGAAAAATGCTGCAGTGGCAAAGCCCGAGAGCACCACGTGTGGGAATTGTAACCAGACATGTTCACTTTTAATTAGAGCAAAAAAATCGGTCATTTCTGCGCGGCCATTGTTGATCTGATAGCCCACCGGATCTTGCATAAATGAATTGGCAATCAGAATCCACAGAGCCGAAAGATTGCTACCAAAGGCGACTAGCCAAATTGCGGCGAGGTGAGCTTTTTTGGAAAGCTTGTCCCAGCCAAAGATCCAAATCCCCAGAAAGGTTGATTCCAGAAAAAATGCAGCCAAGGCTTCGATCGCAAGTGGGGCGCCAAAGATATCACCGACAAAGCGCGAGTAGCCTGACCAGTTCATGCCGAACTGGAATTCTTGTACGATACCTGTGGCGACGCCAACCGAGAAATTGATCAGAAACAGACCTCCAAAATATTTGGTCAGCTTCTTAAAATCTTCGTTGCCGGTTTTGTAATATCTGGTCTGTAACATCGCGACCAAGACAGACAAGCCAAGCGTCAGCGGCACAAACAAGAAGTGGTAGACGGTGGTAAGCGCAAATTGCAGTCGGGCAAGAAAAAGTACGTTCTCCATCCAATGAACTCCTTTCAGAAATAGGATCAGTCAGGCAAGGCTAAATCGGAGTATAAAAATTATTTATTGGTCGGCCAGAAAATCCTGGCTGATCAGCAATTCAAGCGCGGCTAGCGAATCAGCCGCCGCAGGGTCGAGGGCCAAACTTGATAAAAGGTGACCAAATTCATGGTGCAAGTCATTCGCGACTTGTCGGACATTTACATCGGTGCGCAGGGCAATATCGTGATCTTTGAGATCGTCACGTAGTTGATAAAGGATGCCAAGAATCAAGCCCAAGCGTTCGATTTGTTGCACGGTGTCTGCAACTGCCCCGGCAAGTCTAGCGGCTGAACGACATGTTAAAGCAACTAACGCAGCCGTTTTGTATGTCACTATTTTGAGATAATCGGTTTGATTGAGCAAGTGGCCACGGTTCTCACTTTGGATTACTTCGCCAAAGCACATTTCAGAAGCGGTACGGGTCATATCAGAAAATAGTTCTGGCAAGGGTAAAACGTGAGCGATATCAAAAGCTTTGAGGTAAAAAATGTTGCCCAATAGGACAGCACCACGATTGCCGGTCAATTTTTGCAAAGCGGTCTGACCGCGGCGATTTGATTCTTCATCAATGACATCGTCATGCACCAAGCTCGCCGAGTGGATGAGTTCAAGACTCGTTGCTAAATCAACGAGTTCCTTTGTAGCCGGTCCCGAGAACGGCTTGAGTCCGTAGTAAATTAAAAAGGCCAGTAAAGGGCGGAGCCGATGGCCACTGCGATCACTAAAATAGGCAATCCAGCGTTGAGTAGCCGGATCATTGATCGACGCAACAATCTCAGCAAGCCTAGCATCGACTTGCTGCAACGGGATTTCGACAAGTGATTTTGCTTGTTTTAACGCCACAGGGTTCTTTTACAAGACGCCAGTTTGTTGCATAGCTTTGAAGTCTAGCAACAGGACTGGGATCAGCGCAATCAGATAATACAAACTATTCGGGATCAAAATTGAGACCGTCAATAAAAGCAACATCACGAGCTGACCCATAATCAAGCTCATATTGGATAAGCCAATTTGGGTGGGTTGGTCGAAGTGCTTTTTGGCGACCTGAATGGATTGAAATAAAAGCGGTGCAGACAATAATGACAACAGGCTCCATAACGGTAAGGCGCCGAGTATAACATCAACAAGAACAAGGATTTGAAGGCTGATCAGCATTGTCGTTAATAGCTGTGAACCGGCTTTGCGGCCGATTCGCACAACAGTTGTTTTTTTGCCGACCTTTAGGTCACTTTGATAATCTTGAAATTCGTTGATCAAGAGGATCGCGGCGATCAAAATGCCGACCGGGATTGAAACGAAAAAGGCATTTAGACTAAACGTGCCGGTCTGAACATAATAGGCACCGAGGATGGTTAGTATTCCGAAATCGAGACCAATGACGATCTCGCCCAACTTCATGTTGATCAAATTAAACCTGGGTGTTGTGTAAATAACAGAGGTCAATAGGCCAAAACCGATCAGCCAATAAACGACAGGGCCAGCGATAATCGCTAAATAAACACCAATCGCGGTTCCGAGAACAAAGGTCGCGATCGCCACATTGAGTACAGTTTTAAGTGGAATAAAACCATCAACGACAACTCGGGAACCGCCAGTAACCCCGGGCAGGTATTCCTGATTTTGGGTATCAGCCCCAGATTTATAATCGAAGTAGTCATTGATTAAATTGGCACCCGTATGGATCAATGCGATCCCGAGCAAGGTTAATATGAACGGCCAAACAAGAAATATTCCCTTTTCATAATAGGCATATACGGCGCCCAAGACAGCCGGTAAAACACTTGCCGTCAAGACACTCAGTCGAATTGCTTGGATCCATTTTTTCATGAGAAATCCTCCGAGAAAATGATCAGATGATCGCTATGTCAAATACTTAAAAAATGCTTATTCAGAGTTCCAATCAATAGTATAATCAAACATTTTTAATCAGTCACCCGTATATTTGCGAAAAGGTCGAGCAAATGAAAATTTGATAGCATACCCAGCATAGGAGCTGATATTTTTGGCATTGTAGTTTTTGATGCCACACATGAGATAGTGGAGTGGAATGCCGATTCGCCCCTGCGTTTTCATGCCGAAAGCTTCCCCGACACTCGTTGTATAAAGCGGAATAACCCAGCCGAGATCGATCGGTTTGAAGCGCTTGAGATTTTTACCTTGTAGGGCTGCGACGGCATTGCGGGCGGCAATTTTACCAGACATCGCGGCAAAATTTACGGCACGGCGCAAGTAGGTATCTCCCGCTTTGACAGCAGCTGCATCACCCGCCACGAAAACCTCAGGGTGTTCTGGAATGCGCAAAAACGAATCGACAATGATGCGGTCATCGCGAATTTGTTGCTGATGGCCACGCGCGGGAATCGCAAGTTTGACCCCGCTACACCAGACAAAAAATGCATCGTGGATCTTTTCACCAGTATTGAGTACAACCGTCTGATCGGCGTAATCACTCACTTCGGTATCGAGAATAAATTGAAATCCAAGGCGGCTCATTTGTTCCATGATGTAGTTGGAACGCTTGTCACCTAATGCTGGGAGAATGGTGCGGTTGCGATCAACAACATAAATTGAACAAGAACGTTCGAGAAATCCGGCATAGCGATAGAGGTTGGATGCCACTTCCATGCCAGTGAACCCTCCGCCTGAAATGACAACATTGAGATGCTCGACATTAAACAAGGCTCGCGCAAAACTGTCACGGATCATGATTGCATCATCGAGGTTATCGAGCTTGAGATTTTTTTGGAATTGTGCGCTGTGATTGTAAAAATTAGCTCTTGACCCAGGAGCAAAAATCAGTTGGTCGTAAACAAGTTCCGTATCACCCATTTGAATCGTGCGAGTTGAGAAATCGACATATTCGACAGCTTCTTTGATAAATCGAACACGTTTTGGCAGCTGACTCGTGATCGCTTCCTTGACACGGTCCGGTTCAACCCGGCGGCCTGCGACATCCGGCAATGAGGGTAACATGGTTGTATAGCTGTGTCGATCAATCAAGACAATCTCGTAAGACGGTTTTTTAGGCAAACGTTTATCGAGTTCCCGAGCCGCAGCTAAGCCTGCAAAACCGCCACCTAAAATCGCAAATACCATACACAATCACCTTGCCTCATTCATATCTGACGCCGATTGTAACATGCCAAAAATACGCCGACCCGAACTTATGTTACAAAGTCACATAAAACTGAGTGCAATTTGAATGATTGTTGGTCAATTGATGGGCGTGTTGGTGCCTGGCACAGGCCAGACACATGACACGTACCATTTTTCCTTAGCGGTTTTCGTAAACTCGTTTAGAGATTTCGGCGATGGTTTCGGCGGGATTGGTCATGCCTTTGGAGAAGACGGTAAGGATGTAGGGGCGGTCTCCGGCGAATACGATGCCAATGTCATGGTAATAGGTGTCATAGAAGCCCACTTTGTGAGCAACGGTTCCGGCTGGCAAGTATTTTGGGAGCATGTCGTTGAATTTGGTTTGTTTCATCATATCGAGCATGTGCTTGAGATTGGCCGAATCTGAAGTATAGAGTTCGTTCAGTAAGGCAGCGCCATCGGCAGCGCCCATCGATGTGCTTTTATGATCGGTTGGGTGGCCGATAATCGATTCGTAGTAGGCAAAGCTTTCTTCACGACCAACGACGCGGCGGATCATATTGAAAGCAATGTTGTCCGAGTAGACAACTGCGTAGTCGGCGAGTGTATTTAAAGCGTATGGAACGGTAAGGTCCATCCCTTGCAAAATACCAGTCCCACTTTCAAAATCGGATGATTGGAAGGTGGCGGTCTGATCGAGCGTTAGACGACCGCTATCGACAGCATCATACAGCGACATATTGACAAAGACTTTGGCGGTACTGGCCGAACGATATTGCTTGTCGGCATTGATCTCAAAGCGATCCCCTGTGGTTAGATCTTGATAAACAACGCTCATAAAACGAACATTTTCACCAAGATAGCCCAAGACAGCGTTCAGCGGCTGGTTGGCTGCCCCACTGCCAGTGACCGTGATCGCATTGGTCGCCCGCAAGGTGCTGTAAGGGTCCGTAACAGTCACGGCGCGATTAAAGGTGGCCTGATTGCCGGAGGAGTCCGTCACCGTATAGGTCAAAGCATAAAGTCCGACCATGTCGCTGTTCACGGTGCCAGATACTTCGATCGCATCGGTCAAATCACCATCGACTTCATCGGTTGCCTTTGCGCCGGCAAGGGCGTCAAACGATTGGCCGATCGCCAATTCAACGGACTCGACACCGGAGAATTGCGGTGGATTCTGATCGGCTTCAACAACATTGACAAGCACGGGCAATTCGAATGGATTGCCCGCTGCATCGCGCAGATACACAATAATTTCTTGTTCGCCAATTTCGGATACTTTCATGGTTTCAACGAGATCTTTGGCATCTTCGCTAAATGAAAAGCTTACTTCGGTGGCGTCAACGACATCCCGCACGAGATCTTTAGCTTTTAACTTCTTGCCGACGACAACAACAACGGGGTCACGAGCCGGTACAGCTACCGGGGCAACAGTATCTGCTAAGACAACTTTGACAGCCTTTTCTTTGTCATCGTAAGTTAACAAGAGTTTGTATTCACCGGGTGTCGTCTGGTCGATTTCCGACAAATCTACCGCGATGTCCGCTAAAATTGCCGCATCGGCTTCAACATAATCAGCCACATCCTCTGAAATAGGACTGCCGATCTCCAGCGTGATCTTTTTTTCAATTAATTTGAATGGAACCCGAAAGAAGCGAAAATACGCTAAAACGCCGCTTGTGATTAGCACGACGGCGAGAATCAGTAAAATAGGACCCGTTAAATTGGGGCGGCTTCTGCGATAAGTACGGCTTTGTTGCATGGTAAAGGCTCCTTATTGTCGATAATTCGGCGCATATCTGGCCGCTAAACGAATAGCTTCGATCATACTAACTGGGCTGGCAATCCCCTGCCCGGCAATATTAAATGCGGTACCGTGGTCAACTGAGGTGCGTAGAAAAGGCAAACCAGCCGTAATCGCAATCGTCCGTTCAAAATCGAGCGTCTTCGTCGCAATATGACCTTGATCATGATAGAGCGACAGGACTGCTGCATATTGACCCTGCAAAGCGAGGTGGAAAACCGAATCCGCACCGATTGGACCGACGACATTATAGCCTTCAGCTTGAAGTTGGGCAACTGCCGGTACGATGGCCAGTCCTTCTTCTTCACCAAACAAGCCATGCTCACCACTGTGTGGGTTCAATCCAGCAATCGCCAAAGCGCCTGCTAGGCCCATTTGTTGCATGACTTTTAAGCATTTGTGGGAAGTCGTGACGAGCCGATTGGTCGTCACCAAATCACAGGCCTGGCGCAATGAAACGTGCCGCGATAAGAAAAAGACTCGGAGATTGCGGACTTCAAACAAAGTCAGCGGGTTGTCGGTACCAGTTAATTCGGCAAAAATCTCGGTGTGACCGATAAATGGGATTTGCCCGGCTTTGAGCGATTCTTTATTGATTGGTGTTGTCGCAACTGCATCTACGAGATGAGCTTGCGCAAGCGCAATCGACTTCTCAATATAGTCAAAAGCTGCCCGGCCACATGATCCATTGATTTCTCCCAAAACAATTTGAGTCGGATCAGCATTATTGAGGTCGATGAGATTGAGGATTCCGGGTCCTTCGAAGATATCCAGTCGATTGTTATCGGTGAGTTGCTCGCTCACAAGATGCACTGACAAGGTGATCCCGACGACCTGCATCGCCTGTGCAATCATCCGGCGGTCACCTATGACGACGATTAATGCTTCTGTCTGTAAATTCACATCAGCTACAGCACGGACGACAATTTCCGGACCGATCCCGGCCGGATCGCCCATTGGAACTGCGATAATTGGTTTTGCCATGGGTTCCTCCAACGTGTCAGATCAACATAATCTGATTAATCTGATTAATCAGGCGTGCAATAAAATTGATAAACGGCATTAGCAATTGCCTGTGCCATCAGTTGTTGTTGGCTTGAATTTTTTAATATTGGTCGATCCACCGGACTCGACAAAAAACCTAATTCGATCAGCACACTCGTCAGATTGGTCTCGCGTAGCACGGCGTAATTTTCCGTTTGAACATCGGCAAGACCCTGATATTCGAGGGTTGGGATCTCGTCTAGGATACCATTTCGAATCAAATTCGCCAAACGCGCACGTTCTGCATCACGATAAAATTGATAGACTGGTTTAGCTTCTGTGATATTTTCATGTTGCAAGCCGAATTCATTTTCTTGTTGGTAAACAGCCTCATTATCGAGATAATAAACTTGCAAACCGCCCATCGGATCATTATCTTCAAGGGCGTTACAATGGATCGACAAATACAAGATCTCAGGGTACTGAGCTTCAATATCAAGGAGCAACCGCAAGTCGTTTTGCATACCAACGCCGCTCATGATCCCGCGACCGCCATCCTGATCAAAATCACTATTGATTCGCATGATCTCATCCATCGCTGGACCAAGGGCATTAACTTGACTTGATTGATAACCTGCGGCAACTAGATCACTCTTGAATCGCTCAAGTAAAGCTTGCCCAGTAAATGCAATTCGATAAAAAATCGATAACCATTGATTGTCTTCTCGAATCAGGACAACCGTCGCCCCTAGTCCTGCCAATTCATCACGTGTCTTAAATGCAACAGCTAGATTAATATCAGACTCATTGACCTCGGGATTACTTGAATGGGCGGGATAGGTGGCTCCGCTGTCGATCCCCCCATGACCAGGATCTAAAAAGACCGTGATCCCCTCTAATGGTTTGCTCGCGCGGTCGCGGCCAAGATAATCTGCCAAATCAACCGAATGAAGGGTTTCAATCGACGATTTTGCCGGCCATTTTTTAAGACTGTTATCGGCGACATGAATGATCTCACTCGCATCAATTGTCAAATCTTTTAACGGAAGACCCGTGTCGGGATTAGTCAAGTTTGCGGTTGCTGCCGTTCCCTCATCACCCTCATCACCTGCATCACCTCGGTCAGCGGGATCACGTTTATCCTTAATATCGTTTTGCGATAATCGACTGGCAGTCTCGTCTGACGGCAAAACACCGAGCCAAGCTAATGCCACGGTCAGCAGCGCAACGAGCATCAAAATCGAGAGCATCAACCGCGCCTTTTGATTGTTCATTATGTCTCCTTGACCATAGTTTCGTAACATTTGTGACTCTTCTAAGTGATAGACCATTTATTATCTGCTAATTTGTTAAAATAGTCATATTTCTTATAAATAAAGGCTTGACAGTCAGATGTAAATTGAATAGCATGAAATAGTAATTTCATGATCAGTTTTAGTGTTTGTTGATGATTTTAACTAAAATGTGATCAATTCAAGCCAAGTTAGCAGCCAAAATCGAGTTAACCAGAACAGAAAAATCATAGGTTAAATCACGTTAAAAATCAAGAAAGGAATCCAACCGATGGACTCAACCAAAGAAAGTCAAAACGGTCCGTTTAGCCCAGAAGAAAATTTTAAAAAACTTACACAGCTGCATCGAAGCAGATTGTACCGAGTCGCTATGTCTCGCGGCCTATATATTGGCCAACCGGCACTACTCCTCACACTCAAGCAACAAGGCATCTGCTCCCAGACCGAACTCGCTGAAGCACTGAACGTCACAACGCCTTCAATTGCTGTTTCAGTCAAACGTCTTGAAAAAGGCGGCATGATCACCAAGACCATCAATGAAAAAGACAACCGCTACAATCAAATCGAACTGACCGATGAAGGCAAAAAATCAGCCCGCGTCTGTGAAGATATTTTTGAAGCGATCAATACCAAGATGTTCAATGGTTTCAGCAAAGATGAACTGACACAGGTAAATGCACTCTTTGACCGCATGCGTCAGAATTTAGTCCAATATGATCCGGACAAAGAGCCGATCAAAAAAGCCCGCGGTCGCAAAGCAAAATAAACGTCCCGTCTTGGGATTACGCGATGGCAACTTCCTAAAATCACTTCAAAAAAACTGGCTAGAACAACCTGTTCTGGCCAGTTTTTACTTTGATCAGTTTAGTTTTGTGTGTTGTACCGTTTAAAAACCACCCACCATGTGGTCGGGCACGACTACGTCCATGCGCCGCTTATTCGACCGTCACACTTTTGGCCAAGTTCCGCGGTTTGTCGACGTCAAAACCTTTGTTTACCGTCATGTAATAGGCGAAAAGTTGGGTCGGGGTGACTGCAACAATCGGGGCGAGCAGCGGGTCAACCGAGGGCAATTCGATCACTTGATCACACACTTCAGCCGCTTTGGCACATTCCGGAGTCAAAATGCCCAAAATAACCGCACCACGGGCTTTGACTTCGCGAATATTACTGATCATTTTGTCGACCAACTGCGGCTGAGTCATCGGACAGACAACTAGTGTGCCCTCCTCGATGAGCGCGATAGTGCCGTGTTTAAGTTCACCCCCCGCATATGCTTCTGAGTGAATGTAGGAAATCTCTTTTAGTTTGAGGGAAGCTTCCATCGACAGGGCAAAGTCTAGGCCACGGCCGATGAAAAAGATGCTGTGGGCATTGAAATGTTCGGCGGCAAAGCGTTGAATGATGTCCTGATGACTCAGCGTTTCTTCTATCAAATTGGGCAGGTCGACCATTTTTGTAAGATAGGCTTCCAACTGTTTGGCATCGATTTTGCCAATTTCAAAGGCCATCTGGAAGGCTAATAAATACAGTGCCGCTAATTGAGTGTTATAGGCTTTAGTCGATGCCACAGCAATTTCCGGTCCAGCCACGGTATAGATCACATGATCAGCTTCCCGGGCAATCGAGCTGCCAACAACATTGACAATCGCCAGTATTTGCGAGCCTTGGCGCTTAGCTTCACGCATGGCAGCTAGGGTATCGAGGGTTTCACCGGACTGGCTGATGATAATCGTCAACGTCTTATCCGTGACAATTGGGTTGCGGTAGCGAAACTCTGAGGCCACATCGACCTCGACGGGAATGCGGCAAAGTTCTTCGATGATGTATTTGCCGACGATCCCAGCATGCGCTGCGGTACCACAGGCGACGATCCGGATCCGGTCCAATTGATTAATCGCTGCCCGATCGAGATTGAGGCTATCAAAACGAATTCGATTTTCACGAAGGCGCGGCATGACCGTATCGCGGACAGCTTTGGGTTCTTCGTGCATTTCTTTCATCATGAAATGCTCATAGCCACCTTTTTCAGCAGCTTCACTATCCCAGGTCACAAGTAGCGGTTCGCGCGTCACGATTTGGCCAAGGGCATCATAAAGAATAATCGCATCAGCAGTAAGTTGGGCAATTTCGCGATCTTCCATAATCACAATGCGCCGTGTATGGCTCAAAATCGCCGGGATATCGGATGCGATGTAATTGCAGCTCTCACCTAGACCGAGAACGAGTGGGCTGTCTTTACGAGCGGCGATAAATTGATTCGGATGATCTGCACATAAAACGCCTAATGCATAAGAGCCTTCGAGGTCGGCGATCGTCCGTCGGACTGCCGCTAAAATATCCCCATCATTGTGTTCGTGATAGTGGTGTTCAACCAAATGGGCAACCACTTCCGTATCGGTCTCTGATTGGAACTCATAGCCTAGATCAAGTAAAAAACGCTTTAATTCGAGGTAGTTCTCAATGATGCCATTGTGTACGACGGCAATCCGGCCATCGGCGGACAAATGTGGGTGTGAATTCTCGTCGCTGGGGGCGCCATGGGTCGCCCAACGCGTATGGCCGATGCCAATATGAATTTCTAAACGATTTAAAAGTCCATCTTCAATAAGTGCCTGTTCAAGATTTTTGATGCGGCCCTTTTTCTTGCGTATTTTGACCTGCTCTTGGTCGATAAAAGCGACACCTGCGGAGTCGTAACCGCGGTATTCTAAGCGGCTTAGACCATCGAGTAAAACGGGTAAAACGGCGTCATGGCCGACATATCCAACGATTCCACACATAAAATGTTATCCTCCTCTTAAATGCCGTAGCGGCTGACAATCAAGGTCACCAACTGATCGGCCATGCGGGTAATTTCATCAATGTGCTGGCCCTCAATCATCACACGGATAATCGGTTCAGTGCCCGAAGCGCGGACAAGAATCCGTCCTTTGCCATGGAGCTCGAGTTCCATTCTTTCACAAGCTGCCAGGACATCTGGATCTTCCATCGCCCGGGTCTTCTTCTCATTGGGAATTTTGGCACTTTTGAGAATTTGTGGCAAGACTTCCATGATCTGGCGCGCCTGACCAAGACTCTCGTGGCGATCCGACAAAGCATGGAGTAGGCGCAGCGCACTCATCATACCGTCACCGGTCGTCGAGTGTTCGAGCAAAATAATGTGGCCGGATTGCTCACCGCCTAAGGAATAACCGGTTCTGAGCATTTCTTCTAAAACATAGCGGTCGCCAACTTTAGTTTTGACCAATTTGATGCCTTTTTCGGCAGCCATAATATCGAGACCGAGATTACTCATCACCGTGACAACCAACGTATCGTCGCGGAGCTGGTGATTTTCTTTCATATCGAGGGCGACGATGGCCATAATCACATCGCCATCGACAGGTTCACCATGTTCATCAATCGCTAACATGCGATCTGCATCGCCATCAAAGGCAATCCCAATCTGACAGCCTTCGCGGCGTACGAGTTGCCGCAGCCCATCTAAATGGGTCGATCCACAGGCCTTGTTGATGTTGATACCATTCGGTTCGACTCCGATCGCGACGACCTCGGCACCAAGATCGGAAAACAAGTCTGGGGCAATATGCGCGCACGCACCGTTGGCACAGTCGAGCGCAATTTTGACACCGCTTAAATCAACAGCCATGCGCCGTTTGATGTATTCGGTGTAATCGTGCGATGCCATTGTTTTGACGATTCGCCGGCCGAGGTGGCCACCTAATGGCCGTGCATCGCTATGTTCAGCGTATTTCGCTACGAGGTCTGCAATATGATCCTCAGTATCATCAGGAAGTTTGTAACCATTATTGCTAAAAAACTTGATCCCATTATATTCGTAAGCGTTGTGCGAAGCCGAAATCATGACACCTGCATCGCACCGATATTTGCGAGTCAGATACGCAACACCAGGGGTCGGAATAACCCCGCAAATCCACGCATCGGCACCAGCTGAACAAATACCGGCAACGAGCGCGGCTTCTAACATATCACAGGAAATGCGAGTGTCGAGGCCAACGAGAATGACTGGTTTGTGTAAGGTTTCGCCAGCGAGGACTTTGGCACCGGCCCAGCCTAATTTAAAAGCGAGGTCAGGAGTCAGTTCCTTATTGGCGATGCCCCGCACGCCGTCAGTACCGAATAATCTACTCATGGCATATCTCCTTCGGAGTCATTTTAAAATGGTCTATATCAGGTGTATATGTGTAACATGCGCCCTAAATCAGCCCCATTATAGCACAGCCCGAATATTACAAATGTTAGACAAAATCGACATTTAGGTAACTTTAATACGTCATCGAGATGACAGGAATATT
>JAQUDJ010000026.1 GCA_028685755.1 Eubacteriales bacterium | reverse complement strand
CATAATCCGACTTGGGACGCCGTTGAATCAAAAATTGCAGACCTTGAAGGCGGTGTTGCCGCACTGCTGACATCTGCCGGTCAGGCTGCCTCGATGATCTCGGTCATGAATATCGCCCACTCAGGCGATCACGTGATTTGCTCAGCATCACTTTATGGTGGCACTTACAATTTGTTCAATAAAACGATGCGCGAAATGGGCATCGACTTCACCTTCATCAATCCCGATGCCGATGAAAGCGAAATCGATCAAGCTTTTCGCAGCAACACACGACTTGTCTTTGCTGAAACCCTAGCCAATCCAACCCTCGTTGTACTCGATATCGAGAAATTTGCGCGTGTGGCTCACCGCCATGAGGTGCCCCTCATCATCGACAATACCTTCCCAACGCCGATTAATTGCCGCCCCTTCGATTTTGGTGCAGATATTGTGGTCCATTCGACCAGCAAGTACATGGATGGTCACGCATCAAGCGTTGGGGGTGTCATTGTCGACAGCGGCAATTTTAATTGGGAAAATGGTAAATATCCGGAATTGACAACACCTGATGATTCCTACCACGGGCTTGTTTACACCAAAGCATTCGGCAAAATGGCATATGTTATCAAATGTCGCGCGCATATCCTGCGTGACACCGGCATGGCGGCCAGTCCGTTCAATGCGTATTTGCTTAACATGGGTTTAGAGACCCTCCATTTGCGCATGGAACGTCATTGTAGCAATGCCTTGACGATTGCCCGTCATCTTGAACAACACCCAGCCGTGACGTGGGTCAATTACCCAGGCCTTGAATCGAACAAGTATTATGAATTAGCACAAAAATATATGCCAAACGGTACCTGTGGGGTCATTTCCTTCGGCGTCAAAGGCGGCCGCAATGCAGCAGAGACCTTCATGCGAGGCTTAAAAGTGGCCGCGATTGTCACACATGTCGCAGATGTTCGCACTTGTGTTTTGCATCCTGCCAATGCGACCCATCGCCAACTCTCAGATGATCAAATGGCACAAGCCGGTTTGCCGACAGATTTAATCCGCTTATCTGTTGGGATTGAGTATGTTGGCGATTTAATTGCCGATTTGGATCAGGCTCTAGCCCACATAAACTAAGGCTCAAAAAGACTCCGAACTTCATCGACAGTCATTTGCGACAACAGGTTCTGACCAGGCTTAATCACAGCCTCGATCAGAGCCTGTTTTTGTTCCTGAATTTGCTGAATTTTCTCCTCAAGGGTGTCACGCGCGTAGAGCTTAAAAACCTGTACGATATTTTCTTGACCAATGCGATACGCCCGATCGGTTGCTTGGTCTTCAACAGCTGGGTTCCACCACGGGTCGAAATGGATAACCGTATCTGCGCCAGTTAAATTTAGACCAGTGCCACCTGCTCGTAACGAGATGAGGAAAATATTGCCTTCGCCACCGTTAAATCGGTCAACTTGGGCCAATCGTTCATCGGCGGCAATCTGACCATCAATTAAGAAGCAGGTTAAACCTTGTGTTAAAAAGCGTTCGCGGATAATCAGCAACATTTGAGCGAATTGAGAAAAAATCAAAATCCGGTGGCCACCAGCGAGCGCATCGGCTACTAATTCATCTAGCAGTTGGAGCTTGCCACTGTCGTCGATGTAATCATTCAAAAAAAGAGCCGGATGACAACAGATCTGGCGCAGACGCGTCAACAAGGCGAGGATGTAAAGCTGGCTTTTGGCAAAGCCATTGACTGCAACTTCCTGCTCAAAGGAATGACGGGCATTTGTCAGAAATTGATCATAGAGTTGTCGCTGTGGAACGGTCATTTCGCAGATCATCCGGGTCTCGATTTTGTCTGGTAGTTCGCGCAAGACATCTTTTTTCATGCGGCGCAAGATGAAAGGCGAGATCTGATGATGCAAATTTTCAAGCATCTGGGGGTCGATCTCTTTACGATTGGACAAATCATAACGGGCTTCAAATTTGCGACGACTCGATAAATAGCCGGGCAACAGAAAATCAAAAATCGACCACAGCTCAGTCAACGAATTTTCAATGGGGGTACCAGTTAACGCAAAAACACGCTCTGCACGGATTTGTTTGACAGACCGGGCGTTTAACGTTTCAGGATTCTTGATATTCTGCGCTTCGTCGAGAAAACAACTGCTGAAAGTGATTTCAGCTAGATCCGGGTAGTCACGGCGCACCAAAGAATAGGAGGTAATGACGCAGGCCTGGCGACGAATTGATTCGAGCTGGGCGGAGCGTTGTTGACGATTGCCATCGACGACAAGGACGGGTAAGTTTGGCATGAATTTTTCAAATTCGCGTTGCCAATTATAAACGAGACTAGTCGGCGCGATCACTAAAGCGGGTTTGCGACGATGACGATAGGTATAAGCGATATAGGCAATTGCTTGCAATGTTTTACCAAGCCCCATGTCATCTGCTAGAATGCCACCCAACCCGTATTGGTCGAGCGTGCACAACCAATTAAAGCCGGTTTTTTGATAAGGCCGTAACGTGACGGTGATCCCTTGCGGTAAACGATAATTTTGTTTGCCGGGATTGAGTAGGGTGTGGGCCATTTGTTCTAGCTCTGGTGTGATTCGCATTGGCACTTCCGAAAGCGTAACAAGCGAGAGCAGGCGATATCGTGGCAGAACAAAACGATCGCGGGTAATTTTGCCCTCCCAACTCTCCAGCTGATCAAATAATGGTAAAAGCGCGATTTGGGATTGTTCGATCACCCGAAAGCGACCGTTGCGATTTTGGCAATAGGCGCGCTGATCGCGCAAAGCCTGAAGATAGGCCGCACGTTCTTCAACGGTCAAATCGCCCCAACCAATTTTGAGTTCGAGATCTTCTGAGCTGGTGTTTAGATCCAGATTAGCCGAGAGCGATGGCGCAGATAAAACCTGAAAGGGACGACCTTGTGGATCGATCAAATCAGCACCAACGGCGGTAAGCCGGGCCAGGCCATTGTCTAAAAAACGATATATTGCTTCGAGATCACTTAAACGCCAGGCATTGCCTTGACGCTTGAAACCTTCTTCTTCAAGCGTGTTTATCATCCGATGCTCGGCAAGTCGTTGGCGAATGATGATCACAGATGCCTCGATCGGATCATTTGCCGCGTGGCCGACTAAAGGACTTGGCGTTGCGACGAAGGGCGTGACTTTATGTTCACCGTAGTAAAAAATCAGATCAGCTTGTAGGCCGTCGTGTTCGCTCGACAAGACTAATTTGGCCACGAGGGGTTTACTCACAAAACGGGCATCGAGTTCCGGCGCAATATCGATGGGGCAAGCTTCCTGCAAAATTTCAGCAGCTAAGCCGATCAAATCAGATACTTCATCAGCTGAAAGGCTCAAATGGCTAAGCCCTGGTGTTGCGAAGGCGGATAAAACGGGTTCGAGCTTATGAATGAGTTCCCGCGAAGGAAGATAAAAAGTGTCATCAACTAAATACACATTGCGTGAGGCAGTCAGCTGTAACAGCGCTGGTCCTTGGGGTCGTTTTAAACTAAAAAGGTCAGCGTCAGTTTCATCAACAGACAAGAACAGGCGAATCGGCAAAGTCTGCTCGGCAACTTTAATCGACCAAGTTTCGGTGCCTTTGGGTGTACTCCAGCGATACCGCGGATGATCGGCTGCTAAACGGAGAAAAGTCGCCAAACGTGCCGCGTTAAGCACAAATAGTTTTTCCGAGCGAGAAGCAGTCGCAGAGCCAAAGGCTGATTTGTAATCTTGCTCATAAGCATCCAATAAAAGATTCAAGAGTGGTTCGTCACTTGCATCGAATTGGTGATTAAATGGATCATAGGTGAGTTGTTCGTCTATTTCGATCGGTAAATCGCGGGCGACGGCGTCGATGAATTGTTCGAGATTTGTGATGGGGTGCGTTTTGCCATTCGAAACAGCTAAAGCTAAACAGGGTAATGTGCTTGGATTATTGCCACAATAAAGGACAACGTGTAATTTCAAAATATGTTTATGGGTGTTTTGGCTCATTAAAGCGCGACGATTAGCTTGAATTAAAAATTCGCGAGCTTTGACGCGACTCTTGCGTGTTTGTTGGACGGATTGATCGGGTTTTGTCCCACTATAATGATCCACACAATAAAGTAAGACTGCGGCAATATGCTTACAATCACCCCAATACGATGTAAAGGCGCTACACGTACAGCTAGTATCATGCAATCCGCCCTCACGATTAAGAATGATTCGAACTTGATACGGTTGTGTGCCATCAACTTGAGCCTGGATCAGCCCTTTTTCCGGATCAAAAACGACGTCACTGACCTGACCATTGCGGTAGCAGGTCCGACCATTCATATAGGTCGGTCCATTAGTCGTTCGCTCGCGAATATGGCTGACTTTGACTTTGAACATGAAATCTCCCGTCACATATGACTCGCTAAGTTAGCTTCGTTTAGCCCGCATCAATCCAGCTCAAAAAAGTTGGATATGCATCTACTGATTGTATCAAAGAAAAGCAAGACTAACAATGAAAACGACGAACGACGATTGTGATCGGGGATTGTGACGGCAATTATGATGGCGATTGTGCGAAACTGGCAGACGCGGTCAAAACACTCGACTCACCATTAAGAAAAATGGCGAAAAACAAAGAAAAATGAAATTCCAGTCGCCTAATTTAAATTGGGACTTGACACATTAGCTCGCCCTTATTAGAATGAACAAGCATTTATCCGCCGGCAGATCGATGTGATTAAAGCCGGTTCTACTGATGGAGGTATAAACAGTCATGAGTACTTTTGTGGCAAAGACCGCAGAAATTACGCGTAAATGGTACGTTGTTGACGCTGAAGGCCAGACCCTCGGCCGTCTCGCCAGCGAAGTAGCCAGTGTTTTGCGCGGCAAACACAAACCTGAATTCACCCCGTTCCTTGACACTGGTGACTATGTCATCATCATCAATGCGGCTAAGATCGTTCTGACAGGCAACAAGCTTGACCAGAAACTTTACCGTTATCACACCCTGTATCCGGGTGGTCTCAAATCCACCAGCTACCGTAACATGATGCAGAACAAGCCGGAAAAGGTTTTCGAAATCGCTGTCAAAGGTATGCTACCGAAAAACGCACTCGGACGCGCGATGTTCAAGAAGCTCCACGTTTATGCCGGTGCTGAACATGAACAGAGTGCCCAGCAACCTGAAGCACTCAAGTTCTCGATTTGATTGAAAGCGAGGAAACGATAACACATGGCTACTAAAAAAGCTGCTAAAGTCTATTTCTACGGTACTGGTCGTCGCAAAAACGCAGTTGCTTGCGTCCGCATTCTGCCTGGCAAAGGCACGATCACCATCAATGACAAATCACTCGATGATTACTTCGGCATGGAAACCCTCAAACTGATCGTTCGTCAGCCCTTAACGGCTACCAACTCGAACGAAAAATTTGACCTGATCTGCAAAGTTGTCGGCGGCGGACTTTCTGGCCAAGCTGGCGCAATCCGCCATGGCTTGTCCCGCGCATTAGTCAAAGCTGACGAAGAAGGCAACAAAGCCATCCTCAAAAAAGCCGGCTTCCTAACCCGCGATTCCCGCATGAAAGAACGTAAAAAATACGGTCTCAAAAAAGCCCGTAAAGCATCCCAGTTCTCCAAGCGCTAATACCCAAGCGCGCAATATTTTGCAACTTGGCGGCCGGGCAGGATTTTCATCCTGTCCGGTCCGTTTATTTTCAGCCAAGGCCTGCGTTATACTGGAACTGCTCGGAGGTTTAGACGATGATTTGTGCTTATACTCATGCGCGACTATTCACGATGACAGGTCCCGCACATGATTCGGGTTATTTGGTTATCGAAGACGATAAAATAGTGGCCATCGGCGCAGGTGATTTACCTGTGGCTTATCAATCTGCTGATCTCATTGAAGATTGTAAGGGTCTGGTCTTGATGCCCGGCTTGATCGACGCGCATTGCCATGTTGGCTTATTTAATGATGGCCTAGGCAAAGAAGGGGAAGACGGTAACGAAGCATCTGAGCCGGTCACACCACAAATGCTCGCGACAGATAGCATTTTCAGTGAGGACCGGTGCTTTTCTGAGGCTGTAGCGGCGGGGGTGACAACCGTCATGACCGGACCGGGAAGCGCCAACGTCATCTCTGGCCAATTTGCCCTTTTGCATACGATCGGCCGCCGTGTCGAGTCGATGACCATCCGCCGCCAAGCTGCCCTCAAAGTGGCTCTCGGCGAGAACCCCAAATCAGTTCACGGCGCCAAAGACCGGAGTCCAGCCACCCGGATGGCAACTGCGGCAATATTCCGCGAAGCTTTGACTAAGGCGTTGCGCTATCAAACCCGTTTAGAAAAGGCACAGATTGCGATTGCTGCTGGCAATCCGGACATCGAGTTACCTGACCTTGATTTCAAGTCAGAAGCATTACTTCCGGCACTCCAAGGCGCCATGCTTGTCAAATTCCACGCACACCGCGCCGATGATATTTTGACCGCCGTGCGAGTCGCAACCGAATTTGGCTTGCGATATACCCTTGACCACTGTACGGAAGGTTATCGCATCGCCGATTTGCTTGCTTTCGAATATCAGCAAGGGCAACAGCCCCAATACGGTTGTGGCATACCAGGTCAAGCACGACTTGAAGGTGCCATCATCGGTCCGATTATTTCTGACCGCAGCAAACCAGAACTCAGTCGATCAGAGGCTAAAAATGCTGGCGTTTTAGCCTCTGCGGGAATCCCTATAGCCATCATGACGGATCATCCTGTCATTCCGATTCAGTATTTAGCACTTTCAGCGGCAGTCGCCTGTAAAGCAGGCTTGTCAGAAGACCTAGCCTTACAGGCAATCACATCCAATGCGGCCTTGTTAGCTGGATTGGCAGATAGTCACGGCAGCCTAGCGATTGGCAAGCAAGCTGACGTCGTGTTTTACGATGGCCATCCCTTTGATTACCGCACACGCACAATACGCGTGTTGATTGCGGGACAAACCGCCTGGTCTGAGGTGTCGTCATGAGCCATGCAAATGCGCCCCATTTGCACCCCGTACACTTGATCAGCGAGTCCCCGGAAGAAACTGAGCAATTGGGGATCAGTCTAGCATCCCTTTTAAAGGCGAACGATATCATAAACTTAGCAGGGGATTTAGGGGCTGGCAAAACGGCCTTAACACGAGGGATCGCCGAAGGTATTGGCTGTCGCAGAACTGTCTCGAGTCCAACTTTTACATTGGTTATGGAACACTTGCCTACTGCGGGCGGCCTACCCTTATTTCACTTTGACGTGTATCGCTTAGCTGATTCTGACGCGTTTCTCGAATTGGGTTTAGACGAATATTTTGAGCGCCAAGGGATTTGTGTCATCGAATGGGGCACGTTAATAGAAGATATTTTGCCTCTGAAAACCTTGAAAATCCTCATCCGAATGACCGAACCAGAAATGCCCAACCGGCGCATTTTGACACTCTATTGGCCAGATCATTATGATGAATTAAACCTATTAGAAAGGATCTGGCTCGATGCGCATTCTGGCAACTGACACCACCGGAAAAAGCTTAGCGATAGCCTTGGTTGAAGATGGTCGTCTCATTGGTGAAATTCGCCTCAACAATGGTTATAATCATGCGATCACGCATCTGCCACAGATTGAAAATTTACTGAAGTCCTGTTCGACAACTTATGAAGCAATTGATCTATTTGCCTGCACACGCGGCCCAGGCTCGTATACGGGCACGCGAATTGGCTTATCGACCATCAAAGCAATGGCATATGCAGCACAGAAACCGGCCATCGGGGTGTCGACATTAGAAACACTCGCTTGGCCGTGGCGCCACGTTCCGCAAACAATCCTCTGCCCATTACTCGATGCTCGCAATGGGCGCGTATTTGCCGCGGCTTTTCGCGCAGTCGGTGATCACCACAGTGAAAATCAATTGACCACGATCGTTCCGCCAGGAAATTATCTTGCAACAGATTTTTATGCCCAACTCAGTGAAAAAGTCGCTGGTGCAGGTTTGATTTCTCATCCGATTTGGTTAACCGGCGACGGCGCTGACAGCTTTTTAATCCATAATGAAATTACGCCGAACGCGTCAATCATTCGCCTCGATCGGATTTTTGATGCGCCCAATGCTGCTATGATTGCCAATATCGCTTTGCTCAACTATCAAGCAGGCGATTGTGGCGATCCGTTTTCACTTGCTGCAGACTATTTATCGCCAGCCGCTGCAGAACGTTTGAAAGCCGATAAAAGCAAATGACTGTCAAGTCATCGGGATTTCTTCCACAAGATATCGTGATTCGCAGCGCGACGCTAGCTGATTTGCCAGCGCTCATTTTGATCGAAAATGCTAGCTTTACTATACCTTGGAGTGAACAATCGTTGCGGATCGATTTAGAAAATTCACCACCGGCTTATCTATGGGTTGCACAAATATGCCCAATAGACAGGTCTGAACCAGAAATAGTTGGCTATATTGCATGCTATCTGGGCGGCGATCACGTTCAAATCAATAACATCGCCGTTTTGCCCCACTTTCGTGGAAGCGGGATCGGGCGAAAACTTTTAGAAGCGCTGTTGTCTTGGGCATCGCAGATCGACGTGGCAGATATTGACCTTGAAGTTCGGCCATCAAATGCTCCAGCGATCGCCTTGTATTCGGATGTAGGCTTTAACATTGTTGGTCGGCGACCGCACTATTATGCAGATAATGATGAGGATGCCAACATTATGCTCAAAAAGCTTACGTGAACCGTGGTGAGAAATGTGCAATATGCACATACAGAGACGTTCATTTATGTCATATTGACAAAGTTTAGACACAAACTCTATACTAACCCTAGATTCTACCAAACGTTTCAAGTAGCCCGAAGTACATCAGGAGGACCAAGGATGGTTAACAAAACTGTTCAATTCAACTGTGATGACGCCCTTCAAATGAAGGCAGTTGCGGTATTGATCCAGAAAGCATCGACTTTCCGTTCAAGTGTCTACCTTTCCAAAGGTGAACGCAAAGCCAATGCCAAGAGTTTGCTAGGTGTGATGTCCTTAGGTGTCGAAAATGCGATGGAACTCAATGTTTCTGCCGATGGCAGTGACGAAGTCGAAGCACTCGAAACGATCACCAATTACCTAAATAATCCAGAATTTTAATCCCCAAAGCGGGGTGAACCAAGACCATGTCTCCCGAGCTGTCTGACCGCCAACCACTAGATGCTCGATTAGAATTTGTTCCCACGAACCCGGGTGTTTACCTGATGAAGGACGCTACGGGTTCTATTATTTATGTCGGCAAAGCGATCAATCTCCGTAATCGACTACGCAGCTACTTCACGGCTAATCCGCAAGGCAACGCAAAAGTGCTCGCGATGATTTCACATATCGCTGATTTCCAATTTATTGTGGTCAGCAGCGAGCTCGAAGCCTTGATGCTCGAAGCGACCCTCATTAAAAAGCATCAACCGCACTACAATATTCTCCTGCGCGATGATAAGAGTTACCCGTATATACGAGTCACCATGAACGAACTTTATCCGCGCATGGTCAAAGCCTTTCGTGTCGGTGAGGACAAGAAACAAGGCGCTCGTTATTATGGCCCGTACTTGAGCGGCGACCTTTTCAGGGCATTAGCCGTCCTTCGCGAAATATTTCCGACCAAAACGTGTAACCGTGTATTCCCTCGGGATATCGGCAAAGAGCGACCCTGTCTCAATTACCATATCGGTCGTTGTATTGGACCATGCCGCGGGGATGTATCATCCGACGATTATCGCGCGGTGATGCAAGATATCTGTCGCTTCCTCGAGGGCAAATACAGTCCAATTATCGAAAACTTGCGCCAAAAAATGGATCAGGCTGCTGACGAATTGCGTTTTGAAGAGGCGAGTTTGTGGCGTGATCGACTGCAAACCTTAGATCGACTCATCGAAAAGCAACAAGCCGTTAGCGATAAGGGCGACAATCGTGACATTGTCGGACTAGCACGCAATGGTAATGAAGTCTGTCTCCAAAAACTGGAAATTCGTGAAGGTCGACTTGTGTCATCTGTGTCATTCTTTTTTCCGGAGGATCAGGCCGAACCGGCAGATCTTGTGGCTGCTTTTTTGACCCAGTATTATCCAGATGCCGCTGAAATTCCACGAGAAATTTTTGTCCCAGTTGAATTGCCTGAACCCGAAGGACTTGTTGATTTTCTAAAATCCTTGCGCCATGGGGCGTGCCAATTGATCGTGCCACAACGTGGGGCAAACCGGGCTCTTTTATTGTTAGCCAATGAAAATGCCGAGCAGTCGTTGCGCCGACACACACTCCTTGGTGGACATGGACAAACAGCTCTCCAGGAAGCGATGCGCGTGCTTGGCGAAGCAACTGGCGTGACGACTGGCGTGCATCGAATTGAAGCGTATGATATTTCCAACACCGGACGACAAGATATTGCTGGCAGTCAGGTTGTTTTTTTTGAAGGCAAACCAGCGCGCCAACAATACCGACAATACAAGGTTAAAACGATCACAGCACCGGACGATTATGAAGCGATGCGTGAAGTGTTGCGTCGCCGCATCGCGCATCTCGGTGATGAAACCTTTGGCAGTCGTCCAGACCTCATTCTAGTTGACGGTGGCAAAGGCCATGTCCAAGCCGCTTTACTTGTTTTATCGGAATTCCAATTGGCCATTCCGGTTGCTGGGATGGTCAAAGATGAACGGCATCGCACTCGTGGTTTAGCGCTTGCCAACGGTGAAATTTTAGAATTGCGCAACCTCGTTGCGCAGCAAGATGCATCTGCGATGGGCTTGCTGCGCCTTCTGACCGCGATCCAAGATGAAGCCCATCGCTTCGCCCAACGGTTGAATCAGAATATGCTCAAAAAACGGACGGTCAAGATGAGTCTGGAAACCATTCGCCAGGTTGGCCCATCTCGAAGACGACTACTCCTGAATCACTTTTTATCCATCAAAGGGGTCAGTGAAGCGACTCTCGAACAGCTGTTAGCGTTGCCTGGATTAGGTACCACTGCGGCACATGCGACATATCAACACTTTCACGAGGAGACCTGACATGGCTTTGTATGCGCTTTCAGATCCCCATTTGGCCAATGGCGTCGACAAACCCATGACTATTTTCGGTGCACACTGGCACAATCACACAGCAAGAATCCGCGAAAATTGGCTTGAATTGATCATGCCGGAGGACACGGTACTCATTCCAGGCGATATTTCCTGGGCCCTCACCCTCGAGGAAGCATTGCCAGATCTGCAATTTCTTGACGAATTACCTGGCACTAAAATTCTATCGCGTGGCAATCATGATTATTGGTGGCAATCCATGAGTAAACTCAAGCAATTTTGCCAAAAGCATGACCTCAATAGCATCAAGTTTCTGCGCAATAACGCAATGCTTGTCGAAGATCGCTACATTATTTGTGGGACGCGTGGCTGGATTTTACCCGATGACCCAGCATTTAACGCGGATGATGCCCGAATTCATGCCCGTGAAATTGGGCGCCTCAAACTATCTTTGGAATTTGCCGATCAAATAGCGCGCCCTGATTGTGAACGCATTGCGATGTTACACTACCCGCCTTTTGGGAAAGACCAATTACCAACCGAATTGACAGCTTTGCTGTCGGCACATCATGTATCGCGATGTCTTTTCGGTCATATCCATGCACCAGTGAGTGCTTACATGACCTATGATTGGCTGTTAGAAGGGGTCAAATACACCCTCATTTCGGCAGACAGACTTTCTTTCAAACCGCTGCGGCTCTAAGCTTTCAGCCGAATATGCCAGTTGCGCAATTTTGAGCCTTTAGTATATAATCGAGAAGCTTTGTCAATCACAAAGCTTGAATGGTCTTTTTAAGATGTTTTGAGGTGTTTAATGGCTTTCAGCATGACAGGTTATGGTCGTGGCGAGCAGATCGAAAATGATCGTCGCGTGACCGTTGAAATGAAATCAATCAACAACCGTTTTTGCGACATACAAATTCGGCAGAGCCGTGTTTTAGCGCCGCTTGAAGCACGCGTGCGCGATGTCATAACCCGCCGTTTAGCTAGAGGCAAAATCGATGTCTCAATTAGCTTTGAAGACAACAGTGAATCCGCATATCGCGTTCATTGTGATATTGGGCTAGCCAAGGCGTATGCAACGGCACTCCGTCAAGTCAGTGAAGCCATTGGCAGCTCAGACACAGTCACTGCAAATCAGATCAGCCGCTTCAGTGATGTCTTACGTGTCGAATCTGCTCAGATCGAGCCTGAAGCTATTTGGGTGCTGTTAGAAAAAGCGCTTGACCTAGCGATTACAAATTTGATGGACATGCGCGCCCGCGAAGGCGAAAAACTCGTTGCCGATATTCGTGAAAAAATCATATTCTTGCTTGAGCGCAAAGCCCTTGTCGCAGAAAGAGCGCCAAACGTACCGATTGAATATCAAAAACGACTGTCGGACCGGATTGATACGTTGCTAACCGATCAAAATCGCGCTTTTTATGATGAACAGCGGTTGACTGCCGAAGTACTAGTCTTCGCAGACAAATGTGCAATCGACGAAGAACTCGTACGTTTAGCTAGCCATTTGCATCAATTGGATTTGATCTTAGGCGAGTCCGGTGCAATCGGTAAAAAAATCGACTTCCTCTTGCAGGAAATCAATCGCGAGATCAATACAATCGGTTCAAAAGCTAACGATCTCGAATTAACCCAGACTGTCGTTGAAATGAAAAGTGAGCTCGAAAAAATCCGCGAGCAGATTCAAAATCTGGAGTAATCATGACTGCATCGACTTTTTTAAAAATTGGGTTTTCCAATCTAGTAGCAACCAATCGAATTATTGCCGTGGTGAATCCTGATAGTTCCCCCGTCAAACGACTCATTCAAGATGCCAAAGATCGTTCGGTCTTAATTGATGCAACTTCAGGTCGCAAAACACGGTCTGTTTTAGTAATGGATAGCGACCACCTCGTGCTTTCTGCCTTAACGGTCGAAGATCTAACAAAAGCGCTGCAGGAGGACGAGCATGACTGAATTACCCATGCAACGTGGCTTGCTTTTTTGCCTATCGGGACCATCTGGTGTCGGCAAAGGAACGGTGATCGCTGAAGTTCGCCGCCGCCGTCCACAAATTGCGCATTCGGTCTCAATGACCACCCGCATAGCTCGTCCGGGCGAAATCGATGGCGTTCACTATTTCTTTAAAAATACTGAGGAATTTAGGCATCTACTGGAGCATGGTGAAATCCTCGAACATGACAACTATTGTGGCAATTATTATGGAACCCCGCGTACCCCCCTTGAAGCGATGCGTGATGAAGGTCGTGATGTGCTGATGGACATTACAGTTCCCGGCTCAATGGCTGTTATGAAAAATTATTCGGATGTTGTGATGCTTTTTCTAATGCCACCGACGCTATCCGAGTTGCGGTACCGATTGACAAAACGGGGTACCGAATGTGAATCCGTTGTGGAGCAGCGCTTGTTAAAAGGTCGCAGCGAAATCAACAAAGCTAATTTGTTCGATTATGTCGTTATCAATGATGAACTCGATGCAACAGTTGATCGCATCTTAGCCATCATTGATGCCGAACATTGCCGATATGAACGCCTCAAAGGCATCGAAAATTTTGTCTTAAGTCGCTAACCAAAAGGACTGTCAAATCAAGGAGGAAATAAAATGCTAGTTAAACCACCGATGGAAGAATTACTCACAAAGGCTGACAACCGTTATACACTCGCGATCTTAGTCGCCAAACGGGCGCGTCAACTCGTTGATGGTGCACAACCTTTAACGGATTCAGACTCCCCAAACCTCGTCACGGTTGCGTGCGAAGAACTTGCCGCCAATACGGTTAAATTAGTTCATGGTCATGTCAATCCACACATTCCACTGCGCCCGGAAATTGAAGCAGCTCGTTTAGCAGCCCGCAACGCTGCTTTGAACGCCAGCTCAGCAGATGCGATTCGTGAAGAACTCGATCAGATCGCCAATAGCCGTGACGAAGAACAAGACGATCAAGATGTGCAAATTATCGCTGAAAATCTCGTCAAGAATTTTGAAAATCTTGAAGCCGAAGCAATAGAAGTCATTGAAGACACAGTTGAAACGGTAGAAACCGATATTGCTGAAGTGGAAGTAGAGGGTTAATTCGTGTTACAGACTGACAAAACGATGGACAAAATCGTTGCCTTGGCTAAAAACCGTGGCTTTGTTTTTCCGGGATCGGAAATTTACGGTGGACTGGCTAACTCTTGGGATTATGGCCCACTAGGTGTTCTCCTGAAAAACAATGTCAAGGCTGCTTGGTGGCAAAAATTTGTTCAAGAAAACCCATATAATGTCGGTGTTGACTGTGCGATTTTGATGAATCCACAGGCTTGGGTTGCCTCAGGCCACGTCGGCGGATTTTCTGACCCGCTGATCGATTGCAAACAATGCAAAAGTCGTCATCGCGCCGACAAGTTGATCGAAGACTACAACAAAGAGCACAACATCGATGTAGCCGTTGATGGTTGGGACAACGAACGTTTAGTTGCGTATATTAAGGACAAAGAAGTTCCGTGTACGCATTGCGGTTCGAAAAATTTTACTGATGTCCGCAAATTCAATCTGATGTTCAAAACTTTCCAAGGCGTAACAGAGGATAGTCAGGCTGAACTCTATCTCCGTCCTGAAACCGCGCAAGGCATCTTTGTCAATTTCAAAAACGTCCAACGTACAACTCGTCGCAAAATTCCATTTGGCGTTTGCCAAATCGGCAAGTCCTTCCGCAACGAAATCACGCCGGGTAACTTTACATTCCGGACTCGTGAATTCGAACAGATGGAGCTTGAGTTTTTCTGCGAGCCAGGTACAGATCTCGAATGGTTTGAATATTGGCGTTCTTTCTGCTATCAATGGCTCATTGATTTTGGCCTGAAAGCTGAAGAAGTCCGCACCCGTGACCATAACAAAGACGAGCTCGCATTTTATTCAAAAGCGACCACTGACTTTGAATTCAGCTTCCCATTTGGCTGGGGCGAACTTTGGGGTGTAGCTGACCGTACGGATTATGATTTGAAACAGCATATTGAACATGCCCGCGAAGATTTGTCATACTTTGACCCGACGACAAACCAAAAATATGTGCCATATGTTATTGAACCGTCACTTGGAGCTGATCGTGTTGCGCTAGCCTTCCTGTGCTCTGCGTATGACGAGGAAGAAATCGCCCCGGGTGATATTCGCACCGTGCTCCGCTTTTCACCTGCCCTAGCTCCAATCAAAATCGCCGTGCTGCCCCTGTCTAGCAAATTGTCCGAAGCCGCGGAACCGATTTTCCACAAACTAAGCAAAAAATATTCCTGTGAATTTGATGATCGCCAGTCGATTGGTAAGCGCTATCGTCGTCAGGATGAAATTGGAACACCTTATTGCATTACCTTTGACTTCGAAACGTTAGAAGACCAAAGCGTAACGATTCGTGAACGCGATTCCATGCAACAGGTTCGAGTCCCAATCACTGAGCTCGATGCTTGGTTTGAAGGTAAATTCACGGTCTAAAACATCCAGACATTGCCTTTTGCAATCATGTCATTTCCAAAATCAAAGATCTCACAAATAAACGTGTGGGATCTTTTTTTGTTAGGGTTCCACTGCCGGTACTTCACATCCTATTAAACGTTAAAACCAATCTCAAAATGAAAATCTTCCGATTATTTTCACAAAAGATCATTTGTAAATTGTCCACAATTTGTGAAAGTGCTATACTACTCGCGCTGGAGTGTGTCAAAATTCGAGGCACATCGATTGAGAACTTGTCCGACTGACGATCAGAATAGGGCAGAAGCGCTAAATAACCAGCTTTTCAAGGAGGAAAAAATGGCCAAATACGTCTATCAATTTTCCGAAGGCAATGCCAAAATGAAAAACTTGTTGGGTGGCAAAGGGGCGAACCTAGCCGAAATGACTGGATTAGGCTTACCCGTACCACGAGGCTTCACCATTACAACCGAAGCTTGTACCCGATACTACGATGATGGCGAGATTATTTCTCAGGATATAGAAGATGAGATATTTGCGATGTTGGCCAAGACCGAGACCATGATCGGCAAAAAACTCGGTGATGTGAAAGATCCTTATTTGGTTTCAGTTCGCTCGGGTGCTCGCGCATCCATGCCGGGAATGATGGACACCATCCTCAACCTTGGTCTAAATGACGAAGTTGTCGAAGGCTTGGCCGCACTGACTGGCAACCCACGCTTCGCATATGATAGTTATCGACGCTTTATTTCAATGTTTAGTGACGTTGTCATGGAAATCGAAAAAATCAAATTTGAACACGAGCTTGATGCAGTTAAAGAAAAAGTCGGCGCCAAAATGGACACCGATCTCGATGCCGATGCGATGAAAGAAGTCGTGCGTCGGTTCAAGGCACTTTATCACAGCGTCAAAGGCGTCGAATTTCCCCAGGACCCCAAAGTACAGCTTATCGAATCCGTCAAAGCCGTTTTCCGCTCCTGGAATAACGACCGCGCGATTATTTACCGCCGCATGAACGATATTCCCGGCAGTTGGGGCACCGCTGTCAATGTCCAAGAGATGGTGTATGGCAATATGGGCAATACGTCAGGCACCGGTGTCGCTTTCACCCGAAATCCATCCACCGGTGAAAAAAAGCTCTACGGCGAATTCTTAATGAACGCTCAGGGTGAGGACGTTGTCGCCGGGATCCGCACCCCGCAAACAATTGACCAGCTCAAAGAAGTCATGCCAGATGTTTACGAACAATTTGCAGAAACGGCCGAAACACTCGAACGGCATTACAAAGACATGCAGGACATGGAGTTCACAATTGAACGGGGCAAACTCTTTATGCTCCAGACCCGCAACGGCAAACGGACCGCTGCGGCGGCGCTCAAAGTAGCGGTTGATCTGGTTGCAGAAGGCATGATCGACAAAAATGAAGCCCTCCTCAAGATTGATCCGAAACAACTCGATGCGCTACTCCATCCGACATTTGATCCGGCAGCCCTCAAAGCCGCCAAAGTCATTGCAAAAGGGCTTCCTGCATCGCCAGGTGCCGCATCCGGCCAAGTATATTTCCACGCCGATGAGGCCACCGAAGCCAAAGCCCGCGGGGAAAAAGTGATCCTCGTCCGACTAGAAACATCCCCTGAAGACATTCAGGGGATGGATGCCTCGCAAGGTATTCTGACTGGCCGTGGTGGTATGACCTCGCACGCCGCGGTCGTCGCACGCGGCATGGGCAAATGCTGCGTCTCAGGTTGTTCGGAACTCTCGATCCGTGAAAATGACAAATATTTCCTGACTGCCGATGGCACTCGCTACAACGAAGGCGATTGGCTTTCACTCGATGGCTCAACCGGTAACATCCACGCCGGAGCAATCAAGACCCAAGAAGCTAGCCTTTCCGGTGACTTTGGAACGATCATGCAGTGGTCGGATGAAGTCCGTACCATGAAAGTTCGCGCCAATGCCGATACCGTGCGCGATTCACAAATGGCCGTGCAACTTGGCGCAGAAGGCATTGGCCTGTGCCGCACCGAACACATGTTCTTCGAACCCGATCGGATCTTTGCGTTCCGCCAGATGATTGTGGCCAAGACCGAAGATGCTCGCCGTGTCGCCCTCGAGAAGATTTTGCCGATGCAACGCGATGACTTCATGGGTATCTTCAAGATCATGAAAGGCAAGCCGGTCACAATCCGTTTGCTCGATCCGCCCCTGCACGAATTCCTGCCCCACGAAGCGGACGAAATTGCAGAGTTAGCCACTGCGCTGAACATGTCGAGTGAACAACTCGCCGGTATCGTCTCAGATCTCCACGAATTGAATCCAATGATGGGCCATCGTGGCTGCCGTCTGGCTGTCACCTACCCAGAAATCGCTGAGATTCAGACCCGGGCGATTATCGAAGCTGCGATCGCGGTCAACAAAGATGGCTTTGGTGTTATTCCCGAAATCATGATCCCCCTTGTCTGCGATGTCAAAGAACTCAAATTCGTCAAAAACATCGTTGTGCGCACGGCTGATCTAGTCATCGCCGAAGCGGGTGTTGAATTGAAATACCAAGTTGGAACGATGATCGAAATCCCACGCGCCGCGCTAACTGCTGATGAAATTGCTGCTGAAGCTGAATTCTTTAGCTTCGGCACGAATGACTTGACGCAGATGACGTATGGTTTATCCCGTGATGACGCTGGTAAAATCTTAGACGCATATTACAAGGTCAAAATTTTCGAAAGTGATCCAACTGCACGCCTCGACACTGTGGGCGTCGGTAAATTGATGAAGATTGCCAGTGATTATGGTCGGGCAACGCGTCCAAACATCAAACTCGGCATCTGTGGTGAGCATGGTGGAGACCCAGCATCAATCGCATTCTGCCATTCACTTGGTTTCAATTACGTCTCGTGCTCGCCTTTCCGCGTACCGATCGCTCGCCTTGCTGCAGCACAGGCCGCCATCGCGGACGCAGAACACCTCGGTCAAAAATAAAACCTAAGACCAATAAAAGCCCTGTTGATGGACTCACGCAACGGTCCAATCAACAGGGCTTTTTTAATGTAAGAAGAATGAATTGCCAGTCACCGATAGGTTATTCTATGACTTAGACAAAATTTTAGTAGAATTTGTAGGTATACAAAAATTCGATAAGTCTGCTTAAAGAACTAAAAATAATTTTCGGTATTCACCAGGCGTCATCGACTCAAATCGCTTAAAGATTGAACAAAAATAACTGACATCTTCAAAACCAGATTCGTGCGCGACCGCTCGGATTGGCTTTTCAGGTAAAGTGATCAATTCAGCTTTGCTAAATTGAATACGTATGAGATTAATGTATTCAAAAATCCGCATGCCCATGAGTTTCCGGAATAGCGTACACAAATGTTGTGGCGTAACGTCCATCAAATCTGCCAGCGTTTGTAAGTTTATCGTTTCCTGATAATGACTTGTAATATAATCTAGGATCGGTTTCAAACGCTGTTCGCGTTGTGATCGGCTACCATTAATGTTTGTGGTGAATTGATTTTCGATTTCCAATAGAAATGAATAGACCATTGCCGAACGTTCTCGGTTAGCAGACGGTGATAAATCATCACGTGTTTCAACAATCGAATGGATGCGTGACATCAAATCGCCATCGTCCAGTAAAGTGATCGCTGTCGACCTTGAAAGGACACTAGTTCCGGCAGCAAGTTGCATCAGACCACTTCCACTAAAGCTCAACCAATCGACTGACCACCCCTCAGAATCTGCGATCAATTCATGTGGATCACCTGGGGCGATCCACACAGCCTGATTGAGACCAACAGTTGCCTTAAGCGAGCGTGCAATGACTTGCCCAGATCCACTTCGTGTTTGCAACCACCAACCAGATTCCAAACCATGGGGTCGATTGATTCGTGTGATATTAAAATCACTAGCGGCTCCGTTCAGAACATAAGGCAAAACCTGTTCTGATGTGCGGATGACCGGAAACAAGATTGAGCTCATGCGTGACTCCTCAAAATATACTTGTAGATAGCTAATTTCATCATCCGAGGCAGACAAAATTTTGTCAATCAAACTAAGACTCAAATAGAGTTGAATTGGGCATTATTTATTACATAATGACATATTTATATATTCTTATTTACATATATGCAAGGATTTAAAGATTATTGACTCGGTAATTGCTTCTAATTATGAATGAATGGCGGTGTTTTAAATCGTTTTGAATCCTTGCAAAAAAACTGTTGACATCACTTTTTTACGGTGTTAATATAGCAAAGCGCCTCGAGCGAAACCCGGCGCACGGACCTTGAAAATTGAACAATGCAGACAAACAAAGACGAGCCTTTTTCGATTCGTAAGAGTTGAAATTAAAGAGTAAACAAAGAGCCAAATGGCTCTCGAATAACATTATTTGAGAGTTTG
>JAQUDJ010000009.1:49773-68812 GCA_028685755.1 Eubacteriales bacterium | reverse complement strand
CAAACTCTCAAATAATGTTATTCGAGAGCCATTTGGCTCTTTGTTTACTCTTTAATTTCAACTCTTACGAATCGAAAAAGGCTCGTCTTTGTTTGTCTGCATTGTTCAATTTTCAAGGTCCGTGCGCTGCTTTCCGCAAGGCGCTTTGCTATAGTACCATCGGGTTTTAACCTTGTCAACAAAAAGATCGCTCTTTTTCAAAACTTTTTTTGCATATACCAGAATGAATGGTAAAACAGGCTGATATCAGGCGTTTTACTGTGGTCAATTTGCGGCGTTCGCGCGGCTTAAGTGGTAGATGGCTTCGACGTCTTGAGTTGTTAAGGGGTTAAACGATCCGAGCTTACGGCCATTCGTGAGATTGAGCTTTTGGGCCATCACAGGGATATCTTCAACGCGAGCCCCTAGCGCTTCAAAGGTAGTAGGCAATCCGATTGAGTGATAGAAGGCAGTGAGTCGGGCAATTCCCTCGGCTGCTGTGCGCTCGGGATGCTCATAATCCATTTCACAATTCCAAACCCGAACTGCTAGTTGGGCGAATCGCATGACATCATGTTGCAATGTAAAGCGCATGAATGCGGGGAATACGACTGCAAGGCCAGCACCGTGGGCGACATCATATAACGCCGACAGTTCATGTTCGATATCGTGGCTACTCCAGTCCTGCTCTCGATCGGTGCCAACGATATCATTGTGGGCAACCATTCCAGCCCACATAATATTGGATCGCGGGCCATAATCGTCTGGTTTGGCTAGAACACGCGGGGTATCCTGCACCATCGTTCGTAAGACGGATTCGCACAAACGGTCTGAAAATTCGACGTCTGTTGTATTGGTTAAATAACGTTCAAAGACATGGGACATGATATCCGCTGCACCGCAGGCAGTTTGGAATGGGGGCAACGTGTAAGTAAGCTCAGGATTGAGAATCGAAAATAGCGGTCTGAGACTTTCATCGTTGACCGCCCGTTTGAGCAATCCGTCCTCACGTGTGATAACCGAACCTGGGGAGCCCTCACTGCCGGCTGCTGGGATAGTCAAGACAGTCGCAACTGCGATCGGATTCTGGACAAGCGCTTTGCCTTCGTAAAAGTCCCAAAAATCGCCTATATAAGGAATGCCTGCAGCGATCGCTTTTGAAGAATCAATTGCGCTGCCACCACCCACGGCTAAAATGAGATCAACTTGTTCGGTGCGACCTAGTTTTATGCCTTCATAAACAAGGCTTGCGCGTGGGTTAGGTTTGACGCCACCGAGCTCGACCCAAGCAACTTGGGCGCGGTCAAGTGAGCCTTTGATCCGATCAAGCAGACCACTGCGGATAACCGAGCCTCCACCGTAATGAATCAAAACTTTGGATTTTTTGAATTTTTGGCAATAATCACCGACTTGCTTTTCGGTGTCACGACCGAAGATAAAAGTTGTGGGGCTACAGAAAACAAAATCTTTCATGGATCTACCTCGCAGTTATTCTTAATACAGTATTAGCATAGCACCTTCAGCGGTAAAACGTTGTTTCAGATGATACCCATGGCTTGTGTCAGTGGATTTGGTTGCGTGTCTGGCAAAATCACCGCAACTTATCGGATTTTATCGGATTTTAGCTTTCCGTAAACGCTTGTATTCCCAAATGATCCGGACTAAAATAAGCTGAACCAATTTTTGGCTTACTATATTTGGGGGAAACACTTATGAGTAATTTAGCAAAAAAATCCGGAAGCAAAATCGCCATCATCGGCGCAGGATCAGTTGGCGCTTCGATCGCCTACGCCGCATCCATTAAACAGCTTGCAAGCGAACTTGTGATTATCGACGTCAATGCTGATAAAGCTGAAGGCGAAGCGATGGATATCAACCACGGTCTACCATTCCTTGGTCAGATGGAAATCAAATCCGGCGATTATAGCGATGTTGTCGATTGCGATGTCATCGTTGTCACCGCAGGTATTCCGCGCAAACCTGGCGAAACCCGTCTTGATCTAGCCAAAAAGAATGTCTCTTTGGGCAAAATGATCACAGAAAGCATCATGAAGTATTACAACGGCGGTGTTATCCTCGTGGTTTCGAACCCTGTTGACGTAATGACCTATATGATTTCCAAATGGTCGGGGCTACCGAAGGGTCGCGTCATAGGTTCCGGTACAGTGCTTGATAGTGCTCGTTTCCGTTATCTCCTGAGTGAAAAGCTCGATGTCGATGTCCGTAACATCCATGGTTACATGGTTGGCGAACATGGCGATTCTCAGTTCCCGGCCTGGAGTGCCACGAACATTGCTGGTCTCGAAATTGACGAGTACTGCAAGACAGCTGGTATTACCTTTACTGAAGACGAAAAGACTGAAATTATCACAAAAACCAAAACAGCTGGTGCTGAGATCATTAAACGTAAGGGCGCCACGTTCTATGGTATCGCAATCGCAGTCAATACGATTTGTGAATCAATCCTCAAGGGCACCAGCACGATCCGCACCGTTGGTACTGTTCTAAACGGCGAATACGGCGAATCTGATGTGGTTATCAATGTTCCGTCAATCATTTCCAAGAACGGTGTTGAACAAGTTCTGGAAATTAATCTCACTGCAGGCGAAAAGGAATTGATGAAAGCTTCAGCTAACGCCGTTCGCTCAATCATCAATGAAGTCAAAGACCTGTAATCTGATTGATTCGTGATTAGCATCTGATCGCACCTAATTGCCCATTAAAAAGGACCTCCGGTTGTGAAATCGGAGGTCCTTTTACAGTTGTTTGTGATTGGGTATACGCTGATTCGTGGTTATTTTGCCGGTGTCTCAATCGCAGTTGAATCAGATGTTTCGGCTACAGGTTCCGATATTGTCTCAACCGCAGTCGCGTCTAGGACTTGGCCGTCGGCGAGGATTGATTCGCCGATTTCAGTTTCGTCATGGTCAACGATTGCCATGTCGACAACTTTACCTTCACCCGTCCGCATCATTCGCACACCTTGGGTGTTGCGTGACAAGATCGGAATCTCGGCGGCGGACATCCGAATGATGATGCCGGTATCACTGACCATGATGATGTCATTGGTATCATCAACCAAGGCGATGTTGACAAGTCGGCCAGTTTTTTCGGAGGGCTTATACGTAATGATCCCTTTGCCGGCGCGGCTTTGAATGCGATATTCCTCGAGTTCGGTGCGTTTGCCGAAGCCCTTCTCGGCAACGACGAGGATCGTTTTGCCAGGGACGGTCGGCGCCATGCCAACGACATAGTCAGCTTCGTCGAGAGAAATCCCGCGGACACCTTGAGTATTGCGGCCGGTGGAACGGACTTCATCATCAGAGAAGCGAATGGACTTGCCATCGCGCGTGACGAGAACGAGGTCATCATGACTTTCGGTCAATTGGACGCCGATGAGTTCGTCTTCTTCGCGGAGATTAATCGCGATCAGACCGTTGCGGTTCATATTTGAATAATCTGACAAGTCAGTCTTTTTGACAACGCCTGATCGTGTGGCCATCATCAGACAGCCCCCCTGATCAAATGTTTTGATCGGAATGATTGCCCGAATCTTTTCATCGCCCCCAAGTGCGAGCAGGTTAATGATCGCCATGCCGCGAGCTTGTCTGCCAGCGTCAGGTATTTGATAGCCTTTGAGGCGGAAAGCACGACCTTTGTTGGTAAAAAACAGTAGTAAGTCGTGGGTCGACGTGGTCAACAGCGTTTGAACAAAGTCCTCGTCGCGAGTGGCCATCCCGGTTATTCCACGACCGCCACGATGTTGCGCGCTGTAAGTGTCGACCGGCATCCGCTTGACATAGTTGTTGTGTGTTAGCGTGACGACAATCGCCGCTTCTTCGATTAAGGATTCGTCTTCGATTTCGTCATCGCCGGTGTTTTCGATGATTGTGCGACGATCATCCCCATAACGGCGGATGACGTCGACTAGATCTTCTTTAATGACTTTAATAAGAAGCGCTTCTTGTGAAAGTAAGCTATTGAGGTAGTCGATTTTGTCGCAAAGATCGCGGAACTCGTTTTCGAGTTTTTCTTGTTCGAGGCCAGTTAGGCGACCCAAGCGCATATCAACGATATGCTGGGCCTGCTTGTCAGAAAAGCCAAAACGGTCGATGAGTCGTTCTTTTGCCTGATCTTCACTGCGGGATCCACGGATGATGGCGATGACCTCATCAATATGGTCGATGGCGATCCGTAGCCCCTCGACAATATGTCGGCGAGCTTCGGCTTTTTCGAGGTCAAAGCGGACACGGCGACGGGTGACTTCCTTCTGGTGGCTGATAAAGTGCCCAAGGCTGTCGCGCAAATTGACGAGTCGGGGCTCAAAGCGACCGAATTCGTCAGGTACAAGGGCAAGCATGTTGGCGTTGAATGCGTCTTGAAGCTGTGTGTTTTTGTACAGCTGATTGAGTACAACGGAGGGTGTTGCGTCTTTTTTGAGCTCAATGACGATGCGGACTGCTTCACTGCGGTCTGATTCGTCGCGAATATCCGAGATACCGTCGACTTTTTTGTCTTTGGCTAGCTCGGCGATGCGTTCGATTAGACGGGCTTTGTTGACCATATAGGGCAGGTCGCGGACGATGATCCGTTGGCGGTTGTTCTTCATTGGTTCGATATCGGTATGGGATCGAACGACGATACGGCCACGACCGGTGCGGTAGGCATCACGGATGCCCGCTGAGCCTAGGATCATTGCGCCTGTTGGAAAGTCTGGGCCTTTGATGACCGTCATGAGTTCTTCGACGGTGACGTCAGGGTTGTCGAGCATCATTTGGACGCCGTTGACGACTTCGGTTAGGTTGTGTGGCGGAATGCTCGTGGCCATACCGACGGCGATACCCGTGGAGCCATTGACGAGTAGATTGGGGAAACGGGCTGGTAAAACGATCGGTTCCATTTCGTGTTCGTCGAAGTTCGGTTTGAAATCAACGGTGTTCTTGTTGATGTCACTCATCATTTCGACGGAAATTTTAGATAGGCGGGCTTCGGTGTAACGATAGGCAGCCGGTGCGTCGCCATCACGGGAACCGAAGTTGCCGTGACCATCGACTAGCATGTGGCGCATCGAAAAGTCCTGCGCCATACGAACCATGGAATCGTAAACTGCGGCGTCACCATGTGGATGGAAACGGCCGAGCACATCGCCGACCGTGGTGGCGCATTTGCGGTAGGACTTATCTGGGGTGAACCCTTGGGTAAACATCGAATAGAGGATGCGGCGATGTACCGGTTTGAGGCCGTCGCGGACGTCCGGTAAGGCACGGTCCGAAATAACACTCATCGCATAGTCGATGAAGGATTTACGCATTTCGTCTTCTAAATCGATCGGGATGATCGTATTGAAAGGGTTTCTGAAAGCGGCGTCAACCGCGGCTTCTTTTTGTTTTTGCAGATCTCGTTTGTCGAGATTGGCGGGGCTCTGCGGGCGTTCTAGCTCGTCGGCCATTCGTCTGTCTGCCTCCTGTCGTGGGCTTTTATCTTAACTGTTCAATTATATCATTTGAGCGGGGTTTGTTCCACTTTCCCTGCTTTTCTTGGATAGGCAGGAGGCGTCTGTTTGCCTTTGCGGATGGCTATTATCGTCCGATTCATGTCTGTTCCGGGTAGTAAAAATTGTCGAACGGTGGGTGTCTCGCCGCCGAGGACTGCGATGGCTTTTTTTGATTCATTGATTTCATCTTCAGCCTGAGCTTTCATTGCTAAAAATGTGCCACCGCGCCGGACGAGTGGTAGGCAGTATTCGGCGAGCACCGGTAAATTCGCGACGGCGCGAGCCACAGCGATATCGCATTGTTCGCGCAGTTCTGGCTTGCGACCGGCATCTTCAGCGCGGGCATGGATGGTGTAAACGCCTTGCAGATTGAGCTCAGTTATGACAGCGTCGAGGAATTTGAGGCGTTTGGCCAGGGCATCAATCAAGATGACTTCGATTTCCGGGCAAATAATTTTGATAACGAGCCCCGGAAAACCTGCCCCTGTGCCGACATCGGCGAGAATCAGTGGCTTTGGTGCGTGTTCGGCATTCAGGGAATTACGCTCCATTTGTAAAAGTCGTAACTCCGGGAGAATCGTTAAGCTGTCTTGAAAGTGGCGAACGGCGATGCCTTCGTCGTCGAGAATTGCAGTTAGGTTGATTTTTTCATTCCATTCGCGCAGGATGCGAGCGTAAGTCAGAAGTTGGGTTTTTTGGAGTGGATTGAAGGGCTCGGTCAAATAAGGTTCGATTTTGTCGAGCCAGCCGCCAAGATCGTCAGTCATGCGTTTTTGCCCCTTTGGCATCGAGGTAGACAAGCAGAACGGCGATATCTGCGGGCGATACGCCGGATATCCGGCTTGCTTGGCCGAGTGAGGTGGGTCGGTGGGCACTGAGCTTTTGGCGTGCTTCTAAGCGAAGTCCGGTAATAGCGGTGAAGTCGATCGACTCCGGCAGTTGTTTGTGTTCGAGGCGAAGAAAGCGTTCGATTCGATCCTGCTCTAATTTGATATAGCCTTCGTATTTGAGGTCAACTTCAACAGCAAAGCGCTCGATCCAGCTCAAATCGGGGCGGGTCGGATCGATCGCCGCGAGGTCTTCATAATGAATCTCAGGACGGCGCAACAAATCTGCTAAACTCGTTCCAGCACCGGATTTGAGCGGGGTACTGTTAAGCGATTCAAGCAGCTTATTCACGTGCTCGTTTGGTGAGACTCGAGTGTTACGGCAGCGTTCATTTTCGGTGGCAATCCGCGCTTGCTTGGCTTCGTATTGGGCATATCGCTGGTCGTTGATCAAACCGATGCTGCGCCCGAGCGGAGTCAAACGGCGATCGGCGTTGTCTTGGCGCAAAACAAGGCGATACTCAGCGCGTGCGGTCATCATACGATAGGGCTCAGATGTGCCTTTGGTCACGAGATCGTCGATCAGCACGCCGATATAAGCTTGTGAGCGGTCGATGCTGATCGCCGTTTCGCCACGGAGATGGCGTGCGGCGTTTATTCCAGCGACAAGTCCCTGTGCTCCGGCCTCTTCATAACCGGAGGTGCCATTGACTTGCCCGCCACTGTAAAGTCCAGTGACCATTTTGGTTTCGAGGGTCAATTTTAGGCAGGTCGGTTCAAGACAGTCATATTCAATGGCATAGGCACTGCGCATAATCTTGGCATTTTCGAGACCTGGCAGGGAACGCATCATTCGGACCTGAACATCTTCTGGCATGCTACTCGACATGCCTTGGAGATACATTTCATATGTGTCTTTACCCATCGGTTCGATAAAAACTTGATGGCGCTCTTTGTCTTTGAATTTGACAAATTTATCCTCGATAGAGGGGCAATAACGTGGTCCGACGCCTTCGATTTCCCCTGAAAACAGTGGCGAACGATGGAGGTTTTCGTGGACTGCCAATTTTGTTTCTGGGCTTGTCCAGGTCAGATAGCACGGCATTTGCTCAATTTCAGTGTAGGTTTTATCGTTTTCATGTTCAAACGAAAACGGTACGACTTGGGCATCACCATCTTGGCGCTCAGTCTGGGAAAAATCGACGGTCCGATAATTGAGGCGCACTGGGGTGCCCGTTTTGAAACGTAACAGCGGTACATTCAGATCGCGCAGGGAATCAGACAGACCGATTGCTGGGAATAAACCGTCAGGACCGCCACTGTATTGGACATGACCGATAATAATCTTGCCGTCTAGATATGTACCCGTTGTAATGATCGCGGCGCGGCAGCGATAGATTGCGCCGGTTCGGGTCAATACGCCGGTGACAAAAGGCAGCGCTGTGGTTTCGTTTTTGTCGGTATTGTCGATTTTGTTGGGCAAGTCAGTCAAGATGGCGACGACTTCACTTTGGCGCAAATCGAGATTAGGCTCTTTTTCTAATGTTTGCTTCATGACATTTTGGTAACGACGGCGGTCGATTTGGGCGCGCGGCGATAAAACGGCGGGGCCACGCGACTGATTGAGCATTCTAAACTGGATCATCGCTTGGTCCGCAGCACGACCCATTTCGCCCCCGAGTGCGTCAATTTCACGCACAAGTTGGCCCTTGGCTGTGCCACCGATATTGGGGTTGCATGGCATGTTGGCAACCACGTCAAGGTTCATTGCAAACAAAATCGTTTTTTGGCCGAGTCGTGCGGCAGCCAACGCAGCTTCACAGCCGGCATGACCGGCGCCAACAACAGCGATATCGTAGGGATCTGCCAGATACGCGCCGTGGCGCTGTAAGGCTTGTTCAATCGTCAACATTTATTTACCTCAAGTTGTCTTAAATAGCGTTATTTACCGATGCAGAATCGGCTGAAGATCGTTTCGACAAGGGTGTCGGTCACGAGGTCGCCGGTAATCTCTGCAAGATTTTCCATCGCATCGCGCAATAATGCGGCTGCTAAATCGAGCATCTCACCGCGTTGAAGCTCTGTTGCCGCCAACGCTAAGCTCCTTGAGGTCTTGTCTAGGCATGCTTTATGGCGACTCGAGGTGATCAGTACTTCGTCAGCTTGACCACTGCCGGTTGACTGATATCGCAGCAGGATCGCTTGGCGCATCGCATCGAGGCCCTCGAGAGTCTGTGCGGAAAAAGAGATCAGCGGCAATTGGGGAAGTTCATTTGTCAACCAAATCCGCAAATCTACACTTGCTGCTAAGTCTTCTTTACCAATGATCAATTGTAGTGCATCAGTTTGGGCTGATAATTCGCGTATTTCAGCAAGCTCTTCGTTTAAGTGAGTAAAGTCCGGATGACCGAAACGATCTTCATCAGGTGAAATCAGCCAAAGCACGAGATCGGCTTCGACAATCGCATTCCGGGCGCGATCGACACCGATTTTTTCAACTAGATCCTGCGTTTCGCGCAAACCAGCGGTATCGATCAAGCGAACAGGTACACCGCCAATATCGATCAACTCTTCGACGGTATCGCGCGTTGTTCCAGCAACAGGTGTGACAATGGCCCGATCATAACCAGCCAATGTATTGAGAAGCGAAGACTTGCCAGCATTCGGTCGCCCCACAATGACGACGGTAAATCCCTCTGAAAGCAGACGGCCTTGGCGAAAACTCGCATCAAGCGCCAAAACTTTATCTAAAGCGGGTTCTAAGCGCGCGAGCAAACCAGCACGGGATTTTTCACTTTCTTCGTGTTCCGGATATTCAAGGACCAGTTCCAGTTGGGCGAGCAAGTCGTATAAATCTTGACGGATCTCACGAAGTCGGTTAGACAGTTGACCTTGTAACTGACGCATGGCGGCTTGTGCGCGTTTATCTGCACTGGCGGCGATCAAGTCCATCACGGCTTCGGCTTGAGCCAAATCGAGTTTGCCATTGAGAAAAGCACGGCGCGTAAACTCACCTGGGCCTGCCGGTTGCACGCCTAGATGATAGAGCAGATCAAGGATCGCTTGGCGGACAGCTTGACCGCCATGGCAAGTGATCTCGTAAACATCTTCACCTGTAAATGAATGTGGAGCGGCAAAACGAGTCAGGACGACCTGATCAAGCATATTTTCAGGACTTACCACCGAATCGGCCGTCCAAACCGGCCATGTTGTTGCATCCTGCAGGGCAAATTCAGATTGTGAACGCGGATCAATGATCAGACCTAACGCACACGTATAGCCCGCCATCGTATTGGCCGGCAAAAAGCGGCCGCTTGCCGGCTTGAAAATAGCGGCGGCGACCAGGCTGCTCGCCGGACCGGACAAGCGAATCAGTGCCACCCCGCTCGTTCCCGGCGGTGTGGCACTGGCTGCAATTGTATCGCTCAGTTGTGATTGAATACTCAAGGGGTCCTGATATCTCAGGGGATGATTAAGCTTCAGCCGGTGTAATGACGACGCAGCGTTCGGGTTCTTCGCCTTCACTATGCGTGGATACACCTGGGAAGTTCTGTAACGCCGAATGCACAATCCGACGTTCGGCTGGGTTCATTGGTTCCATTTTGAAGGCACGTCCAGAACGAGCCACTTTCTCTGCAGAGCGTTCAGCCATGCTGATCAGCGTGCTTTCACGACGACGGCGATAGCCACCAATATCGACAGAGACGCGCAGACGGCTTTCGGTATTTCGGTTGGCAACTAAGGTCGCCAAGTATTGGATTGCATCTAACGTTTCACCGTGATGACCGATTGCTGCGCCAACATCTTGTCCGCTGATTTCGATGTGAAGGGTTTCGTCTTCGCGATAGGAGCTGATTTTGCCATGAATGCCGATTCCCGACATGATGGCCGCGACATAAGCCGTGGTTTCAGCTTCTTCAGCCGACTCGGGCTCTTCGGTGAACTCATCATCGCCATAGTAGACTGGTGCTTCGTCGCTTGTAAGATTAGGATGGATGTTTTCTTCGTCAAGACTGACGCGAACTTTTGCCAAACGGCGACCAATGCCTAGGACACCGCCAGCACCGCCTTCATCAAGCACTTCAATAATCGCTTCGTCTGATGTGATGCCTAATTCTTCTAAGGCTTCGTTAATTGCGTCTTCGACTGTTTTGCCGGTTTTCTCAACCATGAGCGCCATGCTTTTTATCCTCCAGTTTGCGAGTGTAGAGCATATAAATGATGAGTGACTGAATTGCCGCCATGATATTGCCGATAATCCAGTAAAGACCTAAAGCAGCCGGCATGGTAAACGTAGTCCAAAGCATGAAAAGCGGCATCATAATGTTCATGGATTTCATCATGGATTCCGTTTTGTCTTCGGGTGTTTGGCCAGTGCGTGCTGGGTTTTTCTTTTCACGCTCTTTGTCTTCAGCCTTTTTCTTGCGATTGGGCATCGTAGCGGTGGTGATTTTCATTGATAGCATGGTAGTCAAAACGACGAGCACTGGGAAGATTAAAAGGGGCAGATACTGGATCATGCCCGCACCAAACAGGTCGGCAGGTTTCCAGCTTGGAGTTAGTCCGAGATTAATTCCCATAAAATTAACATCGATAAGTTGTCGAAGTTCCATTAAACCTTTGTCGACAACTTGGCCTAGCGCCGCAGCATTTTGATGAAGTGCATTCATTAATGGGATATTATTGCCTGTTGCATTTTTAGCTTCTGTCGCTGTGATGAGTCCTGCTGTCTCAAGCAAGCTCCCAATGCCTGTCAGGTTTTCCTTGGATACATTCATAATATATTGCAAAGGTGCGCGCATGATTTGAAAAATCGGCCAGATAATTAAAAGTTGTAAAATGGCAGGCAAACAGCCGGCTACCGGTGAGGCGCCGTGCTTTTTGTAGAGAGCCATTTGGAGTTCGCTTTGTTTGGCTTTGTCGTTGGGGTATAGGCGTTGAATTTCCGCGATTTCACCCTGCAGCGACTGTTGCTTGATCGTTGATTTTTGTTGGTGAATACCCAACGGAATCATCAAGCCACGTAATATAACGGTGAAAACGATGATCACCAGACCATAGTTGTCCAATGTGTTATACATCATGCGCATTGTCCAGCCAAAAGCTAGATAAAGCGGATCGAAGATACTGAACATGCTGACGGTTGCCAGTTCCATCTGATTATTTCTCCTTGTGGCGGTGCAAAGGGACCGGATCGTAGCCGCCTTTGCTAAAGGGATTACAGCGCAGAATGCGCCAGAGCGACAATATAGTTCCCTTGACGACGCCGTGTGTCTCGACAGCTTCGATCGCATAATGCGAACAGGTCGGCAGGTAGCGACAGGTAGCGCCGCGGTTTGGGGATATTGTTCGCTGATAATAGCGAATAGATGCGAGGATGAACCGTTTGATCACGATTGTTGCTCCGGTAGAGCGGTTATGCTGGGCGATTGTATGGGGGGTTGTACTTGTTTAAGGAGGCCGGCACGGCGACAAAGCTTCAAAAAGTCAGTCTCTACTTGTCTGAGGCCAACTGGGCCATCTGCTGCTCGTCCGACTAGGATCAAATCAAATCCCGGCCGCAGCTTGTCTTCGTTTAGCCGATAGGCTTCGCGCAAAAGGCGTTTGGCGCGGTTGCGTGCGACGCTACCTTTGACTTGTTTGCTCGCGGTGACGCCGAGGCGCACAATCTTTTGTTTGCGAGGAAAATAGTGGAGTACCAGTGTTTTACTGGCCACATGTTGGCCACGTTGATATACTCGGCCAAACTCAAAATTTTTACGCAAGGTCTGTGTCATCAGCATCTGAGAGATCCTCTAGAAGTTAATGGCCGCAAGATATCAGATAAAAAGAAGAAAGACCACAATGTGCGGTCTTCAAGCAGAGAGCTGTTTTCTTCCCTTGAGCCGACGTCTTTTGAGGACATCACGGCCTGATGCCGTTTGCATGCGTTTGCGGAAGCCATGTTCTTTAGCGCGATGGCGCTTTTTAGGTTGGAATGTCATTTTCATCTATCTTCACCTCCAAGACGGGTTTTGTGCAATGCTTTACGATTATAAGCGCGACCCTGCGAATCTGTCAATCATTATCGTTAGTTTTTGTCAAGCGGTTTCACAGGAGATGACTTGATAGGTTTTCGGTAGCTCAGCAGTTAAGGCTTGATAAGCCGCGTCGCGTAGCGCGACTGTATCAAATAAACCAAATACGGTCGGACCGCTGCCACTCATTCGGGAAAACCCAGCGCCAAGCGTTTTGAGGCGTGCTTTGAGATCGTCGAGCACAGGGTATGCGGGCAAGGCTACAGTCTCCAAAACATTCGCCGTTGCGGCATCCATCGCTACTAAATTATGTGTGGTCATTGCTGCATACAAGCGGTCATAGTCAGGTCGTGGGCCAAGGTTTTCTAAGTTTAGCTGACTAAAGGCCCACGGTGTCGAGATGCCAAAGTCTGGTTTGATCAATATCATGGGTGTCTGCTCAAATGCGACTAAAGGCGTCATGATTTCGCCGATACCTTCACACAGCACCGTGCCACCTTGATAACAAAACGGCACGTCGGCACCGATTGATGTCGTAATCTCATGTAGCTGAGCTACTGATAGCGGGTGTCCTGTCAGTTTTGACAAGCCCGTAAGTACTGCGGCAGCATCACTGCTTCCTCCCGCTAAACCTGCAGCATCTGGGATGTGCTTTTCTAAAAAAATCCGAACGCCGGCAGATAGTCCGGCAGCATCTAGGAATCGACGGGCAGCACGGTGAGCGGTATTGCGTTCGTCTAGTGGGATATGCGCCTGGTCAGCGAGTAGGATCAGCCCATTGCCCAGTTTGTCAAATTCAATGTATACTCGATCCGATAAAGAAATCGACTGCATAACGGTCGAGAGCAAATGGTAGCCGTCCGGTCGTTTGCCAACCACATCGAGTGAGAGATTGATTTTAGCAGCGGCATTTTGTGTAATTGTTTGCAAGGTTGCCTCCAGTTGAGCGAAGCAGGCAGGCCTGTATGCGCTTAAAGGTGTGAAAAAGCCTGCACGTTGCAGTGCAGGCCAATTGATCGATTAGAATAGTGTTGGTAGTTGTGTTGGTACATGAGATTGAGTCAATGCGGTCTGGGCTATTGGGCGATTTCGATGCGTGTGCCATTGTCGACATCAATCTCAACAGCACGGGTCAAAATGTCAACATAACTATATGAGATCATCTCGGAGTATAGGTTGGATTTGGCACAGCGGACAGTGAAGACATTGGGGTAGCAGCTCTCGAGGATACCTTCCTGAACGATCAGGCGTTTGCGTCCACCGCTGGATTTGAGGGTAACTTTCTTGCCGATAAAGGCTTGCATGTCTTTCCTGCAGGAATCAAGATCTGTCTTGACGATCATGGGTCGACCTCCAGTTCAGTAATACAAAGAAGCAAACTCAGAAGCAGATATAGGGCTTCAAATGACTAAACTTCAATATACCGATTTTATCACTTTTATGCGTTAGAGTCAAACAAAACACACAATCTATTGTGGTTAAGAACAGAGACTGCCCAAAATATTGTGATTGATATAAACTAATTGTGCACAATCCAAGGAGGATACTCTATGCTTTCAGACATCGAAATCGCCAGCCAAGCAACCATGCGGCCAATCAGTGACGTTGCGGCTGATCTTGGTATTACCTTTGATGAATTGGAGCTCTATGGCCGGTATAAAGCTAAATTGACTGAGGATCTGATCTTGCGGACAGCAGATCGTCCGGATGGGCGATTAGTGCTTGTGACAGCCATCAATCCCACACCCGCAGGCGAAGGCAAGACAACGACGACCGTGGGTCTAGGCCAAGCCCTCAATCGCTTGGGTAAACATGCGATCATCGCGCTGCGCGAACCATCCCTAGGTCCCGTTTTTGGGGTAAAAGGTGGAGCAGCCGGAGGGGGTTATGCACAAGTATTACCGATGGAAGATATCAATCTCCATTTTACGGGTGATTTGCACGCCATCACCGCAGCAAATAATTTGCTCGCCGCGTTACTCGACAATCACATCCATCAAGGTAACTTGCTCAATATTGACCAAAGACGGATTGTCTGGAAACGCTGTTTAGATATGAACGATCGCGCGTTGCGCAAAATTGTGATTGGACTCGGCGGCAAAGCGGATGGAATCCCGCGTGAGGATGGATTTAATATTTCAGTTGCCTCCGAAATCATGGCCGTCCTCTGTTTGGCACATGATATGACGGATCTCAAAAATCGTCTCAATCGCATGGTTGTGGCTTATACCCACGACAATAAACCCATCACGGCAGCTGATCTAAAAGCCTCCGGCTCATTAGCCACTTTACTCAAGGATGCTTTTAAACCGAATCTCATTCAAACGCTAGAAGGTACACCCGCGTTGATGCACGGTGGGCCTTTTGCTAATATTGCCCACGGTTGTAACAGCTTGCGCGCTACTAGCCTTGGTTTGAAACTGGGTGATATCGTTGTCACTGAAGCCGGATTTGGGGCTGACCTTGGTGCTGAAAAATTCTTCGATATTAAATGTCGCGTCGGTCATTTAACTCCTGATGCCGTTGTCATCGTGGCGACCGTCCGTGCCCTGAAATATAATGGGGGGGTACCGCGCGCTGAGCTCGGCACTGAAAATTTAGCTGCTCTCGAAAAGGGATTGCCCAATCTCGAGAAGCATCTCGAAAACATCGCAAGTTATGGTTTGCCATGTATCGTCGCGGTCAATCACTTCCCCACGGACACGCAAGCTGAAATTGATCTGATCGCTAAGACTTGCAGTAATCACCAGGTCCGGATGGCTGTTTCAAAGGTCTTCACCCACGGTGGCGCCGGTGGTGAAGATCTGGCAAAAGCGGTGCTCGATAGCTTGGAACACGATACGAAGCATTTTCATTACCTATATGAGGATGCACTGCCCCTCGTTGAAAAAATTCGGACGATTGCGCAAAATATTTATGGCGCAGACGATGTATCGCTTACCGCGACGGCGCGTAAAGATTTGGAAATGATCGAAGCCCAAGGGCTCGATAAGCTGCCAATTTGCATGGCTAAAACGCAGTATTCGCTTTCCGATAATGCTGCATTACTCGGTCGCCCAACGGGCTTTACGGTCAATGTGCGCGAATTACGACTCTCAGCAGGTGCCGGCTTTATCGTTGCCTTGACCGGCGATATCATGACCATGCCGGGCTTGCCCAAAAGGCCGGCTGCTGAAATCATCGATATCGATGAGCATTTACAGATTTCAGGATTATTTTAAGATGGCACCTAAGAATTGGAAATGGTTGTTTGGCCTCTTTTTGACGAGCCAGACGATATCACTATTAGGCTCATCCCTCGTTTCGTATGCAGTTTTGTGGTACATCACCTTAGAAACAAATTCCGGCTTGATGATGGCTCTTTCGATCGTATTCGGCTTTCTGCCAACGTTTTTCCTGTCGCCATTTGCCGGTGTGTGGGCCGATCGATACAATCGCAAATTTTTAATTATGGGCGCGGATACGGGGATCGCGGCCGTTACGTTGATCCTTTACTTCGTTTTTCGAAGTGGCTACCATTCGATTTGGTTGCTTTTTGCCGTTTCGGCTTTGCGTTCAATCGGAACGGCGATCCAATCGCCTGCAGTTAGTGCTTTTGTGCCGCAAATAGTCCCAGAAGACAAACTGATGCGCGCAAACGGACTGAATGTCAGTTTTCAGTCTGCAATCAACTTAATTGCACCGGTCGTCAGTGGTGCGCTCATGAGTTTGACATCCTTGCACAACATTTTTCTGATCGACGTCTTTACCTTTATGATTGCCTTTAGTGTGTTTACAGCTATTCGGGTCCAACCCCATGCCAAAGCCATGGAAAAACAGACGGTCAGTTATTGGCAAGACATGCGCCTTGGTTTTGTGTATATTCGAGGCCACCGCTACATTCGTAGCTTGTTCTTGTTTTTCGCACTCTTTTTCGTCCTAGTTTCACCCGCGGCATTTCTGACCCCCCTCCAAGTGGCCCGGACTTTTGGTGGTGATGTTTGGCGATTAACGGCGATTGAAGTCGCCTTTTCGGGTGGAATGCTGCTTGGTGGTTTATTGATGTCGGTCTGGGGTGGATTCAAAAACCGCGTCGTCACCATGGTTCTGTCAGTTTATTTAATTGGGATCAACCAAATCCTACTTGGGGTTGTCCCCAATTTTTGGGTCTATAACGCAGTGATGGTTATTGTTGGTGTGACACTACCCATCTTCAATACCCCCGCGATAACCTTATTGCAAGAAAAGGTCGAAGAAGTATATATGGGGCGAGTTTTTGGTGTGCTTGGGATGATTTCTTCAGGATTTATGCCGATAGGCATCCTGTTCTTTGGGCCACTAGCCGATCGGATATCGATTGAATTTCAGCTCATTGCAACGGGTGCGCTGTTGATCGTTCAAGGCTTCTTTCTGAGTCGCAATAAAGCATTGCTCACAGAAGGCTTTGCCCCAATTAGTCAAAAGGAACCGCTTATCTAATCAAAACCTTGCAACAAATACCCATACGATCAAATTAGTATTCGAATTTTTATCAGCATGATATGATTAAATAGTACCGTAACGGTGCTGTTTTATTTCATTTTACGCAGCTTTGTTGATAGGAAGTACATGACATGGACTTAAAAACCATATTCATTGTCAATGTCATCTTCTATATTGTGTCGATGGGGACTCTGATCTCGCTTTGGTTTCGCAATCGAATCCGATATCAGGGCATACTGCTCTGGGCGGCTCATGCAGGTTTAACCGCTTGCGGGGTGATTTTTGTCAGTGTTCGCTCTGTGTTTCCAGAAATTTGGGCAATCGTTCTAACCAATTTACTCATTTATGGGGCCTTGTTTCTGCTGCTACGTGGCTTCGAATTATTCTTTGAGCAGCCGCCACGGAGTTATTACAGTCTGATTCTATTGGCTGGTCTGTTTCTGTTGACAATGTATTATGCGATCTATCAGCCAGCCCTGTATATGCGACAACTATTACTCAGTGTCGCCGCTGCCTTTATTCTCTTTCAAATTGTCTGGTTATTGATTTTTCAGCGGTCGCTCCGACCGCGTAAGAGCGGTTTTCCAATCATGATCACGTTGATTGCGATGGGGTCGTTGCATCTTGTCCGTATTGCCGTCAATATAATGTGTTCGCCCAAACCTCTGACCTATTTCGAAAATGGCCCAACTGAAGCTGTCATTATGTTGATCAATGCGATGTTACTTGTTACTTTTACGTTTAATGAAACCGTGCTCATTTCTCAAAGACTTGTCAGCGAAATCGCAGCCGAAGAACAGAAATTCAACGCTTTGTTCAACTATGCGCCATACTCAATCGTCCTCACGCGGACTCGCGACAATCGGATCCTCGCTGTAAATGAAAGCTTTACGCACATGAGTGGCTATCGTCGTGAACAGTTAGTTGGTCGCCGAGCTTTAGATCTTGGGCTATGGGCGGATCCAGGTCTGCGTGAAAAAGTCTTCAGCCAGCTTGAAATTGATAAGCCCATCGACAATATTGAACTGATGCTGCGTCACCGAAATGGCGAGTTGTTTCCGGTTTTAATGTCAGCTACCTTAGTCAATATCGGCGGCGAATGGCATATCGTTTCAAACTTGAAGGATATTTCTGATGTTGTTGAATTACGGGGTAAATTAGAGAAGCTCGCGACTCATGATCCGTTAACTCATTTACCAAATCGGAACTTGTTTGATGATCGCTTTTCGATCGCCCGAGCCCAGGCGGTCCGCGCTAACACGAAATTTGCGATTGCGATTTTAGATTTGGATGATTTTAAGCAAGTGAATGATCGATTCGGTCACTTGATCGGCGATAAAGCCCTTATTGCGGTGGCCGAACGAGCTGGGCGCTATTTACGTCTATCTGACACGGTTGCCCGTTTTGGTGGCGATGAATTTGTCATTTTACTTAATAATGTCCAAAATCGCGCGGCAGCTCGTGAAACATTTCTGCGGTTAGTCGAACAATATCAACATCCGATTACAGCAGAGGGCAATTCGATCGATATTCATATCAGCATGGGGGCGGCGATTTATCCTGACGATGCGGAGTCACTCGATGATTTGATTCGAAAGGCAGACCATGCTCTGTACCAAGTCAAATGGCATGGCAAAAATGATGTGCAGTTTTTTAATAGTGATAAAAGCACTGGCAATCTTGAAAAATCGGACTATAATTAACAAGGTTTGATTTTTCATACGCTATTTGTCAGGAGATGCGCCCATGCTTGATATTCGTTTCTTTCTTGACCTCGCCATTATTCTCATTAGCACAAAAGTTCTCGGCCTCATTACGCGACGTTATGAAATGCCCCAAGTCGTTGGTGCGTTAGTCGCCGGCCTAATCATGGGACCATCCCTACTCAACATCGTCCATGAATCGGATTTTATCCACCAGATGGCCGAGCTCGGTGTTGTTGCTCTAATGTTCACCGCCGGCCTAGAAACTGACACGGACGAAATGAAAAAGAGTGGCAAAGCATCCTTGGTCATTGCCTTGCTCGGCGTTGTCGTCCCTTTAGTGGGTGGCTTTGGAGTCTCCATTTTGTTTGCGGATTCGGCAATCGGTCAGATGAGCAAAATTGAACTGTTACAGCATATTTTTATAGGCGTCATTTTGACGGCCACTTCAGTCAGTATCACCGTTGAAACCTTACGTGAAATGGGCAAACTCAAATCCGCAACCGGTACAGCGATCTTAGGGGCTGCAGTTATCGATGATGTCATCGGGATTATCGT
>JAQUDJ010000009.1:0-49673 GCA_028685755.1 Eubacteriales bacterium | reverse complement strand
GAGCTGACCTGCTGCATTATAGCTCAAAGGAACTAAACTGTTCGGCGAGTGCATTGATAGCACGTTCGCGGTTAGCACTCGACCAATTGATCACGCCACTGCGCCCAATCGTCGCCCCACTGGCTTGGCAATCGCGCCTCATTCGTTCAACGGATTGATTGCCGCCGAGAAATCGGAACGGGAAAAAGTGTGTCACGAAAAGATCAACGGTTTGATGCGCTAAATCTGTGCGATTTTTTAAGAATTCTTGCATTACACCCGCGGGCGCAAAGCCATTCACTGGTGTGCCGAGCACTACGCGGTCGTAACCGTCTAGCGAAGGGTTGTCGAGCAACTGAATCATTTGTTGAGTATTGGGATTGTCGTTCTTGGCAGTGATCCGTTTGACTTCCACGGTGTGCCCTTTTTGTTCAAGCTTGGTGCGGATTTTTTCGCTGACTGAAAACGTATTGCCTGTGTAAGAATAGACAATGATCCCGATTTTCATGTGTTGCTCCTTTGAACAAGGGCTTATTCGATTGTTGGTGATGTTGCCTCGTACGCGTGTTTAAAGCGATGGTCCTGTCTTTGATAATAAGCATCCTGAGCTAAATCAGCAACTATCATTTTGAGCGAACGTGGCTTGCCTACTGTGGGGCTTGATTTGGCAAATTGATGGGCAAACTAGGGGATTAGCTTATTGTTCGCCAATATAGGCTTTGAGGCGGCTTTGAATCGATGCAGCAGTCTCCGCTGCTGTTTTGTCACCTGCAAAGAATGGTGTGGATTCTTCATAAATCAATTGGTTGGCTTTCTCATCATAACTGAGTACGGTATCAGCTTGGTTCAATATGCCGATGACGTAGTCGACATCGGCCTGCGTCACACGTGAGACCCCGTACCAGATTGAACTTTTTGCCAATTCATCCATGGGTTGAACACCTGCTTGTTGTTCTTGTTTCTGCTGTTCTTCCCACTGCTTTTGTGTGTCGATAATCGCTTGAGCTCCAGCTTTTTCAAGACTTGCTCGCAAGAGTGGAAAACCCTCATAGTTTTTGATTGCCTGATCCTGCATGTCTTCGCTGAGCGTAAATTTGATGAATTCCCAGATCAATTCTTTGTTGCGACTATTGGCAGCAACCGCCAAAGGGGCGCTGACTTGTAGCATCGGTCCCGTTTGCTTCGGTGATGGATAACCGAGGATCACGGCATTGCCCTGGAACTGTTGAACATTCATTGCGTAGTCTTCAAAACGACTGATATAAGTTGTTTGAATGACCGGTGGAATATATTCGCCGGCATTCATGCCATCGCCTTCCTGATAGACCATTTGATCTTGTGGCACACCATATTTTTGGGCAAATTCTAGTAATTGGATAAATTCAGGGCTGTCAAAATTCGCCTTGCCGGCTTCCTTATCAATGAAAGCGTCGAGATTGCCCATCAAAAGCATGCTGAGAATGGATTCGCCAGGCATTTGATAGAAGACATTTTTCTGATCAGGTTGCTGATCAACGATATTTTGAAAGTCTTGCACGGTCCAGCTTGTCCGATCGCCAACCACATTGCGTGATGCGATGATGCCGGTTAGTGCTGCTGTACTGCTGAGTGAATAGAGTTTGCCATTGAGCTTTTGCGCATCGATTAGATTCGTCAAAAAGAGGCTTTGGTCAAAATCCTTGTCTTTGTCCATCCGCGCGCCAAGGTCATCAAACAAGCCTTTACTCGCGTAGTTTTTCCACGGCAGTGAGTTGGTGACCATCATATCTGGCATTTTTCCAGCGATAATATCCGCATTAATCCTCGCGATGGCATCATCAAAGGCTGTCGTTTTAGAGTAATCAATTCCATCTGAATAATCGTAAATGGTAAATCGAACATCCGGGTGGGTTTTTCTAAATTCGATAATTGCTTTGCGCAGGCTTTCATTGATCCAGAATGCCCCGATGGATATAGTTGTCTTTTTAGCCGCCGTTTGGTCAGCAGACTTTGTTAATTTGACGAGCTTAAAGGTTGGATTGGGGTACATTCCCGTGTTGGGGTCTGGCAAGCTGCTTTCTGGGTAAATGAATTCACTGAAATAAAAGCTGCCATCCGGAGCAGCAACCCAGTAATAACTGAGATTGTTGCGATTGAGATCAAAGTCGAGCCAGCTCATGATTTTGACGACTTCATTCGTTGCAGCATCATAGCGGGAGAGATATTGATAACCGTTCAAATAATACTGACCATCGCTCCCGAGTTGGGGCTGCGTGTTAAAAAACTGTGACAAGACGCTGATGTCCGCAATTTTTGTGCCAGTTTTTAAATCAACTTCGATTGAACTCATGCCGCCTTCATTTTCGTAATAGCTTAGGCTGAGATGGCCATTGGGCATAAACATCGCAAGCGCGACATAGGGACCGTCTAATTTATATTCGCCGATTTTTTGGCCGTTTGTGTCAAGTAATTCCACGCGAGTGCCAAAGACAAGTAAAACTTGACCTTGTGCATCGACAATTAAATTCTGCACATAGTCAGTCGTACTGCCATCATTTTTTGCGGTAAAGATTGGATAGCTCTTGAGTATCGTGCCATTTGAATCGATTTGGTAAAGCGTGCGCACAGTTGCTGCGGGGTCGCTATAATCTGTGACCGTCACGATCAGGCTACCATTGGGTCCTGCAAAAAAACCATCGAGCGATGCCGATGAGCCCATATTTTCGGTGGTTGGTAAATTCTTAATCTGGGCTAGTGAAATGTTGCCGAGTATCTGGCCGTCGGTGCTAAGCCGCACTAAACTCGTCATGCCTTGCGCATCCATGGCCATGGCGATGATCTCGTTATTGGACCAAATCATATTTTGCACATAGTTAAATTGTTCGCCAATCGTATATTCAGCTGCATCATAGATTGCGACTTGATCAAGTCCAAGATCAAGTGCTGGTTTTTTGGCACACGCGGTCAGAGGGAGCAGGAGCGCAAAGGTCAGGGTAATCACTAGCAACAGCGCTAATGATCGGAGCGGTTGCCGTTTCATTTTCGGTTCACCGATAACGGAATGGTTTTGAATCATACGGGTGTTCATAAGGGGGTCTCCTTTGTGGCTGGCCAGTGCGACTTCAGCCATTTGATCCAAACAAGTATGTAAATACGGGTCTTTTCGGTTATAGATTGACTGGTTGATCGCAAAACCTGAAGGCTACGCGTCTTATCTGGTAACACGATTCGAAGTTTCTGAAATCCTCCGAAACCAGTAACGAGTGCTGCAGGCAAAAGTAAAATCCCAAGCAAGGTGAAAAACCAAGACCAACCACTTGGAACAAGCTCGCCGTGCACATGGATCAAAATCATCGCTAGCACGAGGCCGAACAGACTGGCGGCGCTCAATTGTCCGATTTGTGTCCAACATATTGGACGAGCTGGTCGAACTTTTTGTTCCCGCCAAGTCAAGTTGGAAACACTTAAACCCAGCAAAAGCAACGCCATGCCTGATATGGCGATGAGCACACTAGCCCAATCAGCGGCAGCCCGGTTCGCATTTTCCCACCAGGGCAAGACAATGGTCGAATCTTGTATGGCTCGGCGCCCGATCTTTGCCCAATCTGCCAGTAAGTGGGTGAAGGTTAAACGCTGTTCGTGCAGAACGATGATCGCATCATTAGGGTTGAGCCCTCCGGCATTGAGTGCATCATTAAAATAACTTTGACCCATACCGGGTACTGGTTCAGGCAGTCTGACCTCATATGCCGTGATGCTCGATTGGGGATCTAGCGCGTGTAGCGCCGCATAACTGACAAAGGCTTGCGGTTTCTCAGCGATAGCGAGTAAATTCTGATCGTTTTGAGGGATTCGCACGACTCCATTGACGGTGTAATTGTGGTTCTGGATCGATAACGTCATACCCGCAATATCGATCGCCCCAAACAATTGCCAAGCCGCGGTTTCATCGAGAACGATTGACCGTTCATTCCAATCTTGTTCATTGATAAACGAACCACTTAAAATCTGCAATTGGCGAAAATCGGCAAATCGCCCACCGATTCCGGTGAGATTCACCGTGATCGTGCCGTTGCTTTGATTGTCCATTGAAACGCGTGTCAGCACTTGTTCAGAAAAGCCCGCAAATGCATCGACTATTTGCACTTGTTGTTCAGCAATCGCTTTCTTGAGAGATTGTCGCATGCTTTCGACTGCCCGCGCTTGCAAACCGATCCCACTATCGCTCGTAAAGCCTGCAGCAGCCACTTTGGCTGCTGTTGATCCAGCAATAAAACCGGCTGTTGAACCCGAATTGCTTGGCACCGGTTTCGCTAAATAGACGGCAAAAGTCTTGACCTGATTGTCGCGCGTGGTTTCTGAAAGGAGGCCCTGTGCAGTAAACACAAGCGCCTGGGTCAACAAGGCGGTCGTTGTCCAAAGCACAGCTGCGAGCAGCGCAAGTCGTTTCATTTGGTTGGCAAAACGCGACTGCCGGCTTCTACCGGCTTATTGGCGGCTGTCACGAGAGGTGTTCCATAGTCAATTGTTGCACTGACTGCAGCACGCGTGCTATCTGATTCGAGCACGGTTGCACTGACTCGCTCTAAAGTGAAACGGCTGCCGAGTGGACCATTTTTTTGCTTCATCACGAGGATAAAGCTGCCATTCGCGTCTTGACGAACCGCGGCATTGGGCACGATGATATCGTACTGCCGACTCATTTTATAAATACTTAACGTAACCTGTTGGCCGAGTGTAACCTCGCCATCAATATCAAAGATTAGCTGCTTAACGATCCCTGGCTGATCTTTGTCTTCACGGACTTCGCGCAAGACAGCTTGCGCCCAGCCCATATTACCCATCATCACATCGGCACGATCGCCGATGACAAGTACCTTTGCCTGCTCGATTGGCAGTGTGGCGCGCAATTCATATTTAGCGTCGGCAGCATCAATCGTCACAATCGCTTCAGCCGGATTAATGACGCCACCAGCAGATAGCGTCAATTTGGAAATGCGACCAGCATAATCAGCCTTGATTTCAGTGACATCTTGCGTTGATTTGAATTGATCAAGTTTCTTCTTCTGAATGGTCAGATTATTCTCTGCTTTGGTGATCTCACGTGTGCGATCTTTCGCGGTCTGTGCGTCTGTTTTCTTGGCCGCAGTGAGATCAAGTTGAGCTTGGGCAAGCGCAGCTACAGTTTCTATGTGTGCTTCTTTTGCAGCAACTAACGCTTCTTCGGCTAAAACGACACTATCTTCAAAGCTTGTCGGACCTCGATCTCGAGCCTTTTTTGCATCAGCTAAGATTTTTTCGAATGAATCGACTGAATCTTGCGCATCTTCAAGGGCAAGTTCAGCAGCTGTCACTGCGTCTTGTAGCGCGATGTATGCAGTGGTACCCGGCGTTTCTGTTGTTGTGTCCAGAGCCAGTTGGGCGGCCACTAAAAGATCTTCTTTTTCTTCTTGAAGGTCTTGGGCATCATTTAAATCGTCTTCAGCATCCTCAGCCGCTTGTTTAAGATCATCCCAAGCCGTATCTAATGCTTCTTTTGCGTCAACAATAGCTTCCTCATTCCGAGTGATTGTTTTCAACGCGACCGCGATCGCTTTTTCCGCGGCTTGGATTGCTTTTTCCGCGGCTGGGACGGATGTCGTCGCCGCCGTTTCTTTCATGCGCGCGAGATCGATCTGGGCATTTTCATATGCCTTTTCCATCTCCAAAAGTTCTAATCCATCGGTTGCTTTCAAGGTCGCGAGCACATCCCCAACTAAGACCGGTGACCCCACTTCGACATTGACCTTTTCGACAGTCCGCGCCGCACCGAAATTGATCGTGTGTTGTAATGAGGCGGCAACTGTACCGTCGGTCTGAATTTGGCGCGAGATGATCCCTGATTCAAAATTTTTAACCTGTACGCGCGGCAAGGAGTAATTGACAATTGTATTGGAGAACAAGGTCAGCGCCGCCATGCCACTAAAAAAAATGACCGTAGCACGCCTGACAAGGCGCGTGCGGGGGCTTGCTTTTGTCGGTGTATAATCGTCCATGGGTTATCCTTTCAAACCAGAATGTGTAATGCCCTCAACGAGGTACTGTTCACCATGAAAGAACATGAGGAGCGCCGGTATCATGTAAAGTGTGGATGCCGCAAAGGCTAGACCAATATCGCCTTCATTGACTTTAACGAGAAAGACAGACAACGGATGCTTGAGCGGATCGGATAAGAAAATTATCGGTTGCTCAACCATGTTCCAGTAATCAATAAACACGAGTACCGCCAAGGAATAGAGGGCGGTTTTACACATCGGCAGCATGATTTGGGTGAAAATGGCCCAATGGCCGGCACCATCGAGTTGAGCAACTTCTAAATAATCACGTGGGATCCGGCGCATGTATTTGGTCAGCAAAAAGACACTAAATGTCGAGAAAACGCCTGGCAGGATGATCGATAGTGGGTTGTCAAGCAGACCAAACCATTCTGCAACTAAATAATTGGGCACGAGTGTGACCTGAAAGGGCATCAACATCAATATGATGTACGAAAAGAAAATCAGTTGGGCAATCCGACCACGGAAGCGAGTGAACCCATAAGCCGCAAGCGCACCTATAAATATCTGCCCGGCGACTATCGGAAGCACCAGAAAAACGGAGTTCCAGAATTTAATCAAATAATCTGTACTTTTAAAAAGAATCTCAACATATTGTTGCACGGATACGAGGTCTGGGATCAGTTTAAAGTGGGCAGATGGCGAAATCCAGGGCAATTCAGGCGCGGTGGGCATCGCCCAGGGATCTGTGTTTTTGTCGAAAAGCATGCCGTAATTGGCGACAATCTCATCCGATGACATGAATGAATTGAGAATGGTCATCACGATTGGAAAAACAAAGATCAGTGCGAGGATTAGGATTAAGCCGGTTTTGAGATAGATTGGTGTTTCGCGTTTGGCGCGGCGCCACTTGTTTGCGGGATGCATCAGTTGTCCTCCAGATCTTTGCCCGATCGGGTTTCAACGATAAACAAAGCGCCTATGATCCCAATCATGACAAGGGCCATGACAATCGCCGCAGCGGATAATTTCTGATAATCGAGTGAGCGGAACATGTTGTTCATAAAATGTTGGAGCATATAGAGCACATCGTAGGGGTAATCACCCGCTAACAAATAAGTTTCTCGGAAAACTTTGAATGAGTTGATAAAGGATATGATCGTCGTAAATAACAAGGTCGGCGTGATGAATCGCAGCGTTATGCTCATAAAACGTTGCCAAGCAGTTGCGCCATCGACCCGCGCCGAATCAGTTAAGTGGGACGGGACATTGTTTAATGCAGCGAGAAAAAGCACCATGTTATAGCCAAGATTTTTCCACAAATAGAGTCCAATGATCACGTATCGCGCATTGCTGCTTTTGAGCCAATCGACCGGTAGCCAACCCGAGTCAACGAGCCACGTCCAGCCGGATAGTGTTGAATTTAAAGCGCCATGATAACTAAACACAACTTGCCAAACAAGCACAACCGACGCTACTGGCACAAGCAGGGGCGATAGAAAAAGTGACCGCAAAGCACTTTTGGCTTTGAGTTTTCCGTTCAGCAGCATCGCGAGCAATAAGGACATAACCACGACAAGTGGCAAGCTAATCAGTGAAAAAAGCAAGGTGTTGCCTGCTGCCTGTAAATAGGCCTGATTTGTGAGGAGATCGACATAGTTGCGCAAAAAAACAAAACGCATCATGACAGGATTATCAACGAGCGAGTAGCCGATGACTAATATAAAGGGAATAAAGAAAAACAATCCGGTGCCAATCATACTGGGGGTCAAAAACAGAACCGCAGGCCAATCGCGGCGCAGTTTATCGCGGAGCATTATCCAAAGTGCTGATAATTTACCTTTGGCTAAAGCTGGCAGGTTTCGCAATGGGTTGCGCCTAGTCATGGTGTCAGTAGGACTCCGATCGGCATACTTTGAAAATCCGCAGGTGTCATGAACGTTGATTGTTTAGATAGACGTCAATAATCACCTGAAAGTTCCGTGAATTAAGTTAATTTTAGCACAACAGGGCTCTGAACTTGTCAAAGCAGGACTTTTTGTTATTATAGTGTGGAGATTAATGGAGGACATTCCAGATGATTGTTGAACCAAAAACCCGTGGCTTTATCTGCATCACCGCACACCCGGTCGGTTGTGCCGCCAATGTTAACCGCCAGATCGATTATGTTCTCGCGCAACCTAAAGTCGATGGCCCAAAAAAAGTCCTCGTCCTCGGTGCTTCGACTGGCTATGGTTTAGCCTCCCGCATTACTTCCGCCTTTTCCTGTGGCGCTGCAACAATCGGCGTTATCTTTGATAAACCGGCCTCTGGTAATCGTACAGCATCTGCTGGCTGGTATAATTCAGCAGCATTTGAACAACGCGCCAACCAAGAAGGCCTTTACGCCAAAACAATCAATGGCGATGCGTTCTCCCAAGAAGTCAAAGATCAAGTGATCAATCTGATCAAGCAAGATCTCGGTCAAGTAGACCTAATCGTCTATAGCTTGGCTTCCCCTCGGCGGACGATGGCTGACGGTACGATTTACAATTCGGTACTCAAATCAACGGATGGTGAATATACCAATCGTTCAATCGATCTCAAGGATAACTCCATTTCGATGGTCAGCATTTCCGCGGCGTCTCCTGAAGAAATCGAAGCTACTGTGAAAGTCATGGGGGGTGAAGATTGGCAGGATTGGGTTGTTGCCCTTGATCAAGCTGGTTGTTTGGCTGATCACACAGTAACCATGGCCTACTCCTACCTTGGACCAGAACTGACGCATCCGATCTACCTCAAGGGTTCGATTGGCCGCGCCAAAGAACACCTTCATGCGACTGCGCAAAAAATGACCCGTGACATGCAACATGTCACCGCATATATTTCCGTGAACAAGGCCCTTGTGACTCAAGCGAGTGCCGCCATTCCGGTTGTCCCGCTTTATATTTCAATTCTGTACAAGGTTATGAAAGCCGCCGGAACACACGAGGGCTGCATTGAACAAATTGCTCGCCTTTATCAGGATAAGTTGTTTGTTGAAAATCCGATCGTGGATGAAGCCGGCCGACTCCGCGTCGATGACTGGGAAATGGAGCCTGCCATTCAACAGGCAGTTGATAACATCTGGCCGAATGTAAGAACCGAAAATGTCACAGAATACTGCGACATCACCGGCTATTGGGAAGATTTTTACCAGATGTTTGGTTTCCAAATGCCTGGTGTTGATTACGCTGCTGACGTTGATATTCTCGTGCCAATCCCAAGTATTCCCGTTGAAGTCGAAGTAGATTAGCTTTGGGTTTTGGCATTTATTTTATCGAGTGCCACCTGCAAAACAGATGGATTGACAATTACGAGTTCAATTTCAGATTCGATAATTTCTTCAAGGGCATTTTTTATTTTGATGCGCCCGGGATCACTGCAAATCAGTCGTAATTTTTCGTCTTGTTGCCGTTGAAGTGGCAAGACACGTAAGATTTGCGCCTGCTTGACTGTAAGACGCGCCAGCGCGTCAGTATCGACCCGGAAATCTTCTGGCTCGGCGTCGAGATACAGCAGTTTGGCCTGGGCAGCCAACGTTTGGTACAGGTTTTTTTCTTCGATAAAGCCCAATGCAATCAGTGATTCACCTAACGGTACATTTAACCGCTGATGATAAAACAGTGCCGTCTCAAGCTGCTCACGGCTGATAACACCTGCATCGAGCAGGAGCCGCCCGAGTTGTGTGCGCTTGATCTGTGATGGATTGAGCTGATTTGGGTCATATAGATAGAGCATCCCTTCATCTGGGACAAAATATTTTTGGCGTGATGGGTCGTATAACACGCGTTTGTCGAGATCAATCGCTAAGTCAACAAGGCCTTCTAAGGAATTGACTTGGATCGGCGAGCTGTTATGCAGACTGACACTGCCCTCCGTAATCCATTCTCGAAATTTCTGATGATCTAATGCCCGGTCCTTCTGACGTGGCCGGTTGATGACCATCGATAAGATGAGTGCCGCCAGCAATAGACCATCTAAGAAGAGCGCAGCGATTTTTTCCGGGGTGGTGGTCCAAGCTGCTAATCCAGTTGGCTTGACCGGCGCGCTTTTCAGGATAATTTGCGACAAATTATCTGCTGTTTTAGGTAGTGTAAAGCCAATCGTTTGTAAGGAAATCGGCAATTCATTGATAAACTGCTTGGCGATAACCTGACCATCGGATTGCCCATCCAGATTCACAAAAGACCGCACAACGAGCTCGAAATTGGCATTGGTCAGGTCAAGCTCGGTGTTGATAGCTTGTAATTGGGCAAAGGCTTGGCTTACCCGAATCGCAAAAGGTCGGGCCGATAATTGAAGCAAATCGTTTTGGCCTTCGATTGCATGAGTCAGTTTAACAGGTTGCGCAACCGAATTGATTAGCGGATAGCTCCAATAGAGCTGATGGTTGTCATCAACAGCCTGCAAATATGTTTGTATTTGGACCGTTCCAGACAACTCACTCGCAACCTGGCCTGTCAATGAAAAAGAAGGTGTTAGGGTGAGAATTGGATCGGCCGCATAGAAATATGCCGTGCGCCCCTGCTCCAAGCTGGTTCCCTGTTTCCAAATCATTAATGACCGCCCTGCTTGAATGTCGTATTCAGGTGCGTAGGTCAGAATTTCATCCGCTGGGACGGTTGATTCAAGTGCGGTCGGATTTGTGGGGAAATTCATGAAGCCAGTCCAAAGCAAACTCGCAATAAGTAAGATTAGAATCAAGCCCGTCCTTGATTTTTGAATGATTTGTTTTGTCTTCATGATTTTCATGCACTTCCTCTTCTGTTATGACCAATTTCTGCAATGACAAATTGTGATTCATTTATTTGTTTTATTTAAATATATGTCGGATTGGATTGCTAGAACTATCCGCTAAGGTCTGGGTATAAGTACCATCTGCACTGATGATCGCAAAGGAATAGGTAGCGATAGACTGTCCATTAACACTTGAATTCTCTTTGGCTTCAATCCTTTTTGAGGATCCAGCAGTGATTTGAAATTCCTTAGTGGTTTGGGTCAAATTATCACTTCGCGAAAAGGTTAATGCGGTGCCGCCGTTTGCGCGCACATTGATTTGCCATTTTGTGTTGGTAATCTGACTGTCGTCAAGCGTTGTCGTCATTTTAATTTTCATGGTTTGGGATGCGTTGTTAATTATAGTCCCGACCGTTTTGTAACTACTCGTGAGCTGATATGTCTGATTGTCGAAGTTTTGTAATTCGACTAGACCCGGTAAATCGGCAAGCGTGAGGTTGCCACCAATCGAGCGGTCAACGGTCAGTAAGCTGATAGCACCGCTTGTCGTCAATGGCAGAAGCGCGACGAGGAGGCCTAATATGATCAAAATCAATGAGATTCTTAAACGCATTATAGCGTACGCTCCTTTTTGCTGATCAGCCGACGGCGAAGATTACGCCAACGTCGAGCCGCTATTTTATCGCGGAAGGTTTTCAGTGGTATCCAGCCTTCAAGGCCGTGAATGCGACTGATTAAGCCGATCCAAGCTCGATACCAGAGCCAGAAAGCTGCAAGGGTGGCCACTAATGCTGCGACCGGCGAAAACTGGTAAAACAAACGGAGTATCCCCTCTGGGAAAAGTATCGGGTATTGATTGATGTGTAGATAGCGTTGGTACCAGCCAGTCGATGATTCAGCAGGAACCATTAACGTGACCTTTGTCTCTTGGTACGGCCAGACAATCCGGCTCGCTTTTGTCGCAACGGTGTCACCCGTTCCAGCAACTTCGAGCCACACTGGCCAGAGTCCCTGGTTGCGCACGGTCATTGAAAGTTCGCCCGGGTGATTCAACAGGACGCGATTGACAACTTGACTGGGCTTTTCACTGACTAGATAACGAACTTGAGTCACCTGAGAAAGAACCAATACGCTAGTCAAAATTAACACCGTTGCAATCACGCCAACCAGACGGTAAAGATGGCGCAAGCGCCAGCGCAGTCGCGTTTTTTTCTTTTTAGAGGGTATGATTCGATTCCAAATCAGGCTGATGATCCCCGCGGCGATGAGGAGTATCGCAACCCACGATGACGAAGGGCCAAGACCTTGACCAATCCCTGCGGCGAGGGTGCCTAATTGCGGAATAATTAGTGGTTGGCCATATAAAGAAAGTACTTCGCCGGCAATTTGCGCATCGCTGATCGGCGGTTCCCCGACACGTTGGTCTTGATAAGGAGCATGATCGCCTTGAGTCAGAAAGCCGCGTTCATTCTTTCCGACAATTCGATGCGTGATATACGTTGCAGGTAATGTCTTGGGTCGATAGGTGATGACATCGCCGATTTCGTAATGACCTGTTGGCCAGATTAAAAAAGCATCGTTGACATCAATCAAGGGGGACATGCTGTCCGAATACACATAAGTCAAGAAAGGCGTGCCATTGGTCGCCGCCACGAGGCCGAATCCGGCCAAGATGATGATCAAACCAATGAGCACGCCAGTCAGGATGTTCTTCATATGCTGTCCTGATTAAATCCTATGTATTAGGCATTCCGCACTGCAAGCGTTCCGCCGATTGCAGTCGCTTTGTTGACACCGGCTGTCGCAATATCAAAGTAGAATGAGTCTGCGCTACCTGCTTCGATGACGCTTGAGCCAGCCGCTGCACCTGATGAATCTTTTAGAGTCAAACCACCCGTTGCGCCCGTTAAAGAAACTTTTACTGCAACGTCCGAATTATTGGCGACTTCAAAGACACCGTTAGCAGCACTGCCGACAACAAAATGGGCATCGGTGTTCCAGCCGCCATTAGCTGAATTGGAAACAGCCTTTTTCAAATCAAAGGCAATTTCACCGGTGGTGGCATCTACACTGACAAAACCATTGTCGCCATAACTGCCGAGGGCAGCAAATTGGACAGCCACATCCGCATCAACATCTGAGCGGACAACGCCAGCTTCGACTGATCGGTCGAGGCTAATGACACTTAAAGCAGCAGAACCGATACCGGCGACGAGTAGGGCTATAAGGACAAGAGCGAGACTTAATCTTACATTTTTCATAATAAACTTTCTCCATACATCTTAATATTGTGTTATTGGCAGATGGCCGAAAAAATAAAAAATCCGGCCACTAGATAAGTTGCGGCCGGTTATGCTGTTCGCTCCATCAAGACTTAAGCATCCAAATACATTCTTGATATCATGGCGTCCACTATTCAGTTATAGGTGAACCTTAACATGCGCGACATGAAAATAGCAACACATTTTTATGAAATTAAAAAGAGTGAAACTTAAGTTACAGAAATAGACGAAGGTGGTATCATCCCCTTCGTCTATTTCTAATTATTTCGTCTGCTTTTAGCATATTTTTGATTTCTCAGTTTTAGTTATCGATCTTCGCGGAAGTACGGTACGCCGAGACCAGCAGGTCCGAGATAGGCTTTTTTGCGCGCATAGGTCAAGATTAAAACGATGATTGTCATCAGGTAGGGGTACATATCGATCGCATATTGTGAGAAAATCGGCAAGCCCGATAAAGCTTCGATATGTTGGATTCGGAAGCCAACAATTTCCAAAGCCCCGAATAAAAGTGAGCCAGCAATTGCCTTGAGTGGATCCCAACGGATGAAGATCACTAAAGCGACAACGATCCAACCACGGCCAGCCACGATATTTTCGAGGTACGTACCGACATTGATGACGGAAATGTAGACGCCACCTAAGCCACATAAAATGCCGCCCACGACCACATGGGCGTATTTTGCACCGATCACACGGATACCAGACGCATCAGCCGCGGCTGGATTCTCGCCGATCATCCGCAAATGTAAGCCTTGGCGCGTACGGAAAAGATAAAACCAACCGGCAAAGGCGGCGATAAAGGTCAGATAAACAAACCAATTGTGTTGTAAAAAGGCGGTGTCGATAAAGGCTAAGACGGGGCCGATTCCTGGGATGCTCGCTGTGCTTTCTGGCAATTTTAACGGAGTTGCCTGCGCAAACGTTCGAATGCCTTCCGGGGTGTTGGTATTAGCTAGCGTTTTGCCGAGGGTGTTGGCAAAGCCACTGCCAAAGATCGTCAAGGCCAAGCCGGTGACATCTTGTTTCGTGCGGAAGGTGATCGTCAGTATGGCATATAAAAGTGAGCCAAAGCCGGACCCCAGCATGCCGGCTAGGACGGCGAGTGCGATATTGTCGGTGTGATAGGCGGCGATAAAACCAGTTGCCGCACCCATCATCATCAAGCCTTCGACGCCGAGGTTTAAGTTGCCAGCACGTTCAGTTAGGGATTCGCCAAGGGTGCCAAGTAAGAGCGGCACAGCCATACGGACCGCTGATGCTAGGAACAGGGCGATTAATAGCGCGACGTCCATTAGACTTGGTCCTCCTTCTGTGCTTGTTTTTGGAGTTGGCGCGGTCCAGGTTCAATCACGACCCGGTAGGCTATAAAGAATTCGGAGGCTAGCGCAGTAAATAGGATCAAGCCCTTGATGATGTCAGCTACGGAGGCTGGTATTTTGAGGGCTAATTCCATACCCATCGCGCCTTGTTCCATAGCCGCAAACAGCAGGGCTACGATAACCATCACGGGAGCATTAAGCTGGGCAAGCCAGGCGATGATAACGGCTGAGAAGCCGTTCCCGCCACCGATGCTTTCCGAGAGGGTAAAGGCAGCGCCACTCAGTTTGACAAAGCCAGCCAGACCGACCAATCCACCCGATAAAATCACGCCGCTGATTAACACTCGTCGAACATTGATCCCGGCATAATGGGCGGTGCGCTCGCTTTCACCGACGACTCGTGTTTCATAGCCGCGTTTGGTGTACTTGAGAAAGACATAGACTAATACCGTCGCAATGAGGGCGATGATCCAGCCAGAATGGATCCCAAAAACTTTAGGCAAATGGGCGATCTTGGGAATAGCTTCGATACTCGGGAAGCCTTTGGCCTCGGGGTCTTTCCATAGGACTAGGCGCAGAAACACTGTGATTTTGATGGCCACGTAATTGAGCATCAGAGTAAAAAGTGTCTCATTTGTACCGGAATAGGCCCGGAAGAGCCCCGGAATCAAGGCAAACAACGCGCCGCCGATCATCGAGGCTATAGCCATCGTGATCAGGTAAACCGGTGTTGGGGTATTGACTGGTAAATTGTGGGCGACAAATGTGGCAAAAATTGCGCCCATAATCAACTGTCCTTCGCCACCAATGTTCCAGAAGCGCATCGAAAAGCTGATCGATAAACCGAGTGCTACAACGAGTAGTGGAATGGCTACGGTAATCGTATTGATGAGTCCGCGTTTTGAACCGAATGATCCTTTGATTATTGCTGCAAAGGCAGAGATTGGATTGTAACCCATCGCTGTCATCAATAGGCCGGAGAGGACAAGCGCGACCAGGACAGCGCCGACGCGGATTAAAACCGCCTTGTAGCCCCCTGCTGTGTCTTTTTTAGCTATTCGCAGGCGCATCAGACGGCCTCGCTTTCTGTCAAGGTTTCACCGGCCATCATCAGGCCAATTTGTTCTTTATTGACATCTTTTGCATTGACGATTCCCGTGACTTGGCCATTGCACAAGACGAGGATTCGGTCACATAGTTCCAACAGAACATCGAGATCTTCGCCAATGAAAAGTACGGCGACATCTTTGCTCTTTTGTTCGTTGATGAGTGAGTAAATCGTATACGACGAATGGATGTCCAGGCCACGAACCGCATAAGCGGTGATGAGTAGGCGCGGGCTGAGATTGATTTCTCGGCCGAGAATGACTTTCTGGATGTTGCCCCCGGAAAGCTTGCGAACCGTATGGTAGATTCCTGGTGTGTTGATTGATAACTGCTCAACGATACGTTTGGCTTTGGCTCGAGCTTCTTTACGGTTAAGGAAGGGTCCTTTGTGGAAGGCGTAATCTTTGAGCATGATATTGTCGGCAATATCCATCGATGCGACCAGGCCCATCCCGAGGCGATCTTCGGGAATGAAGCTCATGCTGATTCCGAGGCGGATGATTTCACGCGGTGATTTGCCGATGATCTGATTGTCGTGAAAAAGAATGCTACCGCCATTTGGTGCGCACAAGCCGGCGATTGTTTCACACAATTCCTTCTGACCACTGCCAGACAGTCCCGCTACGCCAAGGATTTCACCATGGTCTAGGGTGAAGCTGACCTGGTTGAGTCGAGCCACCCCGTCATGATCTTTGACCGTTAAATTTTTGACATCGAGACACTGTCCAGATCCCACAGCAGCGGGTCGCTCAATCGCGAGATCGACTGCCCGTCCAACCATCATTTCGACGAGCTCCGTTGCGGTTGTTTGATGGGTATAAACGGTGCCAATTGTTTTGCCTTGGCGTAAGACCGTTACTCGATCACACAAGGATAGGACCTCATTTAATTTATGGCTGATGAAGACGACCGCTTGGCCGATTTCACGCATGCGGTGCAAGATATGGAACAAACGGGTGATTTCCTGTGGCGTGAGGACGGCGGTTGGTTCATCGAGGATTAGGATCTGTGAACCACGATAGAGTACTTTTAGAATTTCTACCGTTTGCTTTTCACTAACGGACATCGAAGCTATCTTCCGATCTGGATCGATGTCCATTTCAAACTGTTCTGATAATGCAATGACTTTGTCACGTGCAGCTTTGCGATCAAGTAGCAAGCCATGCCCGGTTCCGGCGACAATGTTTTCAAGCGCGGATAGGTTTTCGACAAGCTTGAAGTGCTGATGAATCATGCCGATCCCTTGCGCCATGGAATCGCGAGGTGAGCGAAAAATGACGCGTTCACCGTGGATATCAATCTCACCTGAATCCGGCAGATAAATCCCTGACAGGATATTCATCAATGTGGATTTGCCTGAGCCATTTTCGCCGAGCAAGGCGTGAATTTCACCGGCTTTTACCGAAAAACTGATCTGGTCATTGGCTTTGACCGTCGCAAAGGTTTTGGATATGCCCTGCATGGTAATCGCGGGGGGCTGGGTGCGGTTTTGAGGCTGCATCTTGATGCTCCTTCGATGGGGCTTATCAGACTAAAGTACACTGATCAAAATCTTGAAAATTCACTCCTATTTTTACCATATTTAAGGGGTCGCTGTAAAAGCTTTACTGTCAGATTAGTAGATCTAGGGAATTCATCATGAAATACGCCCCCGGACCTTGCGATCCGGAGGCGTATTATTGGTATTGGATTATCGTTGATCGTTTAAAGCGTAGTCGAGCTTATTCAGCGACGACGACACCTTCGACGTACCAATCCATGCTGAACTGATCAGCAGCCGGCAGCGATGTGCCAGCAGCGACACGTTCTTTACCGGTGTTGTCTTTGATCGGGCCGGCAAAAACAAAGTCATTGCCTTTAGCTTTCATCGTGTCGATGAGGCCATTGACTTCAGTCTGGACATCTGCCGGAACGAGCGCAGTCATGGCGTCGAGGGCGATAACGCCTTCGTTCATACCGCCCCAGTACGAGCCAGTTGCCCAAGTGCCATCAACCATGCCCTGTAAACGAGTTTGGTAATAAGCGCCCCAATTCCAAACCGGTGCAGTCAGGTAAGCATCTTTGATTGCTTCGCTGTACATGGGGTTGTCATAGCCGATGCCATAGACGCCTTTTTCTTGAGCAGCTTGTTGTGTAGCAGTTGAATCCTGATGTTGAGCAAGCACGTCTGCGCCACTGTCAATCAAGGAAATCGCAGCTTCTTTTTCTAGCTGAGGATTGAACCAGGTGTTTGTCCAGGTGACTTTAACGATTGCATCCGGATTGACCGAACGTACGCCGAGGGTGAAGGCATTCAGGCCACGATAAACTTCTGGGATCGGCATTGCAGCAACGTAACCAATGGTGTTGGTTTTGGTCATGCGGCCGGCGACGATACCGGAGAGGTAGCGGGGCTGTTCGATCTGGCCGAAGTAGTTAGCAAAGTTATCAGCGCTTTTGTAACCAGAGCAATGTTCGAATTTGATTTCTGGATTTTCAAGAGCAACTTTTTCGACAACATCCATATAGTTGAAGCTCGTCGCGAAAATCAGCTGGCAACCATCAGCAACGAGCTGATTGAGGGCTGTTTCGGTTTGTTGAGCATCCGCGTCATTGATGTTTTCGATTTCTTTGAGATCGATTTTGTCGGCACCGACAGCTGCGACTGCATTGGCAAAGCCAGTCGCATGCGCTTGGGACCAACCACCATCATTTTTCGGGCTGATGTAGATGACGCCGACTTTGATTTTTTCGGCAGCAGCAGCGGCAGTTGTTTCGGCAGCAGCGGCAGTAGTTTCGGCAGCGGCAGCGGTGGTGACGCTGCTCTGGGCACAGCCGGCAAAGACGCCAACAACGAGAACCAGGGCTAGGATGACGGTCATGATTTTACGAAAGTTCATGGGTAATCTCCTCCTACTTTCTGTTTCGATTAGGTGAATTCAACACGTCCCTCGGACATGTCTTTGATTATGGCCAGGGATTCAACCCTAATACCTGTGGAACGGACGCGCTGACCGCCTGATTGAAAACCTTTTTCGATGACGATCCCAGCGCCGGCAACGGTGGCTCCGGCTTGGCGAACCAAGTCAGCTAGTCCCAAAAGCGCTTCGCCATGGGCTAGAAAATCATCGATAATCAAAACGTGATCAGTGCTTGCTAAATAGCGACTCGATACCCGAATGTAATTATCGGTATCGCGCGTATAAGAATGAACGGGCGCCGCAAAGGTGCTCGCATCGATATTGCTCGATTCAGTTTTTTTGGCAAAAATGACAGGGACTTTTAAAAAATAGCCGGCGAACAAAGCTGGTGCAATGCCCGAGGCTTCAATGGTTAAAATTTTAGTAATCGCATCAGAGGAGAATCGGTGTGCAAACTCTTCGCCAATTGCAGCCATTAAGCTCGGATCCATTTGATGATTGAGAAAGCTGTCAACCTTGAGGATGTTGCCCTTGAGGACAACGCCATCTTTTAAGATACGGTTCTTGAGCAGTTCCATGGTTTTGTTTGCCTCACCGGATCAGCTGACGACCAGTAGCTGTTCCCATCACAGTTTGGAATATACGTGAATTGTATCGAAAAATTGCGCAAATAACAAACGGTAAATTGCATAAAGATATCGCCAAAATTAATTCTCAGTTGTCCTTTCTGCGCTAAAATAAGGTATATGAGAATATTAGTTTTAGGTGTGCACAGATTAATTGGTCAAAAAGCTTGTTCTGACCTCGAAAATAAAGGTCATTTTGTGGTTCGTTTTAATAAAATCGCCTTTTAGCGAAATGTCCTAAGTGCTCCTAACCGGTCAACACGGTTCGGCTGACCGACTGATTGCAACACCTTTCAACTCCGCTATCCGCCCCTGCAGTCGGCTATGGCTGGAAATTTAACTAAACCTACGCATAAGGAGGAGTGAAGTTGCAATTGCTCATTGTTTTACAAGCTTTTGGGCTCGTTTTGACTATTGGCGGTTTGGTAGCTGGCTTGCTCATGCTTTGGAAAATTCCAGGCATCAAGACCCGTCAGCAACCCGTTTCGCTCGATCCTTTCACGGTTAGCATCCTGATTCCGGCTTATAACGAAGGACGTCGTATATCACCGTTACTGAAATCCTTGCGTCATCAGACTTATCGTCCATTTGAAATTATTGTCATTAATGATCATTCAACCGATCAAACGGCTCAACTTGCGGCTGATTTAGGGGCTACTGTTGTCTTAGCTGACCCGGTCCTGCCTGGTTATGTCGGAAAATCTCGTGCGTGCTGGTCTGGGGCGAAAGTCGCTCAGGGGAACACCCTGATTTTTCTCGATGCCGACACGTGGCTAGATCACCCAAACAGTTTGCGTGATTTGCTAACGACTTACCAATCAACTGGGGCGCGTGGTTTACTCTCAGTTCAACCCTATCACCGCGTGCAAAAATTCTATGAAAGTTTTTCCACCTTGTTTAACATCATAGTATTTGCCGGTATGAATCGCTTTACAGTTCTGGGGGATCGCTTACTAGGCGCTGGCGCATTTGGTCCTTGCATGGTTTGTTCACGCGGTGAATATCTATCAATCGGTGGGCATCAAGCGGTGCACGGCGCGGTGATGGATGATCTGGCCTTAGGCCAATTGTATGCGGCTGCCAATCTCCCTGTGGCTTGTTTAAGTGGACGCAATTGCCTCTCCTTTCGCATGTATCCGGAAGGTTTTCATCAACTGTTTGAAGGATGGACTAAAAGCTTTGGCACAGCATCCGCGGCGACGCACCCGTTCGTCATGACTTTGATTATTTTATGGATTACTAGTGGTTTTTCATCCGTGCTAGGTTTGGTTGTTGCGATAAAAGGGGGCGATCTAATGTGGATTTTCGGCACATTAGTCACAGTATTCGCCATGCAGGTTGAAGTAATCTGGATATCTGGTCGGGTTGGCCGATTTCATATCCTTTTACAGATGGCTTACCCTTTTTTGTTTATGTTTTTCGCGATTCTTTTTGGCTGGTCAACCTATCTGACTAAAGTCCGGCGGCAAGTGAAGTGGCGCGGCCGTTCGATCGACGTTTGACTCGGAGGTAGATGTGCAAATTGGGGACCTGTCAATATTATTGACAATCATGTTTGATTTTTTAGCTTGGCTATTGATTCATCTAGGTTTCGCCTGGTTGACTTTGCACATGCCAAATCAGTGGTTCGCGACGGATAACGCGCTCTTTCGGATCCGGAATTGGGAGCGTGACGGCCGGCTATGGGATGAAATCTTTCATTTGAAAAAATGGAAAGAGCATCTGCCAGATGGTGCAGGTTTTTTTAAACATGGCTATGCTAAAAAGCGACTGGTTTCGGTGGATGCTCGCAATCTTGATCGCTTTGTTTTAGAAGCAAGGCGCGCTGAATTGACACACTGGTTGGCCATTTTACCCGCACCATTATTTTTCCTGTGGAACCCACCGTGGGCAGGATGGTTCATGATACTTTATGCGCTTGTTGCCAATTTACCGTTTATTCTCTTACAGCGTTACAATCGACCACGCTTTTCGCGACTTATCAAACGAATTCAGTTGAGGGGGTCTGTTTTATGAACGGAAAATCAGTAGTTGTCATTGGTGGTGGCCTCGGCGGTGTCTCAAGTGCAATCACCCTCGCCCAACATGGGTTTGCTGTCACCGTTTTTGAAAAAAACACGCACATTGGTGGCAAACTCAATCTCAAAACACAAGACGGATTTACTTTTGATCTCGGGCCATCAATTCTGACCATGCCACAAATTTTTGAAGAACACTTTACGCGGAGTGGCAAAGCGATGGCTGATTATATTCAGATCAGTCGTGTTGAACATGAATGGCGTAGCTTTTTCCCAGACGGTTTGGTGCTCGACCTATTTGGCGATCTAGCCCAAATGGCCAAAGCTAATAGCAGTTTGACCGAAGCCGATATGATGGGTTATCAAAAATTTCTTGATTATGCTCGGGGTTTATATGACCTGACAGAGGATGGGTATCTCGGCCGCGTGGGACTAGATCGCACACGTGATGTTTTCAAGACACATGGTCTCGTTAATTCTGTCATCGGTTTTGATTACTTTTCATCCATGTACGGGGCCATCGCGAAGCGTGTCAAGAATCAGAATTTTCGCGATATGTTGGCCTATTTTATCAAATACGTCGGTTCATCACCCTACAATGCTCCGGCTGTTTTAAACATGATGATATACATGCAGCATGCACAGGGCGTTTGGTATGTACCGGGCGGTATGAACAAAATCGCCTTGGGGTTGCGTCAGCTCGCTGAGGAAATCGGGGTGTCGTTTGTAACGGGTCCGAACGCTGAAGTTGTTCGCCTTGAAACCAATCAACGAGGGCAAGTTGTCGCCGCTCACCTGGCGGATGGTACACGTCAGACTGCAGATTATTTTGTTTCCAATATGGAAGTTATCCCTGCCTATGAAAAATTGCTTGGCTTCGATCAAAAGGCGATGAAGCCTTTGAAAAAAATGGAGCCTGCCTGTTCCGGCATCGTATTGCATCTCGGCGTCAACCGCACCTATCCCCAGTTGCGTCACCATAATTTCTTCTTTTCACAGCACCCGCGAGAACATTTTGACAAGGTCTTCAATCGCCATCTTTTGCCTGACGATCCAACGCTTTATGTCGTCAATGTCAATAAAACAGATCCCGCGCAAGCCTTACCCGGACATGAAAATCTCAAAATCTTACCCCATATTCCCTACATCCAAAAACAGCCCGCAACTGCCCAAGATTATCTCGATCTGAAGGAACGGGTGCTCGATAAACTCGAACGGATGGGGCTCACCGATCTACGCCAACATATTGTCACCGAAGATTTCTGGACGCCCGTTGACATAGAATCAACTTATTACTCAGATCGCGGCGCGATTTATGGAGTGGTTTCCGACCGCAAAGCTAACCACGGCTTTAAGCACCCAAAACAAAGCGAATTTTTTGATAATCTCTATTTCGTCGGCGGTACGGTTAACCCAGGTGGTGGCATGCCAATGGTTGTTAAAAGTGGTCAGCAAGTTGGTCAACTGATCAACGACCGTGAAAAATAAACGCTTTACCGGCGTGCCAAATCGAGGCTGATTCGGCCATCTTTTATTTCAATTATCCGGTCCGTTTTTTCAGCGATATGGCGGTCATGCGTGATGATGATGAACGTTGTCTTAAACCGTTCGTTGATATCGCGCATAATTTGATAAACCGTTTCGGTTGTGTCTGAATCCAAGTTGCCGGTCGGCTCATCTGCTAAAATGATCGCTGGATTCATAATCAAAGCACGGGCAATGGCGGTACGCTGCTGTTGCCCGCCCGACATTTTAGTTGCCAGATTGTTTTTAACTTTTGTTAAGCCAACAAGGTCGATCAATTCAGCAGCGCGTGCTTTGATTTCCCGACTCGCTGCGCCATATTTAATTAAATAAGGCATGAGGACATTTTCGATTGCCGTAAACTCTGGCAAGAGATAATGGAACTGAAAAATAAAGCCAATGGTCTCATTGCGTAAGTCAGCGAGTTGATTAGCGGTCATGTTTTCGGTGCGACGGCCGTTGATTGTGATCGTGCCAGTTGTTGGCCGGTCAAGCGTACCCATGATGTTCATCAAAGTCGATTTACCACTGCCGGATTGGCCAATTATGCCATTGAATGTGCCCGACTTAAATGCGAGATCAATGTCATAAAGGACTTGTGTTGTTACACTGCCACCATATATTTTATTGATTTTATCGAGGATGATAACTGGTTCGCCTATAGCGGCTGGTGTCTTGATAATCTGCTTAGCCATTGCGGATGACCTCAATTGGATCTAGTTTTGCTGATTTGCGCGCCGGTACAAGTGCGGCCAGCGTCGACGAGACGACTGCAAGGAAAAACGACAGGATCAAAAAATTCTGATCAATGTAAAGGGCGACAACAGGTGTTCCATCTGGCCTCACTGCGAATTGAGTAAAGCTATAGGCAAGGCCTAAGCCAATCCCCAAACCCAAAATGCCGCCGAGCAAGCCCAGAATCAAGCCTTGGAACAGGAAAATCAAGCTTGATTGGCGAGAACGAATACCCATTGCTTTTAGAATCCCGATCTGCTTTGATTTTTGGAGCACCGAGATGGCCAAGACACTAGCAATGCCAAGGACAACTGAAACGACTACAAAAAATTGGATCATATAACTTGAAACACTTTGGCCATTGAGCCCAGACAATAATGATTCATTTTGCGCTTTCCAGTTGGTGATCTTGAGTTCCGGATCGGTAATGATCGGCAGTAAATCGGCGGCAACCAAATCAGACTCAAAGGCAATGGCCGGGTCGATTTGCATTTCAATTGAGGTGACCTGCCCGTCTTTGGCAAAAAGATCTTGGACCGATGAAAGGGTTGTCAAAAACCAGGTTTTATTCACCGTCTGAACTTTGAGATCAAAAATACCCGTGACGAGATAGGTTCGCTTCTGACCATTGAGGACCGTTACTTCGATGGTATCTCCCGCAGATGCCCCGAGTTCTTGGGCTAGATCGATCCCAATCATGGCCTGGTTATCGCGAACGGGTAATTTGCCAACTAAAATTCGTTGGGAAAATTCGTAGATCGCTTCCGCTCGATTGAAATCAAAGCCCCGCAGCAAGATCGATTCTGACCGTTCATCGTTGATGATCAAGCCCGGTTGGTCGAGTACTGGTGAAACAGCTGTCAGTCGCAAATCCTGCCGTTTGGCAGATCGTGCTAGCGCTTCGTAATTATTGATCAAGCGATCATCCGCATCGGAAACAATCGTGATTTGCGAGGCGTTACCGATCGTTGTATCAATCAGACTTTTCTGCAAGCCACTAATCAGTGAGCCAATAAATATCTGGACAGATATCCCAATCGCAATTCCTAAGGCGATCAGGATGGTCTGACCCTTGTTGGAAAGTAAAAATCGTGAGGCAATTTTAAAAGCAATTCTCATGGTAGATCACCTAGCTGTTCACCTACGAGCGAGGCGATGTCGGCGTATGAATTGATCAGACAAATCGGGCCAAGCTTGACCGATTGGTCCGGATCTTGCGTGAACGCATACCCGCTCGCAAGGATTTTGATAGCTGGGTTGATCTGCTTAATCGCTGCGATCAATTCTTTGGCTTTGAAAAGGTTGTAGTAATTGACGACGTGGATATCGATGTAATCCGGTTGAAAATATGAAATACCGTTCATGATGGCCTCGCAAGGCGTATTGCTGCCAACAAAAAGTGCCTCGAATCCCAGTATTTGAAAAAAGTCTGCACCCATCCGGGCGCCAAGCTCGTGAAATTCTTCGGCAGGCAAGACGATCATGACTTTACCAGCTGATTTGTTGCGGCGCGCAGCTAATGTTTTTGCCGCAGCTTTCAATACAAACGGGTAACACGACTCAATCACCGTCCGCGTAATTTCACTGCGAACATGTTCTTTCCAGATCGAATTATCCTTACCCATCTCGGTTTCAACACTTTCGTTGAGTGCCGGGGAAAGCACATCCTGATAGAGTTCGATAACGTCAATGCTTGCACTAGACAACGCGTCCTGAATCAAGCGGACACAAGTGGCTTTGTCGAGGGCAACGAGCGCGTGTTGATAGCTAGTTCGTAAGTCGGACAGGGGTGTAAAAGCCATGGATTACTCCCTTCATGATCAAATCAATATCAGTGTCGTCAGCAAAATAGTAGCCGCGCTCATTGAGCTGATCAAATTGACCCAGTCATTCGTCATCCAGCGCCAACCCTTTTTTAAAATGTTAGCGATGCCGTGTTCGTGGGCTTTTTCGGTTAAATGAGCATGCTGGTAGTGTATATATTTAGCCTGTAAGGTTTCGCCGAGAATACTATCGATTATCGAGCCAAGAAAGCCCGTTACCGCAATTAAGAGCACGTACATGGCGAGAATGAGCCAATTGATGGCTGCGAAAGTTGTCAGAGCCTCGATGACTGCTAGAAAACCAAAAACCAGTGCTATGAAAACGCCGCCTGCAAGGGCGGCTAAGGTTCCCAAACGCGTGACACCACCGGATAATCCAGTTTGGACTGGTTTGCGCGACAGGATGTAAACGGGGCGCTTATGGCTGAGTACGCCAATTTCTGAGGCCCACGTATCCGCATTACTCGCGGCTAATGCACCGGCAGCAGCGAGTTGGAACATTTCTTTATAGAATAAGTTGCTTTGAAATAGTACAGACAGCAAACTCATCAGGAGGGCTGGGCCGCCGTTAGCAATAACCTGAAAGGTATCCCGCGCGCCCTTTTTCTCATGCAAATCTTTTTCGATACTGTGCTTATCATGCTTTTTATAATGGGTAAGCAAGGTTGAACTTAGGAAAAAGAGTAAAAGAAGAAAGACCATTTTGAGTCCGCCAGTCAGATAATAGACTACCGCGAAGACTGCAGCTACAATGGCGGCTGCCCCTGTCAAAGAACGACGTTTCCAGGCTAAAAATGAGACGATGAAGCTCACGAGTAACACGGCTCCAGCTAATAGATTTCCTGTTATTCCAAAAAATTCAAATGCGCCCATCGTCGATATCCCCTGTTCATCTTATGTAATCAGTTCCGCCATTTATGCTTAAATCTCATCAGTGTTCTGTTTAGTCCGAACTCATTAAAAAATCACAGCAAAAGCCAGTGAAGCTAAAAGCGGCACGGATAGATTATCCAGGCCAAGCGGTGTCACCGCTTCGATAACGGTTGCCAATACAGCAATCACCAGCGCAGGCAAAAGAATCGTGGCTTGGCCAGTGGTCGCGAAGAGAATCAGCAACACGGCAAACGAGGCACTAAACATCGTGATGTTTCCCGTCATGCTTTTTGTTGCACCGAAAATCCGATACTTGCCTTTCGGGTAACGTTTGCCGAGAAGTGCCGCAAAACCATCGCCATAGCCCATAACTAAAATGCCAACCGCTCCGACGATCGGGTCCTTGCCGTCACCGAAAGTTAGCAGCGCCAAAACGAGCAGGGATACCGCGTAATACACGGTACCGAGATCGCCTTTGCCTTGATCTTCTTCCCGTTCCATCGCCCCAAAAATCTGGTAGCGATAAGAGATATAATTCAAAATCACAAAACAGGCTGGAACAATCGCCGCCCAAAGGGGTTGTTTGAAAAAGATCATGGCCAAAATCCACCAGTTGCTCACTGCAATATGGACCGTTTTGCGGCTGGCTTCCTTGCCGTATTTTTCGACCCACTTGGCGACGAAAATGACACTAAAAACGAATGCGAACGAAACAATGATCCCTATCCAATTTTGCATGTTATCCTCCCAAGTGCATGAGATCGTGGTGGTTCATTTGCCATACCTGTACGCGAGAAATAATTAACAGCCATAGCTTCGTCAGATTCGGCACGATGACACGGGTTTGTAAGATATGTTCTAGCCGTTTACTCCCGATGACAGTGATTTGACGGTAATACAGAATCGCCAAGATGACAGGTAACCGAGCTTCTGAGTCAAATAATCTCAAATTTGCGCGCAGTTTGGCGTAACGCATGAGTGTTTCACGCGCTAATTGGAGCCAATATTGTTTGAGCTTGACCGTCGGGAGAAAATCACCCAAGGTTTCTGGAAGAATGCCCCGCTCTGCCATATCGTGCATGGGCAGATAAATCCGGCCCATGCGATAATCTGCTCCAATGTCTCGTAAGATATTTGTCATCTGCATCGCTTGGCCCAGCTCAATTGCGGCCTGACGGGTATCACTGCTGATCGAACGCGCAAGGAGCGGCAAAATCATCAGGCCTACCGTTCCAGCAACCAAATAGCAATAGTTATCAAGGTCTTCTCGCGTTTGCGGTTGCAAAAAGTCTAAATCTTGACGTTGCCCTTTGATCATCTCGCGGAAAGGCTCGATTGCTAAGTCAAAGGTTGAAAATGCCCAGCTGAGTGCGCGCCAGAGTGGCTCATCTGGCGGATTTCCGTTCGCAAGTTGCTCTAACTGTAATTCAAGACGAGCGAGCGCGTTTGCATCATGATCAACATCAATACAATCATCAGCAGTCCGGCAAAATGCGTAGATGGCAAAAACGGCTTGAGCTCGCGCTTTAGGTAGTTGTTTAAAGGCACGATAAAAGCTCCCTGAATGGGTCCGAATGATCGATTCACACCAGGCCAAGTCCGCTTGCAACGTCATGGGATCTAGCCTTTTGCTTCTGCCGCATCGCGCAGCAATTCATTGACCGCGATCTGCGCTGACATGAGGACAATCGGGACACCCGCACCGGGATGGCTGCTGCTGCCCGCAAAATATAGATTGTCGTAACGTGTTGCTTTAGGTTGCGGGCGGAAACTATTGCTTTGCATCAACGTTGGCCTTAATCCAAAGGTCGCCCCAAAGAAAGCATTGAAATCGATCTGATAATCGAGTGGTGTGTAGACCTTTTCGCGAAGGATATGTTTTTCGAAACCCGCTAACGGTCCGATGCGGCGCATTTTTTCGTAGGCTTTTTCACGGAAACCTGCAAGTGTTGACTCGTCTGTCCAGTCGATAGCAGATCCCTCTTTGAGATTAGGTACAGGAGTGAGTACGTAGAGACCTAATTGACCTTCAGGGGCTAGACTTTCATCGAGCAGCGCTGGTGCATAGACATAAATTGACGGGTCCTGTGGGAAATTTCCATCAAAAATATCATGGATATTACCACTAAAATCTTCAGAAAACACCAAGTTATGTAAATCAAGATCCGGAAAATCTCGTGTGTCGAGGGCGATATATTGCATGAAACACGAACAAGCATAATCGTATTTTTCGACATTGACAGGTTTGTATTTACCTTGGCGGAAATTTGCCGGCAGAAGTGACTTCATCGCATAGGGGAAATCAGCTGTACTTATGACATAATCAGCTGCATGATGTTCGCCGGCAACCACAACACCGGTTGCCCTGCGTCCTGCAAAGCGAATTTCACTGACTGGCGCATTGACATGAATCTTGCCACCTAATTCTTCAAAAAGGGTGACAAACGATGTGACGAGTGAACGCATCCCGCCTTTCAAGAACCATACCCCAAAGACGAGTTCAATCATCGGAATAATCGTATAAATCGAAGGCCCATTAAAGGGAGAAATGCCAATATATAACGTTTGGAAACTCAACAGCTCGCGAAGTTTTTCATCTTTGACATATTCGGAAATCATCGCATAAGCATTATTGAAGGTTTTTAATTTCAAGCCAGCCATTAAGGTCTTCGGATTAAATAAGTCTGTCCAAGTCCGAAAGCCTCGGCCAATGAAATGCTCTTTAGCTACCAAATAGCGCTCATAAACATCGCTGAGGTAACGCAAGAAGCCTTGGGCGTCAGCTTCACTGACAGCTTCGAGCGTTTGGACTAATTTACTGAGTTCAGAGGAAGCTGCATGGGTTGTCCCATCGCTGAAATAAACCTGGTAAATCGGATCAAGGCGTTCCATCTGAAGGTAGTCATCTGGATTGCGGCCACAGAATTCAAACACCTCGCGGAACATATGAGGCATCATCAAAATTGTGGGCCCTAAGTCAAACTTGAACCCATCAAACTCGATCAAGCCCATTCGCCCGCCAATAATCGGGTTCTTCTCGTAGATTTCGACATCATACCCTAAATGCTGCAGTCGTATTGCGCTCGCCAAACCACTAACGCCTGCCCCAACAACAATGACTTTTTTCTTCATGAGACCCTCCCGAGTAATTGAGATATGTTAGTTTAACGACTTAAGATTAAATGGGGATTAACTCCGACCGGAATAAAGGACGGGTGAAGTTCCAAATAAAATACCCTCTTTTGCTGATTCTCGCTCCATGACGATCAACTCACGCGCAATTGCCGTGATATTGCGGAGTGCGGTTGGCTCATTGATGTCAGCAACAGGGCGTCCGGTTACTTTGCGATGATGACAGTAATTTTTCCATAAACTGCCGGTTATTCGTTTTAAAGTCGAAGGACGACGCAACAAATCACTAACCTGGCGGCGGAAATTTGTTGCTATCTCGGGATCGAGTGGTCCAGTCAGGCTTGCTAAATAACGACCTTGTTCGCGGGCCCATGGATTGTCGAGCTCCTGACAGAGAAACTTCAATCGATACCATACATCATAAAGCTCTGCTCGCGTGGTCAGTGGAACAGCTTGAAGCCACAAAAAGGCTAGCATCCGGCGGCGCCAATCCCACCATTTGATCGGACTTTGTAAATCAAGCGCGGGGATCAAAAAGTAGCCTGCTTCGTCCAATAGCGCACCAAAAATACCTGGCGGTTTGCCACGGTTCTGTTTTTTCAAGGTCGTTCGATAAACACCACACGACGGACTGCCATCCATATATATAAAAACCTTAATGTTCGCGCGCGCTAATGTTGCGAGACTTTCAAGAGCACCGGCCTTTAAGGCATCCGTGACATCTTTGCCACCGCGACTCACGACTCGTCCATCTTGATGCCAAACCGAACGGCCATTTTCACCAACTAGATGGATTGGATCACGAGGAACCCCGAGACCAGCAGCATTTTCGGGGCACACCGGAACCCACCGAAAATCTCCTTTTTCGCGACCTATGCCTTTGACCATGTCCATCGAACGTCCGTTGTATCGGACAGCGCAACCAAAGCAGCATGAGCTAATGCCAATCAATGGCTTTTCTTTGAGAATAATCGGCCCTTTATCCATTGGTTATCTCCATTCCAGTGGTTATCTCCATTCCAATTGCTTGGTGGGTCGAACATAGTCATCAATGGAAAATTTGCGTTTGCAGCCATCAAAAGACATAAAACGAATCATTCCAAAAACCGCTCTTTCGCCCCATGGCCGATCGTGGACACCGCCGATCGACCATGCAATACCGGTATATCCGTTTGGGTCGCGGCCATCGAGTGCATAAGTATCATTGAAGTGAATCGCAACTTGCATGGCCTGCTCTGGACTACCACACCATTCCAACAATTTCTTTGCCCAATACATCCGCAGATAGCCCGGCATGCTACCCTGATTGACCAGCTCGTGTTGCGCCGCATTCCACAAAATATCGTGGGTCTGGCCTTGTAAAAGCTGCTCATCGGTATAACGGTAAGTGCGCGGATCATGGCGATGTGCGTCCAACGTTTGCTTAGCCCACTTCGGAAATCCTGCAAATGAATCATAATCTGGATTGTAAAAGCAAAAATTATCCGACAGTTCACGCCGAACAATCAATTCTTCGAGAAAGTCGTCAATCGCAATCTTGATATCACTGCTAGTTACCTCAATGCCCTGTGTTGCTAAGGCAACCCGTTGTGCTGAGAGTTGACCAAAATGGAGATACGCGGAAAGCCTCGATGTAACGGGCTTATTGGGATCGTTGCGCTCGCCATAGCGTGGCAAGTCTTCATGCAGAAAGGTATGAAGCCGCTTTTGCCCAGCATCTGGACCTGAAGATAAAAGCCTTGAATCCGCTCCGCCAAGTCGTTCAATCCTTGTATCAATATAACGTTCAATCGCGCGGTCAGGCCAACCATATACTGCTAATGTTTTCTGTTGTTCAACTGTCCAGACTGCTGTTTGTTGCAGAAGAATCGGGAATTCCGTCAACCAAGCGGCCAATTGCCGATGAATTTTCGGACGAATTGTCCGTGCGGCAAATTCCAACTTATCGGAAACCTGCCAGACTGGAATAATGTTATGAGCGTCGACTTCAACCATCGCAATCGATCGTGCAGCTGCCTGCTTCGCCATATCAGTGCGCCATTGACGCGGCAACCGTAACGGTGAAAAATCTGACACGATCAAGCCCGCACCTAATTGATCGGCCACAATCGGAACAGCCTGCGCGGGATCATCTTCAATGATAAGCATTGGGATTTTGAGCTGAGCCAAGTCGCGGGCTACCTGCTTTAACCCTTCAAGCATAAACACAAAGTGCCGCGAGGTCGCGCCTAAAAAAGTCTTCTGCAAACAAAAGACTACAGCTAACGGTTGTTTCAGGCGCGTCGCTTCGGTCTGGGCTTGAATGAGCGCCCAATTATCTGCAACGCGCATGTCGCGATTCATCCAATAAATGACAGGTTTTGCTTCGATTAGCTGCTGATTGAGGGCTCGCGTACGGTCAAGCACAATGGGTGTGCTCCTATCCTAAAGAAACTTGATTAGGATAATTTTACCATATTGCTTGTGCGACTTGACTCATACCATGCGAACAATGTCTCGAGCGATTGGCTACCCTCGCGGGTGTTCAGCGCGAAAGGTTGCTTAGTTTTTAAGCGATGGTAAAAGTCCCCAATTAAAATGGCGTGGCTCTTACCCCAGTACGCTTTTTCAGGTGGTAATAATGTGGCAGCAAACACAGCCTCTGGTGCCTCTTCTGCCACGATCAAATCGTTAAATTCAGGCAAAGGATTACCACTGCGATCTAGCACTTGAATCCGGTCGCTGCCCTCTAGGCGGATTATCGCTTTTTCACAAACAATTTCAATAAACGGATCGGCGCTAGCTGGGTAGGCATTCGTAGCAAAAAACACACCGGTAGCACCGTTCTTAAATTGCAGCAAAGCCGTTGCTGTATCTTCAGTTTCGATCACATCGGGTAAATGATCGTTGAAAATATGACCTGAGACTGTTTTCACAGGCCCAACTAGCCATTGCATCAAATCAAGCGTGTGTAAAGCTTGATTGATCATCAGACTACCACCTTCTGTCTGCCAGCGACCGCGCCAAGGACTTTGGGTGTAATAATCTGCATCACGCCACCACGTCACAAAAGCCCGCGCACTTATTATGGCGCCAAATGGTGAATCCGCAAGGAGCTGATGTGCGGCCTGCGAGGCTTTGTTGTAGCGGTTTTGTAGACAAACACCAACTTGTTGATGCACCGCTAAATCGGCCGCCGCATGCAGTTTCATCAAGCTCTGCTGATCGATTGCCACTGGTTTTTCGATGAGCACATGACAACCTGCACGGATGGCTTGGATGGCTAAATCGACGTGCGTAAAATGTGGCGTCATGATATGGATCACATCCGGTGTCATAACGACCAATAGAGCGTGTAAGCTAGGAAATGTCGCAGGTTTTGGCTGACCGCTGAGTTGCTCAGCTTCATCCGCTAAGGCCGTTGCTTTTTCGAGATCTGGATCGACAACAGCGATCAGTCTGGCGGTTGGCTGCGCCAATATCCCGGCCAAATGGAGTTGGGCGATCGCGCCGCAACCCACAAAGGCGACCCGCAAGTGAAATCCCAGTGAATTTTGATGATTGGTTGGTTTGAGCTGGCTCATGTTGTTCCCACCTCAACAGTTAAAATGACCTTTTATGCGTTGATTTTATACGGTGCGGCAAGTGTTTTAAAGGCGTTCACACCAGCAGCGAAAGCGGTGACCGCATCTGGATAATCGCCACCGACCCCGACAGCTTTGCCACTACCAGGTGCACCGGTCATATGCTTTTCGAGCGAAGACAAGGCGGCAAATTCAAACAAATGGGGTTCTAGGGCAACCGCCTGTCGCCCTTGGTGTTGCAGGTAAAACGCCAATACAGCTGCAATATTCGCATCACCTTGGCCTGCTGGCACGATATGACCGTCTGACTTGCGACAGTCTTTGATATGCAAATATTCAACATATGGATCCAATTGCTGGATCGCCATGAGCGGATCACTGCCGACTTGAATGTAATTGGCCGGATCGATAATCGCCCCTAAGCGATGGCCAAAGGCCTGATGCAAATCCACACAACGGGCTAGCAGGTCACCATAGATGTCTTTTTCATTCTCATGCAATAACCGCACCCCTTCGCGGTCAGCAGTTTCGATCATGCGATCGAGGCGCTGCATGACCTCGTCGCGATAGGACGAGACTTGATCGGCTGGGACATAGAAGCTAAAAATCCGTAGCTTTGTACAATCGAGGGCATGAGCCGTATCAGCTAGTCGCTTTAAGCGTTCGATTTCCGTCGCTGACTTATCTTCAATCGGCTTTTTGCCTAAAGGTGTCCCTAAGCAACTGACAGTGATCGCCGCTGCCCGCAAGGCGGTTTTGACCTGAGCGGTTTTTGCTTGATCAAAATCGGCAATATTCACCGAGTCAACGGTCCGCAATTCGATTGAAGCAATTTGATTCGCTTTCAAGACCGCGATCATACCCGCTAGGTCTTGCGCCCCTTCATCGGCAAATGCCGATAGATTGATGTGATTCATGGCTTAATACTCTCCCTTATCATATGCAGAACGGTTCAAAAGAAACGGTGAACTGATCAGCGTGATCGCTGCCAAAAGGACCGCAGTCAAGAAGACGGCACTCAGGTTCCACTGTCTCGCGATAACACCTAAGATAATCGTGCCGACACCAATGCCTAAATCCACGCGGGCTAATACTAGATACGGCAAATGATTCAACCAATCCGATTGCATCATCATCGCAATCCCTACCCCAAAAAACACAGCGCCCATGAAAAATATCCGCGACTTACTGATGCGGTCGATTAAAACGCCGGAAAAGGGCCGTCCAACCATCGCTGCCAGGGAAAAAATGCCAACAGCCAATCCGGCAGACGCCGCTGATTGGCCCGTGCCAACCATAAATATTGTTAAAGTCGTCGAAATACTTAACTGAATGACACCGATCAAAAAACTTAAGGTCGTGACCAAGAGAAAGGTCGGTGTCCAAAGTTTTACGGTTGATGGCATTGCCATGGGCTGTGGCATCGTCTGCTCAGGGCTGACTGATTGATTCTTATCATAAACACGATGTGATTTTTCTATCATTTCCTTATTCTAACCGTAAATATCGTTGAATGTTGCCAAAGCAGACGCCCTCAATGATTTCCTGATAAATATTTTCAGTCGCAGCAAATTCGCCGCGATCAATCTGTTCGCCGATAAATTTACACAAGACGCGGCGGAAATAATCGTGGCGCGTATAAGATAGAAAACTGCGCGAGTCAGTCAGCATCCCCACAAACCACGGCAACATACTTTGCGCAGCAATCGACTTGATGTGCTCGTACATGCCATCTTGTGTGTCATTGAACCACCAAGCAGAGCCAAACTGTACTTTACCCGGTGTTATGCCATCAGCAAAGCAATGCGGCAACGATGATAGGACCAAATTGTCTTTACTGTTGAGGGAATAAAGGATCGTTGCAGGTAGGGATTGGGCGCTCGCTAAGCGCGACAAGAAACCGGCAAGTGGCTCCGCAATTGGAAAATCATTCATGATGTCATAACCTGCATCCGCGCCGAGCTTGGCAAATTGGCTGGGATTATTATTGCGGAGGGCGCCAATATGGAGCTGCATGATCCACTTGTGTTCATGATAGTGTTTAGCTAAATCAGATAAAACTTGACTGCGGAATAACGCAATTTCTTCGGCAGTTAAAATTGTCCCGTTGAGGCGTTTTTTGAAGATTGCGTCTGCTTGTTCGCGGCTCGATGTGGGAAGATCTAATTTTTCAAGTGAATGATCAGACATCAGGCAACCGGCCTGATCAAAATACGCGATGCGATTTGCGATGGCTTCAAGTAACGTTTGATAATCACAAATTGTGGCTATTTCCGCACGTTTTGCAAGGAGGTCGAGATATGCAGGATAATCCATTACGTTCAAATTGAGAATACGATCTGGGCGAAATGTTGGCACAACCAATACGTCGCGAGTGCGTGCTAATTGATCGTTTTCCTGTGCTTGCCTTTGCATAGTAAGGTGTGCGGTCAGTAAGTCTGTCGGATCGTCAGTCGTGCCGATCAGCTTGACTCGCGATTGTGCGATCAAGTCTGACGGGCGTAGTTGACGTTCGCGAATCAAGCGATTGCATGTTTCATAAATACGATCAGCGCTGTCTTCACTTAACTGCTCGGTGATGCCAAAATATTCTTTGAGTTCAAGGTAAACCCAGTGATAAAGTGGACTCCCAACTAATCGGGCGACTGTCTTGGCAAAGGCACGGAATTTATCGAGGCTAGAAGCTTGACCCGTGATTAAATCCTCGGCGAGACCTGCGATGCGCATAGCGCGCCATTTGTAGTGGTCATATTTGAGCCATAAATCACTGATATCGGCGAAAACGTGATCATCAAGGATGTCCTGAGCTGACAAGTGACAGTGGTAATCATAAATCGGGGCATTTTCAGCATAGGCATGGTAGAGGCGACGTGCTGTTGGGCTAGTCAGCAACAATTCCTTTGATAACATGTTGAGCGTTCTCCTTAGCCAGATATTCGTCAGTAGGCAGCAGTTGCCTGCTCGATATTTATAAATCCATTAGATTAATTATCCGCCGGCAAGGTTCTAAGACCAATTCTTATCTTGCTTGATAGCTTGCAAATCTTGCTCAGTCAACCTAAAATTGGAATAAGTAACAATGCGCTGTACCGAGTTTTAATCGAACGATTTATCCTTCACCCAAGGAGGTTATAACGATGAAAGCCGGCCGTCAACGATTCCAGACACGCCAACATATGATGACAAGCGATTACGAAATATATCATTATTTCGATCGTGGCATGGCCTCTATTAGCCTTCATCATCATGATTTTTATGAGATTTATCTCCTGCTCGATGGCGATGTATCGTATCAGATTGAAGGTCGCAATTACGAGCTCAAGCCAGGTGATGTGATCCTCATCAATTCCCGGGAATTGCACCAAGCCATGGTTCGTGATTTGTCGCACCCTTATGAGCGTGTCGTCTTATGGTTAAATCGCAGTTTCATCGCCGAGCTATCAACGGAGCAGACGGATTTAGCAACTTGTTTTGAAGCACCTGCACACAAAAATGTCATTCGTGCCGATGTTGAGCGGCAGCAGATTTTTCGTGGCTTAATGAATCGCATCTTAGAACTGAAAGATTATACGGGTTTCGGGGCAGATATCTATCCGCGAGCCCATGTCACAGAATTATTACTCTACCTCAATGAGGAGATGACCTTGACCGGCGAACGTCCGCGCGTTGAAGTCCGCAAGAGCCGCTTGATCGATGGCATCATTGAATATATCGCCAATCATCTCGAAGAAGAAATTAAAATCGATGATTTAGCAGAAATGTTTTTCTTGAGCAAGTTTCATTTATGCCGCGAGTTCAAAAACCAAACCGGGACAACCCTCCATCGGTATATCGTTCAGAAGAAATTGATCCAAGCCAAAGAGCTGATACTTGATCATTTGCCAATCACGGAAGTCTATCAGCAGTCCGGCTTTGGCGATTATTCAAACTTCTTCCGGGCCTTTCGCAATGAATATAATATGACACCCAAACAATATTACGAACGCGTTGTTAAAGGCGAGGCTGAATCAGCGGACGTCTAAACGGCCACATTATATCTCATGACTTGTTTTGCTGGAAACTTGAAAAAGGATGGCGTTGCGGCCATCCTTTTTCGTTGAATCGTGTCAATTCGATGCGATCAATTATCGCAATTATTTTGCATTTTTTGCAATGATTTCATCACCGCGGGTTTTGAGGGCGGCAACCGTTGCATCTAAAGCTTGCTGTCCCATTAGGAATTTTTCAGCTTCTTCACCAAACATGACGGTCAGTTCTTGGGCATAGGCCGGAGCAATCGTTTCGACGTTGTCTTTCCAGTTTGGGTTGGTCATGACAGCTTTGAGCGACTCATAGTCATACAACGATTTGTCATCGCCAACCATTTTGTCGACGTAGATCATTTTGTCGACATCTTTTTCAGCAGTCATGCTAACGCCACGGATAGCCATGCCTTCTGTTGTATAAAAGCGCAGGAAATCATAAGCAGCTTGCGCATTTTTTGTTGTTGAAGCGAGGGCATAGTAATGGTTTGCGGTGTTGGTCAAACCGAGATTTGCAGTATCACCGGCCCAAATAGGCAGTGCGGCAAAAACAGTTTGGAAGGTGTGCGGATATTTGGAGACGTCTTTTACTTCTGGGATCATCCAGGAACCAATTGGGATCATCGCAACTTCACTGTTAAAGAATTTAGCGCGATAAGTCATTTGCAAGGATTTCGCATCAGCGACCGGCACGGAGGTTTTATCAACTTGTTCCAGATCGTAACGGAGTTGGAGAGCTTTAGCGATGTTAGTTAATCAGCTAAATCAGCCAAGAAATTTCTTGCGGTCTGCCCAAAGGCCAATAGCCGGATTACTGATATAGAAGATTTCTTCACCATCTGGCATGACATTCCAGCCATCTTTCAATTGAGTGGGGTCGTATCGCTTGACCGCATCCGTCAGTTTCATATAGTTGAAATTGACTCCTTCGACTTCTGCTTGTGTCAACTGTTCGACAGCATAAGTAATCGAAAAGCGACCATCCGATGATCCATGAATGAGGTGAGCAGCAGCAGAAAGGTTTTCTTGTAAATCTTGGTTGGCCTTATACGCTTCGAGGACTTTCATGCGTCCAACATAACCATATTTACGCAGCAACAGGTCAATGCCCGCATCCTCACCAAACTTTTTGACACCCGGAGCTAGAATCAGCAACTCGCCATCGTCGGCGATCGCCATGCGGGTGCGATAAACCGCTTTGTTGCCAAGCCAAGTGCTTTTAAATTCACGTTCATCAAGATAGACGACAACTTTTTTTGGAGCGCGATCGAGAAGGATGAAGTTAAGTGCCTGACTTTGGGCGATCGCATTTTCAAAGAGGATCCGTTCGCGACCAATATAAAGGCCTTGAAGCATGGCAAGACCCTGCTCCACTGTCGTCACTGTCAGGACATACATCAGGGGCAGATCTTTGATAAAATGTGCCTCTGCATAGTCAAAAACGCTACGGACAGGCGAATTATCTTTGCCCATCAATCTTTCCATGCCATAAACAGCACCTAGAAAATGTGAGCGGTTGATAATCGTTTTGCCACCACAACCGACGAAAACATTTTTACTGTAATTGGCCATGCCGACAACTTCGTGCGGGACGACTTGGCCAATTGAAATAATCAAGTCGTAAGTAGGATCGAGGAGTTTTTCATTCACTTCAACATCAATCGGGTAGTCAATCAAGCCTTCGCTGACTTCTTTGACATATTCAGCAGGGACGGTACCGATTTTCACGACATCCTCTTTCCAGCGATGCGGTATATACGCTGAAAAAGGGATTTCCGGGCCAAAAAATTCCACACATTCATGCTCTGGCATGGGGTCATGTGTGCCGAGTGCCGGCATGATATCCACCTGGCATGTGTCCTTGAGCAGCTGATAATACAGCGCTGTGATTTTGCCGGCATAGGAGTGTAGTCGAGTGATATCCGGCGGTAGCAGCAAGATCTTTTTAAGACTCCGCCCCTCGATCGATTTTTTTAAAGCTTCTACTAATTGATCATCTGGAATTTGCTTATCGGTTGCGCGAATTGAAATATTAACCATGGACTTATCCTGCGCTTTCATTAAACTGCTTAGAACCACTGATAGTGGAACGTGCCTTCACGGTCAACACGCTGATACGTGTGGGCGCCAAAATAGTCGCGTTGAGCTTGGAGCAGATTGGCTGGCAAAGTCGCGGTCCGGTAGCTGTCAAAATATGATAAAGCACTGGAGAAGGCCGGTACGGCTACGCCGTTGGTTACCGCGGTTGCAATGACAAAACGCCAGGCACGCTGATACGATTCGAGGGTGTTCTTAAAATAGGGGGCGAGCATCAGATTTTTGAGATCTGCATCATTGGCAAAGGCATCTTTGATCTGGTGCAAGAATTGGGCTCGGATTATACACCCCCCCCGGAAAATCATCGCGATATTTCCGAGTTTGAGATCCCACTTGTATTCATCAGAAGCCGTTTTCATCAGCGAGAAACCTTGCGCATAGGAACAAATTTTGCTAGCATAAAGGGCTTTGCGGACAGCTTCGATGAATTCACCGCGATCCCCGGTAAAGTTGATAACAGGGCCTTTGATCTGCGTACTGGCGGCAACACGTTCTGACTTGAGGGCCGACATGCATCGGGCAAATACTGCTTCGGCAACGGTCGGTGCAGCAACACCCAAATCAAGGGCATTTTGGCTAGTCCATTTACCCGTTCCTTTTTGGCCAGCGGCATCTTTGATGATATCGACGATGGGTTTGCCAGTTTCCGGATCATATTTTGTGAAGATGTCCGCGGTGATTTCGATCAGGTAACTGTCGAGCTCTCCGGTATTCCAATCTGTAAAAACCTCATGCAATTCTTCAGCATTGAGGCCGAGGATTTCTTTGAGGAGGAAATAAGCTTCTGAGATCAGCTGCATATCACCGTATTCGATACCGTTGTGGACCATTTTGACGTAGTGGCCGGCACCATTAGCGCCAATATAGGTGCTGCAAGGTTCGCCTTCTACTTGAGCAGCAATCGCATTAAAAATCGGGGCGATCAATTCGTATGCATCGGGTTGACCACCGGGCATGAGGGCCGGGCCATTGCGCGCCCCTTCTTCACCACCCGATACGCCTGAACCAATATAGCGGAAGCCTTCAGCTTCAAGTTCGCGATTACGCCGAATCGTATCTGGAAAGTAGGAATTGCCGCCTTCGATTAAAATGTCACCTTTGGTGAGGAACGGCTTGAGGTTGTCGATCATATCATCGACAGGTTTACCATCCTTAATCATCATCATAATGCGTCGTGGCACTTCGAGAGAGTCGACAAAGGCTTCAATACTTTGAGCGCCAATGATCTTTTCGCCTTTGAGGCCATTGATGAATTCATCCACACGGTCGGTCCATGGATCATATACGGCTACCGTGAAGCCTCTGCTTTCAATATTTAAGGCTAGATTTTTGCCCATGACCCCTAAGCCAATCATGCCGATGTTTTGCTTGCTCATGCTCTTGCTCCTTTTGTGTATTGACTAAATTATAGCGCCTTCTGTTTTATTTTTCCCACGGCGGTGTTACAGGTAAATAGGTCTTAAACTCAGCAATAAGCTTTTCTTGATAGTCTCCAGCAAAGGTCCCATCCATGAATTTATCAAATGCTTCGTTGTAAAAGCGATCCCAGGAGGCATCTTCTGCACCTGGATTGATCGGGTAATAAAGTACGCCATTCGCTTTTGCAGCTTCTAGGTCGCCCATCGCATCACCGACCATAATGACTTTCTGGGGATCATAGCGACCTGACATCGCGATACGGATTTGCTCTTTTTTCGTGCCCACTTCTTGGCCGGCAACCACGGTCATGTATTCGATCAAACCATGTTCAGTCCATTCGCGCTGCAAGGCATCTGCTGGCGTGGCAGATACAACCACCATTTCAGCTTTCTGGGCACCTTTGGCGAGCGATTCACGAACGAGCGGAAAAGGAGGTACACCATGCACGATTTTCTCGACATCTTGGTTGGCTGGAATCGAGTAGCGATAGGCTTGTTTTAAAGCCGGATCACCGGTCCGTTCAATCGCTTGAACAAGAGCTGGATTACCTAGGGCCGTTTCGGTTTTGACCCATTCTTGTAAACCGGTGGTGTCAGGCACCTTAAAACCGCGTGCGATGACTTCCTTGCGTTTTCCGAGGAGATCAAGCGCTTTGATTATCGCGATAAAACGGTTGCAGCCGCGATCAACCGAATACAGATTGACGAACTCCCAACATTCGCGGGCATATTTAGAAACCGGTTGGAGATCATAGGCATTGATGAAATTCGGCGCGAAGCATTCCTTTTGTTTAATTTCCATTGCGTCAAAAGCACAGCCGTCGGAATCGACACAGATCATGTAATCGTGTTGCTTGACCATGTCAATTAGGGGTTGAGCGGGGTTGCTCATGTGACTTTCCTCCATGATTTTAATTAGCTTCACTGTTCTAAAACGTAAAGGGCGGTAATTTCTTCTCGGCAAATATCGGTTTGAAACGGGCGAACCGCATCAGGCCATCGACCATCGGGATTGATACAAAATCTTCGCCGATCAAGGGTCGTGCATAGCGCAAGAATTCATCAGTGACATCATTGCGATCTGCATTGAGCCACGCTTCCGGGAAAGTCCGTTCTGAATTCGCAACCTGCGCGAGTTCAACATATCCATAGGTTACGTTATATAAAGAACCCGCAGATCGCGTCAGTGTAGACATAAAACCATTGCCCTGTTCAGCGGCAATTAAAACAGCCTGCTGGCCAAGTCGATACGCTTCGTCGAGGTCGACAGGCGATGCGAGATTGATCGCCACCCGTTGGTCGATCCCTGGAACCTGGCCCCGAGCTTTCAGACCATGTGCGTTTAAATAATTGACGACGGTCTGACAAACTGTGGTTTGGCTTCCACCAAATTGCGTGTGCCCAAACGAATCGCGACTTTCACCGAGGTCACCGACATCAAGACCTTCGCTAACCACAACCATCGCTCGCCCGCTTTTTTGGATCTGAAGATCAATCTGATCCGCAATTTCTGCAAGTTTTAGTTTGGCCTCGGCCATGTAAATCAGGAGTGGCATTTCCCGCTTGGGATCAGCTAGCCGAGCCGCGGCTGGAATGTAACCAATTTTGCGACCCATGGCTTGCATCACTAAAATGGGATCTGCCGTTGCTGATCCGGCATTTTCTTCGTTGGCATTTTGGACAAGTGATGTCCAATAGCGCGCTACACTGCCATATCCCGGGGTGTGGTCAATCAGTTGAAAAGCGGTGTCCCCTACATCATTATCGATCGTCTTCGGTACACCAGTAGCGATCAATTCATAGCCACTTTGAGCAGCCAACAGACTGATTTTGTGCGCCGTGTCCATCGAATCATTACCACCGATATAGAAAAGGTATCCAATGTCGTGCGCCTTTAGGACATCAATGACACGGTCAAAATCTTGCGGTCGATTATCCCGCAATTTGTAGCGGCAGGTACCGATTGCACCTGCTGAAGGCGTTGTCCGCAATAAGGCAATTTCATCGCTAGCTTGCGCGCTGAGGTTCAAAAGTTCTTCTTTTAAAATCCCTTCAACGCCATGATAGCCTGCATAGATCGTCCCGAATTTTTCAGGTTGGCTTTGGCAGGCATCAATGATGCCGCGGAGTGAATTGTTGATGACCGGGGTTGGACCTCCGGACTGTGAGATAATAACATTTTTAGGCTTTGACATCGTGCTACCTCAGCGTTTTGCTTCCCATTTTTTACACCAAACCAAGTCGTTATACTGGCCTTTAAAGTCGCTTTCACCAGCAATTTTTGCAAGGGTCTGGCGGATGACTTCCCGAGAATTGTTGTAAGCATTGATGTATGTTTTGACCATCGGAACATCAGTTAGATGCGTCGTGTAGTTGAGGGAAATAAAGACTGTCGGGATTTCCCATACGAACCATGGAATGTCGTTTGACATGGGGCACTTCCACCGAATTCGATAATTGTTTTCGGCGGCATAGCCAGAAATATCAGCGAAGACAAAAGCCGCATCATAATCCTGATCGTAACGTGCTGTTTTGCCCTTATCACGGGTTGTTCCGTCAACGAGCGTCACTTCATATCCGGCCTTTTCGAGTTCTTCGATAATGATTTTTTCTGATGCATTGGTGTTGCCGTGAATGCCACCCATTTCACCGTACAAGGTATGTAAGCGCAAGCGCTTGTGCGTTTTGGCGGAGATTGGCAACTCCGCTTTTGTGTTTTTGACAAGCGTGATTGCCAGATCGGCCGCTTCAGCAGCCATTGTTAGATGTTCTTCACAGCCAACAATCGCTAAGCCTTCTTTCGGCGGCATTAATTCACCCGTTGCTTGCAGTTCATGCAAATGGATTGCAGCCTTCAGTCCCAAAATGCGATATAAGGCGTCCTGCAGGCGTTCTTCAGTGATCACACCGCGTTTGTAACCATCCAACATGAAGCCAAAATCTTCTTCATGATCATTAAAAAACAAGAACATATCACAGCCCGCTGCAATCGCCTGTGGGACATAATCACGACGTTTCATCGCGCCACTCATCCCGAGCATGTGCGAGGCATCGGTGACAACTAAGCCATTGAAGCCGAGTTGTTTTCGCAAGAGGCCATCGATCAATTCAGGAGCCAATGTGGCAGGCATGATTTCGTCATAGGTCATACCGGGGACAAGCTTTTTTGAATAAGCTGGCAACGCGATATGCCCAGCCATGATGGACATGACACCATCGTCGATAACTTGTTTATAGACTTTACCGAAGGAGGCATCCCATTCCTCGACGGATAGCTCATTGACACCTAAGACAAGATGCTGATCTCGCTCTTCAGTCCCGTCGCCGGGAAAGTGTTTAACACAGGTGGCCACATTACTCTGTAGAATACCCTTGATATATGAGCTGGCGTATTTGTACACCGTATCCGAATCCGTACCATAAGCCCGCGTGTTAACAATCGTATTGCGCCAATTAAAGAGGATATCTACACAGGGGTCAAAATTCCAGTTACACCCAATTGCCGCTGCTACTCTGCCACTAACCAGCCCCACGTTATAGGCGACGGTCTGGCTGCCGGATGCTTCGGTTGCTGCACCGGATGCGATATATGTACCATCTTTGCAAGCACCATTGCCACCAGAATCACAATTGCAGGAGACCAGCAGTGGGATTTTTGTGTTTTTCTGTAATTCACTAATCATCGTGTAAACAGTATCTGCATCAGCGCCCATGTAACGCGCGCCGCCGACCGGATATTTGGCGATAAAATCGCGGACATGCTCAGGACTGAGATCAACAAACAAATTGATAAACAATTGTCCGATTTTCTCTTCAATCGAAAGTTTTGCAATCGTCTGTTCGACCCATTTGATTTGCGAATCGTTCAAATAGTAAGGTTTAGCTTTTAAATCTACCATGTGCGCTCCTTTTGATTGCGTTATCATGATTTGATTATAGAAGCCGTCAATTTTCTGCTAAAGGTTATTCTTGCTAAAGGACTTGCAGATATTGCTCAAGAAGTTCGTTCGTTCGCAACTAGTGGTCATCAGTTTTTGCATAGAGCTGTCATTTTATTAGTTCATCGCATTAAAAAGTGCATTCATCAGCGTCCCATGGCTATCATCTTGAGCGAGCTGCCATATCATCGCACCGCCCAAGCCACGGTTATGAATATAGTCCACTTTGATACCAATTGATTCTGGGTCATCATAGCTGATAAAAGTTGAGCCATCAAAAAGCCACGGAACCTTCGCAATATCATGAAAGTAGCGTGTGTAGCTGCCATTGGTAAGGTATTTTTCAGCTATATCTTTGTAAGCGATTGCCCAGCCTGTGTCAAAGTCTTGATAGAACCCACCATTGTCCGCACTTGTCACACCAACATATTTTATGCCATAAAAAGGCACACCTAAAACCAGTTTTTCTGCGGGCATGCCCCGATTGAGCCAGTTATTAACGGTGGTATCAATCGTGTAATTAATCTGATATTTCGGTGAATGTGGCACAGCATAGATCGGCGCATTGAAGTCTGTACGCGGATCCCATTTGCCGTGGTAATCATAAGACATAATCATTGCAAAATCGACGATTTGACCGAGCTTGTCGAGTTCAACGTCATTCGAATAATCTGTTGTTCCACCACCAGCAAAAGACAGCAAGTACGGGCGCCCATCTTTTGCGGATTGGGCATCGAATTTTTCGCGAATTTTCTGCATCAGCAAAGTGAAATTCTGCTTATCTTCCGGTCGTTTAATGTTGCCAGCCTGGCCGCCACGCACTGGATACTCCCAGTCAAGATCAACGCCATCAAAACCATGTTTGAGAATAAAATCCACACAACTGTTGGCAAACGTGGTCCGAGAATCTTCGGTCAAAGCCGCGTCGGAGAAGCGCCCAGACCAATCCCAACCGCCTACTGATATCAATGTTTTCAAGTGAGGGTTGCGCTCTTTCAATGCACGAAGCTTAGCAAAGTTACTCGGGTCATATTGTGTAGACCCCATGCCGATCCGCATATTCGAGTCGATATAAGCAAACGCATAAAGGACATGTGTCAGTTTCGAGCCATCGATATTATCTGGTGTATAGCCTTCGAGGGATTTCCAACCCCCATAGTAGCCGATGATCCGACTATTCGAGGTTGGCGCACGTACCGGTTCTGCAACGGGGGCTTCCGTTGGCGCTAGGGTCGTTTCGGTCGTTGTGGCCACGGTTGTTTGCTTCGTTGTGGTCTGTGTTGTGGTCTGTGTTGTGGTCGCAAGCGTCGTTTCGGTCGGTTTGGGCATTAAAGCGGCCAAAGCAAGTAGAGCAGCTTCATGTTCAGAGGCGATAATCGCTTGTTCGAGTTCATCTTCAGGCAGTATTTTTTCGCGAGAAAACGCAGCACTGCCCCAGAATGGATCTTCCGAAAGTGAAGCCGCGGCTGTCGATTCATTAATCGTTCCGGAGTCAGTCGGAATGCCTTGCGATTGATTATTCGTCAGCTTGTCGGCTTGGTTGCTGGTCTGGTTGTCGGCTTGGTTGTCGGCTTGATCTGACAATGCAAACCCTACGATACTTGTGCTGATAACAAGGAGCATGACAATCAAGATACTTAATACACGGGCGCGGCTATTGCGCTGAAATCCACCGACTACACGTCCTGCAAATGTGCCCATTTGATCGGAAATCGTTTGTTTGGGTTTGACCCGCTTGGGTCGAATGGGTCGTTGCTTGACCGGGCGCTGACTGACTGGCCGATCGTTGCCATTTGATTCAAGGCGGCGAACGGTCGGTCGTATTGGTTGTGCTTCAAGTTCTGGATATTGATTTTTTTTCATGCAGATTTTACACCATTTTTGCTGTATCAAGAGCGTTTACACGCACGTGGTTATTCGTTAAATATCATTATTATTTAATCATGCATGCTATTTAAAAACAAATTAAGTTCTGATTTCACTGTGATTCAACTGTCACCTGCAGTTCTTTCTTGCTTCATAAACACTGTCAAAATCAGTGCTGCAAGCAGGGATAAAATCGAGCCGCACGCAAACGGGGCGAATGCCCCAAACTGTGACCAGAGCAAACCCGCAAGCAGACTGGCCGGGAGTAGCGCGATCCCGACCAGGGTGGCATGAAGACCGAGCAAGGTTCCTTTGAGCGCTGGTGGGGCAATTTCGGCGATAAATGCGCGTTCGACACCCGTTATCATCGCCGTATAGAGCCCATATAACGCAAACAATACGACCATCAGCCATTTACTCGAATTAACCGCAAAGCCAGCATATACCATGGCAAACACTAAATAGCCAACAACTAAAATGCGTTTTCGACCAATTTTATCCGAGCGCTGGCCAAGGGGGATCGCCAGGACGGCTGCGCTAATACTGTAAATGAAATACAAGAGGATCACCGAGGCATCATCGAACCCAATGGAGCGGGCGCGCAACAACAGGAACGCATTTGAAGAATTGCCAAGGGTAAATAGAAATGCAACAGTCAAATAGATTTTTAGTGGTCGATTGAGGCGATTGATATTTTGCCAAAAAGGTTCGCGGTGCATCACCTTGCGATTCACTTTCTGCTCCTTAATCAGGGCAAACAAGCTAAGTCCGATCAAAGCTGGCACAATTGATATCAAAAACAACTGCTTATATGTGGTGTTGGTGGTCACTTGATCAGTGGCCGCTACTACTGGCATCGCCTTGACGAGGAAATAGGCAATTAAAATGCCGACCGCCGAACCTGCCATGTCGAGCGCTTTATGGATCCCAAATGCGCGACCTAATTGGCCAGGTGCTGCACTTTCACTGACGAGGACATCTCGCGGCGTTGTTCTGATCCCTTTGCCGACTCGATCGATCACCCGTGCAAGTAAAATCCCGCTCCACGATGTAGCCAGAATCAACGCAAGTTTATAAAAAAGACTTGTTGAATATCCAAGAAAAGCCAGTCGTCTTTTTTGTTGAAACCGATCGGTTGCATAACCGCTAAACACTTTTAATAAGCTCGCTAAGCTTTCCGCAATCCCTTCAATCAGCCCAATTAAGGTCGGTGTGGCCCCAAATACCGCGGTGAGATAGAGTGGGATCAACGGATAGACCATTTCAGTGCTAATATCCGTGAAGAAACTGACAAGGCCGATTAAAAAAATATTCAACATCTGTTGGTGCCTTACTTACAAATTATGGCCGCGGTGATTGACGACGACTTCGAAGTTCTGATAGTCGGCTTCGATTTGCTGCTTTATTTTGTGGCGTAGCATATTAAATTCAAATTCAGAAAGTCTCTGAAGTTGGCCTAATTCAAAAATGACAATGGTTTTCTTTTCAACTTGAGCAATTCTAAAGTGCTCGATATCGACCGTTATTTCGATCTTTTGTAAGCTTTTTAAAACAGCGGCTCGCGCGATTCGCGTGGCCTCAAGATCGGTGCACACCGGATCCAGATGGACGATGATATCAATCCCGAGCTCTTCGATAATGAGGTGCTCCAGCTCATCAATTGACGTGTGCCCATCGACGATATTGAGCTGGTCGGAAACCTCTGCATGAATGGAGGCAATAATTCGATTGGGCCCGTAATCATGGACAATCAAATCGTGAGTGCCCATGATATGGGCACCCGAGCTGACAATTTGATTAATCCTTTCAACAATTTTGGGGTCAGGCGCTTTCCCGAGCAAGAGATCGACGGTGTCTTTAGCGATTTTGAAACCGGAATACAGAATCAATCCAGAAATGACTAAGCCGGCCAAACCATCGATTGGAAAGGTGGTAAACCTCGCGATGATCGTCGTCACAATGACCGCTCCAGTTGCCACCGTATCACTCAAGCTATCGAAAGCAGTCGCCCGATTGATACTCGAGTTGATCAATTTGCCAATATAGATATTGTAAGCATACATGTAAAACTTGACGGCAACCGAAAACGTTAAAATTGCGATCGTCAGATAACTGAAGGTAACCGTTTCTGGATGTAAGACTTTTTTCCAGGAATTTGTCAGAAGTTGAAAGCCGACCATGAAGATGATAAAAGCGACAACGAGTGCTGCCACGTATTCAAAACGCCCATGACCTTGCGGATGATCTTCATCCGGAGGTCGATTGCTCATTTTGGCACCAACAATCGAGACTGCTGATGATCCCAAATCCGTTAAATTGTTAAAAGCATCGGAAATGACGGCAATGCTATTGGTCACTAAGCCAATCGTCAATTTCAACCCAAATAGGAGCATATTAAAAAATATGCCCACTACGCCGGATAATACACTGTAGTCTTCTCTGACTTTGCTATTGAGAACCTTATCGTGGTTCTTGATAAACCGGTGAATGAGAAACTTGATCATTAGACCACCTACTTAAAAAAGTGTGTCTAACCATCATACAAGAATCACGCGGGATGCGCCATGTTCAAATTTAGTAATGAATTAAGATAATTTGTATCAAGTAATAGTGCTGTAAACACGGATACCTTATTTCATAGTGAATGATCGTCCGGCACATATGCCAAGTTTGTTTGCTAAATAATAATCGGTCAAGTAGGCTCATCTATGGTTTAAGGTGTTGCTAGGATGCTTCTTTATCTAACCATGATTTTGAGTGACGTCAGCAACTTAGCATATTTCAGCTGAACTGTGCCTATTAGCGGCTAAAAAGCGCAGAAAATCGGTCTTTTTATGTTTCAATTTCGTTGTTTGAACCATTAGAATTTGTTTGACAGATTAATTAAAATTGTTATAAAGGATTAGTTTTTCGGCTTTAAACAGGAGGTTCATCATGTATAAAGTCAATGATTATGTCATATACAGCTCAATGGGTGTTTGCCAGGTAACCAACATCTGCCGGGAGAATTTTGGCGGGACGGTTGAGCGGGAATACTATGTGCTGAACCCTGTTTATGGCAATATCATCGATATCTTTGTGCCGACGGACAAGCGCAATGTTGTCATGAGACGCCTCCTGTCAAAAGCAGAAATTTTTGAACTGATCAATATCATGCCTGATCTCGACAGTGAATGGATCAGCGATGATATTTTCCGACGAGTCACATTCGGTGAAATACTCCAGTCAGGCGACCAGCAGAAAATCGTCCAAGTAATCAAGACGATTTACAACCGGAAAATTGAGTTGGAGCAAAAGGGCCACCGGTTGTCCATCTCCGACAGTGACACCTTGAAGGCGGCGGAAAAATTGCTCTATCACGAATTTGCATTGGTGCTCGACATTCTGCCGGATCAAGTCGTCCCTTTTATCATGGCAAAAATCCAGATCTGATCGTCTGCACAAAGTTACACCGATTTTTGCAAACGGACCCAGGAGATCACAATCAAGTACCGTTTTATTGGAAATCTTCTGGAAGAGACCAAAAAAGACATCGCCTGAGTGTTCAAGCAATGCCTTTCTTGGCAAAACAGCGTTAGTTTTGACAGTTCGAAATCTTTTTGAGGAAATAAAATTGCCCCCGAAAATTATACTTTGCAGTACAACTTTCGGGGGCAATTTCTGAAAAAATGGCGGAGAA
>JAQUDJ010000025.1 GCA_028685755.1 Eubacteriales bacterium | reverse complement strand
GTTTGGAACACTGTCGCCTCTGAAATTAGGGAGAAGTATCATGTACATTCCTCGCGCAATTGAAGCGTCCATCCAAAAGCTTGTTGCAACTTTTCCGGTCCTACTGATCACGGGACCTCGGCAAGTCGGCAAGTCGACCTTGCTGACGCATATGGCGACTCCGGATCGTAAGATCGTTACCTTGGATGATCCGGATATTCGCTTGTTAGCCAAGATGGATCCAGCGTTATTTCTACAACGATTTTCGCCGCCGGTACTCATTGATGAGATTCAATACGCCACGGAGTTATTACCCTATATCAAAATGTCTGTCGATCGTTCGCAGCGCAACGGGGACTTTTGGCTCACAGGATCTCAGTCGTTTGTCATGATGAAAAACGTCAGTGAAACACTGGCGGGTCGTGTTGGTATTATCAATTTACTCGGCCTTTCAACCCGTGAGATTAAAGGCCTGCCTTCCCGTGTTTTCACAACTGACGCCAATCAATTGATGGACCGACTGCCGAACGCGCCCAAGCAAGATATTAACGACTTGTTTTCGCGGATTTTTAAAGGTTCAATGCCACGACTTTACGCCAATGAAGCTGTCGACTGGGAGACTTATTATCGCTCTTATGTGGACACCTATCTAAAACGAGATATTAAGGACCTAACTCAAGTCGCCGACGAGATGAGTTTTTTTCAATTTATGACCGTCGTGGCCGCGCGTACTGCAAAGCCGATCGTCTATGAAGAAATAGCCAGCGAAACTGGGATTTCAGCACCGACTGCCAAAAAGTGGCTTTCATTACTGGTTTCGTCGCACATCATTGCGCTAATACAGCCTTACCAAAACAACGTATTAAAGCGCGTGACCAAGATGCCCCTTATGCATTTTCTTGATACGGGGTTATGCGCCTATCTTTTAAAGTGGGGCAATTCGGAAGCGCTCGAAAAAGGTGCAATGTCTGGCGCATTTTTTGAAAGCTATGTTTTTTCAGAGATCTATAAGAGCTACCTCAATGCCGGAAAAGAGCCACCTCTCTACTACTATCGGGATAAAGACAAGAAGGAAATTGATTTGTTGATTTACGAAAACGGCACGCTTTTCCCAATTGAAATCAAGAAATCCGCCTCCCCGAACCGTGACGCCACCAAGCACTTTCACGTTCTGGATCCAGTTGAAACACCGGAACGGTTTGGCGAACTCGCCCGAACCAAGACACTCATCGGACCAGGTGCCGTCATTTGCATGGCGCTGGATCTCTTACCCATCGATGGCAAGAATTGGATAGTCCCCGCCTGGCTGATTTGATGGTTGGGTGATGGTAGATTGGTGCCTGGCACCTTTTGGGGACATTCATCAATCCTACTTACATGCAAAAGGTGTCGTAGGTGATGGCTTGAATTTTATCGGTTTGGCCGAAATTTTTGGTCAAAATAACAGCTGGCATGCCACCGATGATCAGGTAAAGCCGATATGATTCGAGGGTTTTTATATGCAATCCTTCAACGATAATGGCGACGCCCAATAAACTGCCCGCAGCAGCAATGAAGTATTCCGGGGCTTGCTCGCAGAAATATTTCAGCGCTGTCAGCGCCCGTTCACACGTTGGTGTCAGGCACGTTCCAGGCACCAAGCGGCACTTTCGCTGAGGTTTTGGGTTGTGGTGTCGGCTGAGGTCATATCTTGCGGGGGGTAGTCGGGGTTGATGTAGCCGAGGCAGGTCATGCCGGCAGCTTTGGCGGCTTTGGTTCCGTTGGTTGAGTCTTCGATGACGAGGCAGTCGTGGGGGGCGATGTCGATGAGTGCAGCGGCCTTGAGGAAGACGTCTGGGAATGGCTTGGATCGTTCGCATTCGCCGGCGCTTGCGAGAGCGGTAAAGTACTTCAGGCAACCGAGGTTGGTTAGATTGGCGCGTATTTCATGCATGGGGGATGATGATGCGACTGCAAGTACGACGCCTGCCTGGTGGAGTTGGGCGATCAGGTCGAGAGCGCCACGGATGGGCTTTAGGCCTTCATTTTGAAGGATGGTCTGGCGCAATTCGTCGGCGCGTTGGATCAGTTTGGGCACAGTCGGCTCGAGGTCAAAAGCTTCTTTTGCCGTTGTCCAGGTGTACTCGGCTGTCGTGCCAAAAAAATGGTAGTGATACGACACGTCGACGTGAACGCCTAATTCCTCGAGAAGTTGCTGCTTTGCACGCAGAAAACCCGACTCCGAATCAACGATCACGCCGTCCATATCAAAAATAACTGCTTTAAACATAGTGTGGCCCTTATGGGATGATCAGGATTTTTCCCAACTTGCGGTAAGATGGGTCGGTGAAAACTTGTTCAATGTCTTTTAGGGAGACGCGGGCACCGATCAGTGGCTCGATTTGCAGACCACCGGTTTCGATCATCGTCAAGGCGCGTTTCAAGGTGTAGGGATTGATAAACGAGGCGGTCAAATGGAGTTCGCGGCGAAAGACGTCAAAGGGCATCAGCGGGATGGTGCTTTCAGGTGATGTGAGGCCGAACATCATGACAGTGCCACCACGGCCACAGACTTCAATGGCCTGAAGGATGGTAACGGGCAAACCGACACATTCGATACTGACATTAATTTCAGGGATTTTGTGCTGGGCAAGGAGGTCTTTGAGGTTGCCGTCTTTGGGATTGAGGCACAGATCCGCACCGAGCTGGTAGGCCATTGCATGCTTTTCGACGATCGGTTCAACAATTACAATTTTGGCCGCGCCTGTTTTTTTAGCGAGTTGCATCATCATCAGGCCAATCGTGCCGGCGCCGATGACCAGCACGGTGTCACCGGTTTTGATTCGACTCAGATCGATGCCATGCAAGCAGCAACCGACGGGTTCACCCATTGCGCCTTGTTCGAGCGACATGTTATCCGGCAATTGGTATGCTTGCTTGGCTTTGAAGGTGCAGTACTCGGCAAAACCACCGTGGGTGGTTGTACCGATCCCGGTCATGTTTTCACAAAAATTGGACTTCCCGTTGCGGCAAGGTTCGCAGAAACCGCAGTAGTCATTGGGATCCACGCTGACGCGATCACCGACTTGAACGTTCTTAACCGCGCTACCGATTTTGACAACTATGCCGGCGAACTCATGGCCGAGGATTGTGCCTGGTGGGCAATCGGCTGCACCTTGATCGCCGGAATAAATATGTAGGTCCGTGCCACAAACCCCACAGGCTGCCACTTTGATCGTGATTTCTTCCGGATCAGGCTCACGGACGGTCACTTCTTGAAGTTTAAGGATTTGTTTTCCCAAAAAAACTGCACCTAGCATGTTCTGCACCTCTCAGTGTAAATTTTCAACTGCAGCCCGCTCGATGGCGAGTCCCTGGGTGTAACGTTGCATAAATTGGTTATATCCAGCAAGGTCCGATGCGTCCGGTTCGACGCGGGAGCCGAGCTTACCTTTGAAGACACGCTGATCTAAAAATCGGGGCAGCGTTTCGCCGATTTCACGCTTTATCCCGTAGGCTGCGAGCAGGGCAATGCCCCAGGCGCCGCCTTCGCCAGCGGTTTCCATGACCGACACGGGTACGGTTGTAGCAGCGGCCATGATTTTTTGGCCAACTTCTTTTGTTTTGAAAAAGCCGCCGTGGCCGCGAATTTCGTCGATTTGAACGCCTTCTTTTTCATACAAAAGATTGAGGCCGGTACGCAAGGCGCCAAAGGGGGTGAACAGGTTGACGCGCATGAAGTTGGCGAGATTGAATGTACTGTTGGCGGAGCGCACGAAGATCGGTCGACCTTCTTCGAAGTGGGTGATATGCTCGCCAGAGACATAACCATAGGCCAGAAGATTACCGGCATCCGGCTCTCCTAACAGGGCTTGTTTGAGCAAGGTATCATAGAGTTGCGATTTGGGGATATCAAGGCCGAATAATTTGACGACTTCGCCAAAAAGGCTGACCCAGGCATCGTAATCGGAGGTGCAGTTGTTCGAGTGAACCATGGCGACGAGTTTGCCGTCCGGTGTGGTGACGAGATCAATTTCCGGATAGACTTTCGATAATTCTTTTTCGAGCACGATCATCGCGAAAACGGAGGTGCCAGCCGAAACATTGCCGGTGCGTACGCCGACGCTGTTGGTTGCGACCATGCCGGTTCCGGCGTCGCCTTCTGGCGGACAGAACGGGATGCCCGGCTTGAACGTTCCGGTTGGGTCGAGTAACTGAGCGCCAGCTTCTGTTAGGTAGCCAGCCTGATCGCCAGCAGCAAGTACTTCTGGCAGAATATCTTTGAGTTTCCAAGGAAATTTTTGGTCTGCGACGTTGGCGTCAAACTGTTCAAGCATCGCGTTATTAAACGCAACGCTGTCGAGGTCAATTGGGAACATGCCGGATGCTTCGCCGACACCCATGACGCGGCGGCCGGTGAGTTGCCAATGGACATAACCGGCGACGGTAGTTAGGTAGTCAATGTGAGCGACATGGGTTTCGCCATTGAGGATGGCCTGATATAGATGAGCCACGCTCCAGCGCTGCGGGATTGGGTAATTGAACAACGCAGTGAGCGCTTCTGAAGCCTGGCCGGTGATGTTGTTGCGCCATGTGCGGAAAGGCACGAGCTGTTTTTGATTTTTATCGTGGACGATGTAACCGTGCATCATGCCACTAAAGCCGATCGAACCGCAAGTCACCAAGGTCGTGTCGTATTGTTGCTTCACGGCCTGCGTCATAGCCCGGAAACTCGCTTGTACACCGTGCCAAACATCGTCGAGTGAATAGGTCCAAATCCCATCGATATTGCTGTTTTCCCAATCAAAACTTCCAGCAGCAATTGGGAAATGATCCGGGCCGATTAGCACCGTTTTGATCCGGGTCGATCCGAGTTCAATCCCAATGGATGTCTGGCCGGATTGGATGGCCAACCGGTTTTTTTCAACAAGTGACTGCATATTCATTCTCCTGTGAGTTGATTTTTCGGTGGTGCGAACGCGCGGGTCAGTCCGTGCTGAATTCTGAAGTTTCCGGCATGACTAGCGCGCTTTCTAAAAATTCCTGAGTAAAATAGCGCGCGGCGCCGGTTGCGATCGCTTCATTTTTGTTCACGCACGGCATGAGATATTTGACGGCCTTTTCGCCAAATGGGCTTTTACCATCGACCTTGCTTCGCAGAGTGTTCATGTGTTTATCGATATAGGCGCCAATGTCACCACCGATAATGATGGAACTACCGAACATCATGCGAATTTCAGTGACGAGCGTAGCCAAATTGTCGAGATAGTCATCCCAAGCGGACGTGATGGCCAATTCACCTTGATCCACTTTTTCAAAAAAGGTAAACAGATTGCCATCGGTCAGTTGGGATAGGACTTCGGAATTGAGATAGGGGTCAAAGCAGCCCTTTTGGCCGCAATAGCATCGGCGGCCATTCGGGACGAGGTTCAAATGACCAAATTCACAACTGTAAAGGCCATCCCCTAAGTAGACATTGTCGTGGAAAAAGACGGAACCACCGATGCTGCCGCACAAATTGAGATAACAAGCGTTGTGCAGAGTCTGGTTCTTGTTCATTTCTGAATAGCCAGCTGCGTCAGAGTCATGGATGAGTTTAGTGTCGAATGGAATGTATTTGGAAAAACCCCGGCGGGTCATACCGGTGTTATCAATGACTCGGCCATCGACGACATATTCCTTCTCGTGATCGATCAGACCTGGCACTGCGATCCCCACACCAAGAATTTTGGAGCGCTCGACGCCGGATGACAAGATGATGGCTTCCACTTCTTGTCCAAGCATTTGTAAGTACGCCTCTGTGCGCTGATATTCGCGGCGGCGATATACGTATTTGATAATATTGCCATCGAGGTCGCTGATAACACTTTTAACATGGTGACGCGTGATATCGAGTCCGATCGCAACTTTGGCTTCGGGAATATAGGAGTAGGCGACAGGGTTTCTGCCGCCTACTTTGTTCGCGATTTTGCTTTCGCTACTGATTAGGTCTTGTTCAGCTAAATACGTGAGGTTTTGTGTGACGGTTGGCAAGCTCAGTTGGAGATTGTAGGCAATGTCTTGCTTAGTTGCTTTTAAACGTTCGCGCAGAAAAAAGTAGATTCGCTTACGATTATTCTGTTTGATGTCGATAATGTTCATACGTTCTTCCTTTAGAAGCTGCTAAAACCACCGTCGATTAGGAAGTCCGAACCGGTTGTGAAATCGCTGGTGTCGCCGGCGAGATAGACGGCGATGGCTTGTAATTCATCCGGGCGACCGAGACGACCGATCGGGGAAAGGGCGTTCCACTGCGGAATGAGTGCTTTCAAATTTTCGGCTTCGAGTACTAAGTCTGTGCCGATGTAGCCGGGGCTGATGGAATTGACGCGAACGCCGGTTTTGGCAAATTCGACGGCCATGGATTTGGTGAGCATGATAACGGCCGCTTTGGACGCATTGTAGGCGCACTGTGGTTGCGGCACGTTGACAATGTGGCCAGACATCGAGGCGGTATTGATAATTGAACCTTTGCCTTGTTTGATCATAACTTTAGCGGCGGCTTGGGAGGTCAAGAAAACACCGTTCAAGTTGACATCGATGACTTTCTTGAACTGAGCGTAGGTCATCGTGTCAGCAGCTTCGTTGATGCAAATTCCGGCATTACAGCAGGCGATGTCGAGCTTCCCAAAAGTGGCCAAAATGGTGTCCATCATTTTGTTGACATCTTCTTCGTTCGTGACGTCTGTTTTGATGGCAATTGTTTTGACACCGAGGCTGGCGATTTCGGTTGCTGTTTTTTGGGCTTCTGCAATGTCCATATCGACAATGGCAACGTGGCTGCCCGATTCAGCAAGGGCAGTGGCGATTGACTTGCCGATGCCACGAGCACCACCTGTGACAAAAGCAACTTTACCGTCTAGTCTCATTTTTTCAAGAATTCCCATATTCGTGTTCCCCATTCATTTGATTATATGTGATTTGTTTTTCTCAAGTCATCAAAATATTTTTTCGCGTTAGGATTGATCGACATCGATCAGAATTTTCATGGTTGATTCGCGATTCTGGTCGATGTATTCATAGGCTTTTTGGTAATCGGTAAAGTTGAAGTGGCGGGTAATCAATTTTTTGAGCTGAATTTTTTCTTCACTGACGAGGGCAATGGCTTCGAGATAATCTTCGTGGCGGTACATCATTGAAGTGTTCAAGCACAGCTCTGAATCATTCAGTTTAGCCAGATCAACTTTGGCCAGATCGGCAAATACCGCGACGAGGAGAATCGTGCTGCCTTTACGGGCATTAGCAATTGCCTGACCCATCGTGATGTCATTGCCAGCGCAGTCAAATAGGAAGTCGGCTTTGTCTGGGCCGAAGTCTTTTAGTAGCGAGCTACCGAAGTCATCTTCTTTGGTGTTGATGGTAAAATCGGCGCCACATTCAGCAGCGAGGGTTAAGCGGAAATGTGATACGTCGGTCACCAGCACCTGGGCGGCACCTTTGGCTTTGAGGGTCTGAACTAGTAAAATTCCGATCGGACCAGCGCCAAAAACGACGACTTTTTTACCGGTAACATCACCAGCTTGGCGAACTGCATGGACCGTGACCGCAAGCGGTTCGATCATTGCACCTTCGTCAAAACTCAGTGTATCTGGCAGGGGGGTAATGTGTGACGCATCAACAGCAACGTACTCACTAGCAGCACCCGTTGTCTGGAAGCCCATAACTTTTAAGCTTTCGCAGAGATTGTACTTACCAGTGCGGCAGGGATAACAGGTGCCGCAAACGACTTGCGGTTCGATTGTGACTTTTTGTCCAATTGCAAGGCCCTGAACAGTTTGTCCGAGGCTGGTAATTTCGCCAGAGACTTCGTGACCTTGGGTGACCGGATAGGATGTATACGGATGTTTGCCGTGGAAAACATGAATGTCGGAACCACAAACGCCGATTCGCTTAATTTTGACGAGAACCTGGTTGTCCTTGATTTCAGGGATAGGTACCTCTTCAAAATGGATAGAATGCGGGGCGTCCATTACTTGCATTTTCATTACAATTTCACCAAACCATTTTTGTTCTGGATGCTGTCAAAACCGACGGCTAGGATCAGAACGAGACCTTTGACGACCATTTGCATGTAGGTGCTGACGTTCATTAGAACCATGCCGTTGGTCAAGATCCCGATGATCAGTGTACCGGCGATAACATTGGAAATTTTGCCGTAACCGCCGCTGACTGAGACGCCACCGAGCACGACGCAAGTAATGACGTCGAATTCAAAACCACGGCCAGCGGTGGGCTGGGCTGAGTTGGTGCGGGAAAGCATAACAATTCCGGCAATGCCGGCGAAAAGACCGGATAGCGAATAGATCAAGAATTTGATGCCATTCACTTTGATCCCGGAGAGGCGGGAGGCTTCTTCGTTGCCACCAACGGCGTAGAAGTAGCGGCCGAAGTAGGTTTTGTTGAGGATAAAGGCACCTACCGTGAAACTGATCGCCATAATAATAACCGGGACGGGGACCGGGCCGACATAGCCTTGGCCAAAGATCTTAAAGGCCGGGTCAAAACCGAAGATGGGCGTGCCGCCGGATAGCATGTATGCAGCGCCTTCAAAGATGATCTGCGTTGCGAACGTGGCAATGATCGCTGGCATTTTGATCTTAGCAACCATGAAACCGTTCAATGCGCCAATGGCCGTCGCTAGGATTAGGGATGTACCGATAGCCGCTGCGATCGAGAATTCCATTTTGACCATGAGGTAAGCTGCGACGACGTTGACGATGGTAATGATTGAGCCAGTCGCCAGGTCGATGCCACCGATCAAGATGACAAAAGTCATACCAACGGCAGCGATGCCGAACATCGAAACTTGGCGAGCAATCGTGAACAAGTTTGATGAACTCAAGAATTTATCATTGGCGATCGCAAAGGCAATGAAGAGAACGAGGAATACGATCCAGATTGCTTTATCTTGTAATTGACGGATCACTTTACTTTTCATCCGAAACCTCCTAAACGGCTGAAGCCATTCTCATTATCGTTTTCTGGTCAAAAGAGTCTCTTTTAAGTTCGCCGGTTATTTTTCCTTCGGCCAGAACAATGATGCGGTCAGACATGCCCATCAGCTCTTCCATTTCCGAGGAGATCAGGAGAATGCTCTTGCCCTGTTCGACGAGTCGATTGATCAGGGTGTAGATTTCGACTTTCGCCCCAACGTCGATGCCGCGGGTGGGTTCGTCGAAGATGATCAGTTCCGAATTCGCAGCTAACCATTTGCCGAGAATAACTTTTTGCTGATTGCCACCACTCAAATTCTTAACGATTTGGTGGATACTTGGCGTTTTGATTAGCAGGTTTTTCTGATAGTAAGTGGCGACTTCGGATTCTTTTCTTGATTTGATCACTGAAAGGAAGGAGATTTTGGGATAGGTCGGCATGTTGATGTTGTTTTTTACGGAGATCGTCAGGAGTGCGCCGTGGCGTTTGCGATCTTCTGGAACCAGGGCGATGCCTGCATCAATAGCTTGGCGTGGAGATTTGGGATGGATTTCCTTACCTTTTAAAAACATCCGGCCGGATGTTTTTTCGACTGCGCCGAAAATCATCTGCGCCAATTCTGTGCGACCGGCCCCAACTAAGCCACCTAAGCCTAAGACTTCGCCTTTGTGAAGTTGAAAGCTGATGTCCTTATCGCCGTTGCCGGAAACATTCTGAAGTTCAAGAACCGTTTCGTCGCGGTTGATGCAATCGGTGCGGGCCGGGTAAGTTTCGGTGAGGTCGCGCCCAACCATCAGGTGAATAAGTTCTTCAACGTGAGAATCCTTTGTGATCAAGGTCTTGACGTATTCGCCATCGCGTAGCACAACGATTCGGTCGCTTAGGCGGAAAATTTCGTCGAGGCGATGGGAGATGTAAATGATTGAGACACCCTTCGCTTTCAATAGCTCACAAACTTTGAACATACTCTCAACTTCAGCGCTGGTCAGCGGGGCTGACGGCTCGTCCATGATCAATACTCTAGCGTTCTGTTTGATTGCCTTGGCGATTTCGATCATTTGTTGGTAACCGACGGTCAGATCACCGACGAGCTTTTTGGGGTCAATCTTTATGTTGAGCTGGTTGAAAGCCTTTTCGGCTTCCCTTTCCATTGCTTTTTTGTCAATCACAATTCCCTTTTTGATCGGGTTTCCGAGAAACAGGTTTTCAGCAGCGGATAGGCCTTTAACGTTGTTGAATTCCTGATAAATAATGGCAATGCCGTTCTCTGCCGCTAGTTGTGGCGACATGCTGGTAAAGGTTTTGCCATTGACGACAATTTTCCCAGCTGTTGGAATGACCGCACCAGAACAAGTCTTGATCAGGGTTGATTTACCGGCACCATTTTCGCCGATCAGGGCGAGGATTTCGCCTTTTTTGACTTCGAGAGAAACATCCTTTAAGGCGACGACGCCAGGATATTCTTTCGTGATGTGCTGGAGTTGCAGGACGTATTCATCGTTCATGAGTGAGCACCTTCTTTTTGAGGTATGGGGCTGCCCATAACGGACAGCCCCACACTATTGAGAGGAGGTCAAATCAGCAAATTATTTGTAGTCGGCGAGGTAGGTGGCGGCGTTGCTGGCGTCGATGGTCAGCAGCGGGCGGAAGAGGTTCTGGTCTGCAAATTTTTCGCCGCTGAGCAGTCTGGCGTAGAGGTCAACCACTGCTTCTGCTGTTTTCAAGTTTGAACCTTCGAAACCAACGGATGCGCGGGAAGCTTCGCCATCAACAATGGACTGGAGCTGCTGTTGGGTAGCATCAGCGGAGAAGATGCCGACGTCTGCTGGGATGGTATTGTTCAGCTTGGACATGAAGGCTTGGTTTGCGCCGATGTCGCCGCCAGCACCGATGGAGCAGACAACTTTAACGTCAGGGTTAGCTTGGAAAATGGTTTCCATGTTGGACAGAGCGGTCTGAGCGTCAAGTGCCGGCTGCTGAGCAACGACATCGTATTTGCCGTCAGCTTTTGCTTTCAGGGCATTGAGGATACCGGTTTCACGTTCGAGGAGGATGGGGGTCTGCGGATAGTTCATGATGGCAACCTGAGCTTTGTTATCAGCAGTGTAGTTTTTGTTGATAAATTCAGCTGCGGCTGTGCCGATTGTGGAACCGAGTTCGGTGTTGTCGAGAACCCAGTTGAGGTCGGTGTTGGTCATTTTGTCGTCCCAGCTCATGACTTTGATGCCTTTGTCGCGAGCGGCTTTCAGGTAATCTTCGAGCGCATTCGGGTCAGAAGGGTGAACCATGATCAGGTCAACTTCGTTGGTGATAAAGTTTTCGATCTGTTGAATCTGGGTAGCGGAGTTGTCATTGCAGGCGAGGATTGAATATTCCCAACCTTTTGCTTTGAGGAGCGTTTCAACTTCTCCGAAAACACCAGCCCAATAGCTGTTTTCCAAAGACTGAATGGTGATACCGACTTTGAAGGTATCATCAGCAGGTGAAGCGGCGGCGGTGGTTTCTGCTGCTTTAGGTGCGAGGGTTGGTTCGGTGGTGCTACAAGCTGTGAGTGTTAGGACCAGCATTGCCAGCATCAGGATGATTGACAGCGTCTTTTTCATGGATTTCCTCCTTTTATTATAAGCAGCATTGTCTGCTTATTATCATAACTTAAGGGACTGTTTTTGCAAATCATATTTTGTAATTAGTTTTGTTAAATCGTTTTATAAATCCTTTGTACATAACGTATCGCCTTTCTGTGAAAGTGTCAATACACTATTTTTCAAAAATTGAAATATTGTGCAATACGTACAAATATGTGTAAAAAGTTGCGACGAATTGACAAGCGTACTGACTCTGGCACACCCACGCACCAAGCTCCGGTCAAGCATCATTCGGCGAGAAACTAGCCTCTTTTCTGGACAGTCGAAGGGTAATCAGGCCGATGACGACGAGAACTGAGAAAATCCTTTTTTCATTCTTTTTCCTCCTCTTGATTATTACCGATGTTCTATAACAATCAGCTTTTCAGTTGGACTGTCCGATGAATGAGGCTTAAGTGATCTCGACGTGCTTGTCTTATATCTTTACTTTATTAAACTATTTTATTAAAGTATCTTTAATTTAGCATGTGTCTATAGAGTCGTCAATAGCATTTTGCAATGTTATATTCAACTTCGTGCATTTAGTATGATTATTTGAATTTATATTTGTGCAAACTATACAAAAAACTCGCCATTCGTAGTGAATAGCGAGTTCATTGAATCGATATCGGCATCTATAACTATCGGTTCAGCTTATTCAAGTCAGATCGTGCTGATAAAATTCTCGATGTTTCGCAGTGCGGCACCAAGGGCCGATGCTTCGATCTTGAACCGGCATGGTTTGATGTATGAGGCATTTGGATCGAATGTGTTCAGGATAGCTGCCCGGTCTTGGAGGCTTTTCAAGTAGGGTTCGATAAAACTGCCAACATAACCGCCGATAATAATCTGGCAGTCAAAGGCCATACGCAGCGAATTGACGACGATGGCCAGATAATCCAGGTATTCGTCCCAGAGTTTGGCAAAATCTGCATTGCTGCTGACTGACTCGAAAAACTTCTCGAGTTTGCCGTCGGTCTGCTGGGCCATGATTTTCGCTGAACAATAAGTATCCACACAACCGAGCTTGCCACAGTAACAGGGCTGTCCACCAGGATAAAGGGTCATATGGCCAAATTCACCGCTGCGGTAATTATCCCCGAGAAATAAATTGTCAAAGACCTGTTGGCCCTCAAAACCAGTCGTCTTTTCAGTATAGATCGAACCACCAACGCTGTTGCTCAGTGACAGATAGACGGCTGTGGTTTTTTCCGGATGATGATACATCTCCGCAACCATTGCCGAATTCGCGTCGTTGGTATAAATGCAGGGATAATCGATATATTGGCTGAACATCTTGCAGGGTATATTTGTAATCCTAAGCGCGTGCGAAAACGCGATAGTTGCGTTATTCGGTGTGATGATCCCTGGTATGGATACACCGAAACCCAGGAACTGCTCCAATGGTCGGTTGATCTCATGGAGAAATTTGAGGCTCAAGTCGCCCAAATCCCTATAATACTGGTCTTCATTGGTATAGGGTTTGTAGAGACGGGTATGGTTTAGGACTTTGCCTGACAAGTCAGTCAAGGCCATGCCGATATGATTCTGCGTGATATCGATACCGATCGCATAGCGGGCTTCATAGACAGGTGACAGCACTTTAGCCTTTCGACCGCCGGTCGACTCGAAATCACCGACTTCCGCAACTAGGCCACGCTCAAGAAGTTCATTGACATTCATTAAAACCGTCGGCATGCTGATGCCCATCTTCGATGCAATCTCCGGTTTAGAAACCCGTTCCTGCTGATTGATGAAACGATAGATCTGGTTGCGATTGATTTTCTTGACTTCCAGATTACTGACTCTCTGTCTAGACATTCAGCCAAGCTCCTGTTAAGTGTTTTTGTTTTATTAAAGTATCTACATATCTTGTAGTATATAGATTATATAATGCCTAATCAAGTTATAATTATTGTCGCTTCAAACACATGTCAATATTGAAAAGTAGGATGCACCAAACACTTTAGCATATAATATAACGCCCAAAACCCGCAATTACCGGCAATCACAACAAATATCGTGCACTATTTCGAGAAGCAGATCGTCAAGAAGTTGCCTTTGCTCAGTCAAATCTGCGACTTGACTTGGTCCGGCAAGAACCTGACCAGAGTTGGTGCGGGTCAGCATGTCGATTCCAATCGGGTCAGCGGGATGAACAACGATGACATTGACACCACTCTAGATGAAGTTTTCAACTTGCTGGATCTGTTTGGAAATATTGCTTTCACATGCGACATAGCTGAATTCTCCGCCAGCAGCTTTGACCTTCTGGTCAATGTTCTGGCAAATAACTGCCCAAACCGGGTTGCTGAGATCCTGGACGGACATGCCGACTTTAAGGTCTTGGCAGCAGCCGTTGTTGCAGCCGGAGCGGCAGAGGCGGCAGCCGGGTCGGCACAACCAGCCAGCAAAATGGTAAATGCCGATGTATTATACTGACTAATAGCACGTGGTGGCAGTTCAGTGCCATGCACCAATTGAACGGAGGCTGTTATGCCGTTAACTATTGTTCGTCATGATATTACGTTGGTTGGAGTAGATGCGATTGTTAATGCGGCGAATCGTGAATTGCAACAGGGCGGTGGAGTCTGCGGGGCGATTTTCGCGGCGGCAGGCGCGGAGCAGCTGCAGGCGGCGTGTGATGCATTAAGACCGTGCGAGATTGGTCAGTCGGTGATCACACCCGGGTTCAATCTCCTGGCCAAATATATCATTCATGCTGTCGGACCAATTTGGCGGGGTGGCCGTCACGGCGAGCCAGAACTGCTCGCCTCGTGTTATCGGACTGCGCTTCAACTGGCGGTTGATTATAAGCTCAAATCGATCGCATTCCCGCTGATTGCCTCGGGCATATATGGCTATCCGAAAGACCAAGCGATTCAGATCGCGACACGTGTGATTGGTGAATTTCTGTTTAAGCACGAGCTCAATGTCTCGCTCGTCGTCTTCGACAAAAACGCCTTTGAACTGTCTGGCAGATTATTTTATGCAGTCCAGACGTTTATCGACGATAACTATGTTGAAAGTCGCACAGATCACAAGCGATCGCGGCTAAACGAGCCGGACTACATGCATCCGACGCTTGGCAAAATGATCAAACACGAGATTGAAGACGATCATTACGAGATCAAGCACGAGATCTCTGAGCAAATATGCTCTAGCGACTTCGACTCGCAGATCGATTTTCAATTATCCGTCCCAGCCCCGAGGCGCAAGCTTACCGACCTCATCAATCACCTCGATGAAACGTTTACTGAAATGGTGCTGCGCTTGATTGACGAAAAGAAATATAAAGATTCGGATGTTTATAAAAAGGCCAATATTGATCGCCGCCTGTTTTCAAAGATCCGCAGCGACCGCCAGTATCAGCCGAGCAAGGTGACGGTGATTGCGTTGGCGACAAGTCTCGAGCTCAATCTCGATGAACTCAACGATCTGCTGCTGAAGGCCGGCTTTGCCTTGTCACGCAGCAATCGCTTCGATGTGATCATCGAGTTCTTTTTCACGTCAGAAGATTACGATATTTACACAATTAATCAGGTTTTATTCCAATACGATCAGCCACTTCTGGGCAGTTGACGATTGTCGCTTAGCAGGCGACCTTCGAGTCATCGTTTAGTTTTATGCTCAAGTTAATCAATCTTGAGGAGGATAAAACGATGATTATCAACGCCTTAACTGAACTCGTCTTTATACTTGACCGCAGTGGCTCCATGTCAGGTCTCGAAACCGACACGATTGGCGGCTTCAATACAATGCTCAGGAAACAGAAAATGTTGCCGGGTGAGGTTTTGGTCACGACCGTTTTGTTTGACGACCAATATGAATTGCTTTATGATCGCGAGGCAATTGCCGGGGTTGCGCCAATCGGCAGCGATGAATACTTTGTGCGTGGCAGTACAGCGCTTCTAGATGCAATCGGCAAAACGATCACCAAAATCGGCCAGGTCCACAAAAATTGTGGCGACCAACAGCGTCCTGATCACACCCTGTTCGTGATCACGACAGACGGCTTGGAAAATGCCAGTCGTGAATACGCTGGAGCGCAGATTAAGAAGCTGATCGAGCGTCAAACAAATATCTATGGCTGGGAGTTTATGTTCCTCGGTGCCAATATTGACGCCTTGGCGACAGCTAGAAACCTCGGCATTCGCGAAGAAATGGCGGCTAACTACCATGCAGATAGCGAAGGGACCGCACTGAATTATAGGGCAATCAATGATGCCGTCTCTGAATTACGAAATGGCAATAAGCTCAATAGATCATGGAAAAAGGCGATTAACAAGGATTTCGAAGAACGTGGGAAATGACGAATTGGCGGATCAAGCTTAACGAAACTCGATATGGAGACGTTTGCCAAGTCCGCGGGCAATCACTTCGAGAGTCGCTAGATTCGGCAATGATGCACCGCTTTCGATTCGACTAATATTAGATTGTCGAATTCCGGTTTTCTCGGCCAATTCCTTTTGCGTCATATTTAATTCCATGCGGGCTTTAATAACAGCTTGAACGACCTCGAATTCAGCCCTTGAGTTGTCATACTCTGCTTTGAATTCGGGGTTTTCAAGTTGCTTTTTTAAATATTTTTTTAAGTCATTCATTTGATTTCCGCCTCTCATACTCATCCTTAAATTTCAAAGCTAAAATAATTTCATTTGCAGGCGTTTTAGGGCTTTTCTTTATAAATCCGCTTGTTATTACAATTTTTCGACCTGTAACAAAAAAATAGAAAATTCTTGAAATATCGTTCGAAAATTGTATACGTAATTCAAACAAGCCGTTTTTTAAAGATTTCGAATATGGCTCTCGAAGCTGATTGCCATATTCAGATAAAATTTGGAGACTATCTAATGCTTTAACCCTCATTTTTGAGCTTAAACTATCTAAAAATATTTCAACAGGTCTTGTTCCATCTGGTCTCTCGTAGAACTGAATTTCAAAGTTGCCCATGATGTTTCCGCCTCATGTTGTTAATAATACTATATTCCTTTATTGATATATTTTCAACACATTCATATCCTGATTAAATTATTGAATGCCATTTTGTACTATAATCAGATCCATGAAGAAAAACCTCCTGCCTATTTTGGCGATTCTGTTCTCTGTCACGATTTGGGGCCTATCCTTTTTATCGATCAAGATTGTCGTGCAGGAGATTCCTCCGGCCTCGATGGCCTGGTTTCGGCAAATCCCTTCAATTTTGACGTTACTGTTCTTATTGCATCGGCGCGGAATTAAATACCGTCTTCCCAAAAAAGACTGGTTGATGTTCGTAGCTGCTTCGCTTTTTGGCTTGATTTTATATTCAACTTTTGAAAACTCAAGTCTGCAGTATCTAAGTCCGTCAAGTGCATCGATGCTTGTCTCGTCAATTCCAGTGTTTGTTCTACTCATCGACAGCATCAAAAGCCGCAAGCGTCCCGATGGTTTCACGGCATTTGTCATCGCACTTTCGATTGGCGGCGTTTGGCTTGTTCTATACGATGGCGGTGTCTCCGATTTTTTATCCGGTCGATTTTTGGGTAATCTGTTAATGCTCGCCGCCATGGCAAGTTGGATTGTTTATACGTTTATTAGTCAAAAACTTGGACAACGCTACTCAAGCCTTGAACTCATTACTGGCCAAACACTGATCTCAATCGGTCTTTTTCTACCGTTTACAATTGGCGAAATGCACCGTTGGCAAATGCCTTCGATGACCAGCATGTTGCATCTGATATTCTTGGGGATATTTAGTTCAGCTATTGCTTTTGTGTTTTATCTCTACGGTGTCAATCAACTCGGGTCAGTGGTTCCGTCTGCTTTTCTTAATCTTTGTCCGGTCGTCACGATTATTGCAGGGCTGCTGATTTTTGGGGATGTCCCTAGCGGTGTGCAAATTTGGGGCGCAGTTCTAATCGTTGGCAGTTTGTCTGCGCTCAGCATCGTCAAAATGTTCCAGGCCAGACGGTTACAAGCGCTTGGGCCGAATACCGAAATAGACGAGCCCTGCCCCGATTATGCTGAGGCCCAGGGCGACTGACAAGGCTATTGTCACGGTGTAAAAATCCATCAGAAAGCCACCGACTAGGTTGCCAATGATTCCACCTAGGGTGCTCGCCATCGCCAAATAAGCTTGACCTTTGATCGAATCTTCAAAGTCCATGATTTCATTGACGTAAAAAATGACGGCTGGCAAATAGAGTGCATAGGCACCTATTTGAAAAATCTGCGAGCCAAGAAATTGTCCGACATTGGTCGACAAGAGGGTTGCGGTGGCTTTCAACACAAAAAACAGGGTTGAGATCAGCAGCAGGCTTCGTGTGGGGGTCCGTTTGGCTAGTTTGGCAAAGTACACCATGACGGGGATTTCAATGCCGGCTGCGAGGGCTGCTGCGAGTCCAAGCGTGCTGCTATTACCACCGACGTGTTCAGCGATATTGATCTGGTAACTCCAGTAGATCGAGTGATTTGACAAAATTAAGACGATCCCGGCAAGCACCCAGAAAAACCGGGGATAGCGCTTGAGAAACTGTGGAAATGGTGTGCTTTTTGCCGCAACAATCGCCCGCGAGACCTGCGCGGCCTGCATCGCCGGTTTACCGGCAGTCGAATTTGCTTGATCCTTCGGGTCTTGTGCGTACGCGATCTGCGCGAGGCTGGCCGATTTTTTGAATAGTTGGATAAATACAATCAATAAGGTCGCGGCAACGCTCGCAACGAGTGGCAAGACAAAGGTTCCGACGTTTTCAATCACGCCACCGAGGGAAAAAGAAATCACAGCAAAGGCGCCTGAGCCAATACCACGAGCCAGTCCAAAGTTGATTGGAATGCCTTGGTTTGTCTGACTGAGCGAGAGTGAGACCAACAAGGTCTGCAAAATCATCATCAACATTTGGGTGATCAAGAAATTGAGCAAAACGACCAAGAACACGCTTGGCACGATCGTCAAAAACAGTTCCGATGCCAGTACTAATGTCGCAAATAATAGGGCTATTTGGTTTAATGTAAAGCGTTTGGAACTGCTGACCCAATTTGCGACCAACGGTTGTGCTAACAAATTGGCTAAGTTGCCGAGGGCCAATGTTAAGCCAACTTGTTGGCTCGTGAACCCCTTTGAACGCAAATAGACTGCAGAAAATGCGAAGATCGCTGCAAAACCCATATAATAAAGGCTTTGGATAAAGGTGTAATTGAGTGTTAAGCGCTTGACGGCGCGCAATTGCGACATATATTCAATCCTATCTTAACTCGGTTGAACAGGTGACATGTGACCGAGCGTATTTTCCCTGTGACCCCAAAAAAATGAACGTATTTATTAGTGTACACTAGTGTGATATGATGTGCGACAATCCGGTATTCCCATCATTTCAATAGGAATACCTAGCTGTACAGGAGTTATACGTCATGAAAAGAAAAATCGAAACGCAAGTTGTCCATGGTCACCAGGGGTTTGACCCTCGGACCGGTGCCGTCAGTACGCCGATTTATCAGAGTGCTACATTTCGCCACCCGGGCTTAGAGCAGACGACGGGATATGATTATTCGCGGCTACAAAATCCGACTCGCGAAGAGTTGGAAAAAACGATTGCGGGGCTGGAAGGCGGACGTTTTGGCTTTGCGTTTTCGAGTGGTATGGCTGCCATATCGTCGATTTTAAAACTATTTCCAGCTGGTGCTCACTTGATCGTCTCGGATGATCTCTATGGCGGGGTCTACCGTTTGATCACCGAAATCTATGCCCCGTACTTTTTGACAGCGACTTTTGTCGACCTCACCGATTTAGCCCTTGTCGAACAGGCCATCCAGTCCAATACGATGGCGATTTTTCTCGAAATTCCGACGAATCCAACGATGAAAGTCGTTGATATTCGGGCGATAAGTGCGCTTGCAAAACGATTCAATGTACTAACATTAGCCGATAGCACGTTACTTTCACCGTACTTGATCCGGCCGCTTGAATTGGGTGCCGATCTGGTTGTTCACAGCGCGAGTAAATATCTTGGTGGTCACAATGACACGTTGGCTGGCCTTGTCGTCCTAAATGATGAAAAACTTAATGAAAAACTACTTTTGATTCAGAAGTCTGAGGGCGCGATTCTCGCACCGTTTGATAGCTGGCTGATTCTGCGCGGCATCAAAACCTTAGCGGTGCGCCTTGATCGCCAACAAACTAACGCGCTAGCCATAGCGCAATGGCTTGGTTTGCAGCCACAAGTTGAAAAGGTCTACTATGCTGGTCTTTCGGATCATGCGGGTTACGATTTGCTATATGCTCAAGCCTCCGGCGCAGGTTCTACCCTATCCTTCCGCGTCAAAAATCCAGCCATAGCCGAACAGATTTTGAACCGAGTCCAGATTATTTACTATGCCGAAAGCCTCGGCGGGACTGAGACGTTGATTACCTATCCAATTCTTCAGACGCACGCCGCAATTCCGCCGGACATGCGCGAAAAGCAAGGTGTTGACGACCATTTACTGCGCTTGTCAGTCGGACTTGAGCATATCGATGACTTACTTTCGGACTTAGCCCAAGCAATGAGGTGACCTATGCACTATAACTTTGATGAACCAGTTGATCGTCGAGACACCAATTCATTAAAATATGACTTCGCCATCGAGCGCGGTCAGCCGGAAGATTTGTTGCCCTTATGGGTCGCTGATATGGATTTTCAAACGGCTCCGGAAGTGATCGCGGCACTCATAAAAAGCAGTGAACACGG
>JAQUDJ010000024.1 GCA_028685755.1 Eubacteriales bacterium | reverse complement strand
TTTTGGTGGAAGCGAGGGGAGTCGAACCCCTGTCCGAAGCCCTATCCTCTGGAGCATCTCCGGGTGCAGTCAATGTATAGAGTATTCCCCTCGTGTCTCGCCCATTGACAGGCTCAACCATCCGGTAGCTTCATATCTACACATCCATCTCAAAGCTTTGATGAATCCGTTTCCCTATTTAACCTGCCTACAGGTAAGGTCTGCTATCTGACGCCAGGGACCCACCCAGCAGATCGGGTGGCCTGACGGTAACTGAATTAAGCAGCTACGAGTTGTGTGTTGTTAGCAATTAAGCTTTTCCTCGTTTTTTTGAGAGGCCGACGAGGATCCTCTACCCGCTTCCCCAGTCTCAACAACCCCGTCGAAACCAGTACGCCCCCGTATTACCGGGTTGGTCATAAGCTGTGGATAACGGCTCAGACCAGCACCTTATCTTATCATGAAGGGAACAAATGTTCAATATGATTTCTGTGCCGATTCGGCAGGATCCGGCAGGCGATCAGGCATCGCGGCCCTCCATGAACCATTTGCCACGATCTTCAAAAAGATAGACCTCTCTCCCACTAATCCGGCAGGTGTAACGCAAGCCTGCGCCACCAGCCTTGAGTGCAACGGCTGGGCGAATGTCGAGGACGCGGTCGATCGTATAGCGGCGGCCGTCCTCCCAGGTCAGCGAGCAGGGGCGGCCCTGTCCATCTTCGTCATACTCAACTAGCACTTTGACTCGCACTTGGCGCGCCATCACTCACCGCCCCCTCTCTATCGATTGTTTACGGCTGTTTAAAACGAACGTTTGTTCCTTTATTATAGAAGGGGCTTATAAATATGACAAGCCGAGAAAACCGATGTAACGGTTTAAAAATCACGTATTAAAGTATTTAACGTGTTTAATTGTTACAAGTGTGAAAAGTGAGATGATTTTCGACCATTTATTGGACTAAAGGATACTGTGTATCATATGTTTTCATGATCGCATAGGATATTCCCAGAAACAGAAAGAAATATGGCGATGTATAGAACATTGTATTGCCGAAAAGTGAGGAAATAAGGTAAGCCCCTATTAGGGCAAACAAGCCAATTGTAAACTCATCAACCTTTTTTCTTTGAACTATAAACGATTGCAGATGTGCGGCCAGTCCGGCTAGATAAAAAAGCATCGCTGGAATCCCCAGACTGGCAGCGAATTGAATCAATTCATTATGAGGGCGATCAGAAAAAGCTGCGGTACTGACAGCATAGCGGGAACCTAGATTGTCTGGTCCATACCCCCACAATGGTTTTTCCATTGCAAAGCGCACCCCATTTTGCCACAGTAGCCAGCGACCACTACCTGCAGACGAGGCGCGTTCCGAGCCAGACGCAATGTTGGATAAGTCGGTGGACAATTGTGAAATATCTTGTCCAAGAAAACCAATGGACAGGTTCACCAGAACCGAAATTAGGATAAAGGTTCCAGCAACAATGACGATCCGTTTAACTATCTGCTGGTTATGTTGTTGCCGATAAAGAAAATAATAAAACAAATTTCCTAACATCAGTCCGCCAATTACTGCAACAATAGGGCCGATCGCAGTATTTAAAACTAGTGATGCGGTGGCCAGTGCAAATCCGGTTAGCCAAAGTAGTGGATACCACCTAGACCTTACTTCGGACAAATACAATATATAAAAGGCCATTGTTGCAAGGCAGAGGTAATACCCCAGATGATTAAATTGCATAAAAATTGATGGATTTTGAAAAGCAGGCATCCATGTGATTTCAGACACCCAATTAGCGGTAAAAGGTAGCATCAAGGTAGCAGAGACACCGGCAAAAGCTGTGAGTAAGATTTTGATATATCGGCGATTGTGTACCAGAGACCCTAATACAAAAAGGCCACAGTAGGCGAAATAAGAGGTCAAACCATCTTTACGATAACCAGTTCCGGTAAAAGACAGGGCTGGATTAGTTGAAAATATCGTTGAAAAAATACTCCATATTAAAAGAAGCATTAAGAAAAGAGGTAGTTTTCGAGATCCTATGTAATGACGCAAACTTAAACCCATTTGGCGAGTTTTAAACAAATTTTGAACGAACACAAAGAGGCCTAGAAGAAAGCCTAAAAATCCAATCTGTTGCAATACACTGTACCAAGTCGACATGACCATCATTTTGGTAAAATACTGATCCTGTGGGTCCTGCAGTGGAATTTTCCAGCTGTAGGCCAAAATATAAATTGGTAGGCACAGCCAGATCAACAACAATATAAATGCGATTTTTTCGAGCACTAAAGGGTTAACATATTCGATTAATTCGCTGATACGAGTCATTTGATGGATATCTGAACGAACTTTGGAAAGTGACTTCTTTAAATTCATGATACGCATCAAAGCCTCGCTTGAAGTGTTTATGACGATAAAACGATTTTATTATATCATATTTACTGATTACACTTGAAACTATCCCAACACAAAACAGCAACTGATCAAAGCCTTCAGACAGATCAGTTGCTGAGATTTGAGATCTATTCGCTAATTTTTAATATCCGATAAACAGTCCGATCAGACCTTGGCGTCGGGCTTCTCCACTGCGTTAAATCCAAGCGTTCCCAGCATGTATTTCAAAGCCCACTCGTGATTGGTTTCGTTAAAAGAGGCTACGCAGGCTGGGCAGATGCTAAATTTTATCTTTAACCCGTGATTGGCCGCATGATTATACAGACCAATCGCATTTTGTAGGACACAAATGTCGGTCACCACGCCGGCGAGTTCGATTGCATCATATTGGCGTGCAAGCCAGTCAATATCGGCCGCCTCGAGCATATAGGAGCCCTTTGTCAGGGTCTCTAGATCGAGCTTAGCTAATCCACCGAAAAGACCCCAACCCGGCGTGCTTTCTGCGCAATGGAGATTGAAGGCTACGGACTCGGGGTGGCCTGTTTGCCAGTCTGCTGGTGTATGTGTATCCAATGTGCAGAGGATATCGGCTTCGGCAGCCTGATAGGCTGCGATACGCGTCAAGATCGCGGATTCGATGGCTTGGGCGGGTTTACCGGCTGTCAAATAGCCATCGTCAGTCACAAAATCATTCTGGTAATCGATGACCAACAGTAATTTGCGTATTGTTGATTGAGACATTAACCGAGCTCCTGTAAATAGCGTTTGAGCGCATCCTGCCAAGTCGGCAAGCGCTTGAAGCCAGCTTCGTCGAGACTGCGTTTAGATAGTCGAGAATTTTTGGGACGAACGGCTTTGGTTGGATATTGGTCTGAAGTCACAGGGCGCACCTGACAACTCAGGCCGGCTTCCTGCATGATCGCGGTGGCAAAGTCAGCCCAGCTACAGATGCCTTCGTTGGACGCGTGGTAGGTGCCATATTTCTCGCTCTGCAGCATATCGGTGAGTAAGAAGCATAGATCATAGGTGTACGTTGGCGACCCGATCTGATCTGCAACGACTGTGAGTTCAGTTTTTTCTTGACCGAGACGAAGCATGGTTTTGACGAAGTTATTGCCATTGGCGCCAAAGACCCACGAAATGCGGACGATGAAATGGCGGTCTACGTACTCGCGGACCTTCACCTCGCCGAGTGCTTTGGTCAGGCCGTAATAGCCCTGTGCGTCGTAAGGCTCGTCAATTTCAAATGCTTGGTCGCCTTCACCTTTGAATACATAATCCGTTGAAAAATACATCAGACGTGCGCCGATCGCCTGACAGGCTTTGGCGACGTTTTCGGTACCCGTGACATTGACAGCAAAGCAGAGTTCACGGGCCTCTTCGGCACGATCGACTGCGGTAAAAGCGGCACAATGGACAACGGTATCCGGGGCATAGTCGCGGATATAATTCATCACATCTGCTTCTTGGGTGAGATCAAAATCCTGAATGTCGACACCTTTACAGTCAATTCCGAGCAGTTCGAGGCGCCTGACAAGGTCAAAGCCGAGTTGGCCATTATAACCGGTAACAAGTACACGCATGGGGGGTCCCCTTTAATGGTTTGGTCTAATTAGCGTTGATTGTACATCTGGGCGTAATAGTTCTGGTATTCACCATTGATGATATGTTCCCACCAAAAACGATTGTCGAGATACCACTGGATCGTCTTTTTGATGCCGTCGTCAAAACGGGTGGCGGGTGTCCAGCCGAGTTCTCCGCTGATTTTAGCTGGGTCGATCGCGTAACGCATGTCGTGACCTGGGCGATCGGTGACGTAGTGGATCAAGGATTCGGGTTTACCTAATTCGCGGAGAATCGTCTTGACAACCTCGAGATTCGTCCGTTCATTGTGGCCGCCGATATTGTAAACCTCGCCAACACGACCATTGCGGATGATTAGGTCGATGGCGGAGCAATGATCTTCAACATACAGCCAGTCGCGGACGTTTTCGCCTTTGCCGTAAACGGGTAGTTGCTGGTCGGCAAGTGCCCGTGAAATCATCAGTGGGATGAGCTTTTCTGGAAAATGGAATGGGCCATAATTATTGGAGCAACGGGAAATCGTGATCGGCAGCTTGAAGGTGCGATGATAGGCTTGGACTAATAGATCCGCAGAAGCCTTCGAAGCAGAGTAAGGTGATGATGTGTGGATGTGGGTTTCTTCTGTGAAAAATAGTTCCGGACGGTCAAGCGGCAGGTCGCCATAAACTTCGTCTGTCGATACCTGATGATAGCGGCCAACTTGATATTTGCGGCTAGCATCGAGCAAAACCTGGGTACCCATGATATTCGTCCGCAAGAAAATTTCCGGATTTTCAATTGAACGGTCGACATGGGATTCTGCAGCAAAGTTGACGACTGTGTCGAATTTTTCGGCGGCAAACAGAGCGTCCATCGCTGCACGGTCCGCAATATCCGCTTTGACAAATTTGAACTGGGCATGCTTCATCGCGACTACGAGGGTTTCGAGATTGCCAGCATAGGTCAAGTCATCGACTACCACGATTTGGTCTTCCGGGTGATGCTTCAGTTCATAATAAACAAAGTTAGCGCCAATAAAACCTGCTCCACCGGTCACAAGCATTTTCATGTTAGTTTTCCTCCACATAGGTGAAATTAAAGTCGCACGCACTGAGCAAAGGCGCTTTGAGGTCTTTGTCCGATAAAACCGGGCTGATGTCACCCCAGTTGACGCCAATTTCTGGATCATCAAAACGGATGCTACGGTCACACTCGGGCGCGTAATACTCGTCGACTTTATACTGAACTTCGACGTCTTCGGTCAACGTCAGAAAGCCGTGGGCAAACCCCTTCGGAATATAAAGTTGGCGTTTGTTCTCGGCCGTCAGTTCAAGACCGAACCATTCGCCGAAAGTCGGTGAACCGCGGCGAATATCAACTGCGACATCATAAATCGCGCCACGCGTGCAACGGATCAACTTCGTCTGCGCTTTCGGATTATTCTGGAAGTGCAAACCGCGCAGAGTCCCCTGCTGAGCCGAAAACGATTGATTATCTTGGACAAAAACGGTGTGGATACCCAAATCTGCTAACGTGCGGCTAGCATATGTTTCGGAAAACCAGCCCCGATGATCGCCGTGAACTTTAGGTTCGAGGATCAGCACCCCGGGCAATTTAGTCTCAATGACTTGCATGTCAGAGTAGCTCCTTAAAATAAATCTCGTACGATGTTTTTGGCAACCTTGCGGAGGTATTCGCCGTAAGGTGATTTGCCATATTTTTTAGCTGAAACGAGCAGTTCATCATGGCTGATCCAGCCTTTGCGGAAGGCAATTTCTTCTGGGGCGGAGATTTTGATGCCCTGACGTTTTTCAATCATCATGATGAATTCAGCAGCGTCTAAAAGACTATCAATCGTCCCCGTATCGAGCCAAGCATAGCCTCGGCCCATCAGCTTGACATCGAGTTCATTGCTTTCGAGGTAGACCCGATTGAGGTCAGTGATTTCGAGTTCGCCACGCGGACTAGGTTTTAAATTTTTGGCGATTTCAACGACGCGATTGTCGTAGAAATAGAGACCAGTGATGGCGTAGTTGGATTTCGGGTGTTGTGGCTTTTCTTCGACGGAAAGGACTTTGCCTTCTACGTCAAACTCGACCACTCCAAAGCGTTCCGGGTCTTCGACATAATAGCCGAAAACGGTAGCTCTTCCAGGATTGTTCGCAGCATCCATCAGCAAATTGGAAAAGCCGTTACCGTAAAAAATATTGTCACCGAGGACCATCGCGACGGAATCATCGCCAATAAATTCTTCACCGATAATAAAGGCCTGTGCTAAACCATCTGGTGACGGCTGTACGGCATAAGTAAGTCGGACACCGTATTGGCTTCCGTTACCTAAGAGGTCTACAAAGCGCGGGGTGTCTTCGGGGGTCGATATAATCAAGATGTCCTGGATACCCGCTAGCATGAGGGTGGAAAGCGGGTAGAAAATCATTGGCTTATCATAGATCGGTAGGAGTTGTTTGCTCGTCACGAGCGTCAGAGGATAGAGTCTAGTGCCAGCACCGCCGGCTAGGATGATACCTTTCATTGAGGCCTCCCAAAGCTTGTAATATTGACGCCATTATACCAAACCTAGCTCAGCAATGGCATAAATGAACGAGATTTTACCGGGATTAAATGGTTTTTGCCTAGTCAAAAGAACCGTACGATTTAGGCTCAGCGATGATCGAAGCGTGCATGGTTGGGGTTGAAATTAGGGTTGTAATAGAGATCAGGCTGCTTCATCACATCATCCCACATGGATTTCAAAAGTTTGCGATCAGCTGATGTAAAGGATAAGCCATGGTTGAGCACTTCGACAGGCAGGTCTCGTGGATCATCAATCGCGAATGTCGCATAGGGCGTAAACACGCTCGGTAGACCGGCTTTATGCCACTGTAGCCCCAGATCGAGATCGAAAAAGTCGCGATGATATGCTTCGTTAAAACCACCCATCTCGATAAAGCGCTGGCGTGCAAACACCATTGCCAAGCGATCAGCTAACGAAATATTATTAACCATTTGCAAGCGAGCCATATAGCCAGGTTCTCCATCGACACGTTTCGCGTGATAAGCACCGATTGAACCATGTACCCCAGTCGCGAGTCCTGCTTGTTGAACGATATGGCGATATGTCACTTTGCCCGTAGCCATTGCGATATCCGGCCGTTGCACAAACATCAACAATTCCAGAAGCCATTGCGGTGAAACGGTGACGATCGCCCCATCGAGTAACGCGACATAGGTTGATTCGACCGCGCGAATTTCCCGATTGAGCACAGCAGCAAGGGATTCTTCACGATGATAATAGACAAAGCGGCAAGAGGCGTTGCCCTTAAGCATATTTTGCTGCCAACTGTCACGGCGTTTTGCCGAGGCGAGCACATTTTCCGGGACAATCAAGCAATAGACAACTGGGGCCCCCGCATCTTGTTTGACCACATATAGCAAGCGGGCTAATTGGTTGCGATCCTCGACCGTGATCAGCACGTGGGTCAGTTGATTTTGAGAAACCGGATAGCGGATCCGGTATGTCGACAATATCGTATTGTTCTCGACGGTTGCTTGTACACCGCAACGAGCAAAATGGTTGGACAATGCTAGGCGGGCGGCATCTAAACAATAAGGCTTGACAGAGATATCACTAGCTACTGATTTGCCATGAATGCGCCAATAATAAAGAACTTTCGGGATATGCACGATGTGCCGCGCCTTCTCGGTCAATCGCAGAATATAGTCGTAATCTTGGCTGCCATCACACTGGGGATCAAATGCTCCGACACGATCAACAAGATCGCGGGCAAAGACCGATAAATGACAGATGTAATTATTGCTGCGCAAATTATCGAGGGCAAAGTCAGGTTTGAAGTGAATCAGCCGGACATGATCGAGATTCTCTGTAAAATTAAGTTCATCAGAATAAATAAAGTCAGCTTGTTGGCGATGAATAACGAGAGCCATTTCGGCTAACGCGTCGGGTGCGAGTAAATCGTCATGGTCGAGTAATCCGAAAAAATCGCCATGTGCGAGTTGCATCGCAGCATTTGTATTGCCGGAGATCCCTTGATTTGTGGCAAGTTTGATATAACTGATTCGGTCGTCTTGTGCTAAAAATAACGCTACAGTTTTTCCGACATCGTCGTGAGCTGCATCGCTGCCATCCGCGAGACACAGTTGCCAGCGTGGGTAATTTTGGTGCAAGACCGATTCGATCATTTCGTTGAGATGTGTCAGATCAGTATTGTAAAGTGGCACAATCAGACTGATCAATGGGCCTTTGCCAAGTGAAGCATCGGCGAGAACTTTGGCCCGGAGAACGGGTTTGTCCGCTTGTTGATAGAGACGATGCCTAAACATCCGATTAAAATTGACGCGATTGAGGCGATTTAAAATTTTTTGCCCGAGAATTCGCACACCCTGAACCAGCAAAATATCGAGCAGGCGCTTAGCCAGGTTGCTCAAAGTACTTGTAAGTTCGAGCAATTGTAATTTGAACGGCAAGGGGCTTTGATTCGTTGTACTCATCGCGTGACCCTCCCCTGCTTTTTGATTTGTCTAATGGTCGGCCAGCGCCTGAACAAAGCCCACGCTAGATCGAGCCGCCAGCTTAGGATTTGGCGCGTTTCGCGCGGACTTAAGCCACTGCGATTGTCACGATGCCGGCGATAGGCAGTCAGACAATCTGGCATAAACAAGACGTCGCCAACGGATTCTGCCAAAATACCCAACCACATATCATGCATTGGCAAATAGGGCGGAAACGGCAAGGCTAAATCGAGGAGTTCACGGCGAAAGGCTAATGTGCAACCTTGATAGGTATTGCGAATGAAATTCTTGATTATACCTGGTCCGCTTCGGCGTAAGGCAAAAAAAGACGGTTCAATTACCTGATCGGTTTCGTCAATCAGGCGTGCATCACTTTGGACCAGCAGCAGATTATGAGTTGAAAAGAGGGCTTCCGTCATCTTACTGACCTTCCCGTCTAGCCAAAGATCATCCTGATCAGACAAAAATATCACATCGCCGCGGCACTGCATGATAGCAAACTCGAAGTTGGCGATGACACCATGCGTCTTGGTGTTTTGGAAAATTCTGACCCGCGAGTCTGTTGATGCCATAACTTCTAGCCAAGTCCAGGTACCATCTGACGAACCATTATCCGCAACCACCAGTTCGTCTGTCGCACTGAGTTGCACAAGAATCGAAGCCACTTGCGCTTCGATAAAATGACGACCATTAAAGGCAGCTAACGCTACGGAAATCATAACAGGCGAAAACCCCATTTGTGAAAGTACTGCCATAGGGATTTGAAATGTATGAAAAACATCCGAAAACTGCGATATGAACCGCGTTCCCAAGCGTGTTCGACAACGGCAGTCGGATCGTACCAGACCGTATAGCCATGTGATCGGACGGTTCGCGAAAGATCAGCGTCTTCAGCATAGAGAAAATAACGTGGATCAAAACCACCGATAGCTCTAAAATCAGCGGTGCGCATCGCCATCAAGCAACCCGAGGCAAATTCGATCGCAAAGGGCTGGTCGTAATCGTGATCGCGCATTGCATGATAGGCTTCGCGATTGGCAAACCAGCGACCTGGCAGATAGCGTACAAAAAGGTCGATTACAGTTAAATCCCGGCGCGCCAAATATTGCGTCTGCCCTGCTGTGTCGATAATCTTGGGCATAACAAGACCGACTTCTGGTTTTGTTGTCAAACGCAAAAATAACGCTCGAATCGAATTCGCATTTTGAATCGCAATGTCAGGGTTCATTATCAGGTGAACCGTTGATTGAAGCAGGGGGAGTGCCTGATTGTGGCCCTCACCGTAGCCGCAATTGCCAGCTGTGGAAGTCACTAGCACAACCTTGATGCGGTCCGTTTCAGTGCCAAGCTGCTTGACGATGGCCAAGGTCTGATCGGTCGAACCATTATCAATGACAATAATCTGGCCACTTAATTCAGCCGGCCAATGCAAAAGCAGCGCCCGGAGCGTTTTTTCAATCGTCCGTTCGCTGTTATAGGTGACAATGCCGACTGAACAGTCAACATTCATTGGGCAGATTGACCTGCTGCTAGTGCTGCTTTTTCGCGACGTTGGTTGCGTAGCGTCAAAATCAAATCAAGGGAAACCATGAGTAAATTAAACACATATAAAATGATGACAAAATCACGTGAATAAACAAGTTTGTGGACGATTCCGGCGATATAGCCAATCCAGATTGCAACCATAAACAGAATACTTTTGCCACCCGACTTGCCTGTGCGATAACTCTTAAGGGCTGCGATCGGCCAGGAGAATCCGAAACAACTCAGCATGATGATTTCAAAAATGCTCATTCTTTTCCACTTTTCCAGCCAAAAGTCATACGGCCCGACTAAAGTGTGGGGCTTGAAGGCTGACTGGATTATAATCCACGAGCGACATATTTATCAAGGTGTTGCTGGATTTGCAAGAGTTGGTGAGCTTACCGGTACGGCAGTCGGGGCAGTGATTGATGGGGCCGGCGACGGTAGTGATGACGGAGCTGCAGTTTGCAGGGTTGTTGGAGTTGTTGGGGTCGGTGGGGTTGTTGGGGTCGGTGGGGTTGCAGTTTGCAGGGTTGTTGGGGTTGTGGGGGGCGGTGTGTTTTCAGTTAGTGAGCTGACATCTTCGGTCGGATCGTGATTGCCGACTTCGGCTGGTGGCACGTTTTTGAAATGGACGGGGGTACTGTCCGAATTAAGTGCCCCAAACATGTAACCGTCAGCTTGCAGGGCCTCAATAACCGCCGCTAAACCTTTGACGGTCGAAGTTTTGCCAAGTGAATCATGAAACAAAATGACGAGAGGGTCTTCATCGTGGTTGGTCGCCAACACATTTTTGAGGAGTTGGGCAGGCGTAACTGATTTAGCCATCGCATCGCCACTCGAGCAATTCCAGTCAAAATATTCAAAGCCGCGTGCATGAATTTCATCGATCAAAGTAGCCGCGAGGTGATCATTGTATGAATTGACACTTCCACCTGGGAAGCGCAAGACGCTTGGCGCAGTGCCGGTTATTTCTTGGATTTTTAGAAAATTTTGCTCGAGATCGAGTATAAACGCATCGACGGATTTATAAATAACATCATATTTGTGGGTTGCGGAATGCAAACCAATCGCATGGCCTCGATTAAATGCTTCAAGGCAAATCTCTGGATGCTGATTGAGCGATTGGTTTGTTACAAAAAATGTCGCTTTAGCGTTGTACTGATCTAGCACATCGAGAATTTCCATGGTCCGTTTCGTAGGGCCATCATCGAAAGTCAGGTAGGCCATTTTGGGAGTACTAAAAGCATTCGCAGGAGAAACCGCTAAAGATGGACGACCCATCAGATCTGCATTGGGATTGATGATTGCAGGTGATACAAGTGCGGGGGCAAACGAAAATGCTGTTGTCCCAGCTTGTGTCAGCAGATTGTTTGATTGAATGCGCGAGATTTCTGTACCAGCGACAAGCTGCCCGTCCATATTTTGCGTCAAATCATCACCTTGCTGAATTTCCTGAATTTCAGTCAATTGTGTTTTGAGGGATGCAATTTCACCTCGCATATCAATAGTCGTCTGATAAAAAATAACCGATAAAACAGTCACGGCTATTAGACTGAATGGCAAAATGACAAACAGCGCAATCATCATCACTTGTTTAAAGAAATGGACACTGCCAAAATACTGCATATTTTTAAACGATCTATTATAAGTCAAATTATATTCTCACTTAATGCACATTCATATCTTAACGACCAGATGTGGTGTCAAAGCTGACATGCTTTTCCCCATCAGTTGTGATATTCAGGCGACCAAATACAACGGCCCCTGATTCAATTTGGATACTGCGAGTGCTCATGTCGCCAAGCACATACGCTTGCGGGAGTAAATGCAAGGAATTGCCAACGGTAATATTACCTTTGATTTTGCCATTGATTTCCATAATGTCACCGCTCAGATCACCAATGATTACACTTTCGCCACGCATCAGCAGTTGATTGGCAATTGTCACTTGACCGCGAATCTCAGCACTGATCAATTCAAAGTTAGCGCAGTGAACGTCACCTTCGATTTTGCCGGTCACACGCAATAAGCCTTCACATGTGACATTACCAACAATTGTCCCATTGACATCTAAGTCACCTTGGCAAGTGATGTCACCTTTGATTGAAGTCCCTGCAGTAATGATTGTTTTAGGAGCGTCACCAGCAACACGTAAAGTCGCAGAGCTTGTCACTTGGGCAATTGTTTCGCGTTGCACATTGGTCCGGTAGTCATAATTACTGCGACGAAGCGCCTGCTGTTCTTTTTCTTCAGCGATTTTTTCAGACTCATGGGTTGAAATCATCGAAACATCGACAACATCTACCGACGACTCAAATTGTGTGGTTTTTTCATCGTTCCCAGTTCCGATCATTTCGTCGAGTGCTTGTTTGAAATTTTCACGAAAGCCCATATAGCTATCCTCCAAGAGTCACTAAATAATAATTATACTTAAACTGATTTATAATAACGCAAATTGAGTAAAATCAGCAAGCTTTTACGAAACATTTCAAAAAATAGCATATTTTGGTCGTTTTTGTGAGAATTTTGTGAGCACATGCAATATTTTGAATATTTTGCGTAATCTTCTAATCGTTGTTTGTGTCAATTTTCGATATCTTTTTTGACATTTTCATTGATCTTTCTCACGGAAAATCATTCGGATATGATCGAACTCTTCACTCACTAAAAAGAACGCTTGTTGGACAACTGGCGAAAAATGTTCTGGACGGATACGATCGTCGCCTTCGCGGATGATTCTCACAGCTTCTTCATGTGGCAAATGTTTCTTGTAGGGACGATTGCTAGTTAATGCATCATAGACATCAACGAGCGTCATTAATTGTGCTGATAGCGGGATCTGCTCAGCTTTTAGCCCGTGAGGATAGCCCGAACCATCCCAACGCTCGTGGTGACTCTCCGCGATTTCCAAAGCGAATCGCAAAAAAGTATTCGATCCCAGAATTTTTTCGGTGCGCCGGAGGACATCGGCACCGATAATAGGATGCTTTTTGATGATGTCGAATTCGGCTTCGGACAGGGGGCCTGGCTTTAATAAAATGGTGTCAGGAATGCCAACTTTGCCAATGTCATGTAGCATGGCGGATTGACCAAGCAAATCGAGCATGCCAGAAGTCGCTTCTTCACCTGTCAAATCCCAAACTTTCATCGCGAGGCAACGGATGAAGGCTTGGGTCCGCTGAACATGCATGCCCGTTTCAAAGTCACGATATTCCGAAAGGATAGCTAGGCTAGCAATAATGGCCTCTTTTGTCTTCTCAAGTTCGGCGGTGCGCTCATCGACAAGTTTGTCTAAACGGTCACGATGCTTTTTGAGGTCAAGATGAACGCGGATGCGGGCTTTGAGCAGACCCGGATTAAATGGTTTGCTAATGAAATCACTCGCGCCAGCTTCTAGTCCACTCACTTCATCGGTGGCTTCGGTTAAGGACGTTAAAATCACAACCGGAATATCTTGCGTGAATGGATTACTTTTGATCTGACGGCACACTTCTAAACCGTCAATATCTGGCAATAAGATGTCTAACAAAACCAAATCTGGAACTATTTTTTCGACACCGGATAAGCCGGTTTGACCATCGGTAAAAACGAGAACACGATAATCCGGTCCTAAAAGTTGGATCAATAAATCAATATGGATCGGACTATCTTCAATGACTAAGATCGTCTCACGCAGGTCAGGTGTATTCATCTTATGATCTCGCCTTCGGCTTTTCTGGGGGTAAGAAGTTGTGAACGAGCTGTTCAAGAACAAGCGATGCCTGTTCAAATTGATATAGATTGAGATTTCGACTGATCCGCTGCATCAGGTCGGCAACTGCATGACTGCATGCACTATTGAGAATGAATTGGACGATATCGCGGCTTGCTAATGGGTCATGATCTTGTAAAAGCTGGCGGAGTCGATATACAGCTTGCATGCATTCGTCTTGGAGCGTGGATTCCGACATCACCGGGGCAGCTTCAACTTGATCGACCGTTTCGAGGTAATGGGAAATCACATTCAGCAAATGAATGATATCCCGGCCAAATTGTTCGAGCTGCTGTTTCGTTTCTTGACTAGGTGGCCAAGCGCCAGTTTTGACGATTTGGTTTAACTGATGTGCTTGAGTCGATAAAATAGCACTCCCGGCATGGCCTGTAGTCGACTTGAGATTGTGACAAATGCGTGAAAGACCGGATTGATTGTTTTCAGTTAAGAGTCGGTCAATTTGATTCGGCAAATCAGAATAGATTGCAATAAAATTGCGTAGAAGCGAGCGAAAAATGTCGACATTGCCGCCCACAAGATCAAGTCCGGTGTTCGGATTAAATAACTGCTGGTCATAACCATTCATTGTCTCATTCGATTGGGAGTCTGAGCTCCGTGCCTGGCTATGACGCTTGAATGAGGTCGTCAGCTGTTCTGGGCTCAAGCGATGTGGCAACCATTTTGCGATACGCTCATAAAGCAATTCGGGGTCAATTGGCTTGATCAGATGATCATTCATACCTGCTGTTGTGCAAGCATCCCGATCCTCTTTTAGCGCGTGCGCCGTCAGAGCGATGATTGGTACGCGAGATTTTTGCGGATCTGCAAGCTTGCGGATCCGCCGGGTTGCTTCAAGGCCATCCATGAAGGGCATCTGAACGTCCATCAAAATGAGATCGTATTTAGTCTGACTAGCCATTTCGAGTGCCATCGCTCCATCGCGTGCAACTTCAGCTTCAATCCCATACGTCTTAAGCAACGTTCGAATAATTTCCCGATTTATCGCGATGTCCTCGACAATCAACAAACTGACCTGTTGGAAGCGATAATGCGGATTGTTTTCGGTGATCGGTGGCGTTGGCAGGGTGTCGATGCCAAGATGGATCATCAATTCATCACTGAGCACGGAGGCTTTGATCGGTTTTGTCAAAAATCCGTTGATAACCCCACTCCAGCGATTTTGTTCATAGAGCAAGCTGCTGTCTGGTTCGACTAACACAAACAAATGGTGGATCGAAGGCGTGCGTTTCCGCAATTGGCTCAAGCGATCTAACCCATCCCCGACCAAATGCTGCTGTCCAATAATACCTATCGTAAAGGGATGTGATTGGCTTATTGTTTTATTGAGAAGCGCGACTGCAGCATTAATTGTTGTGCAGCTGGTGGACTTGATCGACCAAGCATGCAAAAGGCGAGCTAAATAGCGCTGACTTGAAAGATCATCATCTAAAATCAGTACATGATCGTGTGAACTCAGGGGTAGATCTGGCTTGAATTCAGCTGCTTGTTTTGCCAACGTGAAGGGCAGCGAAACCGTGAACTGACTACCATGGGCCACTTGACTCGTAACGTCGACCTGTCCACCCATTAAATCACTAAGATTCTTAACAATCGCGAGACCTAGGCCACTGCCATGATGTGTTTTGAGGGTTGCGACAGATGATTGCCAAAATGGGTCAAATAGATGCTTAAGTTCGTCTTCACTGAGACCAACACCTTGGTCTGCAACTGAAAAATTCAACCAAAACAGTTCATCATGAATATCTTTGAGCTGAACTTTGACAAAAATGTGACCGGTATTTGAATATTTGACTGCATTACTGACCAAATTGGTCAAAATCTGATGGAGCCGGGTCGGATCACCAACTAAAAATGCGGGAATTCGGGGGTCATGCTCATAGGAAATTTGCAGCCCCTTCTCTTCAACCGGAAACTGAAACATGCGATTCAAGTTCTCGAGAACCTCTTCAAGCGAAAAGGGTAGTAGGTTGAGTTCAAACTTCCCTGACTCAATTTTTGAAAGATCAAGAATACTATTTATTATCTGCAAAATATTTTGGCTGCTGGTCTGGATAATGTCGACATACCGATTCTGCGCTTGAGATAAATCAGCATTTTTGAGCAAATGGGCAACCCCGATCACGGCATTCATCGGCGTGCGAATTTCATGGCTCATATTAGATAAAAAGCTGCTCTTTTCTTGGCTCGCAAATTCAGCTTTTTCCGCCATTTGTTTGGCGACGGCCATCGCCTGCAACAAATCGAGACGGTTGGTTTCGTTCTGCCAGCTCACAGCGACGGTACTTGCTAGAAATTTTAGAATCCCGCGGGATTCTTGGTTCCAAATGGCGCCACGTCGAATCGCATCAAAGCCAATAAATCCGAGGATTCGCTGTTCAGACTTCAATGGTAAAATCAACGCTGAGCAAACGGATTGCTTTTCGAGCATTATTTTTTCAGCTTCGAGTTCTGGAGGCAATGCTGAGACATCTTCGATCAGGATTTCTTCGTGGTTTCGCAGATGTGACAACATGGCAGGATACGCATCGACTGATAAATTCTGTAAGCGATAGATCGACGGTTCTAAACCGTCCGCACACCATTCATAAACATTGCTCATCGTCTGTGCTTGGTCATTGAATCGAAAAACATAGCCTCGGTCAACGCCGAGATATAGACCAACGCGGTGTAGCGTATCCTGTAACACCGCGCCGAATCGCTCGCCACGAGCAGCAAACAAAGCAGCGGTTTGCTCAAGCAACATCTGTTCAAATTGAACGATTTGTTCTACAAAGGAAGGCATTGCCGAAGTCTCTTCGACCACATGATGATCTGACAAGTCGCAAGATCCTCCCAGAATTAAATGGTCAAAAAGATCGTGTCGGCTATTAGCGGGTTGGGTAAAGTCCCATCAGCGTCGCTTGATCTAAAACGTGACCTGCCATGGCTTTGTGAAGCTCGTTCAAATAAAAGCCGCGAGGCAAATCTAAACGCGTATCAAGCGCATATACATGTAATTCATATACGTGGGCGCAATCAGGCGGACTCATGCCGCCATAATAGCTAGCGGCTAAACGATCAAGACCGCCGAGCTTACCAGACCAACTGTTGGTACCCTGTACGAAATCAGTCGCCGTTACACTTTCATTGGCCAACAATTCAGTTCGGTCCAAGTCAGCAACAAGCCAATGAATCCACGTAAACCCACAAACGGGCACGGCGTCTTTGTCTTCAAAAACAATCGCAAAAGTAACGGTGTCTGCGGGGGCATCGGTGATCTGAATTGGCAATGAATAGGTGACCATTTCACCAGACCAATCTCGTTGCCCGCGATGCCCATATTCATCTGCAAAAATGCCATGTTGCAGAGCACGACTAGTGATAATCATGAATGAACTCCTGCTTTGTTCTGAGCACATGTCGGACAACGGCCTAATAAGGATATTCGATTGCTAGTTATCTGATGGCCTCGTGCTTGTAAAAGTTGAATTGCACGCTGATCGGGCTCAACTTCGATATCTTCAATCAAGCCACAATCGCGACAAATAAAATGCGCATGAACATCGGTACGGGCGTCATAAATCTCTTTTTGGCTAGAATGACCAACAATTTGGACAAAACCAGACTCGAGTAAAATATTGAGATTGCGGTAAACCGTGGCAACCGAAATATCCGGGTGCTGGTCTTTAATTTTCTGGTAAATAGCTTGGGCACTCATGTGACCATAGTCCCGGATCGTGTCCAATACCCATTGACGTTGGTTGGTTTGTCTACGTTCGATCATGTAATCACTTCTTTACCAATAATCGTCGAATGAAAGCCGAAACAACTTGGCCAATCATTCTATGAGAATTTTATTCCGCAGATCAAACGTCTGTCAATCACCTGAGTTACGCTCAACATGACTGTTTGCAGTGTTTTGGGAAATTTTATATATCTCGTTGGCGAGTAACATATACTGCATTTCCATGGCATTCGTCAAATGCTCGAGCAAATCCTGTTGCTGGAACTGCTCAAGGGTGTTGCTGATTTCGTTTTCGATCTGAATGTATTCGGGATCATCTGCTAGACGCTTCTGAGCCGCATCATAAACGTGCCAGAAGTCGTTAGTAAATTGCATGCCATGCCCCCTTGAAGATCGTGTCTAAATTGAATAGTTTACGTCACTAAGCTTTGGGTTAATGGTTAAAATTATAGCATGAAAAAGTTACGCATTGTAACTTTTTCGATTGCAACTGATGCTGAAAACAAAACAGCCACCGGCTTTATCAGCGGTGGCTGTTAATTGTTATAAAAGCAATGTTATTCGGCATAATCAATGCATGTTGCCCGATAAAAGCAATTTAATTCGTAGCGATTTGAGCCTGATCCTTGACAAATTGCAAGTACTGGCGACGTGTAATCGCCCGGCGCTTTTGAGCAATTGGGATAATTTGGCCGTTGGAAATCTGACAACGCCCCTTGGCTAAGCTCGCAATATATTGCATATTCACGAGATAACTCTGATGGCAGCGGATAAAATAATCGGGAATCGTCAGCTCAATGTCGTCTAACTGTGCGTAGAACTGATGTGAAGTCGAAAGTCGGTGCACAATAATGATCCGACGTTCACTCTCTAGATACAAAATATCCTTGAATGGAATATTTAAATGGTGACCGCGACTATTGATCCGGAGGAAGGATTCTTTTTGGTTGCTGATGCGACGCAAAGCAAGCTCCCACGCGCGGGTCAAGCGATCAATCGAGATCGGTTTATTTAAGAAATAAACGGCCTCTAAATCAAATACATCAAGCGAGTAATCAATATCAGCGGAGATAAAGACGGTCTGGATAAAGGGATATCGCTCGCGAATCATCTGGCCAAATTCTAAGCCGTTACTGTCGCCGAGCATGACATCTAAAAATAACACATCGATGTGATTCTGATTTTGTTTGAGGTATTGCATCAGGGACTCGCCGGTCTCAAATTCTACGAACTCTGCAGGTAACCCAGAAGACTTCGCGATCTGATCGATCATCTGTTCCAGCATTTTAAGAAAAATCGGATCGTCATCACAGATTGCGACTTTAATCATAAAACTGTCCATCCTTTACTTAATGATCTTAATAACATTATAGCTAAGAATTGAGAAATGCGCTATAAAATGCATCAATTTTTCCAATTCGCCAAAATTTTATCCATATAAAGCCGCACTATTCTGATATGTCGCGATTTGACCTGTGTATACTAACACACTCCTTTTCTATCGTATATCTTTAGGCAAGCGCGACGATAACGACCTTCGTGATGTATACTGCAGTATGAATTAAAAAATGCTCACTATTTAAGAGGATAATATGAATTGGAATGACCTGACAACACTGGTCAATTACGAAAGTTTCGCTCGTGGCCTTGGCCATAACCTCGTACCCTTAGATGAGGTGAATGGTTTTAAAATCAGGCCGGGCTTTTTTCTTGAAAATGGTGCGGTGGTCATCCCAGGTGGTGTGAGTTTCACGGTCCATTCCCAAAATGCGAAGGCGGTGTCTTTAGTCCTCTTTCGCCGCGAAGCATGCGAGCCCTATGCAATCATCCCCTACCCGCAAAATTATCGAATCGGTTATGTCTATTCCATGATCGTGTTCGGTCTTGATATCGAAGAATTTGAATATGCATTCAGTGTAGATGGTGAATATCGCCCAGGCAAAGGCTTACTATTTAATCCTAAGCAATTTCTAATTGACCCCTATTCGAAAGCCGTGACCGGACAAAGTCGCTGGGGCGAACGCAAAAATGACAGCTGTCATTACAAATCTCGCGTCGTTGCAAATGATTTTGACTGGGGCAACAGTCGCGATCCGCAGATCCCCATGGACGACCTCATTATCTATGAACTACATGTGCGCGGTTTCACCTTTGATCCTTCTTCTGGTGTCAAATATCCTGGAACGTTTGCCGGTCTCGCTGATAAAATCCCCTATTTACAAGAGCTTGGCGTCAATGCCGTCGAGCTTATGCCGATTTTTGAATTTGATGAAATGCGCGATGTGCGTGAATATAAAGGCAATCATTTACTCGATTATTGGGGCTATAACCCGGTGAGCTTTTTCGCTCCAAACACCGGCTACACCGCGGGTATCGAATATAACCGTGAAGGGATTGAACTTAAACAACTGATTCGCCAATTCCATGAAAATGGGATCGAAGTGATTCTCGATGTTGTTTTCAATCACACAGCAGAGGGCAACGAGAACGGCCCGGTTATTTCGTTTAAGGGCTTCGATAACAATGTCTACTACATGCTCAGTCCCGATGGCCAATATTATAATTTTAGTGGTTGCGGCAATACGCTCAACTGTAATCATCCGGTCGTCCAGCAGATGATCCTTGAATGTCTGCGCTATTGGGTCACTGAATATCGTATAGATGGTTTTCGCTTTGACCTCGCCTCGATTCTCGGACGCAACGAAGACGGCTCACCGATGAGTAAACCGCCGCTTTTGCAGAGCCTCGCCTTTGACCCGATCTTAGCTAATGTTAAATTGATTGCTGAAGCCTGGGACGCGGGGGGCCTGTACCAGGTTGGAAGTTTTCCATCTTGGAGCCGGTGGTCCGAATGGAATGGTCGTTATCGCGACGATATGCGCTGCTTCCTCAAAGGCGATCCGGGCCTTGCAATGATTGTCGCCGACCGCTTGGCTGGATCACATGATCTTTATGACCCTTTACATCGTGGTAAAAATGCGTCGGTTAACTTTATCACCTGTCACGATGGCTTTACGTTACATGATCTGTACAGCTACAACTCCAAGCACAATGAAGCCAACGGCTGGGGTAATTCTGACGGTGACAACCATAATAACAGTTGGAATTGTGGCACGGAAGGTGAAACCGGTGACCCACAGATCAATGAGCTACGCAAACGATTGATTCGCAATGTTTTTACCGCGCTCCTATGTAGTCGCGGCACGCCGATGCTTTTGGCCGGTGATGAGTTTGGCAATTCACAAGGCGGCAATAACAATGCCTATTGTCAAGATAATCAAGTCTCTTGGCTGAACTGGTCGGATCTCGATAAAAATCGCGATTTATTTAATTTCGTGCAGCAATTGATCCAATTCAGACGCCTCCACCCCGCGATGCGCAATCACCAGGATGCTTCCCGCTGTGGTTTGCCCTCCTTTAGCAAACATGGCGTACAAGCTTGGTATCTCGATCCAAATCCAGAAACGCATCTCGTAGCTGTGATGTTTACCGGCTATGATGCAACCAAGCAACGTGATGACATTATTTATCTTGCAATTAATTCTCACTGGGAAACGCAAACTGTAGCCCTGCCGCGTTTACCGGGTCGTTTACGTTGGCACCTAGCCATAGACACGACCTTAGCTGCCAAAGACGCCGTTAACCTCGAACAATCGGCAATGAAACCGACTGGACCAACGATTAAAATGATCGGTCGCTCAATCATCGTCCTCGTGGGGCAGTAATCAACATCAAACAAAGCCGGAGACATCGTAAAATGCTCCGGCTTTTTATGACATGTTGTTGCGAAAAATGATCCTATTTGCGACGGCGTTTAGCTTTTGTCTTTTTGGGGAATACATGATTGAAGATATCAAATGCCGTTGACAGAATGGTGATAAATGAGCCGAGATAACCCGCGGTACCTTCTGCGCCTGAGAAAAAGCCGTGAATGCCATCTGAGACTTCATGGACGGTCTCGCCGACGTTGCTCACATTCTCTCTCACATTGGCCGTCACAGCCTTGATGTCGCCCATAATCGGGGGAATCGTGGATTGCGCCGCATCGGCTACCGTTTCGACATGTGCGCTGATTCGATCGATTTTGCCTACGAGCTCTGGCATTTGCTTGACTGTCGCCGCGACGGGTTCACGCACCTGATCAAGAATCTGATTAACCTTGTTTAAGGTCTTGATCAAATTGGCGATCGCGATAACGAGATAAACGAGCAGCACCAAACCGGCGACAGCGAGTAACGCGTAAAGAACAGTCATTAAATCAAGGGTGACCGTCATTTGAGCACCTGCTTTCTTTAATTAATGGATAAATTTATTCGGCTTTGTCGTCAGAATCAGCAGGGTCTTCAGTTTCGACAGCTGTATCTTCTTTGTGTTTGAGATGCTCTTTGACTTCGGAGATCTTTTCTTTAGCAAATTCGGCGGCTTGGGTAGCGGCTTCTTTAGCCTTTTCTGCACCGAGCTGTGCGCCGACACGAATGTCTTCGCGGGTGTCTTTACCGGATTTCGGTGCAAACAGCAGGCCTGCGATTGCGCCTAATAATGCTCCAGCAGTTAAGCCTGCCGCGACTTTTTGATTCTGTTTTCGTTTGTTGGCACCAGTCATGGCACCGATCACATCTTTGAACATCATTTTGTCTCCTTTCAGCTGTAAACCAGTTGTTCCACTATTGCATGAAGCAGATGAATGGGATGGACTTCGTTCCCCTTTAGCATAGCATGAAAAGTGTCCTTTGTAAAAATCCTAAAGAATTAACTGGTTTCTTTTGCGATGCTGAAAATGCTATATTTAATACCAAAGAGTGACATTATTAAACTAATTTGCGATAATATTTATAAAGTCAAACAAATTATAATCACGGAGGGAAAAACCATGGCCAAAGTGTGTCCGAGTTGCGGCAAAGAAATTGCCGATGATGTCCAATTCTGCAATCATTGTGGCGCCAAAGTCACTCAGGAGCAAAAAAACAACCAATGGGGGAGCTTTAATAGCAATACTTCTGGCGCTGAACAAGCGACCGAAGCCTTTTCCCCGGAGGATATTAACGCCAACAAAGTCGTGTCTGGTTTGGCCTAT
>JAQUDJ010000049.1 GCA_028685755.1 Eubacteriales bacterium | reverse complement strand
GCATATCGGACTTACTGATTGACAGTCATGTTGCTGGTCATCCGGTCCGTGTGGCGCAAGCCGTCACCCAAATCGACTGGCAAAATTTTATCAAATTCATTGTTGCGAAAACGGTACCCTTTTTCTGAATTCCTGCCCATACATTTGCTTTTACTTTAGCACCCGAGTTTCGCGTCGTCGTAGCTGCCTATTTGTCGATTGCTCTCGGGATCATCCTATCTTATGCCAAACGCAAACAACACGAGAACTAATCAAACAAGTGGGGACTAACGTATAAGACAATTATTAACAGGAAACGAAGCGATCGCGCGTGGTGCTTGGGAAGCCGGCGTGCGATTTGCCTCGGCTTACCCTGGGACACCGAGCACCGAAATTCTGGAAAATCTGGCAACATATGTCAATGACATCTATGCCGAATGGGCACCGAATGAAAAGGTAGCCTTTGAAGCGGCCATGGGCGCATCCTATCGTTATGCTCGCGAAGTCTTTGGCGATGCAGCCTCCTATCTAAAACTCGCAGGAAGTGGTGCAACCTTGCACTATCTCGATGCCAAGCATGTTTGATTAAAATTGTCGGTGCATTGTAGGATCAGCAAAAGCGCTCGAAACCGCTGGGGTTCGAGCGCTTTTGTGCGCATTGCAAAACATCGCCAATTATTATTGGATAAGTGTACGAATAATGCATCGGATTTAAAAAGATATTGACATCACATGCGTGTCACGGTAGTATCATATTAGTTGAATATGTCATGGATTGTTACTGGTCATGCAGGCAAAACCAAGCGCTCAAGCGCTCCACGGTTTTGTCTTTTTTGTTTTTATCGGTATCCTCAAACGGTACGCAAGTGAACCCAAACAATGAATCGAGGAGGTCACATTGCAGATTAGCAAAATCTACAACAACAATGTGGTGCAGTCCATGGACGAGCACGGCCACGAGATCATCGTAATGGGTCGGGGCATCGCTTTTGGCCGAAAGCCCGGCGAACCGATCGAAATCGAAAAAATTGAAAAGACATTCACCCAGATTGATCAAAACATGACGCGTAAACTTGTCAGTCTACTCGCTGAAATCCCCCTCGACTACTTTGAACTCGTTGACAAAATCATCCAAGATGTCAAAATACGACTCGGTAAGAAGCTCAATGATACATTAACCATCACCCTGACAGATCACATTTATTTTGCAGTTAAGCGAATAAGGGACGGCATAATCGTCAAAAACGGCCTGCTTTGGGAAACGAAACGCATCTATCCAGACGAATTTGCCATCGGCAAACAGGCCTTATTAGCAATCGACGAGAAATTCCAAGTCACATTACCTGAAGATGAAGCTGCCTTTATTGCCTTACACTTAATCAACGCACAACTAGATGAAGAACTACCAACGGTCATGGCGATGACTAAAATCATGAAAAGTATCCTCGAAATCGTACGAATTCATTTCATGATTACCCTTGATGAAGAATCACTCAACTACTACCGCTTCATCACGCACCTTAAATATTTTACCCAACGCTTAGTAACTGCGAAGCTTTACAGTGATGAACAAGATGACGAACTTTTTCAAATGGTCCGTAAAAAATACCCAGAGACATATCGTTGTACTGAAAAAATTAAAAACTTTATCCAGAATGAGTACAATTACAACCTAACCAATGAAGAACTCCTTTACTTCACGGTTCACCTTGAACGACTAATCAAAAACACAAAAGACTAATTGATCCAACATGCATATAGCCTCTCAAGCGGGATTGTTACTGCCTCACTAGGCGGGCAAAACCTGAAGGGAACCAGATCGATCCACAAGTATTGGGATCATTTGATTTACTTCGGGTTTTTTATTTCCCCATTACCTTGGTCTTAACTAGAAGCTGATTTCGCGAGTTGGCTTTCCGGTTGAACATAGAAAGTAAAATAACATTAATCGAATGAGCATGATTACCAGAAACGATTTATGAGGAGGAACCCACATGTCAAAGTATGAAAAATTGGCCTCGGACATCCTACGCTTAGTTGGCGGGGAAAGTAACATCAACAGTGTTGTCTATTGTGCAACTCGTCTTCGCTTCAAACTCAAAGATGAAGCAAAAGCCGATCAGAAGACAATCGAACAAACACATGGCGTCTTGAGTGTCGTCAAAAGTGGTGGTCAGTTTCAGATCGTCATCGGCACACATGTCCCTGAGGTTCATAAAGAACTGAGTAAAATTGCGCATTTTGCCGAAAGTACTGAGTCGTTCAAAGAACCTTTAGTCAATCGGATTTTTGACGTCATTTCTCGAAGCTTCCACCCCTTGCTTGGCATTTTAGCAGGCGCCGGTATGATGAAAGCTATCCTTGCATTATTGACCATGACACATCTGATGGCTGCCGACAGTTCAACCTATGCTGTCCTCGCAGGCGCCGCCAATGCGGTCTTTTACTTCCTGCCGATCTTCCTCGGTTACACCGTTGCCAATAAACTCGGCGCAAGCCCATTCGTTGGTGCAGCGATCGGCGCCGCATTACTTGAACCCAGTATTCGCGGTTTGATTGGCGCCGAAACAGCCCCCAATTTTTTCGGAATACCGCTCCTCGTTGTTGATTATTCATCGACCGTTTTCCCGATTTTTATCACGATCCTACTCTATGCCATGGCTGAAAAGCAGCTTAAAAAATGGATTCACAAAGACTTGCAAATGTTCCTCGTTCCGATGATTTCATTAGTTGTTTTTGTGCCGCTGGCCCTTCTGGTTTTCGGACCTTTTGGCACATATGTCGGCAATGGCATCGGCGCAGGCATCGGCTTCTTGAGCAGCAAAAGTGGCTTTGCAATGGGTGCGGTCATGGGCGCTGCCTGGACCTTCTTGACCACCTTGGGTCTCCATTGGGGCCTTGTCCCGATCATTATCTTTAATCTCGGCAATGGTGGTGACCCTTTGATTGGTGCTGCCGCCTGTGCCGTGTTCGCCCAGCTCGGTGTTGCACTCGCTGTTTTCATCAAAACACGTGATGCAAAGCTCAAAGCACTGGCGGGTTCGACCTTCTTGACCGGCACCGTTTCAGGTGTCACTGAACCGATCATTTACGGAATCTTGACCCGCTATAAAAAGACCCTATTAATTGTTCCAATCGCCGGTGCCGTAGGTGGTGCGATCAATGGTGCTCTCGGCGCAAAAGGTATGGCCTTTGCGTTCCCAAGCTTCCTCTCCATTCCAGCATTTGGACCCCTTCCACAGTACCTGATTGGCACATTCGGCGCCTTTGCCCTCGCCATTGCTGCTGTTATGATCTTTGGTTTTGAAGACAAAAAGGTAGCTGGCGCTCCAGTTGTGACCATTCCTGCAGGCAAAAAGCTGCCAATCACAAGCCCGTTAACAGGTAAAATTGTCGCCTTAAAAGATGTCGAAGATGAAGTATTTTCCTCAGGTGCCATGGGAAAAGGTCTAGCGATTGAACCCGCTGTTGGCAAAGTCGTTGCACCATGTGACGGAGTCGTGTCTGTCCTTTTCCCAACCGGTCATGCTATTGGACTAAAATCGACAGAAGGCTCAGAAATTCTGATTCATATCGGCCTCGATACAGTCAAATTAAACGGCCAACACTTTAAAGCGCATGTCAAACAGGGTGATGTAGTCAAAGTTGGTGATCTGCTCGTCGAATTTGACATCGCTGCGATCAAAGCTGCCGGATACCAACTAACCACGCCAGTCATCGTCACGAATACCGATGTATACGCTGATATAATTGAAACTGATGTTAAAACGATCAAAGCCACTGAAAATTTATTGACACTGCTCGCATAACATTAGAAACACAAGCACATAGAAATTGGTCAGGTGTCCGGCAGATCATACCAGTGCCGGCACCTGACTAATTGTCCAAGCAGGAGGCGACTATGCAATCCAATTTATCTTTCCCAAAAGGATTTCTCTGGGGCGGCGCAGCTGCTGCCAACCAATTTGAAGGTGCATACAACGAAGACGGCAAGGGCTTGTCGATCCAAGACATTATGCCCCACGGCGTTGTTGGTGCACCGACTGTAGCGCCGACACTAGACAACCTCAAGCTCGTCGGCATCGACTTTTACCATCGTTACCAAGAAGATATCGCCTTATTCGCTGAAATGGGTTTCAAAATATTCCGCACATCGATAGCCTGGTCACGGATTTACCCAAACGGAGATGATGCTGAACCAAACGAAGCGGGTTTGCAGTTCTACGATGATATGATTGATGCACTCGCTAAACAAGGCATTCAGGTGATGCTGACGCTATCACATTATGAAACGCCGCTCAATCTTGCACAAAAATATAACGGCTGGACGGATCGTCGCCTAATTGCCCTGTTTGAACGCTACGTTCGCACGGTCTTTAATCGTTACAAAGGCAAAGTTCAGTACTATTTAACGTTTAATGAAATCAATTCGATTTTCCATTTCCCGCTGATGAGTGCGGGAATTTTGACCCCACTGGCTGATCTGAGTAAACAAGACCTCTATCAAGCGATCCACCATGAATTAGTCGCGAGTGCGTTGGCCGTCAAACTCTGTCACGAGATCGATCCCCAGGCGCAAATCGGCAATATGATCCTCGGGTTACCGTCTTATCCACTGACTAGCAATCCCGACGATGTCATTGCAGCGATGCTAAAAGATCGTGAATCTCTCCTTTTTGCAGACGTTCAAGTTCGCGGCCATTACCCAGCTTATGCGGCACGATTCCTGCGCGAAGAAAATGTTCAACTTGAGATCGCCCCAGATGATGAGGCCATCTTGAGAAACACTGTCGATTTTGTCTCATTCAGCTATTATATGAGTGCCTGTGAGTCAAAAAGCGGGGGCGAAGAAGCCGTAGGCAACTTGTTACTCGGTAAGAAAAATCCCTACCTCAAAGCTTCCGAATGGGGTTGGCAGATCGATCCGCAAGGTTTGCGCTACATCCTCAATTATTTTTATGATCGCTATCAAAAGCCCTTGTTTATTGTCGAAAATGGCCTCGGGGCAATCGATCAGCTCGTTGATGATGGCCAAGGTGGTAAAACAGTCGCCGATGATTATCGTATCGATTACATGAATGACCACTTGGTACAAGTTGCGGAAGCCATTGCTGATGGCGTTGATCTGTTAGGCTACACCAGTTGGGGCTGTATCGACATGGTCAGTGCTTCGACTGCCGAAATGAAAAAGCGTTACGGCTTCATCTATGTCGACCGCAATAATGACGGTTCAGGTACCTTGGATCGCTATAAAAAGAAGAGTTTTGACTGGTACAAAGCAGTCATCGCCAGTAATGGTCAGAGTTTGAAAGATTGATGCGAAAGAGCTCGAAACCACAGTGGTTTCGAGCTCTTTATTTCTTGAATGTGATGGTGTGTAAAATCAGCCTAATGTAATTCAAACAGGTTTTGATGCAGCGATAAATGATTTGTATGTATTGATCCGTTCTTGATAGGCAGGTGTTTTTTTCTCAGCAGCGAGTTTGCCCGGGGCTCAATATGTTGAAGTGCTCAGACAGAAC
>JAQUDJ010000048.1 GCA_028685755.1 Eubacteriales bacterium | reverse complement strand
CCATGCTGCAATGGAAGGTTTCGCCCTGTGCGAGCTGGATCACGGCTTCTCGGTCTTTGAATTCACCGGTATAGCCGTCAACATCCGCCAAGCCATGCCAAGGTTCGATGCAAACGAATGGTGCATCTTTCGCCTGCCAGATGCCCAATTGATTCATGTTTTGATATGTGACAGCGACTGCTCGCGGTGACAGATCACTTTTCAGGACAATGCGGTTGGATTTGACTTCGGGGAACACTAGGGCGCCGTCGGCAAAGAGGCTACGGGTCATCGGCAGTTGACTGACGTGCTCGCCGATCAAGGTGGTTTTGTCTGCAATCAGGACATTTGCGGTGTTCATGTAATGGCGTTCCAGTATTTCTGGCTGTGAAAATTCTAGGTAATAGTCTTCAAAGGCGCGGTCCTTTTCCAGAGGGCAATTAAAACCAGGATGGGTGCCGATCTGGAAGTAGATCGCTTTTTCGTCGATATTTTTAACAAAATAATCAATTTTCAGGCTGTTTTCGACCAATGAATAGTGGAGTGTGAGTTGGAATTTGAAAGGGTACATTGCCAGCGATTTCTCGTTTGCTTGCAATCGATATGCAGCAGTGGTCTCACTTTGTTCAAACAGCTCAAATTCAGTTTTGCGGGCATAGCCATGGTTCATCATCGCATAGTGTTGGTTGTCGACTTTGATTTCGCCGTTCATCGCGGCGCAAACCATCGGGAATAATACCGGCGAATGGCTGCCCCAGTAGGCTGCATCGCCGCCCCAGAGGTAGGAACAATCAAGATCCAGGCGGCGTATTTCGACCGCTTCTGCACCTGTGGAGTTGATTTTGACCGACATCAAGTGGTTTTTGAGAATGGATTCCATAGCGACCCTCCAGCAATTGTGACCTATTTTGCTCTGATCAACTCATTTTAGCATGAACATGTTGCTTCGGTTGCGCTGCAGGTTGATCATGTTTGTTAAGATATTGATAAGACGATCAAAAAGATTGGATTGCGAATTTTATGAATGAATTGACTGACAAACCTTGGCAAGGACTCGATTTTCTCCGCGGCTTGGGTATTTTCTGCCTCCTCATATTACACACCGCATTCTATTACTTTAGCGGACTATGGGATCTCGATTTGGCGAATCCTCCGGTCATCATTACGATCATTGGCTTTCTACTGATGTTCGCTGGACTGTTTGCGATTATCAGCGGGGCTGCTCATGGCATCAGTATCCATCGGTTGTATCGAATACATGGTTGGTCGTTCAAAAGAATCGCGCACAAAAAATTGAGTTCAGGATTATTTATTCTGTTGATTGCCTATATTTATTTTATTTTTACGGGGCCAGGACTTTCCGAGTTTGCTAATCGCCGGATGAATAACAGCATTCTGGTCGAATGGATTCGCAACGGCAACTGGGCGGGATTCAACGTAGAGCGCTTGTTATACGTCGATAGCTTAGTGATGATTGGTTGCAATATTCTACTGGTCAGTTTGATCTGGCTCGGTCTGATGAAAATCAATCAATTGAAAGCTCCAGTTCTCTTGGGTTTAGCGGGCATGGTGCTGCTGTTGTCGCTTGTGCGGTTGCCACTCTATCCACTTTATCTCCAACAAGTGAGCCAGAAAAACTGGTTCCAAGTCCTGTTGCTGAATTGGTTAGTCAATAAGAATAATCCGATCTTGCCATTCCTTGCCTTTGGCTTGCTTGGCTCCTGGCTCGGCTTGTTGTTAGAAGCGAAAAAATCTCGCCGCCCCGCCCTGTTGCTCGGTGTTAGCTTGCTCTTGCTCGGCGTGGTTTCGTATATCTTTTTACCAGATACCATGCTGCAGCGTGAAATCGATCTCAAGTGGTATAGCATTATGATCACCCAGATGGGCTTGTTTATCCTCATTATTTTGGTGGCAATTGCTGCATTTGATCGCAAAAGTCCGCAAAAAGCGCCCAATGCGTTCATTCGGTTCTTCCTGCGTTTTGGGACAGCTGGATTGACGGCCTTTTTCTGGGAAAGTGTTGTGGCCGCAATAGCTTGGCGCGGGATGACCGCTTTAGCCCCTGGACTCCAGCTTGGCATTGGTAGTGCGCTAAGCTTTGGCTTAGGTTCAGCGCTTTTCTGGGGAATTATTCTGATTTTTTGGGAGAAAAAGCACTATATCGGGACGATCGAATATCTTTATACGCAGACGGTCAGACATTGGGGCGAAATGAGCAGTAAAGCCCAAAAACTGCGACAGCCATGAGCTTGCTCCGACATTTAATCGATTACTTTCGCCTGAATCGCCAATTTTACCGATTCACGCCGACTGAGATCAGACGCTATCAAGAAAAGGCGGTGTTGAAGCTCGTGCTTCAAGTACGAGCTCAAAGTCCCTTTTATCGCGACTTATATGCCGAACACGCGGTCAACAATCTCGCCGATTTTGGCGAATTACCAACAATCAATAAATCGGTGATGATGGCCCATTTTGACCGCTTAAATACCGCAGGTCTACAGCTTGATGAGGTGATGGATTTTGCCCTGAACAAAGAGCTCAAGCATGATTATCTCGGTTATTTTCAAGACCAATTTGTGATCGGTCTCTCAAGCGGCACAAGTGGCAACAAGGGGATTTATGTCACACCGAAAGCGTTAACTGAACGTTTGCCAGGGGTGTTTCTAGCACGCGGTGGCGTCCGCTTATCTGATTTGCCACTGCGCATTTTATTTGTTCTCCGCGTTTTTAGCCAAGGTTTTTCTGATATTAATGGGCCGATGATCAAGCTAACCTATCAATCGTCCATGACGGATCCTGCGAAATTGATCGAAACCTGCAATCACATGCGTGCTAACATCTTGATGGCACCGCCATCGCTGCTGCGGCAATTACTGCCGCATTTAGCCCTGCTGAAAAGACCCCTGCGGCGCGTGATCACCTACGCAGAAGTCCTCAATCCGCTTGAAAAAAGTCGTTTTGCCACCGCGTTCCAAGCGCCGGTCGTGGAGATTTACCAAGCCAGTGAAGGCCAACTGGCCAGTCCGTGTCGATATGGCAATCTGCATATCAATGAGGACCTCGTCTATGTCGAATTACTTGATGAAAACAACAAAGCCATTCAAGCCGGCCAGCGTGCCCAAAAGATGCTTGTCACGAACTTGGTCAACACGGTTCAGCCCTTGCTCCGCTATGAAATGAATGATTTAGTCGAATTGGGTGAAGCTTGTCCCTGTGGTAGTCATTTCCGGGTGATCAGCCAGGTGATTGGCCGCAACGATGATGTCCTCTATTTGCGCACACGGTCGGGCGTGTTATGCCCGGTCTATCCAGACCTCGTCAGTCGTTGGATCATTACGACCGACGATCAGATCCGCGAATTCATCGTGGAACAAATTGACCCCAATCACGTGTTGCTCCGCTTGGATCTCGTTGGAGCGGATGAGTCAGACGTTGTCAATCGTCTGCATGCTCGCCTCGATAGTGAGCTAGCTGCCTTTGATATCGATTGCCAATTTACCGTGGTAGTCGAACGCATTCCTCTACCCGAAAACAATAGCAAGCACAAACGATTTATCAGCCATCTATCGATTGATAAATAGCTATCCAAGATTTTGCAGAGCACTGTAAATTTATCCATTGTCAATTAAATGCACAAATAAATTAATCTAAAATGAAATATTGCCTTTACAGGCGATATTAGCGCGCATATAATTAAGTAATAGTAAAGTCTCAGAAGGTAAGTGCTGACTAAATGCTGATGAGACTTAGGGAATTGTCCACTGTGAATGCATAAAATAGGCAAACCACCATTTAAAATCAGGAGGAAGTTATGAGAGCTTTTTACGTCGAGGCAGATTTTGAACCGAAACCAGGCTACGTCGTGTCGGAACGCGAACTTTCGACAAAACGCGCCATGCGTGGCAATTCAATTTGGAAAAATATTCGTGGATCTGTGGTTGATCGTCCGGTGCCGACCTGTGGCGATGATCAGGTTCTCGTCAAAGTTGGCGCTGCAGGGATTTGCGGCACTGACTCCCATTTGCTGATTCAGGATGACGAGGGCTATTCCAAATACGATGGCCATTCAAAATATCCAATCATCACGGGCCATGAATTTTCCGGTAAAATTGTTGAAATTGGTAAAAATGTCAAAAAATTAAAAGTTGGTGATCTCGTCGGCATCGAATCCATGCACTGGTGCGGTGAATGCGATGCTTGTCGCCGTGGGATGTTCAACCAATGTAAAGAACTCGAAGAACCAGGTCTGACTTATGACGGCGGTTTTGCCGAATATGCAGCTGTCAAAGCTAAATATTGCTACCCCCTCAATGATATCGTCGATTTCTATGGCGATGAAATGACCGCATATGAACTCGGCGCCATGATTGAACCGACAGGTGTTGCCTACAATGGCCTCTTCGTTCGCGGTGGTGGCTTGCGTCCAGGTGGCCATGCAGTCGTATTCGGCGCCGGTCCGATAGGCCTAGCTGCCATTTCACTCTTAAGAACATCCGGTGCAGCTAAGCTGATTTGCTTTGAAAGTGTTCCCGAACGAATCGAGCTGGCCAAACAGTGCGGTGCCGACGTTGTTTACAATCCGAAAGATTTCAAATCAGCTGACGAACAGGCTGATCTCTTGATGGACTTAACCAAAGGTGTGGGCATTTCATTATTTGCAGAATGTGCTGGTGCGACAAAGTTCACTTATCCGGTCATGGGCAAATCCTTGGCAATTGGCGGCAAAACGATCCAAATCGGCCATACAATCGGCATGACACCGGTGGATATTTACAACTGGCAGTGGAATGCTGGCATCATCAGTGGCTCGAATGGCCAATCTGGTCAAGGGATCTATCCGGACGTTATCGCATTGATGGCTTCTGGGCGTATCGATATGCGTAAAATGGTCACAGGCCGCTACAACCTCGAAGACATCGATCAAGGCATGAAAATCACTGCTGGTAAAGTCTTGGTAAGCACAACTTATCCCAAGCGCTAAGCTAAATTGCAGGCTCAACGCCTTGCATGATGAATGAAAAATCGAATAAGTAAGTAGATCCGGCTGATTTCGAACCCCTGTTGGTTCTTAATCAGTCGGATTTTCTGCTTTTATCAAGAGAATCAATTTTCAAAAGAAGCGATTATAAAGGTTAAATACATTTTCCAGATCGCATAAAAATATTTTAAATAAAGACATAATTAATTTTATCAAGTAATATAAATATAACTTTAAAATAATCAGCTTCAGGATGGTAAATTATGGGCGCAACATCCAAACCCAAAAATCCTAATGATGATCTTTCGACTGAACTTGGGCAAAGAATAAGAGCCCTCAGGCAAAGTAAAAAAATGCGCATTCTGGATTTGGCCAATCAAACCAGTCTAACCTCCAGTATGATTAGCCAAGTTGAACGTGCAGGGATTTCGCCTTCAATTGAAACCTTAAAGAAGATCGGGAATGCCTTGAATGTTCCGGTGAGTTATTTTTTTGAAGAAAAAAATGACGATCAGGACCTCGCGAATGACCTTTCTGAAGCGTCTGTTCAAGATAGTGGTAAAAATTCCGAATTAACAGCGAGTTCA
>JAQUDJ010000023.1:2292-23334 GCA_028685755.1 Eubacteriales bacterium | reverse complement strand
TTGTTTCACAAAACATTGGATCATGAACTGATTATATCAACTTATAAACAAAATGTTCAGCTGACGACGGTAATCTCACTGTCAATCATGCCCATCCAACAACTGAAGGGGAAGACACCTGTTTGAGTCGGGGTGAATTCAATGACATTTTCACCGATCTTTAATTGCTTTTCGAGATCATATTCTGGAACATAAAGGGCCTGGTTACAGCCATTTAAAGAAGCTTTGTCAGCTTCAATAATCCATCGCACGGGTCGTCCAACTTGGACTGTGATCGGTTCATAGGCATTGGGCTGCAACGTCGTTCTGATAATCTGAACATCGGCCGAATTGGTGTCCGAGTTCAATACTGGATCAGCAGAAGTGATCGCATTTTCAACTGAAGAAGGCTCTGCTGATGAAAAACGCAACTGTCGGATTTGATTAAACGTACTGGGCAGACCGGAAAGCGCTAAACCGTTTTGCATCATAAACAGACCTAAGACAATCACGAGCAGACTGCTCGCCTGAATCATACGGCGCGTAAATTTCTGAGTTAGCAATGTACTCGCTGCACCGAGAGCAAACATGAACGGGACCGTACCAAGGCTAAACAGAAACATGGATAGTGCGCCCTTGATCGGACTAGCTGTCGCTAAGGCATATAATTGCATCGCCTGCAGTGGCCCGCAAGGCATTAAGCCGTTTAACATTCCAATGATAAACGGGCGATTGTTTGAGTGCCCCCGCAACATCGCGACAAAGCGGCTAGTTGATTGGGGGAGGTGGGGCACAAGACGACTGAGCTTGGGAAACAGGCCAAGTAAATTGATGCCCATTAAGACCATAAAAAGACCGGCAAGCAAGATGACAACGCCTTTTAAGGCTCCGGTAAAGCTGATTACAGCGCCTAATGCCCCAACAATCCCACCGATTAGCGTGTATGAAAGAACTCGTCCGGCGTTGTAGAGCAAACTCGGGCGAACTGCTGAACCGGCTTGTGTCGTGCACACTGAAAGATTGATTGCGCCACACATAGCAATACAGTGCACAGAGGTCAGCACGCCAATTAATAAGAGCATACCGTAGCCCATGCCTTGTTCAGCGAGCGGGAAATTGTTAAAGAAATTAAACACGCCAAACCGACTCAAAATTTGATAGATCAATACCAAACCAATCACGATTCCGGCGGTTTTTAGCAAGTCAGCACGCTTTTTACTGCTATTCGAACCGAGGCGAATCTGATAGCCTAGTTTTTCGATGATCGCGATGAGATGGCGCGGCTCGATGAGATCTGGATCATAGAGAATCGTTGCTTGCCCCAACTCATATTGAACATCAGCACGGATCACACCATGTTGTTTGTTGAGGGCTTTGCTAATTTTCTGGGAACAGTTACTGCAGGTCATACCCGAGATCGAATATGTGATGGAAACAGGAACATTTGCCATATTGCTTACCTCAATTCAAAAGGCTTAAGAAGTTTTTTGACCATGATCGGCTTGTTGGCATCATCCATCACCTCGACATCTGCCAAGAGCCAACCCTCAATCGATGTCACATCAGTGCCAGCTGCAGTAAACGGGGCAGGGTCCAAGACAAATACGAGATCCTTATCGTTTGTTGTTAAATCTTTCGCCCATTCAAATTTATTGCCTTGCCCAAGATCTAGTCCATAATGATCAAGTGCTTGATGATAACCGAGTGATTCCCGATCAATTTGTAGCAATTGCTTATAAGTATCAACTACCGAAATTTTCGCACCAGTTTGCAACGAATCGGCTGAAACATCCCGACTGATCACGAGACGACCGTCGACGACTTGGCCAGACGTCAACTTGCTTGGATCGAGGCCGGCTACAACAAACGGTTCAGCATCCAGATTGAGGGTCAGATCTTGCTTGGAATCAGCAAAGTTTTGGCTGAGAATAAACTGCGATTGATCATCGGGAGCGGTCAAAATCCACCGATTATTTTCTGGATTGAGGGTCACATCTGACGCTTGAACGAGTTGATCAAACGACTCAATCGAAACCTTGGCAATGACATCCAGTTGCGCACAACCAGATAAAAGAGCAGTGGACACCAGAACGGCAGTCAAAACAACCGTAAATTTACGATAAATATTCATATTATTCTCCTCAATACTTGTTTAAAGGTTAACGTTATCGAACGGGTTTAAACGCTTTGAGCCGCAACGCATTGGTCAGGACAGAGACGGATGACATCGACATCGCAGCAGCAGCAATGATCGGGTTTAAAACAGGGCCGCCAAAGGCATAAAGAAGGCCAGCCGCAACGGGAATACCCAACACGTTATAGCCAAAGGCCCAAAATAGATTTTGCTTGATGTTGCGGATGGTGCTGCTGGAAAGCTGCAAAGCAGTCGCAACTTCGCGCAAGTCTGAACGCATCAACACAATATCAGCGGAGGCGATTGCTACATCAGTACCAGAGCCGATTGCTAAGCCAATATCGGCTTGAGCTAAGGCTGGTGCATCATTAATGCCATCACCAACCATCGCAACGACATAACCCTGAGCTTGCATCGCTTTAACTTCATTAGCCTTGTCGCCGGGCAAAACTTCAGCGAAGACCTGATCTATACCGACTTGAGCTGCAATAGCCGCCGCCGTTTTTTTGTTGTCACCAGTGATCATGGCCACTTTCAAACCCATCAAATGGAGCTTTTCGATCGCGCGAGCGGATGTGGCTTTGACTTGATCTGCCACTGCGAGATAGCCAGCGAACTGATTATCGATGGCAACAGCCATCGGCGTTTTCCCTGATTCGGCTAAACGATCCGCTTGTTTACCATCGCCGATCACATTTAAGTCTATGCCAATATCGGCCATCAATCGTTCATTGCCAAGGGCTATTTCGCGACCTTGAATCGTCACGATAATGCCATGTCCCGGGATGGCTTTAAAAGCATCAATCGGTGCGAGCTCGAGGGCTTTTTCTTCGGCGGCGCGGACGATAGCGGCACCTAGCGGATGTTCGGAACCCTTTTCGGCAGAAGCCGCTAAGCGCAAGAGTTCATCACAAGAAAAGCCTGGTGCAGGCAAGATATCGGTCACGGCCGGCTTACCTTCTGTGATGGTTCCAGTTTTGTCAAAGACAATCAGATTGACTTTGTGCGCTAATTCAAGGGCTTCGCCACTTTTGATCAATATGCCATATTCGGCGCCTTTACCCGTGCCAACCATTATGGCAGTCGGAGTGGCTAACCCTAAGGCACAGGGGCATGCAATGACAAGGACGGCAATCAAAATCGACAACGAAAAGACGACGCTCTGTCCGGCGATCAGCCAAGCAGCCGCAGCTAATACGGCAATCCCAAACACGATCGGAACGAAATAACCGGAAATAACATCGGCCATTTGAGCAATAGGCGCCTTGCTGCTCTGGGCATCTTCGACCAATTTGATAATCTGCGCGAGCGCGGTATCATTGCCAACTTTAGTGGCTTTGAATTCAAACATCCCGTTGCCATTGATGCTTGCGGTATAGACAAGATCACCGATCGTTTTTTCGACCGGCATGCTTTCGCCAGTTAACATGGCTTCATCGATCGATGTATACCCCTGAACAACTTCACCATCAACTGGGATTTTTTCACCGGGCTTGACTCGAAGAATATCGCCAGGTTCTACTTCGCTGACGGGGATTTCGAGTTCTTTATTATCTTGAACGACTCGCGCCGTTTTGGGTGCAAGACCCATCAACTTCTTGATGGCTTCGGACGTTTTGCCCTTTGAAACGGCTTCGAGTGATTTGCCAAGCAGAATCAGGGTAATAATGACCCCGGCGGTTTCGAAGTACAAATGTTCAACTGCAGCAAAATCACCTTGTGTGATCTGGAATATCGAAAACAAGCTATATAGAATCGCGGCTGATGTGCCCATCGCAATCAGAGAATCCATATTGGGCGAACGTTGCCAAATGGCCTTAAAACCAACACTATAAAACCGTTTGCCCGCGATCACAACGGGTAGTAAAAGCAGAATTTGCATCAGGGCAAAATTAAGTGGGAAGGTCATCGGCTCTAAGAAATTAGGAATCGGTGCTTGCCACCACGTCAGCATTGAACCCATCGCTAAATAAAGCAAAGGAATACTAAAAGTTGCTGAAACAATGAACTTAGTCCACAGCGATCTGATTTCCTTATCCTTGCGCTCACGATCGGCATCGACTGCTTGAGCCGTTTCGATTTCCAGCGGCTCATACCCTGCCTTTTTGATAGCCGCTTTGATTTGTGACAGGCGAATGACCGCGGGGTTATAAGTGAATACGCCTTTTTCCGTGCCAATATTGACCGACGACTGCGAAACGCCCGTCAATTTACTCACTTGCTTTTCGACACGCGCTGAACAGGCTGCACAGGTCATCCCACCAATCGGAATTGCGACTTGTTTCAGTTCACTGTCGGTGGCGATAATCGGGGCCAAATCAACAGGTTTTCCAGATGTGCTTTGGGGGTCTAATAATGGTTGCATGGTAGGTCTCCTTGCTATGATGTAAATCCTACTATACCTATTGGTTATGTTTAAATTGTGAAGACAATTGTATTTTATAACAGTTTCTGACTTTTTTACGTGCCAGAAGCAACTTTTATTGCATCAGTTAGCAGATTTAGTTACGATTATGCAAACCACTTTGATAATCAAACTAATTGAAAGGCGGAACCTGTATGGTATTAGGAATTCCTGATTTTTGGATCTGGAGTGCATTTCTACTCAGCATCCTCAGTGCAGTGGCTTGCGTCGTTTACGGAGTCATGAACTGGAACAAAGGTGCCGATGCAGAACCTGCACAAGTTTCTGAAGAAGCGACCTGGGAAATCGAAGAGCATAAAGTTGAAGAAAACCTGTAACGACTAAACAAACGTGGAGGTTACCATGCTGTTGCCAATTGTTGCTTCAGTTATCTATCTGTTTATTTTGGCCTATTTAAGTCTTAAAGCCTATCGCGGGACGAAGACGACTCAAGACTACATGTTGGGTGGCCGTCAGATTCACCCAATGGTCATGGCTTTATCCTATGGTGCGACGTTTATCAGCACCTCGGCAATTGTTGGCTTCGGCGGCAATGCCGGATTATTTGGCATGTCACTGCTTTGGCTGACCTTTCTCAACATTTTTGTGGGCGTGTTCATTGCCTTTTTATTTTTTGGCAAGCGAACTCGCAAAATGGGCCATAATCTAGACGCGCATACCTTCCCTGAATTGCTTGGGACGCGCTTTAATTCGCGCTTTATTCAAGGCTTTTCAGCGCTGGTTGTTTTCTTGTTTATGCCCTTCTATGCGGCAGCCGTCCTCAAAGGGGGCGTTGGCTATCTGGCAACCACCTTTAACATCGACTTCAATGTCACGTTGTTTTTCTTCGTGATGATCATCGCGCTATATGTCTCGATGGGCGGCATGAAGGGCGTCATGTACACAGACGCTTTCCAAGGTTCAATTATGTTTGCGGGAATGTTGTTCCTCTTGATCTTCGTTTATACGAAGCTCGGTGGTGTAACGCAAGCCCACACGGCTTTGACAAATCTAATGCAAGAACCAGCTGTCCAAGAACAAACCGCAAAAATGTCTGCGGCTGGTTTTCAAGGCTGGACAAGCATGCCCAAATTCCAATCCCCCTACTGGTGGACCGTGGTCACGTCGGTAGTCATGGGTGTAGGGATTGGGGTGTTAGCTCAACCGCAACTCGTTGTCCGTTTTATGACGGTTAAAAGCAATCGCGAACTCAATCGCGCGGTCGTTTCGGGTGGCATTTTTATTTTGATGATGACCGGGGTGGCCTTTGTCGTTGGCGCTCTTGCCAACGTCGTTTTTTTCCAAACTGAAGGCAAAGTTGCCATGGTAGCAGCAGGAGGCGTTATTGACAACATCATCCCGCTGTTCTTAAAAAACAATCTCCCGGGCTGGTTCAACACGGTATTTATGTTGACGCTGATGTCCGCGGCAATGTCAACCTTGAGCTCACAGTATCATGTGGTCGGCACCTCAATTGGCCGCGATTTATTTGAAAAATCACTCAAAATCAAAGGTGACTCAATTATCGTAACGCGCATCGGGATTGTTATCTCGATCCTCGTCAGTGCCCTGTTTGCCTATGTTGGCAATCAGCTCAAAACCGACATTGGCGTAATCGCACAAGCGACGTCCATCTTCTTTGGGATCTGTGCTGCGGCCTTCCTCCCGGTATATGTCGGTGCCTTATACTTCCGCAAACTTTCAAAGAAGGCTGCAATCGCCAGCATTCTGACCGGATCAATTGTAAGCTTTATCTGGATCTTCTTTATTCACGCCAAAAACGCTTCAACAATCGGCCTTTCCAAACTACTTTTTGGCAAACCCTATTTACTTGCCGAAACCGCATATGCGAAATTAGCTCTGGTTGATGCGGTGATCATCGCCGTTCCCCTATCCGTCATCGTTCTAATCGTCGTGGCCCTTTTGACCAAACCAGATGTTGACGAAAAGCACCTCGATAAGTGCTTCAACGGGATTAAATAGGTCGCATATTTCAAACTGCGAATCACTTGCACGCATCATAATTTTACATAAAAGCCGTGCCGACTAAACAGTCTGCACGGCTTTTGTTAGCGGGTAAAAAATCTAATTATGCTTGTGGAGTTTGCTTAGTGGTCAGTCTGCGAGCAGTTGAGCTTTCAACTTCGCAATTTGCGCTGAAGTCAAACCAATCGAAGTAAGATAATTGGCAGCACCACCATGCTGATGCAAAATCAGATCATATGCCGGCAAGATAAACTCAGGTTTGGATTGCATGATCTCAGTTGGCGCCGATTTTAGCGCATCTTGAAAGCGCGGATTTTGGCTTACGTGTGAATAAGTGACTTCGTAATTGGTGATGACATCGCCTTTGCTGACTCCCGCGAGACTCAATAAAAGCATCGCGATAACACCGGTGCGGTCTTTGCCGACTACACAGTGAAAAAGCGTCGTGTGGGGCAAGCGGTCAATCATCAATTCAAAGATCTCACGGATCTGATAGTGCTTTTCTTGGAGGATGTATAGATAAAAGTTAGCCAGTCCGGGGACGGCGTTATTTAACTCTTCCAAAGAAGCATCATCGTGGATGTCGTCAAAGCCCAAGGGAATATTAATGTAATGGACAGATTCCACGTTGGCAAAGGGGTTGGGCGCTAACTTGCATTCAATCCTGCTCCGGAGGTCAATGACCGTGCGCAAACCATATTCTAGTAAGAAACGAATATCAGTCGGGGTGCAGTAAGCGGGCTCATCGGATCGCAAAAAAGCTTTCCAACGGGTCACGTCGCCGTTTGCGGTAGCATAGCCACCAAGATCTCGGGTATTATAAGTTTGTTGCAAAGGGAGTCGAATAAAAGATTGATTTTTCATGCCTTTAATTCTAAATTCTCAACGATTGAGAAGTCAATCAAAACAAGTCACAAAACAAATTACATATCAAATAACAAAACAAGTTACAGATTCACGCCGAAAAGGTTGTCAAGCAAAGTGGAGCATAGGCCATGAAAATACCCAAAACTAACGCGATGCGTATCCTCACGCAAGCAAAAATCGTTTATGAACTGCAGACTTATGAAGTCGACGAGAACGACTTATCTGGCACAAAGGTCGCTGCCCAAATCGGCATGCCAGTTGAACAGGTCTATAAGACGCTCGTTGCTCATGGTGAGCAAACCGGTTACCTCGTCTGTTTGATTCCCGTAGATCGAGAAATTGATCTGAAAAAATTGGCACAAGTCAGTGCGAATAAGCGCGTTGAGCTGATCCCGACCAAGGATTTGTTGACTGTCACGGGATATGTTCGCGGTGGCTGCTCACCATTTGGAATGAAGAAAAAATTTCCAACCTATATAGAATCGGCGTCGAGCATGCAGAATCAGCTTGCCGTCAGTGCCGGTGTCCGCGGTTGCCAGATTGTGATCACCCCCCAAGCCCTGATAGATTTCACGCAGGCTTCGGTGGTTGAGGTTTGTGGGCGATGAACCAGATCGCAGACTCTGCTTTTTTAAGAAGATTACTGGATCTCGCTGAAAAAGCTGACCGCCAAAACTATCCAACCCATACGGGCTTTCTTACGCCAATTGAGCAAGATCAGGCCGAAGGCTATCTGAAAAATCAGAAAATACAATATGTGATTGAGGGTGGTTATCCGGAGGCCGAGCGAAAGATTTGCTTTATCGTGCCTGATGGCTCGAATCGTGCAGTTGCAGAACCGGAAACTGTAATCACCGCACTCAAAATCAAATCAGCAATTCATCGCCAGGCCGGTGGGCGCGGGATCAAACCACTCGCTCATCGGGACTACCTCGGTAGCTTGCTCGGGATTGGAATTCGCCGTGATCAAATCGGCGATATCATCGTAGATGACAATCATGCCGTTGTTCTGATCCAAGCCACGATCTTGCCACTCCTCCAGCTTGAACTCAAAACAGTCGGCGCGAGCACGGTTAGCCTCGAGTCGATTGCGTGGTCAGAAATTGAAACAAAAGATCGCGGGGGATCCATTGTGCGGATCACCGCAGCCTCGATGCGATTTGATAAAATTGCCGCTGCCGGCTTCAACGTCTCGCGGTCGGATATGACGGAGTGGATTCGCGCCGGCCAAGTCCAGCTAAATTGGCGTGCTGAACCACATCCAGATCGAATGCTGACCATTGGTGATGTCATTTCTTTGCGCGGCTATGGCCGAATCAGGCTGTTAGCTGAAATCGGCAAATCTCGCAAAGATCGCTACATTCTTGATCTGGAAAAATATTGAGTCACCTTTTTATTGAATGATCACCAGCGAATCTATCGAATAATCACAAGCCGATCTATTGGATGATCACCAGTCGATCAGGCATGATTTCGTGGGCGTCTTTACTCATTGCCGGATGACCGATGGCAATTGAAATCGCGAACTCATGGTCGTCAGGCATGTGAATCAGGCGACCAAGCGGGGCTCTTGCCGATCCTTTAAAAGCTGCCGCGGTTAGACCAATGATGCATGAGCCGAGACCGATGCTTTCGGCGGCGATCGCTAAAGTCTGCACCGCGATTCCGGAGTCAATCATCGCGTAACCCGCCATCAGCTTACGTTCAGCAGAGATAATCACAACAAGTGGCGCACCATAAAATAAACTATCCGAGCCCCGAGCGACGAGGCGATCGATGACACCTGAATTACCCTCTTCGCGAAAACGCGTTAAGGCCGCTTCGTTGACTTCGCGGAGTATGGCGGGATTCGTTATAAAATGGAATCGCCATGGTTGCTGATTCATCGCACTCGGCGATGCTAAGGCGACATCACTTAGGAGTTGAATCTGGTCATTCGTCAGCACGTCAGGTAAGAACTTGCGAATGCTACGGCGATTTTTTATAAACGTGATCGTTTCGTACGTTTCCATTTTCAGATATCCTCTCAAGGTATAATTGTTTATAATCTACATCATTATAAAACAAAAATAAGCCAATATTTCGGAGGATCAAATGACTGAGATCAATGATGCCGTCATGGATAAAATTACAAAAGTTTGCCTGTGCAAAAGCATTTCACGAGCTACCATCAAAAAAGCAATCTTGGAAGGCGCCCACACGGTGCAAAAAGTCAACGCCGCAGTCGGTTCCGGCTCCGGTCCTTGCCGTGGCCAACGCTGTGGACCAAAGATCCAAGGGATTATCGAACAGATGAAAGAAGCCGGGCAGATTTAAAGGTATCGCTTTCCCCACCCCTCATACACCCCGAGCAACCCCAAATGCCGTCAGCGTCACAGCTGGCGGTATTTTTTGAGGGCAAAGACGTTCAGGGTAAATAGTAATAGGTTGATGGTGACGAGGCCAATGAGCTGGAACCAAATATCAGCGAGGCCGTTGCCCTTAATCATGATTTCTTTCAAAGCCGTGCAACCGTAAAAAACGGGCATGATGTAGGCTATTTTACCGAGTCCATATGGCAGGGTGTCGATTGCGATCAGGCCGGAGAAAAAATATTGGGGGATGATGACGATTGGGATGAACTGCATGACTTGGAACTCATTGTTAGCAAAAATTGACACAAGCGCGCCACTTGAGACGGCGGAGAACGCAAGTAGGACCATCACAAAAATCGAGAGAGGGATTGAACCAACAACATCAAGACCAAGGACATAATGCGAATAAGCGATCATCAGGATGCTTTGGAGGATGGTAAAAATGCCGTAGCCAATGGTATAGCCACCGACAACAGAAACGCGGCGAATCGGCGATATCATTAAGCGCTCAAGGGTGCCCGTGTCGCGTTCGCGGACAAATGAGATCCCCGCAATAATGAAGACGAAGAAGAACGAGAGCAAGCCGAGCAGGACATAGGCGAGGCTATCGAATAGGGTGTCATCAGATGATCCATAGACTTGGGAAATGGACATGCCAGCTGCCGGATTCAATTCGGCTAGCGCACTTTTCAACACCGCCGTAATCTTGCCCAGTTTGGTGCCATCTGTCTCCAGCACCCGGATGTGTAGACCTTCTTGATCCATCCGCAACAGGGCGTCGGCATCACCATCAAGCAGTTGCTGGTCGACAGCAAAGGGTTGAACGCTGTCGTCTGTCCAATCGAGCGCTGAATCCAAGACAATGATATCAGCTTGTTGGCGTTGCAGTTCATCAACGAGTTGGGGTGGAACCGACGAATCGACAGTGATAAGGGGTCGGTAATCTGATTCGCTCAATAAGAAAAAGAGCAAGGTGAGAATCATGAGCGGGGCGATGACCATCAGCGCCAATGTCCGGCGGTCATTTTTCATTTGATGAATAATGCGAACGATGATCCCTTTCATTGCAGTTCACCTGCCTTGGCCATAAAGAAGAGCGACTCCATTTGGCCGTCCGGTGTTTTGGCGAGCAGATTGGGGACCGTATCGTGCTCAATCAGTTTGCCATTATAGAGCAGAGCGACATCTTGGCAACGCGTCGCTTCATCCATGACATGCGTTGAAACAATCAACGTTTTACCTTGATTTCGCAACTCATCAAAATGCTGCCAAATTGCTTGGCGTAAAACCGGGTCAATCCCAACCGTTGGCTCATCAAGCAACAAGATTGCTGGTTCATGGAGCAAAGCAATCGCGAGGGATAGGCGCTTACGCATCCCCCCTGAATAATTGCCAACAATTTTAGTAGCATCATGTTGCAATCCGACAAATTCGAGAACTTCACCGATTCGGCGGCGCATGTATTTGGTTTTCAGCCCATAAATATGGCCAAAAAACAGCAAATTATCGATCCCTGAAAGATCGAGATAGACCGCATCATGTTGTGGCATATATCCAATCTGACGTTGCGCTGTGCGATTAGGAAATGCGTCGCCCTCCACTTTGATTGTCCCGTGATCCGGGCGCAGGCTACCGTTTAGGAGGCGAATCAGGGTTGTTTTGCCAGCGCCAGAGGGCCCTAGCAAACCGAGAATCGCTCCTGCCTTGGCTTTAATTGAAAGATCCTGCAGGACAACAGCTTGACCAAAGGACTTTTGAACCGTGGTGACTTCAATTTGCATAGAACATCCTCCGCAACGTTACTATTATTGTCCTGTTCGAAATGAACTACAATAGAGATATAGCCACAATCAGTAACACTGCTCACTTGTTAATTGAACAAGATTTCCGGCAAAATAAGATCAAACCCATATGCGTTTACGCCCACATGCGATATATCAAAATTTATGGATAACGTTATGCGATTTTGTCACGGTGCGAGATTTCAACCGGCGGTATAGTCACTAACGTAACCTGAACAAATGAGGTGCCCAATGGATTTCAACCTGTCTTCGAGTCTTTTTGTTGGTGAACAGAAATTTAACACCTTTGAACCGCAAAAAACCTACGATGTTATCATCATCGGCGGTGGCCCTGCTGGGATGACAGCGGCTGTTTACTGCTTGCGCAAAGGCATGACGACTGGGTTAATCACCCGTCAGGTTGGCGGCCAAATGGCTGAAACCGCGGGCATCGAGAATTACCTTGGTTACCGCTATATCAACGGACTCGAGCTTGCAGATAAATTTCATGACCAAGTCCTGCAGTTTGGCATCGATTTTGAAAACGATGCTAATGTCACCGACATCAAAGATGGCCTGATTAAAGAAGTTCACTTGGATAACGGCCGAATTTTCAAAGCCCGCACGCTGATCATTACGTCTGGTAAATTGTCCCGCAAACTGAATGTCCCCGGCGAAAAAGAACTCACCGGCAAAGGTGTTGCTTACTGCGCGATTTGCGACGCCCCCTTTTATAAAAATAAAAAAGTTGTTGTAGCTGGTGGTGGAAACGCCGGTGTCGGAGCCGCGCTCGACTTAGCCCGGATTGCGACGCATGTGACGATTGTTCAGCGCCGCGATCGCCTGATTGCCGACCAGGTACTTTCAGACAAGCTCAAACACTATGAAAATGTCGAATTACTGCTAGGCCACGTCGTCAAAGAAGTTGTCGGTGAGCACCATGTCGCCGCGGTTCGTGTTGAGAACCGTGAAACGGGCGAACTGCTTGAAATACCGGCAGACGGAATTTTTGTCGAAGTTGGCTCAATCCCCAATAGTGAATTAGCTCACGGTCTACTTGAGCTCAACGATAAAAACGAAATCATCGTCGATGAATTCTGCAAGACGAGCAAACCTGGAATTTTTGCAGCTGGCGATGTCACCGATGTCCCGTACAAACAGATCATCATCGCCTGTGGCGAAGGCTCAAAAGCCGCGCTTTCGGCGACCGATTATATACTCAGCAACCCTAATTTCTAAGGAGGAAATTATCCATGGCACTTTTTGATGACAATATCCGTACCCAATTGACCCACATTTTAGATGGCGTCAAGAACGAAGTAAACGTCGTATTCTTTAGCCAAGAGATCGAATGTGAATCCTGCAGTGATGCACACCAGTTTGTTGATGAAATCTGCGATCTGAATCCGAAATTGAAAATGCACAGATATAATTTGGTCACAGACGCTGAAAAAGCAGCTGAATACAACATTGACCGCGTACCGGCCGTTGTAATGCTCGATCAGGACAACAAAGACACCAATATCCGCTTCTTCGGTGTTCCCGGCGGTTACGAAATCAACTCGTTCCTCGGAGCATTGCTGGAAGTATCTGGCGAACGCCAAGATCTGCCGGAAGAGATACTCGAAAGAATCCGCAAGATCGACAAAGACATTCACATACAAGTATTCGTCACGATGAGCTGCCCACATTGTCCAGGCGCCGTCATCACCGCCCATCGTTTGGCCCTCGAAAACAGCAAAATCAAGGCTGACATGATCGAAGCCAACACCTTTGTCCCCCTGTCCATCAAATACAATGTCAGCGGTGTACCGAAGATCGTAATCAACGAAGTGCACGAACTCCTCGGCGATCAGCCGATCACCGCGTTTCTCGACATCATCGAAAAAATCTAATTGCGACTCGACTCAGCCGCCTGCCTGTACGAATCATGGGCAGGCGGTTTTTTAATGTGGGGCATTTGAGGGCAGTGATGAACAAAAAAAGCCGCAACGTGAACAGCAACAACCATATTCGTCTATTTGATTGGATCGCGCCAGCCTATGCGCTGTTTTTTGGCTATCAAGTTCACAAATATCGCCAACAAATCAAACTGCGACCTGAACTCAATCATGGCAGTCCTTTGACGATTATCGATATTGGCAGTGGCACAGGCGCTTTAGCTTATGTATTGGCTGAGCAAGGCCATCGTGTTATCGGCATGGATGGATCATTGCGGATGACGCAAGTAGCACGGCGACTGAATCGATGGGCGAAAAAGCGAGCGACTCACAAGGCCTCGAAAACAATGAAAGCAACGAAAACCACGCTGACTTTACCATCCTTTGTTCAAGTTAATATCCTCAAGCCAGAGATTTCATTGGCGGATATCGTTGAACAGAACTCTCAAGCGATCAATGCAGAGCACCCCCCTAAGATTGATTTGATAATCACCAGTTTTGTTTTACACGGACTAGATGCCCAACAGCGCTCCATCATCTTTCGAAAAATCAAATTGGCTGCACCCGATAAATTACTGATCCTTGACTATAGCCCACTTCGCAGTTTGGTGACCGATGTAGTTGAATGGCTTGAAGGGGGCGACTACTTTAATTTTGTGCGCACTATTCACACCGAACTATCTGAACAGTTTCCTACTGTTGAAGTTTATCCTGTCCACCGACAACTCAATTGGTATGTGCTAGATATTTAGTGGATTAGCAGCAACAACACACCACCCAGAATTGACGTTACAGCCTTTAGGATATGCTATTCTGTAGGGGCAAAATAATCAAAAGATATAGGTGAAAACCGATGCTATCATTCGATTTATTCACGAATGCCCGCCAGATCTTAGCGCCTGTTCTCAATAAAACGCCACTTGTCTACAGTCGCCACTTCACACAGTTAACAGGCAATCAAGTGTTTTTTAAACCGGAAAACCTGCAATTGACCGGCGCTTATAAAGTGCGTGGCGCGTTTGTCAAAATTGCGCGTTTACCAGCTGAACAAAAGAAAAAAGGCTTGATAACCGCCTCTGCCGGTAACCACGCGCAAGGTGTTGCATTAGCTGCGCAGCTTCAAAAACTCAAAGCGACTGTTGTCATGCCGACAACGACACCTTTAGTCAAAGTTAACAACACCAAGGCTTACGGTGCGACTGTCATCTTATTCGGCGAGAATTATGACGAAGCTTATGAACACGCACTAGAGCTTGCCCATGATAAAGGCATGACGTTTGTCCACCCTTTCAATGACCTCGATGTTGCCTCCGGTCAAGGCACATTAGCCTTTGAGATCATCGCTGATTTGCCAGACGTTGATATTATCATTTTGCCGATCGGCGGCGGTGGTCTTGCCGCAGGTGTCGCAACACTAGCCAAAATGCTCAAGCCTGGGATTAAAATCATCGGCGTCGAACCCGTAGGCGCCGCTTCAATGAAACTTTCGGTGGAACGAGGTGAAGTCACTTCACTCGACAAGGTCGAAACCATCGCGGACGGCGTGGCGGTCAAAACGCCCGGCGATTTAGTGTTCCCTTATGTCCGTGAAAACGTCGACCAAATCATCGCCATTGAAGACTTTGAATTGATCGACGCTTTTTTGACGGTCATGGAAACGCATAAATTAATTGTCGAAAATGCTGGGCTCTTGAGTGTCGCTGCACTCAATCATCTCGGGGTAAAAGGTAAAAGGGTTGTATCGCTTTTATCGGGTGGCAACATGGATGTCATCACGATGGCTTCGCTTGTTCAACATGGACTGATTAACCGTGGCCGCGTCTTTACCTTCTCGGTCCTCCTGCCAGATCGTCCCGGTGAGCTCGAACGAATCGCCCATATTTTAGCAAAGCAGAAGGGCAACATTATCCGGCTTGAGCACAATCAATTTGTCAGTATCAACCGCAATATGGCCGTCGAATTAAAAGTTACTCTTGAAGCCTTTGGCCATGAGCATAAGGACCAGATCATGCATGCGCTTATTGAAAAAGGCTATGTAGCGAAAGTTGTGGATTCCACAGCGGTTTATGATTAACCAAGCTTAGCCAATTCAGTGGCATATTCTGCATCAGTCAGTCCAACATAGCCGACTTCTTCGACAAGAACAGTGCCCTCTGTCAAGAAGTAATCCATAAAGGCCACCACTTCCTCGCGTTCCAAAGATGAATTCTTGACATAAATGAAGAGTGGGCGGGAGAGCGGTGAGTAGGTGCCATCTTTGATTGTCGCGATCTCAGGTGAGATCCCATTAATCGACAAGGCTTTCAGCTTATCAGCATTTTCTAAGTAATAGGCATAGCCGAAGAAGCCCATGGCGTATTTGTCGCCGGCAACACCCTGGACGAGGACGTTATCATCTTCAGAGGGGGTGTAATCTGTGCGGATGGCTCCGGCCTCGCCGGTAATTTCTTCAGTGAAGTATTCAAATGTTCCCGAATCAGAGCCTGGACCATAGAGACCAATTTTTTCGGCTGGCCATTCAGCACGGACATCACTCCATAGCATCACTGCACTATGTGGTGCCCAGATTTTGGCGAGTTCATCAACTGTAATATCGGTGGCAAAATCATTGGCTGCATTAACGACTACGGTCAAGCCGTCATAGGCCACTTTGATTTCCGTGTATTCAATGCCAGCATCTTTTAATGCTTGAGCTTCCGTGTCTTTAATCGGGCGGGAAGCGTTGGAAATATCTGTTTCACCGGCAATAAACTTTTTGAAACCTCCGCCCGTGCCGGAGTAACCGACAGGGACTTGGACATCTGGGTTGCTGTTCGTGAATTCTTCGGAAACGGCTTCGGAAATTGGAAAGACAGTTGACGAACCATCGATGATGATCTGACCTGACAGACCAGCAGCTAAAGCGACTTTTGTTTCTGCTGGGGCAGCACCTTCGGAAGTCGTGCTTGCACCGGCAGAACAACCTGCTAACAGCGTCATCGTCAGAGCAATAATCATGATTAAACTAATTAAGGTTTTCAAAGTGAATGTAGACTGGTGAGCTTTCATATTTTCCTCCAAATTTTGAGCTAAAAGGGTTTGCACTGAACGCATTGCGTTCTTTTAGAATGAATTCCGCACTCGGCGGGTAACATGTTTAGATTAGAACGAATACTGCTCTTCAACTATCAGCTACAGGTTATGTGGATTAACGTCAAGTAAATTCAGCGTTAGGAATAAATCAATAAATATCAATCAGGTTGTTTGCCTGTTTCAAATTTGTTGCGTAAAAAGATCGCTAAACCGTTAATTAAGATCATGACGATCAATAGGACAATGATGGCGGCTGACGTAATTTCATGGAATGAAGCCTGAGGCTTACCCGCCCAGACATAGATCTGGATAGGTAACACGGTAAATGCACTGAGAACATTTTCTGGCAAAAAGCGCACAAAGCTAAAAGCACCGATCAATAAAAGCGGCGCGGTTTCACCGATTGCGCGAGACAACGCGAGGATAATACCGGTCAAAATGCGCGGAAATGCATAGGGCAAGATCATTTTGGTGATCGTTTGGAGCTTCGTTGAACCAACCGCATATGATCCCTCAATGATTGATTTCGGGACATCGCGGAGCGCCTCTGATGCCGCGACGATTAAGATCGGCAGAATCAATAAGGCCATCGTCAAAGCGCCTGACAAAATACTGCGACCAAAACCGAAGGTTCTGACAAAGAGTGATAAACCAAGCATGCCGTAGACAATTGAAGGGACACCGGCTAAGTTCGCAATATTGACTTTGATCAGACGATTGAATCGATTATCTTTGCCGTAATTTTCAATATAGATTGCTGCTCCAATACCGACTGGAATGGCAATTAAGGCGGTCAAGCCAATCAACCAAACACTGCCGACGAGTGCCGGTAGGATCCCGGATTTGGCGGCCATTCGTGATGGAAAACTCGTTAAAAATTGCCAATCTAAATGGCGCAATCCCTCGGAGAGCATGCTTGTCAACAAAATGATCAGGATTACAACTGAAAATAGTGTGCCGATTAAAAAGATTGCGTGTCCAGCGAGGTCTTTTAATTTGCGGACGCGACGATTATTAGCACGTGCTGGGGCTTGTTGAATAATCTGTTTCATCCGCGACGTTTCTCCTGACTCCGCACAAAGCTACGCGAAAGCACGTTCATACCCAATGTGAGTAAGAAGAGCAACAGACCTACAGCATAGAGCGAATAGTACGACATCGTGCCATGTGGATTATCACCCATGCTCGCTTGAGCAATAAAACCAGTTAAGGTCTGCACACTTTGTAGTGGATTAAGCGACATTGAAGGCTTGGCACCTGCCGCGAGGGCCACAATCATCGTCTCACCGACCGCCCGTGAAATAGCCAAGATAAATGAAGCCACCAGTCCGGAAATCGCTGAGGGCAAGACCACCCGCGTCACAACTTCTAAACGTGTCGCGCCGAGCGCGTAGGCACCTTGGCGATAACTGTCCGGCACCGCAGTCATCGCATCCTCACTCAAGGAGGCGACGAGTGGCACAGTCATAATCCCGATGGCAATACTCGCGCTGAGGGCATTGTAGATATTGGTCGAAGGAATCAATTTTTGCAGCAACGGGGTAATTTCGGTGAGTGCGAAGTAGCCATACACAATTGAAGGAATACCAGCTAATATTTCGAGTGCTGGTTTGAGAATCTTACGCACCGTTGGGTGAGCATATTCACTGAGGTAAATGGCTGAAACGAGACCGACAGGTATCGAAAAGAGCGCAGCACCAATGGCCACCACAAAGGTCCCCATGACTAAAGGGAGCACGCCATATTGGGCATCAGCAAATAGGGGTGTCCATTGGGTGCCGGTTAGAAAAGTGAACGGTGAAACGCCTTCGAAAAAATGGAAGGTGTTGAGTAGCAACGTTAAAACAATCCCGACGGTTGTCAGGATCGTAATCAAAGCGGCCGTTCGCAAGAGTTCGCGAAAAAGCCACTCATAGATCTTAGCGCGAATCGGATGTTTAACAATTTTTTGTTTCATCTAGTGCCCCAATAGGATCGAGTCAGTGATCTTTGGATTTTGCAGATACCCGATCACCAACCTGAAATACGATCTATAACAACTCTATCCTACTTTTTTTAGGGCAACTAGACATCAGCTCTAAGTAAAATTATTGGTATGAGGTTATCGATTTGTAAAATATTCTGACGAAATTAACTTATAGCATACGAATATAACGTTCGGCCATAATTCCAGCGACTGCACCATCAGCCGTCGCGGTGACAACCTGGCGGATGGGTTTGGAACGAATATCGCCTGCCACGTAAACACCGGGGATGTTTGTTTTGCAATCTTCGTCCGCAATAATGTAACGGTCATTGTCGAGTTCGATTTCTTCGCTACACATATCGGTCATGGGTTCGTTACCGATATAGACAAATATGCCATCGACCGCAAAATCGCGGGTTGCCCCGGTGTTAATATCCTCGAGCTCGACACTCCCGATCCCATGGCCTTGACCATGAACCTTTTTGATGATGGTGCTTGTCATGAATTTTATTTTCGGGTTGCTTTTGGCCATTTCGATTTCGATCGCGGCGGCACGGAATTTATCTGAACGATGCACGATATAGACTTCAGTTGCAAATCGGGTTAAGAAGACCGCTTCTTCCATCGCGGAACTGCCACCGCCGACAACAATCAGTTTGCGGCCCTGATACATTGCGCCATCACAAGTCGCGCAGTAATGGACCCCGCGACCTTTAAATTCGTCACCGCCTTCAGCTGGCAAGGCTCGTGGTACTGAGCCAGTCGCGACAATCGCAACTTTACCGCGATAGGTGGTGTCTTCAGTCACAACCTTTTTGACTTTACCGACGAATTCGACAGACATGACTTCCTTGAGGTCGTCGATCCGTGCACCAAACATGTTGGCCTGGTTGCGCATATTGTCAGTTAAGGCGCGGCCAGTGATGATGCCCTCAGTGCCGGGGTAATTAGCAATATGGTAGGTCGAAGCGGCTTGGCCGCCAGGTACGCTCTGATCAATGACCACAACATCAAGGCGCGCTCGGGCGGCATAGAGTGCCGCAGCAAGGCCGGCCGGTCCTGCACCGAGAATAATCACATCGCAGTCGACGTTTTGCATCGGGACAGGCGGTATAACATCACCGAGGACTTCTTCAATAGCTTTGCGGACCTGGGGTTTATTCATATATCCATTCAAGCGATGGCCCACCTCAATTCCATTATGGTAAAAAAGCAAAGTCGGACTGCTCGTGACATTGATAGATTTTGCAAAGTCGCGATTGATTTGGCGCTGCATTTTGACAAATTTGATATGTTCGCCGTATTTTTCGTTCATTTTCTCAAAAATGGGAGCAAGCACTTCGCAGGGCGGGCACTCTTCTGAATAAAAATCAAGAATGACGGGTTTATCACTGTTTATAACGACGGATTCAAATTCATCGGCATCAATGTGGAGGACGTGTGACATGGTGGATCCTTTCTAATAGCCAAGTGGCATGCTTCAATTTTATTGATGAGCTGGATGGTTTGGATGGAATGGACATTTGGTCCCAATACATTCTTTCATCCGCCCACATTGGTGGCAGATATAGGGCGCAAAGGTCTGACCGGCAAAAATATCGGTGGAAGCGGCGAACGATTGGATCGTTGTGATCGTCTCACGTTTGCAGCAACGTGGACCCCCGTGTGCCGCGATAGCAGTCAGGGCAGCAGCCGTGATTTGATTGGCTTCGCCGCGGGTCGGCCCTGAAAGGGCGGTGACAGTTTCAATGATCGAAAAAGCGATGCCGGCACCTAGTGCAGCACCACAGGCGCCATAGGTACCGCAAGCACCACCGGGAATCACCCGGCCGCGCCGAATGGCTTCGTGAATTTGGTTAATATTCTTGTGGCCGGTGGTGTTCTGCCAGGCCGCAACCAATATTGCTGGCGCAATGCTGTGATATTCCGGCCCGTGCATATTCAAGCCAGGCATTTCAAAAATGGACTGTGCCAACCTAACAGGATCTTGGTCGGTGGACGCTTGTAAAAAGGTCTCAACTTGATCGAGTAGGTCGAGACTATGGCAAGCGTCACACACGAAGTGGCCATTTGGGCAAACAATGGTTGATTCAAAGTCTCCGCCACAGATGCCGCATGTTACCAGCTGCGGACTGCTGGCATAGATCAAATCAGTGCCGCAAAAAAGACAGCCTATTTGCTTGAGATCAGCTTTGTCGACCGTCACAGAGTTTGCTGTTTGTGTGACTATTTGTGTGACTGTTTGTGCTACAGGCGCAAGCGTCTGGGCTGTCGTCTGGGCAGGCGCTTGAGCAGTCGTTTCGCTATCGCCGGCCATCGCGCGAATGTCATCGGCATAGTAATTGATGCCAATATCTAGAATTTCTTGGACCGGACGGCAATTGGGGGAGTGGATCTTGAGGCCGTTTTGATTGGCGGCTACAACGCCACAGCCGCCGCCACAAAGGACGTTGTAGCTACAGTCACGGCATTTTTCGATTTTAGTCACATCACGGGTTTGCCAATCGCTGATTTGTTTGTCGTTTCGCTCAACGGTTGGCCAAAATCGGCCTAATCGAT
>JAQUDJ010000023.1:0-2192 GCA_028685755.1 Eubacteriales bacterium | reverse complement strand
CCGCCGCCACAAAGGACGTTGTAGCTACAGTCACGGCATTTTTCGATTTTAGTCACATCACGGGTTTGCCAATCGCTGATTTGTTTGTCGTTTCGCTCAACGGTTGGCCAAAATCGGCCTAATCGATATTCATCACGGCCACAACTGGCGGTGCAACCGTAAATTTCACCATTGAGGTCAAATACCCATTCGGTTTTGCCAGCGGGACATGTGTCAAAACTGGCCAAATACATGTCGCCAGTTTCGACGAGATGACGGACGCCTTTGAAGTCAGGGCGGTGGAATTTGGCTAATACTGGGTACGCTTTACACAATGCAGCATATTCGCCCCACAATTCAACCTGGGTCATCAGATGTTGCGGTTGTGCGTAGCATTCAAAGAGCTCATAGTTACGGCCAATCTGCGTTTTGAATAGCTGTGGCGGGAGATCGAGCCAGCCTTGCTGATCGCAAAATTCAGCTAAATTCACGAGATCATTAATATTGTCGCGATCGACGACCGAACGGAGATTGACCGGAATATTGTTTTCAACAGCGGCAGCTACACTGGCTGCGACACGATCGAAGGTGCCCTTATGGTTGTGGGTGATTCGGCGTTGATCATGGACGGGTTGGCTACCATCCAATGTGAACTGGATTTCTTTGATTTTGACTTTTTTCAGCGAGTCCACATAATCTACGAAGTCATAACCGTTTGTGACTGCGGCAAATTCGTAACCTTCGCGGGCGCATCCTTCGAGAATGTAGTCAACGATTTCATGCTGAGCTTTGGAATTAACTAATGGTTCGCCGCCAAAGAGGGTCACAAAGGGCTTTTCTGGGCGATCGGTAAAGTTTTCGCGGGCATAGGCAAAGAAAGCATCAACAATCTCTTTAGATATTAACTGGGGACGGCCGTCGATACCGTGTTGGAAACAATAGGTGCACGCGAGATTACATCCATAAGTTGGCACGAGCATCAATTGCACTTGGCCCTGGGCAATTTCGTCGTTGAATTCGACATAGGCTGCGTCAATAGCCTGCTGTTCACTGGCTGCGTCAAGGTAGGCGTAACCGCGTTCTAAAAAGTAATCCAATGTATCGTGATCAAGCGCCGGCTTTTGCCCCCTGGCAATAAACCATGCGTGTTCACGCTCACTCATTAAATCAAAGCTGCCGGTGATCGGATTCATGATCGCATATTCAGCGGGCTGACTGTCGTGTAAATGGACAATGACGTTGTTTTTGGCCGGGATCATGAATACCTCCAAGGGTTGTGAAAAATAGGGTTTGTGATGAACAACCTAAATAGTAGGATGCGATAATTCGTTAAAAAACGGAGGCGGTTTTCACCGCCCCCATTCCGGCTCTTAGTCGTGGCAACCTGCCACAACTTTTGAGGATTTGGAACAGCACTGTGCAGTTGTGAACGTTGTGCAGCAGCTGTTCGAAGAAGCCTTGCCTGTTACTTTCTTCATCGATACGATACCTCCTTCCTCAAAATCAACTATATACATGGCCTGTATATATGCATAGTTAGCACCGCTCCGCGTTCGGTGTAGGTTTCTCGCCGCGCAATGTCAGACTGGCAAAGTCATAGCCATTTTTAAGGTATTCACGCGAGGCGAGTACGGATAGACGGGGAAATCCAGCAATAGCGATACTATCGAAGTATTCTTCGCGCGTGATCGCGCCACCAAAACATTCAGCCCAGGCTGTTGGATCTGCTTTGACCGCTGCAGGAAGTGGATATTTCGTCACGGCGTCCGAGATGACAAATCGACCGCCCGGACGAAGAATCCGGAAAATTTCGCGATAGACACGTTGCTTGTCTTGGGCATGGTTAATGACACAACTGCTGATGATGGCATCAAAAGAGTCATCCGCAAAGGGCAGTCTTTCGATATCACCTTGGACAAACTCGACATGGATCCGTCCAGATTGCACATCGAGTGATTCCGTAGCCGTGGCACTTGCCTTGTCGACCATGGCTTGTGTTAAATCTAATCCGACAGCACGGCCCGTTGGGCCAGCTAGGTGCGCCGCCTCAAAAGTTTCGCGACCTCGTCCGCACCCAAGGTCCAAGATCGTTTCACCGAGCTTTATATTGAGAAAAGCCACATTACCACCGCAGCTAAGATTGCTACTTGTCTGACTTTCCCGTGTATAGCGGATTTGAATCTGTTCGTGCACGAAACCTCCGATGGGATGTG
>JAQUDJ010000022.1 GCA_028685755.1 Eubacteriales bacterium | reverse complement strand
CAGTTTCAGTCATAACGAGTGAATCGAGGGATACATAGCTGTCTGGATCGAGTAAATCACTCAATCGGCTAAATGCAACACTTGAATCGCGTTGCGCAACTTGTTCGGCCCATGATTTTGAAAATTGTGCCATTTTTTCTTGTGAACCCATGGAAATATCCTTCCCAGCGAGCATTTTGAAAGTGAATGAAGTTTGCATGGTTTAAAAAAAGCGGGGAAACGTTATGCCATTTCCCGCGCTTATCATTATAAAGGATCATTATGCAAGACTGCAACCAACCAGTTGCAAATCTCTAGTGGGGTTTTGTGCTTTATGCTTGCTCGTTTGAAGTGCCGCGATCATGATCTGGCAGGAATGCGGCGACAAGTTGGTCGATCGTCACCTGCTTGTCATCACCGTGGCCTGAGGCACTTTCGAGTGATTGTTCGAGGTCACGCAAGGTGCCGTACATCATCATTTCCATCGGTGGCAAATCACTGACTGAGCGCAAACCAAAATCAAGTAAAAATTGCTCCGTCGTGGCAAATAATGACGGACGACCTGGGGCATCTAGCGTCCCGACTTCACAAACGAAGTCACGTTCGATCAATCGGCTGATTATACTGTCACTATTTACACCTCGCACGGCTTCAACTTGGGCACGGGTGACGGGTTGATTGTAGGCGATGATCGCTAAGGTTTCGTATGCCGGTTGGGACATCGGCGGTCGATGGCGTGGCTGATATAGTCGTTCCAAAATGGCCAGTTGCTCCGGCTTGGTTGCCAATTGGTATTTATCCTCCGCCTGGCGCAGGCAAAGACCCCGGCGCGGATCATTGCTCAGGTGTTGGCTGAGTTGTTCGAGGAGTGGGACAAGTACACTTTTTTCAAGACCCGTTACGGCTACTAATTTGTCAACCGGAATCGGATCGCCGGCCATAAATAGCAAAGCTTCGAGTGCAGCAGGGGCTTCTTCAGGTGATAACTTGAAAAGGTCAGAAGGCTCACTGATAAAGTCGCTGATATTCTCTGGAGAGAGCTGTTCAGCAGGTTGATCGTCTGGAAATTCCGGTACTGGTATCTTAAATTCATCCATCTATAGGTTCTCCTGCTTAGAAGGTTGGGTCTGGCTGGGTAGGGTGATCGATTGGATCTGCACGGTCTTGCAAATCTGACTGATCGAGTTCGTCATGAGCATGCCAATCGGATTCCGGACGAACCTCAATTTCGATGACATCGAAAGGGTGATCTTGGCGTGCCGTGATGCGACCAAGGCGCAACAATTCGAGCACAGCCAAAAAACCGGTGACCCGCTCCGCCTTGCTTGATCGATCGGCTGGGAAAAGTTCGTTGAAAAATAATTTTGTTTTCTGTAAGGCATGCTGAAGTATCTGACGCATTTTTTCTTTGAGTGACACTTTTTCGCGGCGCAAAAGGGTCGTGATTTTGCTACTCAAATCATTAAAGCGATTGGTATTCTGATGCACGACTCGTTGACAAGCGAGCCAGAACTGGTCACGATTCAGCCGTTCCGGTGCCAACAGGGTGTTAATTCCAGCTTTACCCGGTGATTCGGGTGGCTTGGCCCGGCACCGTGAAAAAGTCTCCTGACGCGACTTGAGGTCGACTGCAAGCATTTTGCATCGCCGATAAGCGAGTAATTTGAGGACTAATTCGTCGCGCGGGTCATCGAGATCGGCTTCGGTGATACTGATCTTTGAAGGCAATAATAATCGAGACTTGATATGGAGCAGGGTTGCCGCCATGACTAAAAACTCGCTGGCAATTTCCATGTCGAGCACTTGGCATTGTTCGAGATAGACTAGGTACTGGTCAGTTATCTGTGTGATCGGAATGTTATATATATCGATGCGGTTTTTTTCGATCAAATGAATCAACAAATCAAGTGGCCCCTCAAAATGTTCGAGCGACAACTTCAAATCGGCATTTTCTTGGCCAGCAACGGGTGCTGGATTGATCAAGACCGATCGGAGACTCATTCTCAAAGACCGATCTTGACAGCTGCGCGGGCTTCAACCAATGTGGCTTCAGCAACTTCGCGGGCTTTGGCTGAGCCTTTATTGATGACAGACAGTAGATACGGTTTGTCCTCCAATAGGGCCGTGCGTTTTTCATGGATTGGGCCATGGAACGCTGCAACCTTTGCCGCACATTGCTTTTTGCAGGCGACGCAGCCAATTTCGCCAGCTTCGCAGTTCTGGCGAATGGTTGCAACTTCGTCGGGCGAAAATATTTTGTGAAAAGCATAAACCGAGCAAACATCCGGATGACCTGGATCAGTTTTACGCAGACGCGCCGGATCCGTGACCATATTCATGACTTTTTGCTGGACGATTTCCGGGGTGTCTGCAAAAGAAATCGTATTACCATAACTTTTTGACATTTTGCGGCCATCGGTGCCCGGTAAGACCTTTGCTTCAGTCAAGAGCGGTTTAGGCTCCGGAAAGACCGGTTTTTGGTAAAGGTAATTGAACCGGCGAGCAATTTCGCGGGTCAATTCTAAGTGCGGCAATTGGTCTTCACCAACGGGGACAAAGTCTGCTTTGTAGGCTAGGATATCAGCGGCTTGTAAGCAGGGATATCCTAAAAAGCCATAAGTTGTGAGATCGCGCTCTTTGAGCTGGTTGATTTGATCTTTGTAGGTCGGGCAACGCTCAAGCCAACTCAACGGTGTATTCATCGAAAAGAGCAAAAATAGTTCTGCATGTTGCGGGACCTGTGATTGCAAGAAAAGGACCGACTTTTCAGGGTCTAACCCGACGGCGAGAAAATCGGCGATTAAGCTGACCGTATAGTCTTTCAAGTTTTCTGTGTCCGCATATCCGGTCGTCAGGGCGTGCCAATCAGCGATGAAAAAATGGCATTCGTATTCATCTTGGAGGCGAACCCAATTATGAAGGGCGCCAAAGTAATTGCCGAGATGAACATCTCCGGTCGGACGAGCGCCACTTAAAACGATCTTTTTAGCCATATTAAATGTATTCCTTTCCGCATGGGTCGTTTTGTCGGGGAAGATCGGACGTTGCAGGCAATGGCAGTCGATTAGGCGATCACTTGCAGCAACCATTGGGCCACCCAATGTACAGGAGTCCAGATTACTAGATCAAAGGGTATTCGGACGATACGTAAGATACTCGAGAGAATCCCACCGCCGAACATCACGAGCATCAAGAAAACAATGCCGATATAACGCTCGAATCGCATGACTCGATAATAGATCTCATTCGGCAGTGCTGCGCCAAATATTTTGTAGCCATCTAAAGGTGGAATTGGCAATAAATTGAAGACAGCTAATGCCGTATTGGCGTAATACATCATATAAAACAACTGTCCCAACATGTTAAGAACATTGCCTTCACCAAGTGTATAAATGAGAAAGGCCGTGATCGCATGGAGAATCGATGCAATTGCCGCGAGGATAATGTTGGCGCTCGGGCCTGCTAGGCTCGTCAACATGATGCCCTTTTTCATGGAGATTTTACGGGTAAAGCGGCTCGGGTTGATCGGCACAGGCTTGGCCCAGCCGATGCCGGCGATCATGAAAACAAGTGCCCCGATCGGATCAAGATGGGCCAACGGGTTCATCGTCAAACGACCTTGCAAGGCAGCCGTATCATCACCTAAGCGATAAGCCGCCCAAGCATGGGCCATCTCGTGAAAAGACAACGAAATCGTCAACACAAGGACCGTGACCAAAATGCTCTGTAAATCGAACTGACCAAGACTTAATAAACTAATTGGAATGAAGGTCATTGAAATCTCCTTTTATGGTAATGGTACCTGGCACATGCCTAGCACCACATTCGTTATTGCCGGACGACTGAGAGTTCGACGGTTTGGCCGTTGATATCCCAGGCTTTGGCGTTGTCGGCTTTGCCGCTGAGGATGGCGTCGGCGAGGACTTCTTCGGCGATAAAGGTAGCATTGCGGGTGAAGATGGCGGCTAGGGCGGCGTTACCGTCATGGAAAACGGTGATGCGGTCTGAAACGTCAAAGCCGGAGTCTTTGCGCATGGTTTGGATCTTGCTGACCAGTTCACGGACAAAACCTTCTTCGATCAATTCGGGTGTCAGCTTGGTGTCGAGTGAGATGGTGAAGTCGCGATCCGATTCGGTCGACAGGCCTTCGGGTTGGACGGATTCGATGAGGAGGTCTTCTTCGGCTAAATGAATGTCCTGTCCATCGATGTTGATGACGATTTGGCCATGGCTTTTCAAATGAGCCATGGTTTCACGGCCATTGAGTTCTGCTAACACCCCACCGACATGGCCAACAAGTTTGCCGAGGCGTTTGCCAAGGGTCTTGAGCTGCGGCTTGAATTTGTAGTCTAAAAGCTCAGTATTGTCTTTCAAATATTCGATTTTCTTGACATTGAGTTCGTCAGCAACTAATTCATTATAATCCGCCGAGAGCTCAACTGGGGCAACAACGAGCATTCGTGATAATGGCTGGCGATTCTTGATGGCCGCGTTATTCCGCGCCGCGCGTCCCATAACGACCAGATGCAAGACATCGTCCATCGTTTTTTCGAGTTTTTCATCGATCAAAGCGGTGTCGGCGACCGGATAGTCACAGAAATGGACACTTTCCGGGGCATTTGGGAAACTCGAACGAACGAGATTCTGGTAGATCGATTCTGCCATGAACGGAACATACGGGGCCGTCAGGCGCGTAAGGGTTTCGAGTACCGTATACAAGGTCATGTAGGCATTGATTTTGTCTTGATTCATGTCCGGCTGCCAGTAACGTTCCCGGCCACGGCGGACATACCAGTTGGAGAGCTCATCGACGAACGCAGCAATCGCCCGGCCCGAGGTCGTCAGGTCGTAATTGGTGAGTTGGTTATCAACGGCTGTGACGAGACTATTGAGCTTGCTTAAGACCCACTTATCCATCGCCGCGAGTTTTTCCGGCGCTAATTGGTAATCAGCCGGATTAAAGCCATCGATGTTGGCATACAGCACGTAGAAGGCATAGGTGTTCCAAAACGTCCCCATGAATTTGCGCTGCGCTTCATTAACGGCATCTTCAAAAAAGCGTGATGGCAGCCACGGAGCGCTCGCGGTGTAAAAATACCAGCGTACTGCATCAGCGCCTTGTTTCTCCAAAATCGCCCAAGGGTCAACGACATTGCCCTTATGTTTTGACATTTTCTGGCCGTTTTTGTCTTGGACGTGGCCAAGGACGATGACATTTTTATAAGGCGCTTCATCAAACAACACGGTGCCAAGAGCCATGAGGGTATAGAACCAGCCACGGGTCTGATCGACAGCTTCGGAAATGAAGTCCGCTGGGAAATTCTTCTCGAATTGCTCTTTATTTTCAAAGGGGTAGTGCCACTGGGCAAAAGGCATCGAGCCGGAGTCAAACCAACAATCGAGCACTTCACTGACACGCGACATTTGCTTGCCACACTGCTCACATGTGATGTGAACTGCGTCGATGTAAGGCTTGTGTAGCTCAATCGCATCCGGACAGTCCGTCGACATTGACTTGAGTTCTTCGATGCTACCGATACAATGGCGATGGCCGCATTCGCATTCCCAAATTGGCAGCGGTGTACCCCAATATCGTTCGCGGGAGATGCCCCAGTCGATGACGTTATCGAGAAAATTGCCAAAACGGCCTTCACCGATTGCCGGTGGAATCCAATTGACGGTCTGATTATTGGCCATCAAGTTGTCGTGTACAGCTGTCATTTGCACAAACCAGGAGTTGCGAGCGTAATAGATCAACGGCGTGTCGCAGCGCCAACAGAACGGATAGCTGTGCTCGTAAGGCATTTTTTTGATCAACTTACCTTCACTATTGAGCTTTTTGATGATGCCCGGATCAGCGTCTTTGCAGAATTGTCCGGCAAAATCCGTCACTTCCTCAGGCAAAGTGCCATCTTCATTGACAAACTGGACAAACGGCAGGTCATAAGTCTTGCCCACTCGGGAGTCATCTTCACCAAATGCCGGGGCAATGTGAACGATCCCGGTTCCGTCGGATAGTGTGACATAATTATCCATCGTCACAACAAAACCTTTTTTGCCGGATTTGCTGACGAGATCGGCCGCATAAGGCAACAACGGTTCATATGTCATGCCAACTAAATCACGGCCTGGCATTTTTTCAAGGACTTTGAAATCCTCGCCAAACAAGCTGGGGACGAGGACACCGGCCATGTAATAATGCACGGGTTTGACTGAGCCATCGAGATCTGTCGGGACTTCTACCAATGCATATTCATCATCCGGGTTGACACACAAACCGACGTTGGACGGCAAGGTCCACGGCGTGGTCGTCCAGGCTGCAAAATACGTATCAGGCTTGTTTTCGACGGCAAAACGCACAAAGACCGAGGTATCTTTGACATCGTGGTAACCCTGGGCGACTTCATGTGAAGACAAAGCCGTGCCACAGCGTGGGCAATACGGCACAATTTTGTAGCCCTTATAGAGGAGTTTCTTCTCCCAGATCCGCTTTAAGGCCCACCACTCCGATTCGATGTAATTATTATCATAGGTGATGTATGGGTCATCCATGTCCGCCCAAAAACCGACACGATCAGACATGGTTTCCCATTCTTTTTTATATTTCCAAACGGAATGCTTACATTGCTCAATAAAGGGTTCAACACCATATAATTCGATTTGCGGCTTACCATTGATCCCGAGTGCTTTTTCAACTTCAAGCTCGACTGGCAAGCCATGGGTATCCCAGCCGGCTTTGCGCAGGACATGGTAACCTTTCATGGTTTTGTAGCGCGGGATGATATCTTTGATGACGCGCGTTAAAATATGGCCGATGTGAGGTTTGCCGTTGGCTGTTGGCGGTCCATCATAAAACGTGAATTCATCGCCATCCTGACGCATTTCCATCGATCGTTTGAAGACATTGTTTTCCTGCCAGAACGAAAGAACGTCTTTCTCACGTTCGACAAAACTCATGTTAGTTGGAACTTTCTTGTACATCGGTGCCTCCTAATTGGTCTTTCGGGCGCCGGACGGCGCCGAGTAATCGTGATGGTTCAACTATTGTCCAGGCGACCTGCGCATGAATATCCATTGTTGGTCTATCCGATGAACAAAAAAACGCCCCGAAAATCGGGGCGCCTAATCAGCGCGGTACCACCCGGTTCAGTCCGATCTCTCTTGGGCGGGCAAAAAGCTCAGCCTTCAAGATATGGGACGATCTCGAACCCGGTAACGTCGGGGCGGTCGCATCTTGCAACCTGACGGCCTTCCCTACTGCTGCTCCCGTGCGACTCAGCCAACTGGCTAACTATACGCGGGTCAGGTTCGTCAGGCAGCTCGCGGATGATTTTCGGTTCGCTTATGCCGTGTGGCTCTCACCATGCCCACACTCGCTTTGACAAAAGGTGTCGAACGTACTGTTCCGGTCTTCGCTTTTAGTCTGTTAAGTTTGGAAAAATTATAGTCTTTGCGCCGAATTATTGCAAATTAATTCAAAAATAACTTGATCTTACGCTGGATCAACTCATCGAGACGGCCGATATAGTGAGCGATATCTTTGTCATTAGGGGCACGGGTTACTTTTGTCCCATCCACCCGCTTGCTAATCGCACCACTTCCCAAGCCAATGACCGCTCGTCGATCGCTCATCATCCCGACGTTGTAACGACACTCATGGCCGAGACTCGAAAAGCCAACGTTCTCAAGACCGCCCGCCACATCTTTTTGACGATAGAGATAATAAGGATGCAATCCGGCCTCGATCAGCCGCTCCTGAGCATAGGCAACCATCGTCATCAGGGCTGGATCGGGGTGATTGATCAACAACCGATCACGATCTTGACGATCCGATTCCTGAAAAAGTCGCGAACTGCGTTTCATTGCGAGCGTATGTACGGTTGCACTCTCGGGTGCTAGCGCGAGTAACTTGTCGATTGACACGGCAAAATCAGCTGGAGTTTCGCCAGGCAAACCCGCAATCAAATCCATATTGATGTGGTCAAAGCCAAAGGATCGAGCCATCGCCATGGCCTCGTAAATAGCATCGACTGAATGCTGACGGCCGATTTTTTGTAGCGTTTTGTCATGAAAAGTCTGGGGATTGATACAAATGCGCGTTGTGCCAAAGTCCTTGAGAATCTGGAGTTTTTCTGCGGAGATCGTATCGGGTCGACCTGCTTCGACAGTGATTTCAGCGTGTTGATGCAGGGGTAGAATGGCTTTCAAGCCCACCAAAAGGCGCTGCAAAAGTGGCGCTGGCAAGCTCGTTGGCGTTCCGCCACCGAGATAAAAGGCCGACGATGTGACCTTGAGCTGACTAAAAGTCTGGCGGGCTTCCACGAGCATGGCATCCACGTACGGCTCGAGCCAGCTTACTTTGTGATGGGCATCTTGCGCGATAAAACTGCAATAAGCACAACGACTCGGACAGAATGGAATGCCGGCATAGATCAACGGCTCGTCGAGGGGCAGTTCTGCCAGAACACGCTGCTCCGTCAGATTCGTCCGGATCAGCAAATCGGCTTTTTCACCCGATAAGCGCCAGCGTTCAATGAGATCGTGACGGACATGCGGTAGATCTTTGAGTTCGTTCGTGAGTTTTTCAGCAATCATTGTCGGCCGAACACCGGTCAGTGAGCCCCACGGAAAATGCACGTCGGTAATTCGCTCAAGGAGCAAGTAGAGTTGGCGTTTGAGCTCACGCCGAGCGTCAGTTTTCTGGACGGTCTGGTCGAAAATCAGAAAAGGAGGCTGATTTTGATCGAGGGCAGCTTGGTCGAGCCACAAACGGGTGACAACTTGGACATCAAAAGCGGTATGCAATCCAGCAGTAGCGTGTTGCAGGGCTTGACGATTTTCACTTGAAATCACCCATGACTCATCCCCTACCATCAAACAGTCTGGCGTTTGGGTCGTCACAGTCCCAAAAAAAAGCCGCAAAACGTCCGCGAGGGCGAATGCGTCTTGATGGCCAACTAATTTAACAGTAATCATGATTTAGGGCAAAGCCTCCGGTAGCGTTTTTTGCAGATTATTCTCTTGATACCACGCTAACAGAAGATCCACCATTCGTCCGTAACTGTGAACACCGTCAGGCTGCAAATTAGCCTTAAGATAGGCATTATTAACTTGTGTGGAAGTCGTTGCGACCGGTCCGGCAAACTGTTGCCAATAATCATTCGCATCAGCAATATCACGCCAAATAGCTGGAGGTACTCGCTGCGTGATTCGCTGATAGGCAGCTTGATCTGTCGCCATGAGACTGTTGAGTACGTGGATCAACGCTTCCGCATAACTACTGTAGCGGTAATCCGCATAGGGGCTTGATGTTCCCGCCAAAAAACCAATGAATCCCGCTTCATCTTCACGGGCAAAGCCGATCGTATGTGCTAATTCATGATTGACGGTCGCCGGCAACAAATAGTCCGGTTGGTCGGTATTGATGTTAGCTTCGACCCACAGGGGCATATAGAGTCCGGTAATTTGGGTATATGACCAAAGTGGCGAAAGCATCACAGATTTTGGTCGTGCCGCGGCGCCAGCGAGCAAGGGATACCGTGCAGCTGCCACATGATAGCCCTCAAGTGCCTGTGGCAAAGTCACCGCTAGCGTATTCCGAATTTGGAAAACGCCTTGTTCATCTTCTTCACAAGCAGCCCGCGCAGTTGTTGCCTGCTCAACCACCCAAACACCAAGATTTTCTAACTCAGTCACGGTTCGTGCCTGTACGGGCAATTTAAAACTCTGCGCAACGGGTTCACGTAAGTAATTAAAACCATGGTGTAGCATAAATGCCCACGATGCGATGATTAAAAGGGCCGCCAATGACCGCCGCAGTCCTGTCCACATCGGTTTGTAGACCACGTTGCGCCGGGCTAGCAGTAACACGACAACGATGCAAACAAGCAAAATCGGCGCGAGTATAACGAGCAACTCTGTCAGCGAAAAAGGTAACAGTCCAGTTAAGGTGCGCCACGGCCAAACAAGAATCGGGAATATTTGCCGAACGTAGACCTGTTCGATCCAACTCGAACGTGCGACGAGTAACCGCTGCAAGACAAACGGTACGATTAGGAGAAAAGCGCCAAGAAGCCGCTTATATTTCACGAGCAAAGAGCAATTCGCGCAAATTGGCAGTATCATTTGCTAATAAAATCTCACCTGCCGTGCGCAAATCAGCTTCGTCACGAAAGCCCCACGTGACGCCGATCGCAGTCATGCCTGCACGTAATGCAGTCAGCATGTCCGAACCGGAATCGCCAACCAGTGCCATCTGAGTCGGTGTAACGCCCAATTCACGGGCAATTTCCAGAGCGAGCGCAGGATCCGGCTTCGTTGGCCATGGGTCAAGCTGCCCATAGCAACTGTCGAAATAGCCCTCTGGAAAATAGTGCTTGACCATGGTGTCGGTTGAATCATGTGGCTTGTTAGAAAGTACCGCGAGTTTGATGTCGTGAGCTTTTAATTCGGCTAAAAGATCGGCAATTCCTGGATAAAGGGTCGTTTTGATATCCCAATTCGCCTTGTAAATACGCCGATAATTTAAGAAAATTGGTTCAATTTGCGCTGCTGTCCATTCAGGAAAGGATTCCCGAACAGCACCGATCACCAATTCGCGGGCACCATAGCCAATAAAATCTTTCATTTTGGCTTCAGTGAGCGCGCGACAGCCAACTTCTGTAATGGCCTGGTTGCAGGCGTTTGTTAAGTCCGAAAGGGTGTCTAGCAACGTGCCATCTAGGTCAAAAATGACCGCTTTAAACCGAGTTTGTTCTATCATTTGAGCCATCCTAACGCCATTAATGCATAAAGCAGACCAAGCATGATCGGCTGATGCAAAGCATAATAAACCAGTGAATTGCGACCGAGGTGCGCTAAGGGACGGGCCACAGCCGCGATTGGCTTGACCACCCGCGGGAATCGCGAGGATTTATCCGCATATGCGAGTTGGCCGACAAGTGCGCCGACCAAGAAATAGCCCAGCCAAGGGAATATCGGCAGATAATCGGCCATACTTGGCGTGCCCATCGGTAAAATACCGAGTGGCAACGTCCACCAGTGGCCGGTGACAAGCTGATTGAGATCCGGCATCAAGCTACCAAGATATAAAACGAGAGCGATTAGAAAGACGAGGACGGTTTGGACCGTCTGTGGCTTTAGATTGAGTCGTTTACTGGACAATCCTGCATAAATCAGTGTACCAACCGCTAAAAGATGTAACACGTTAAAGAAAATATACAAATCTGAATGGATTAAGATGGAGATCAAACTACTTACAGCGGAAAAGGCTAAAGCGACACTCGCTAATCGCAAGCCGCGTTTCAAATTATTGCGCGAAAAACTGCTCGAAATTCCCGATACTACCAAAAAGACATTTAAAAATAGCGGTCGTAATAGATTGAGAAACCACCAGGAATCTTGCCAAGCAAAGACATCTATCAGCAAAATATAGCGAAAATCGTACATCAAATGGTGGCCAAACATCATGAAAAGAGCCAGACCGCGCAGGGCGTCTAGCTCCCAGGCTCGATTGGCCAGGGAACGATTAGATGTATTCATCAGCAGCTCCTGTCGCACGACCACAGCATAAAGCGGCCCCAATAGCTGTAGCGAATTCAGCGCCGTCGGGCACTACTATTTCAATATCATAGAGACCGGCAAAGGCGTCGAGGACTTTTTTTCCCTGCCCGACCAGTGTTAAATTGCCGGTAAAAACGATCCGTGGAATATTGGACAATCGAGCGGCCAAAACAGCTGATGTTCCGACGGATTGGTAGACGAGATTGACTATCCCCAACGCAATGTCGGCTTGGGTTGCCATATCTGTCACTTTACCAAAGTTTGAGGCTGTCGTATCCGCCGAAAGGCCGGCAATTTCATCGCGGGTGATGTCGCCGATGGAGAGATCCACATTGTGTAAGTCGCCATTTTCAGCGACATCTGCGAAAGTTTGAAAATCACGAATATTGATCATGCGGCTCGAAAGGCCAATCAAGGTGCCGCCACCGACACCCGAGCCAATGAGGTGTTTAACCCCTTGGGTATTGGCTTGAACGATCGCCGTACCGGTACCCATACTGACAACAACGGCTTCTGACAAACCAGAGATATAGAGGCCACCGAGACCAATCGCTTCGAATTCGGGAGTGCGTTGCGTGGGAATGCCAAGCAAATCGCCACGCAAGTAAGATGCCCCTACCCCAGTTACCATGACATGTGATATTGCATCCAAGCTCAACTGATGTTGGCTGATAAATTTGCCCAGCGCGCCAAATGCAGAGGCGATCGGATCGCTAGCATGTACCAGCTCGCGACTCATCAAGACTCCGTCACGTAACCCAACGATTTTGGTGGTGCTGCCCCCAATATCTAAACCAACAATGATGCCCATGCGAGCTCCTTTAGTTGAATTTGTAAATTCTACGCGCAACCATGTAAGATTTGCGTGTGATGTAGCGACCACCGCGGCCTGGTAATGACATCGCTTGGTTGACGATATTGAACTTGAGGACGCGATAAGTATGGGTGTCAAAATCTTTGATGTCTTGCCAAAGGGTGTCGATTTTTTTGAGATTTTCTTCGGTGTTCGACAATATCAGATGAATGACGGCAATTGAGACCATCATCGAGAGATAACGGTACATGTACCGGCGCAAATGGCGATTCGCGATGTCGCGACGCAAATGATACATGTTGAGCATGATATGCGTCACGCGCAACTGCTGGTCGATCCGTTTGATCATATTGTTCATATTGACGGACTGATCTGGTCGCCCGATAAAATAACGATAAAGATCCACGTCTAAATACTGAATGCTACGAACGAGTGGTAAAGGTTGATAAGCCACTATGTTATCGACATAAAAAGTATGTTCTGGCAATTTCAGACCGCATAATCGCAGTCGATCAGCCCGGTAGACCATGCTATGCATTAAAAGAAACTGGCTGACGCGAAAAAAGCGCATGTCATTCCATTCAAAGCGTCGATTAGTCGGGAAAACATTGCGATAGGACACAACGTTAGTCGTTTGGTTATAGGTGTATTCATAAACGTAATTGGCGATGATCAAGTCAAGTGCAGAATCATCATCAGGCTGTTCCCGAATCAAGTCCATCACCTGTTGATAGGCGCTCGTATCAAGCCAGTCATCACTGTCGACCACTTTAAAATAGCGGCCGATCGCAACTTCTAACCCACGATTGACAGCTGAGCCGTGTCCGCCATTAGGCTTTTGTTCTAGCTTGACAATATCCGGGTAGCGTTCAATATATTCACGAGCGATTTCTGCGGTACGGTCTGTCGATCCATCATCGACGACAATGACTTCAACATCGGTTCCACCGAGAACTAAGGAATCCAGGCACTTTGCTAAATAGTCTTGGGAATTAAATGAAGGAACTGCTATCGATAAGTATTTCACAAATTCTCTCCTCAACTTGGACATTATACCATAATAGGTCTTGCGCTTTGCCAGAAATAAGTCGAGAAAAAGGCCAGCTAAAAAGCTGGCCCAAATCAATTAATTAGCGGCGTTTGGAGGATTATCGTGCGTAAGCAGTTTGCTTGAGATAGTCCATGTGTTGACCCGTCAAACTGCCTTCGACCAATGCGGTATTGCGTGGTGCAACCACGAAAATCACACTCGAAACAGGCATAACCTTACCGTCGAGGGCATATGCTGAGCCGGTGATAAAATCAATCACGCGCTGGGCAACTCGGGGATCGACTTTTTCGATGTTGCAGATTACCGTCTTGCCAGCTTTGATATGATCACAAGCTTGCTGAGCAGCTTCAATATCGGATGGTTGCATGATAACAACCGACTGATTAGCCTGATGGGGTTTAAGGTCAACAACCTTGTTTGCGGGTTGGCGTTTAAACAAGGTATTGCGGGTATCATCGGTCGCATCAGCCGTGGTATCGACGTATGTATCTTGTTCAAAATCATCTTCAAAATCGAAGTCGTCATGATTGTTGCCGAGTCGATTGAAGAGTTTGTTGAATAGATCTGCCATGTGAAACCTCCATATAATCCGTCGAGTGAGACTTGTCTTAATCTTGTGACAATGCCCCGTTCTAAGCTGATTTCATTATATGGAGCGTCAGGAAGGGCTGCAACGGCACACGGCGAAGTGTAAGTGCGATGTAACCACGGTGAAATACTGCTTACTTGAATTGGGGTTTAGATTACAGTTGAGTTGCAGGTTAGCTGTTGCGTGCACCGAAGATTGCCGTGCCGATGCGAATATGTGTAGCCCCGCAAGCGATCGCTTGGACATAGTCATGACTCATACCCATCGACAGCACGTCAAACGAATCACCCAGTAATTTTGTGTCTCGCAGTTCGTTATAAAGCTGTTGAGTTTGGGCAAAAACCGGCCGTGTAGCCTCGGGGTCGTCAAACAGGGGGGCCATGGTCATCAAGCCACGAATGCGCAGACCTGAATGCAAATCATGCTGATTAGCCTTTACCCATAATCGAACGTCAGCGTGAGTTAAGCCGTGTTTACTCGCCTCTTGGGCGGTATTCACTTGGAGCAAAATATCCGTTGTCAGACCAGCCTGCAAACTGCGATTATTGATTTCTGTTAAAAGCTCGAATGAGTCCACTGAATGGATCAAGTGGGTGCGGCCAATAATGTATTTGACCTTATTTTTTTGCAAGGTACCGATCAAATGCCAATTCGGCGTTAGACCGAGCAGTGCCATCGTGTCTTGTTTGCCGAGCATCTCTTGGACCCGATTCTCACCAAGATCAGTTAAGCCTAACTTCACCGCAGTGATTGCCGCATCAACTGGGAAAAATTTGGAAACGCCGATCAACGTGATCGCTTGTGGATTTCGTCCTACACGATGCGCCGCCTCATCAATCGCTAGCCGGACCGCTGCGAGGCGGTCACGCATGAGCTTTTCTGTTACTAAGTCTTGGACATAAGGCATTTCAGCGGATGACGGCATTTGCTATTCTCCGATAAATTCGCCAGCCGCAATGGATTCCGGGTTGACGACGATGACGGTTGAAACCGTCGGTTTCAAGGCTTCAGCTGTGGATTCAGCTTCATCTGCTTCTGCAACATCGATTATTACATATTCGCGGTCGTAATCGACAATCTGGACCGGCACTTCTCGCGTATACCCGCCATTGACCATCAAGATGCTGGCAGTCCGTAGTTGAGGGTCAAAATCAATCAAGGCGACGCGTGGTATTTTCATCCCGGTTGTCGAACTGACAGCAAGTTCAGCTTCAAAGGTGCGCCGATCAGAAAACCATTCAATTTTGCGATCAGCACTAAAAATTACAAGAGAGCCCTTATTGTCTGCTACACTGCGGATAATTTTGCATCCAACCATGTCAATACCATCGGCAGGGACCGAGAGAGTATAGGACCGCGTTGTGTCGAGTGCGCCTTCTTGAACACCTTCAAGATATAGTGCGAGATAATGCTTCAAACCTGATGTAATCCGCAGAACAGGTTGTTGCGCCTTGGTGGTCATCGCCACTGTTGACTGATTCTGACTCACTTTGAGGGCATCGCGATACTGATCAATGGACAATGTCTCGATCGCCGACGCGCCTAATTCGGCCTCGAGCCCATCAAGATGAAACGAAACTACACCGGGTCTTTCACTGACTAAGCGGCCAGATGCGAGACCGAGAACTTGCTCTAAATTTGACCGCTCAGCGATCAATTGATCGAGCCTGGCATCATGAAAGTCAATGGTAGTTAATTTGCCTGTCCGTTGCTCCATGATCAAGGACATCGATGATGTATAAGTGGGTGCGTTTCCGAGTGAACCCGCTACCATATCTGAGCGAATGAGATTGACAATTGACGACAAGGCAGCCGCACTTTCATTGAATATGGCCCGTGCCCCGGCGCCTTTTCCTTGGTTCATGAGTTCATTTTGCAAATCAACGATGTCTTGTTCGCACTTGCTGAGCTCATCGAGCTGAGCTTCTAAACCAGCAGGAATAATCAGTGCAACCTGTTGCCCGCTCGCGACACGGGTTCCCTCAGGGGCGATCGGTTTCACAAGGCCATCGGTAGGGGCCTTAAAAACAACATCGTCACGCATGATCAAGACTTGGCTTTTAACGGTATGAGTCAAAGTACCCGTCTGGATAAATAGAAATTGCGGACGCGGCTTAGTTTTTTGCATCACAACCATGATCATAAAGGTCATGATGACCATGACTGCCAAAACTAAACTTGAGATAAAGATCGCATGGGAGCGCGATTTACGTCGCTCAATCCGCAATAAGCGCTCGATTGAAGATGCTGATGAACGTGGTTGTCCAGCTTGCGAGTGGCGATTTTGGCGGCGAATAACGTCGCGACGAGCCTGAACTTTGGCCTGTTGTTCAGGCGAAAGATGTTGGCGCGGTACTTGTGAGCGAGGGCGAGAACCCCCAGGGCCTGGATCGCGAGGATTTTTAGGACTCATGGTTTTTGCTCCTGCATCCGTTGCAGCGCGACCAGGCAAGCTAAGCGAACCGTTTCAAAGTTCAAGCCGCCTTGCAGATAGGCTGGATAGGGTGGTTTGAGTGGACCATCTGCGGACAATTCAATCGATGAGCCTTGAACAAAGGCACCCGCGGCCATAATCACTGGACTATCATAACCGGGCATCGCCCAGGGTTCGGGTCGAACGAAACTATCAACTGGTGAAGCCGCCTGAATCGCTTGGCAAAAAGCAACCAGCCGATCAGGATCGTTGAATTCAAGGGTTTGGACGAGATCACCACGCGGCTCATCAAAAGCTGGGTAGGTCTTATACCCGGCTTGACGAAATAAAGCGGCGGCAAAAACAGCGCCTTTTAGACTTTCAGCAACAATTTGTGGGGCTAAGTAAAAGCCTTGGGCAATCAAACGTGAAAAGCCGAGCGTCGGACCAACATGGCTCCCAAGACCGGGTGCAGTCAAACGGGCGGCAACTTTTTCGACTAGATCGGCGCGACCCGCGACATAACCACCCGACGGACATATCCCGCCACCAGGATTTTTGATGAGCGAGCCGGCGACGAGATCGGCGCCAACCATGCACGGTTCGCGCGTTTCGACAAATTCCCCATAACAATTATCGACAAGAATGATTGCGTCAGATTTTTTGTCGCGAACAGTCTTGACGATTTGGGCGATGTCGTCGATTAAAAGCGAACGACGAGTTGTATAGCCCCGTGATTTTTGGATAAAAACGACTTTAGTCTGATCGTTGATAGCTGCTGCAATGGCCAATACGTCTGGGTCGCCGTTGGGCAGAAGCTCAAGTTCGCGATAGCGGACGCCCAAATCAAGGAGTGAACCTTCAACAACCGGTTCACCAGGTGCAGCAAGACCAATGGTCGCCTGTAGGGTGTCATAAGGGCGGCCAGTCACTGCTAATAGTTCATCATTAGGGCGGAGTAAACCATATAAGCAAATCGCTAAGGCTTGGGTGCCAGCACTGATTTGAATGCGAACGAGGGCCTTTTCGGCACCAAAAACTGCGGCATAGGCTGCTTCTATTTGCGCCCGACCCGAGTCATCATAGCCGTATCCTGTCGAACCCCCGAGACTACTCTCAGCAAGCCGTGCATCGTGAAACGCTTTTAAAACCCGGAGCTGATTGATGCTGCGGGTCTGGTCGATTTGGGTAAATACGGGGGCAAGGGTCTCGAGAATCCGCTCAGATTGCTCAACAACAAGTGGTGAGATGCCGAACGGCGCAAATGCGGCCTTGATCAAACGCCGTAGACCTCCTGAGTCGACAAAACACGGATGCCTGATTTTTCGAGTTTTTCGAGGGCAAGTTGCGGATTTTGAACGCGAATGATGACAATTGCATCGCCCTGCAAACGCCCAACATACGCATAGAGATAATCGACGGAGATTGAGCCCTCGCTGAGGATTTCTAACGCTTCATCGAGCATTCCTGGAATATTTTTGACTGCAATCGCAATGACGTGTGTCGCGCTAACCGTAAAGCCCTGTTCAGTTAAAACCGTTTGCGCCTTGGCGGGTTGATCAACAATCATCCGCAGAATCCCGTATTCGGTTGTATCAGCGATGTAGAGTGCGCGAATATCAATCTGATTGGCACTCAAGGTCCGAGTCACTTCAGCCAAACGGCCGGATTTGTTTTCGAGAAAGACGGAAATCTGGGTCACGAGCATAGGTTTTTCCTCCGTGCAAAATCAGAATTCACAGGTGTACTTAATTATATCAGAACCACTTTGGAATGCTTTATGATTGATTGCGCGAAATTTTTCTGGAAAAACGCGATCAATTGCCTGTGTAAAGACTTTCTCATCAATTGGCGTCAAGCGGGACATTGCCCCAAGCATCACGATGTTGGTAGCTTTGTAGCTACCTGCCTCATCAGCCAATTTCTGTGCATCGACTGCAAAAACATGGCTGTTGCCGATTGTCTTGCTATCAAGTGCTTCAATGATATCTTGCGGGTAAGCTGCGGCGCCAATCGCCACTGATGCGGGTAAGGTTTGCATGGTGTTGACCATCATTGAACCGCCGGCCTTAAGTAAGTAAGCCCAACGCAGGGCTTCTAATTCTTCAAAGGCGAGCACAAAATCAGCCTCTGCCGGCTCAATAATCGGGGAAGCGACGTGCTCGGCCATCCGGACGTACGTGATCACGCTCCCGCCGCGCTGGGACATGCCGTGGACTTCCGATACTTTAACTTCAAGACCTAAAATCGTCGCGACAGTGCCGAGGAGTTTACCAGCAACAAGCGTGCCTTGTCCGCCAACCCCAACGAGAGCGATATTGAGCGAAATAGCTTGGTTCATATGGCTTCGCCTCCTGCTTTTAATGCACCAAATCCACAAACACGGGTGCAAAGGTGGCAGGAATTGCAGATGTTCGGATCAACGTGTGGATAGCCATCTGGTCCTTTTTGCAAAGCTGGGCACATGATTTTGATGCAGGCCATGCACCGTGTGCAGAGATCCTTGTCGAGGTGAACGACATGGTCTTTGTCACCAATGCCACTCGGAATCAAGGCGCACGGGCGTTTGGCAATGACGACAGATACCATCGGTTCATCGATGGCTTGTTTGATTACGCGTTGGCAAGCTCGGATATCGGCAGGGTCAACCTCGTGAATCGCAGTAACGCCGATCGCTCTTACAAGGGCAACGAGATCGAGCTCTGGAGCCCCTTGATTGTGGATATTCAAGCCACTGGCAGCATTTTGCTGATGGCCAGTCATCCCGGTGATCGAGTTGTCGAGAATGATCAATGTACTGGTGCTACGATTGTAAACGCTGTTAATCAAACTGGAAATTCCGGTATGGAGAAAGGTCGAGTCACCGATCACAGCAACGGTCTTGCGGGACATTTCGGTATCTGACACTTTATCGATTCCATGAGCCATGCCGACTGAAGCACCCATGCACAGACAGACATCCATCGCATGGGTGGGCGCCAAGGCGCCCAATGTATAACAGCCGATATCGCCGGCAACGATAACTTTGAGTCGACTTAAGGCCATGAAAAGGCCTTTGTGGGGGCAACCGGCACACATAACCGGCGGCCGAGCGGGAGCAGGTTCTAGCGATGCTAGATCAAATGCTGGGGCGAGGATCGTCGCCTCGGCCAATGCCGCCTTTAAACGCGCAACAGAGTATTCACCCTGCAAAGTCAGGAGTGCTTTGCCTTCACAGACGATCCCTGCGGCCTTGATTTCAGTTTCGAGAAAAGGGTCAAGCTCTTCGACGATCACGAGGCGTTCAACGGTCTGGGCAAAGGCGCGAATTTGTGCCAGGGGCAACGGGTATACCAAGCCAAGCTTGAAAATTGCCGCTTGGGGTAATGCTCCACGAACATATTGGTAGGCCATCCCGCTGGTGATGATGCCCAATTGACCATCGCCCGTTTTGACCGAAAAGGCATTGGGGATCATACCTTGGTCAGCATCATTCGCCACTTGCGCTTGGCGTTGTTCGACGACCACGTGGCGTTTGATCGCCATCCCTGGCATCATAACAAATTTCATTGTGTCTTTGACGTACGGCTTGATCACTTGATCTTGGGGCTCGCCAACGGACACCGGGGTCCGTGAATGCGCGACGCGCGTTGTGACCCGAAGCATAACCGGCGTGTCATATTTTTCAGATAGAGCAAAAGCGGCACGGGTCATATCCAGACATTCCTGACTGTCCGATGGTTCGAACATCATGAGCTTGGCACTGCGGGCATAATGACGACTATCCTGCTCGTTCTGTGAACTATGCATCCCTGGATCATCGGCTACGACAACGACAAGTCCACCATTGACACCGGTGTAAGATGCCGTAAAAAGCGGATCAGCGGCTACATTGAGGCCAACATGCTTCATGCATGACATCGCCCGACCACCGCCAAGGCTAGCCCCATACGACACCTCGAGTCCGACCTTTTCGTTGGTAGCCCACTCCGTCGCAATGCGCGGATATTTAGCAGCATTTTCGGTGATCTCGGTGCTTGGTGTCCCAGGATAAGACGAAACGACCTTAACCCCCGCTTCATAGGCGCCACGGGCAATCGCTTCATTGCCAAGGAGAATTTGTTTTTCGGTCATAACTGGCTGACTCATAGGATACTTCCCTTCTGACTTTGCTTTAATTAAAACGCTTTTTGGCGCAAGTCGATGACACGTTTGGATTTGCCCGCGGTGCGTTCAAGGGTTTGTGGGCTTAATAGCTTGACCCGAACATCGATCTGGAGAACTGTGCGAATTTTATGACGAATTTCTTTCGTCAATTGTTCTAATTCACGGTAACTTTCGAGGCGTGTTGGATCAATCAATTCAACTTGGACTTCAATCTGATCCATAAAGTGTTCGGTCGTAACGATGATCTGATAATGCGGCCCAATACCGGCAATCGACATCAAAACGGCTTCGATCTGCGACGGGAAGACATTGACACCTCGGATGATCATCATGTCGTCGGATCGGCCACGCACCAGTTCCATTCGCACATTGGTCCGACCACAGCTACAAGGCTCGCGATGTAAGCGGGTGATATCTTTAGTTTTATATCGAATCATTGGGATGCCTTCTTTAGTCAAGGTCGTGAAAACAAGTTCACCCTCTTCGCCGTCTGGCAGCACCTCACCCGTTTTGGAATCAATGATTTCTGGGTAGAAATGGTCTTCGTTGATATGCATCCCGGCAAAGGCTAGACATTCATAGGAAACACCTGGCCCGACAATTTCGGTCAAACCGTAATTCTGAGTATCGGTGATGCCGAGGCGTTGTTCGATCAGACTGCGCATTTCGGGGGTGTGGCCTTCGCCACCAAACAAGCCAACACGGAGATTGAGATCTTCTGGCAAGATACCTTCTTGGGCCATGATTTCAGATAAATGTAGCGCATAAGATGGTGTGCAAATCAGAACAGTGGTCCTTAGGTCTTGCATAAACAGGAGCTGGCGTTCGGAATTGCCACTTGAATGTGGAATCACCGCCGCGCCTAACCGCTCTAAGCCCTGATGTAGGCCAAACCCACCTGTAAACATGCCGTAACCAAATGCAACCTGGCAAATATCATGCTCGGTGACCCCCGCAGCCGCCGCTAAGCGAGCACAGCAGTCCGACCAAACAGCCATGTCGTTGCGGGTATACCCTACAACTATTGGCTTGCCAGTCGTTCCAGACGACGCGTGAAATCGCACAATATCTTTCAGCGGTGCGGCAAAAAGGCCTGTCGGATAATTATCACGCAAGTCGCTTTTGACGGTGAATGGCAGTTTTTGTAGATCACTGAGTTGTTGAACAGCCTCGGGATGAATCCCAAGTTCGTCCATTTTGGTACGATAAAAAGGAACTTTGTCATAAACGTGGCGGATTGTCTGCTGTAAGCGTTCGAGCTGTAAAGCAGACATTTCGGCACGCGACAGGGTTTCGGCTGAACTATAAATCATACGGCAGACTCCTTGGCATGCTTAGCGTGTGGAAAGTGCTGAAAGTCCGTTCATAAGCTGTGCGATAATCAAAAAAATGATAACAATTGTCATCGTCAATTGCAAACTGAACAGCCTCAAATGCCTGTTGACAAAGGTTTATGGCGATGATTATAATTGCATGTGCCGAAAGGCAAACCCTCAGTGCAGAATTCAACTTCTGCTCACTCAAGACAATGGATCGCGGTCATGGCGGAACTGGCAGACGCGTACGTTTGAGGGGCGTATGGGCAACCGTATGGGTTCAAGTCCCATTGACCGCACCATGGAAAAAGCTCTGAGACAATTGTCTCGGAGCTTTTTTATTACATTTCAGGCTGATGCTAATGCGAATTGGAATTAATAACGCTATTGAATCACCATTACATGTAATAATGTATGATAAATTAGTCATAAATAACACTTTAATATTAAGGCGGCGATCGTTTGGATAGAATTCAATCGAATCAGGCAGCTGGGGATCTTGGCAAGCACGTACAGATCGACGATCACTTTGCACCGATTGCTTGCTCGAATGTTGTGCGAACGCTTGAAATGATTCAAGCCTGTAATTTAGAAATAGTTAGTGCCAAGGATGAGGTCAATCTGATTCAAAACATTTGCAATAAAATTGTGGATGTTGGTGGATACCGCTTTGTCTGGTATGGGCATATCGTCGATAATCCGCAACTTTCTGTCCGGCCGACTGCAATCGCAGGCCAGGATGAAGGTTATTTAGATGCGATTGAAATCGCCCTCAATGATCCACTCTTAAATATCGGACCCTCCGGTCAAGCGCTATTAAAGCGACATGCTTTTGTGTGCCAAAACATCGCAACTGATCCGAGCTTTGCACCCTGGCGCGACCAAGCGCTCAAAAGTGGTTTTCGCTCATCTCTAGCGATTCCAATTATTAGTGCACAAGATGACTTATTTGGCGTAATGAGTATTTATTCCGCTACTGCTCATGATTTTGATCAAAACGAAGTCGATATTTTGACGCAAATGGTTCAAAGTCTCTCCATCGGCATAACCTCTCTGCGAAATTTCAAAGAAAAATTAAGAGCCACTGAATCCCTTCGATCCAGCTTGATACAAATGAAACGCATCATGTATCAAACGGTCTCATCGCTATCAAAAGCATTGGAATTCCGCGATCCATACACCGCTAGCCACCAGCGACATGTCACTAATCTAGCCGTGTCCCTCGCTCAATATATGGAATTACACCAGACGCAAATCGAGGAAATATTTATCGCGGCAACCTTACATGACATCGGTAAAATGAGCATTCCCACAGAAATTTTAAACAAGCCTGGCAAAATATCAACAATCGAAATGGGAATCATCCAAAACCACAGTCAAATCGGTTATGAGATGGTCAAGCAAATCGAGTTCCCATACCCAATCGCTGAAATCATTCTCCAACACCATGAGAAGCTAGACGGTAGTGGCTATCCGCGTGGCTTAAAAGGCGATGAAATTCTCCTTTCAGCGCGCATTATTGGGATCGCCGATTCCATCGAAGCCATGTCGTCAGACCGACCGTATCGTCCATCATTAGGAATGACGGCAGCACTAGCCGAAATTTCATCGCAAAAGGGCAAAAAATTTGACGCCGCGATCGTAGATT
>JAQUDJ010000001.1:205564-231746 GCA_028685755.1 Eubacteriales bacterium | reverse complement strand
TCCTCCAAAACCTGGCTGAGCAGTCTGACCGAATCGTCCGCTGGAATAAGGATGCTTGTTTCGATGGGTAGAACCAATTGATTGCCCATCCCAAATTTGCTATAGTCGGGGTGTAGTTTTTGTATCACAGCTTAAATTCTACAACAAGGGGTGGGTTCTTCGGAACCTGCTTTTTGTATTTTGGACAAAGTTAAAGGGGCCATCTCGCCGGTAGATTTTAATCTACTTTTGAGACAGCCCCTTTTGCTTTTGTATCTGCACGACGCGTTGGATACAATTTCACGATTTAGGGAAGGTGTGTGCACTTTTGCACGATATTAGATTTGGGGCTGTTTCTTATTGTCGGACATTCTTGTATTTAAGTTCGCAATAGCCGCCAAGTGCGAAATAATACTTAAATCAAGCATCTATCTGCTCTGGATAAAATCGGATAAGCGAATCATTTTACTTTCATAATCGTTCGATTCAGAACTATATCCCCCCATTTTTGACCATTTCTTAGCCTTGGAGGTGAAACCAAAAAGTTCAAGGTGTTTGAATCCAGAAATATACTCATAGACATCGTTCGCAAGCCTAGTTACATTGTATAGACGTTCATCTATTAACAGCGCGACGAAACCATAATCAAATCCACCCGAATCACCACGCATAAAACCCAAAATATAAATATTGTCTTTATCGGAATCATATTCAATTGAATCAAGGACAATTGAACTATTATCTAAGAATAACTGCTTAATTCTTCTAAAATCGGACGTCCTATAGATTGAAAGGCAAGTCTTGCAACTGTCAATGTGTCGTTCGATATTATAGAAAAAACTGCCATCTTTGGAAAAACAGAATCCGTCATCCTGTGCACCGTCAACCTTAGAGTAACGAAACTTCATAATAAGGTTCATCTTGTCGAGTGAATAGACTGCAATTTCTCCAGCCGTTGATTTTACGACAAACACATTATGATTAGGGCAAAACATAGGATTATATCCATATTTAATGTCCTTAAATTTGGCGAGCTCATGACCGGATGAGTCCAATACATAAACCGTTTGCCCAGTGCATCCGATTGCATATTGCTCGTTTTTGATATATCCCCAAAAATTCTTCATGATGCCTTCAAGCTATCTCCAGTTCTGGAGTGACCAATTTTCTTCAATTCGCTCTCTTAGCAAAGTGTCATTCCATACACACCAATCAGATAATGCAATAATTTCATCTGACAATACATCAATATATTGCATCCCATTTTTGTTTTCTTCGCGAATATACCAGGTTGATTCACCATTTCTTGGATTTATGGTCTGTACTCTGAAATGCTTCGGTACAACAAATCCTTGAGGCAATTCGTAGTAGCCGATATATGTAACCAATTTCTTGTTCAGTGCTGCTTGAAGTGGAAAATGAATGAAATACATTTCTTGATTACGGACAATTTCCTGAAAATCAAATGATAGGGACTGAAAAAAGCCTGGTAGTATTCTAATTAAATCACAGTTATCTTTTGTATTTGCTACATATTGAAAAACAGCATGGCCCCTATTCGTTGATATCCCAAAGATATCCCCAACCTTGATTTTCTTCATAATGCTCCCTATGGTGTACAACTCTTTTGTTCGGAATAGGCGCCAATTGCGACTCCACAGCCATGACATCTCCATCGAATTATAAATCCGGAGTTAAACCACTTAGTCACAGCATTACGATTCTCTTCTTGATATTTGCGACCTGTCAAATGTTGGCTTTTTTCTTTTATATCTTTGAGGATAATCCCAGAACCATTCTGCACCAATCGTCTTCTTTATACTGTTGAGATATACAGGGTCTATCAATTTCTCATCATCAGGTGCATCAGCTATAACTAACCGAACCCCATGAAGCAACTTTTGCCCACTTGCTGGTACGTGAAATTCAGACTCTGCTAAATAGGACTGACCAAAGTAATTGACCCATTTCAAATTGTCAATAAAATCGTAAATGTTTCCTCTGTTTACATCTACTTGGAATACCGAGTCTGACGTTATATAGCCGTATTCAGCTTCTGACCAATTAAAAATTTTATCCCCCAAATCAATTAGATTGTAACAATCAAAATTATTTGAAATTGTGAGCCAAAGTGAAATCCCATTTATAGTATGTGACGTAGGAAATAAACCTTTACGCCAAATCACCATACCCATAAATTTGAATGATTTTTTCCCTCTAAACAAAATATAGGCTTCAGAGTATTCTGAATCAACCTGTTCGCCTATCCAAATCTTTTCAAATTTATCTGAACTGAATGAATCACGTATTGGTTCATGTGAACCAATTTTCTCAAGGATTAAATTGTTTGAAGACAATATTTCAAGAAACTCTCTACACTTTTCAATGCTGCTTAAATCCTTTAACGATTGAAAGTCCACAGATATTTTCATTGCATTTTCCTTCGATGTTTTATTTCGCAATAGCGGTCAATTGGGAATTTGTAGTTTTAATAACCCACTATTTTCACATTTTATATTTCATATATTAAATATTCTTGTCAAAGAATATATAGATAATTTGGATTAAACAAAGCGAGAACTTCAATGATGGAATTATTAAAACCTGATAACTGGTCAATTTTATTGTCAATTATTTTCTCAAATTCGAGCAGATAATGAATTCTTCGACATATTTCAATATACTTCGCAATAAAATCTTTTTCATTGTATTTCTCAAGGTCCTCTATTAAGATTCGAAACGCACTTCGTTGTCCAATATTGTAGTCTTTGAAATCCTCATTTTTGTAGTCAACTGTATTAATAAGAAAATTGAGTTTTCTATCAACTATTTCAGACAACCTAATGCCTGATGATTTTCCCTCGTAATTCAATTGTTTATCTCCTATCGAGATTTTCTTGTCATTCGTGTCACATAAATATGTCACTAACTAATTTGATGTGCTTACGCAATAGCGGTCAATAGCGAAAATGAGCACTATTACTATTTAAACGAACGAAAAATATTCGTAAACATCACACCCATCAATTGAAATAAAATCAATTGATTCCCATATTTCAATTATACTTTTTCCTTCAAACACTTTTGAGTTGAGAAATTCTTCGAAACTTGAATACTTATAAGCTTTTGAGCCGTCCTCTGCGAGTCCAAACCAAAAAATATTACTCTTCCATTTACTATCGGATATTCTACCAAGCCAGCACGATTGGAAAATTAAACTGTTTTCAACACGGAATTCAACCTCAATACTGGATTGGTTGTGATTCATATTGTCACTTATTATTTGGTAAAACTCCTGCAAAGTGATTTTTGACATTCTTTCCTCATACCAAATACTGTTAATCTTCTATTCTAAACATTTGATTCGCAATAGCGGTCAATTGCGAACTAACATATTGCCATTGTTCATTATCATATTTTACCTAATTTGTTGACGGTTTGATCTCTTCATTTTCTCAATTTGAACCTGACTGAAGATGGAATGGTGAATAATCATTGGATGACATTCAGACACCAAATATTTGAATTCTTCCCCATTGTTTTTAACCTGCTTTCCGTCAAAGAAATTTGCCACATATGTTTTTCCCAGCAACACGCTTCCGGTATATTTTTCGTTCGACAGAATCTTGCTTATGCATTCAGTCCCCCAATGATCATACCCTCTTGGCGAAGGAATGTTTCGTAGGAACAATTCATCGATCAATTGTCTGATACTATGGCCATCAAGGTACAATCTGAAAATATCCCTGATGATATTAGCCTCATTCTCCTTGATGACCAATAGGCCATCCGGTCCTTTTTGGTATCCATAACAAATCCGGTTGAAAAATTTCGAATCAACACTTTCAAAGCTACGCTTGATTCCCCACTTTATACTGAAACTCCTGTCTTCGCTTTCGTTTTGGTAGCATGCGGCGTAGATGGTCAGAATCAAATCTGATGTCTGCTTCGATAACCAAATGCGTTCAACTTCAAAATAGACATCTACTCCCATCTTTTTAAGGTCCTGGCAAGTGGATAGAACGTCAAGGGTATTGCGAGCAAAACGGCTGATTGATTTCGTGATGATCAAATTGATCTTTCCAGCACGGCAATCTGCCAGAAGCTGCCTAAACTGTGGTCGACTGTAAATATTTCTTCCAGTAGCGTGATCAGCATAGATCCCGACAAGTTCCCATTGCGCATTTTTATCAATCAGTTCCCAATAATATTTTTGTTGGAAAGATAGGCTACCCATTTGTTCGTCATTGGCTGAACTGACTCGACAATAGGCAGCAACTTTCAGTTTCGATCGAGGTACCGAACTAATTCTGTAGATGCTTTCAAATTTTCTGATGGATCTCATTTAGCCCGAGATTGTCTGATCTCCAACACACGGTCATATAGTTCCTGGTCTATGATTTTTGGATAATCTTCAGTCCCAAGGTAACGCTCATAAGAAAGGATTTTCGATAGAGCCTGTTTTCCCCATTTGGGATTGTTATATGGCGATGGAATCTCGCAAGCTGCCAATTGGCGAGAAATATTATCAAGGCTTTTTCCTTCAGCATAAAGTTCAAAAATGAGCTTTACGGTCAGGGCTTGTGGTTCATTTATAATGATGCGATTAGATTCATTGCGATTATATCCAAAGGCGATTCGTTTTTGTTCTGACATAAATTCCTCCGGTGATCTTGGATGTACGTTTAGGATAACGCGATATCATTTCCCCCACAATGATCACCAATGAAATGTCTGTTTCACAGACAGCAAGTCAGCAGCTTCACATGTGCATCTAATATTCTAAAAATCTATTCTCAGCGGTTTTTACAACTGAAATAATGCACACCCCTAAGGGATTTCACTTGAATCGTTGAACAATTTCCGGGAATTTTTTGCATATAAATATCGGATAGATTTCGTTCTCTGACGATATTTCAATATTATCGGCCTTTTTAACGCAAAAAACCGCCATTTTAAGGCGGATTTTGCTAAAAAGTGGTTGTCCACTTATCTTGGAGCCTTTATCCGGAATCGAACCGGAGACCTCATCCTTACCATGGATGCGCTCTACCTACTGAGCTATAAAGGCGGGTGGTGGAGCGGGTGAAGGGAATCGAACCCTCACGGTCAGCTTGGGAAGCTGAAGTTCTACCATTGAACTACACCCGCAAGGTGGGCCAGATCCGATTTGCATTCGCAATTATACTAGAGGACTTAGGGGGGTGTCAAGCTATGCGAAAGGAGCGAAATGTGTGGAAAATCGGCTTGAAATGGCTTTAAAACCGCTGCGTTTTGTATAATGTTTGCGCTGATTTGTCAATTTTGATATGATGTTAAAAAGCTTTGATCATCAAACTATATGGAGGCGAACTCATGCAAACCGTCACGGGTAAAACCTATTTCAAAGTCCCGCATTTTGAAACGATTCGCGATCTGATCCGCTATTCAACGGAAAAATATGGTGATCTAGCTGCCTACCGCTATCATGAAAAACCCGGCGGTCCAGATATCATTCAGACGTATCGTGATTTTTCACAAGCAATTGATGAAACCGGAACGGGTCTTGTCCGACTCGGGTTTAAAGACCAGCATGTGGTGGTTGTCGGTGAAAACAGCTATGAATGGGCTGTCGCCAACACGGCGATTGTCAATGGGGTTGGGGTTACAGTCCCGCTCGACAAACAGTTACCACTTTCCGAAGTGATCAATCTGACCGTTCGCGGCAAGGCTGTCGTCTTTATTTATCATCCAAAACATCACGATATTGCCAAAGCGGTTTCAGAAGTCAATTCGACTGTTCGCAGTTTCATTTGCATGAAACGCGGCGTTATTGAGCCGGAACTACAGGCCAAGGATCCACGCTTTACGGATCTCGATAATGTGCGTGCAATCGGCCGTGAAGCGCTAGCTGCGGGCGACAAATCCTTTATTGAAGCCAGCATCGATCCGGATAAAATGTCTTCCCTGCTTTTCACATCAGGGACAACAGCGATGTCCAAAGGTGTTATGCTTTGTCACCGCAATATTACTCATAACGTCTTTGCCGTCATGTCGTCGATTCAATTGAAACCAGGCGATCGCGCGCTGTCCGTTTTACCGCTTCACCATACCTTTGAAAACACCGTCGGCATGTACATGATGCTCGGCTATGGCTTGAATGTTTGTTTCACAGATGGCCTGCGCTATCTAGTCGACAATATGAAAGAATGGAAAATTAACATCATTCTCGCTGTGCCGCTGTTGTTCGAAAACATCTACCATGCGGTCCAGAAAAAGCTCGAAAAGTCTGGTAAATTGGCACTTGTTAACAAAATGCGTAAAATTGCCAAGGTGCTTAATCTGTTCGGCATCGACATTCGCCGCAAATTGTTCAAACAAATTCATGAAGGTGTTGGCGGCAATCTCAAGCTTTGCGTCAGTGGCGCAGCGGCAATCGATAAAGAAATTGCCCAGTTCTTTAATGAAATCGGCATCGATTTCTGGCCGGGTTACGGTCTAACCGAAACGTCACCCGTTATTTCTGCTAACAACTCCTTCAACCAAGCTTATGGTAGCGTTGGCAATCCACTTGCCACGATCGAAGTCGCGATTGATACCGATAGTAATGAACCAGGTGCGATTGGTGAAATTTTATCGCGTAGCCCAAGTAATATGCTCGGTTATTATGAAAATCCTGAAGCCACAGCTGAAGTACTCACAGCAGATGGCTGGGTCCGAACTGGAGATATTGGCTGTCTTGATAAAAAAGGCAATATCTATATCACGGGTCGTTTGAAATCCATGATCGTCTTGCCAAACGGCAAGAAGGCTTTCCCGGAAGAAATCGAATTTTTTGTCAATCGCATCCCGGGTGTCAAAGAATCCCTCGTTTGGGGCGATGAAGTCAGCCGTGATCAAGTCGACATCTGTGCGAAAGTGGTAGTCTCGGATGATCTTTTGCCAGAAGCGTTGATCGGTCAACCAGACAAAATCAGTGCACATGTGGCGGAACAGATCAAGTTGATCAATCAAGAAATGCCAGCGTATAAGGCTATCCGTTATTTCATCTGGACGAGTCAAGAGTTGATCAAAACGACCACATTAAAAGTCAAACGCCCGGAAGAGGCAAAGGTCATCAAGGCCTTGCTCGCCGAAAACAACACGTCGATGCGTGTGCTGACTGGCAAACACATAAACACGTAATTAGACCTAAAGGATTTGGCAATTACCAACCCTGCTGGCTGACAAGTTCGGCCAGATCAGTTGCCATTTGCTGACGCCTTACACCAAATCCACCGGGTAATTCACCGTGGCTTTGAATGCTAGATGCGATGTTGGCGGATGAGAACACTTGGCCAAGTAGCTGTTTTTCGAGATCTGCAATCCAGTCACAATCAAGCGCGTCAGAGAAGAAACGAACGCTTGAAATGTGGCCATGTTCAACTTTAAATCCAAGATTGAGATGGCCCCAGGTAAAGTGCTCGGTGAGTTCGGCGTCAAAGCCGAGTGTTTCACCAAAGCGCCAGTCCCACGACGCAAAGTGTGTTTTTAGGGCATGTAAATTCGCGTCGTGCTGAAAGTCGCGATCGAGATAATGTTCAACTATTTCGTCGGGATAACGTGCAATAAATTCTGACTCCAGCTGGGCTTTCCAATATGCGACATCTAAATCAGGACGAAAAGTGCTGAGATTGGTCACGCGCGCGCGTACCGAGGCGATTCCTTTAGCGGCCAATTTAGCCGGTGCAACGGTTAGGTACCGACCTACTCGTTCGAAGGCAGAATGGACTAGCAGGGTTCCGTGATGCAAACCAACCCCGCGATCTATTCGGAAAGCATTGCCAGAGAACTTTAAACCGTCAGCAAGGATGTCATTGCGCCCAGACCGTTCTGCAGGGATGCCGGCGCGCTGGATGGTTTTGACAATTAGATCAAAATTTTGATCAATACTAAAGTGTTTTTGCGGCACTAACAGTGAAAAATTAAGGTTGCCGAGATCGTGAAAGACAGCCCCGCCGCCAGTTGTGCGCCGGGCGAGTTGGCCGCCTTCTTCTTTTAGTAAAGCGGTCTGGCATTCGGACCAGGCATTTTGATTGCGGCCAATGACCACCGTATTTTGGTTTTGCCAAAGGTAAAGTATTGCCTTAGGAGCAGAATTTGCCGACGCGAGGGGGCTTGATGAAGCGTTTTCATGAGCCAAAGCGTCAGACAGCTGTTTGAGCAGATAGTCTTCTAAGGCGAGATTTTCAAATGGATCGAAAGACTGACTATGAATGATTTGGATCATATGATCGTCACATGCGATTGATGCATCAATTTCTCAAGCTCTGCAGGCAATGCTTGGTCAGTCACGAGTGTCTGGATATTATTCAGACGCGCAAATGTATAAGGGAGGCGGTTATTCATCTTGCTCGAATCCATCAACAGGATGACGCGGCGTGCTTTGCGGATGATTAATCGTTTTAGCTCGGCTTCATAAAAATCGCCACAACTGAAGCCGCTATCTGGGGAATAGGCACTCGCGGCCATGAATGCTAAATCAATGTTCAAAGATTTTACGTATTCGCCCGCATTGAACCCCGATAAGGTCAACGTTTCTCGATTGAGCTGTCCACCGGTCAAATTGACTTTGATATTCGGGTATTTGACGAGCTCTAGTGCGATGTTTGGGGCGGGGGTCAGGACGAAGAGGTTCTGATCGCTCAAGCGTTGGGCGAAGAACATACAGGTTGTGCCGGAGTCAATATAGAGTGAGCGCCCGTCTTCCACAAGTGCAGCGGCCTTTTCTGCGATCGTCAATTTAGCTGAAATGTTTGAGACTTGGCGTTGGGTATAGGCCGCTTCCTTGATCATCGATAGATGGGCTAGGGATTTGGCGCCACCGCGGGTGCGAACAATGTGACCTTGTCGCTCGAGGGTCTCGAGATCGCGCCGCAAGGTCATGCTCGAGACGTCCGGGAACAACTTGCTGATATCGCTTAAATGCAACTCACCCTTTGTTTGAATGGCATTATTGATGGCTTCACGACGTTCATTTGACATGTAGGCGCCTCCAATGAGCGATATTTTGCAGCTATTTAACACAGATTTACGTATCTAGTTTATATATATGAAATATTAATCAAAATTGCAAGTGATATATACATGTATTCGAAAGGTCTTTTTGCGCGATAACTGGGATGGCTGCCGCATCAAATGACGCTAAAAGCCTTTATAATGGGGGCTTTCGGCGGATGTCTCGCGAATCCATTCGAAAAGATCGCTTGAAAGCTACGCAAAAAATGTCAAAAACAATATGATAAATTTGTTCATAATAATGTTCACAATGAACATATACGGTGCTATAATCAAACTTATTAAGCAACAGAAATCGTTTACGGACCATGCGATATAACACGCTGCTGGAGGAAAATATGAAAACGACTGCCGTTCGACTCTATGGCAAACACGACTTACGACTCGAAACATTTGAATTGCCAGCCATTGGCCCTGGTGAAATCCTCGCAAAAATCATTTCCGACAGCATTTGCATGTCTTCCTTTAAAGCCGCTGAGCAAGGCTCAGATCACAAACGTGTCCCTGCAGATATTGCGACGAATCCGATCATCATCGGCCATGAGTTTTGTGGCGAAATTCTCGAGGTGGGGTCCCAATGGGCTGACCAATTCAAAGCGGGTGATCGTTTTGCCATTCAACCGGCGATCAACGAACCGGGCAATGTCTATGCTGCACCCGGTTATTCGTTCGCCACGATTGGCGGCGACGCGACTTACATCATTATTCCAGAAGTGGTCATGAAATATGGCTGCCTACTTAAGTATCAAAGCGATGCGTATTATTTTGGTTCCTTGGCTGAGCCGGTTTCTTGTATTGTCGGCGGTTTTCACGTCAATTACCACACCACTCCCGGTAGTTACGAGCATACAATGGGCATTATCGAAGGCGGTAACATGGCCTTGTTGGCTGGTGTTGGGCCGATGGGTCTTGGTGCAATTGACTATGCCATCCACAATCCGCGCAAACCCAAACTGCTCGTTGTCACCGATATTGATGATGCCCGTCTCAGACGAGCCGCCTCGATTTTGACCGTTGAAGAAGCGGCTAAACAAGGCGTTGAGCTCATTTATGTCAATACAACTGGTATTGCGGATGTCCCCGCTCATTTGCGCGGACTCACAACAGATGATATCGGTTTTAACGACGTTTATGTCTATGCTCCTGTCGCCGCCGTCATCGAACAAGCCGACAAAATTCTCGCCTTTGATGGTTGTCTCAATTTCTTTGCGGGTCCGACCAATCCGGAACTGTCGGCAGCCTTTAATTTCTACAATGTCCATTACAATGCAACGCACGTAGCTGGCAATAGTGGCGGCAATACGGATGATCTGATCGAATCCATTGATATGATGGCCAAAGGTTTGATTGATCCATCGGCGATGATTACCCATGTCGGTGGCTTGAATGCTGTCGTAGAAACCACCTTGAATTTGCCCAAAATTCCAGGTGGCAAAAAACTCATTTACACCCATGTCGAGATGCCGTTAACTGCTTTGACCGCATTTAAGGAACTCGGCCAAACGAATCCTTTCTTTGCAGAACTCGACAAATTAGTTACAGCCAATAATGGGCTGTGGAGTCCACAAGCAGAAGCCTATTTACTGGCCAACGCCCCGGCGCTCGACGCCTGAATTGCTTAGATCGATTGCCGCACGGGATGGGCGCTCCTCTGCCAAGACCGTGCGGCACGATCCATTTTCAAGGAGGATCTATGGAATCTTGGCTCAATACCCTCAATGCTCGGACGCGTGTCGCAACTGCTCTTGCTCCAGTCGTCAGATCATTGCTCAAAACCGAAAAAGACCCGCTGGTTCATTTTGTGCCAGCAGGCGAAACATCTGCTCCAGCTTCAATTGCGATTGATGCCAACAAAACGACTCAAATCAGCGAATTGATCACTGAGCTCCGGGCCGCACTTGGCAATTTTCCAGGCGCCAAACCCACGAGCGTGATGGTTCATGGTCTGGGTACTTTCATCGCCAGTCCGTCGGGAACGACTGCGAAAAGCGACCGAATGAGCGGCAAAATTGCGCTCGTCACGGGAGCTGCCCAAGGCTTTGGCGAGGGGATTGCCCGTGAATTGGCAGCTGCCGGTGCCCATGTTTTGATCGCTGATCTCAATCTCGCGCAAGCACAAGTTGTGGCAGCAGACTTGAATGCACAATTTGGTGAACGGTGCTCCCGGGCATACAGTGTCAATGTCGGCGATGAAGAATCGGTACAGCAGTTGACTGAAGCGATCGCTCTCGACTTTGGCGGGCTTGACCTGATTGTCAGCAATGCAGGTGTTTTACGGGCCGGAGGCTTAGAAGACATGAGCCTCGAGACCTTTGAATTCGTCACCAAAATTAACTACACGGCCTTTTTTCTCGTCACCAAATATGGCTCGCGCTTGATGAAGCAGCGCGCTGCGATTGACCCGGACTATTCGGCCGATATCGTGCAGATCAATTCCAAATCCGGACTTGAGGGTTCAAACAAAAATTTTGCTTATGCGGGTGGCAAGTTTGGCGGCATTGGCCTCGTCCAAAGTTTTGCCAAAGAACTCGTCGAAGACAAAATTAAAGTCAATGCCATTTGCCCAGGTAACTATTATGAGGGTCCGCTCTGGAGTGATCCGGAACGCGGTCTTTTTGTGCAATATCTGGCTGCAGGCAAAGTTCCCGGTGCGAAGACTGTACAGGACGTGTATGATTTTTATATAGGTAAAGTGCCCATGCGTCGCGGTTGTTCGCCCAAAGATGTCACCCGCGCCATTCTGTATTGTGTTGAACAAGCGTATGAAACCGGTCAGGCTATTCCCGTAACGGGCGGCCAGAACATGCTGAAATAACACATAAAAAGAAAGAGGAAATCACATGGCTACTCCCGTAATCATGCCCCGTCAAGGACAATCCGTTGAAAGCTGCTTAATCGGCAAATGGCACAAGCAAGTTGGCGATACAGTCGCAGTGGGCGACATCCTTTTCACATACGAAACCGATAAAGCAACGTTTGATGAAATGGCCAAAGAAGCTGGCAAATTACTCGCAATTTTCTTTGCTGAAGGCGACGATGTGCCGTGCCTCCTGAATGTTTGTGTCATCGGCCAAGATGGCGAATCAACTGCAGCATTTGATCCAAATCCAAGTTCCCCAGATGCCTCAGCATCGATGTCAACCGCTGCGATCGCTACGGCCACTGCTACTCCGGCATCACCGGCCAACCCCACAATCGCGACAGCCGCACCAGCAACCGCGACAGCAATGCCAGCCGTTGGCGGCGCTTTACCTGACAAAATCAGCCCGCGGGCACGGGTTCTTGCTGAAAAATCAGGCGCCGATTTGCGCCAAGCTCAAGCGTCAGGCCCCTATGGCCGCGTTCTGACTCGCGATGTTGAAGATCTGATCGCCGCCGGCAAAATGGCGACTGGTGCAGTCGGGACTGCCTACGCGCTGGACGTACCTGGCACCGGCATCGGTGGTCGAGTTAGCGTGGCTGACCTGCAACAAGCTGCCGCATCCGATACAAGTGCTGCAAGCGCGCGATCGACTGCCGTGGCACCGGCTGCGATGGTCTTCACGGACGAAACACGCACAGAAAAACACAGCAACATCCGCAAAGTAATTGCGCGCTCCATGCATGCTTCGATCGCGCAGATGGCGCAGTTGACATTGAATACGAGCTTTGATGCGACCGACATGTTAGCTTTGCGGGCCAAACTCAAAAAATCAGCCGACAAAGGCTTATCCGCTGACCAGGGCTTCGAACTGGTCACATCCGTGCCAACGATCAATGACTTGATCTTGTACGCCGTGTCCCGTGTCCTCGAACGCCATCCGGCCTGCAACGCCCATTATGACGATGAAAAAATGACCTATTTCCAACGGGTTCATCTGGGAGTCGCTGTCGATACCCCGCGGGGCTTGATGGTTCCAACAATTTTTGCGGCCGACCAAATGGATCTCGCCACGTTAGGCCGTTCGATTAAAGCCGCCTCAGCTGCTTGCCAGACTGGCACGATCAACCCCGATCAGCTCAAGGGCGGGACCTTTACGGTGACCAACCTCGGCTCACTGGGGATCGAATCTTTCACCCCGGTGATCAATCCCCCACAGACTTGCATCCTTGGTGTCAATACGATCGTCACCCGCGTCCGTGACATGGGTGGCGAAGCGAAGCCTTATGCAGCCATACCGCTGTCACTGACTTTTGATCACCGCGCATTAGATGGTGCGCCTGCGGCACGTTTCTTACAAGATCTCGTCAAAGCCCTTGAAAATATTTCCCTGACCCTGATGCACGGCTGAGGAGGATTACATGATGTATGACTTAATCGTAATCGGTGGCGGACCGGGTGGCTATTTGGCCGCAGAACGCGCCGGTGGGGCAGGCCTTAGCGTCCTGTTGATTGAAAAGAATAAAATCGGTGGTGTTTGTCTCAATGAAGGCTGCGTGCCGTCGAAGACGCTTTTGAACAGTGCCAAGATCTTCGACTATGCGACCCACGGTCAAAAGTACGGTATCACAACCGAGCATGCAACAATCGATCAGGCCACGGTTATCGCACGCAAAGATAAAGTTGTCCGCAATCTCGTTGCCGGGGTCAAAGCAACTTTAAAGAAAAACAAGGTCACGATTCAGGACGGCTTTGGCCAAATCCTCGGTCGCGAAAATGGCGTGATCAAAATCGGTGTAGGGGAACAAGTCTTTGAAAGTCGCCAACTGATTCTTGCGACCGGTTCAGAGGCTGTTGTCCCACCTATTTCAGGAGTCAAAGAGGGCTTGGCCGATGGAAGTGTCCTGACCAACCGCGAAATACTCAACTTGACCACGATTCCAGAATCCCTCGTCGTCATTGGCGGTGGCGTCATCGGCTTAGAAATGGCGAGTTATTACCAAACAGTCGGCAGTCAGGTCACGGTGATCGAAATGCTCGACCACATTGCCGGCAATGCCGATCGCGATCTATCGGCCATTTTACAAAAGAATTTTGAGAAAAAGGGTATTGCTTTTCATTTAAACGCTCAAGTCACAGCTGTCGGCAATGGTCAAGTCACGTTCACACAAGGTGACGCCATCAAAACTGCCCCAGCCGTCAAAACACTCCTGTCAGTTGGTCGTCGTCCGGTGACCAGTGGCATCGGTCTCGAAGCAATCGGCGTCTACACGGAACGCGGTCGGATTATCACCGACGCCCAAGGCCGGACCAATATTCCTGGCATCTACGCAATTGGCGATGCCAATGGGGTCTGGATGTTAGCACATGCGGCTTACCGCGAGGCCGAAGTGGCGGTCAATACAATCCTCGGAAAAAAAGACACGATGCGGTACAGTGCCATGCCATCGGTGCTGTATACCAGCCCAGAAATGGCTTTTGTCGGTGAGACTGAAGAAACTGCCAAAGCCAAAGGCTTTGTTTATCAAAAAGTGGAACTGCCAATGAATTATTCTGGCCGTTACATGGCTGAAAATGAGGGTGGCGATGGGCTGATCAAGCTTTTGATCGATCCAGTGCGCAACCGCATCGTAGGCTGTCACGTGCTCGGCAATTATGCCTCGGAAATCATCCTTTCAGCCGGTATTCTCGTCGAGACGGAAATGCGGTTAGAAGCGATCAAAGAACTCATTTTTCCACATCCGACCGTCGGCGAAGTCATTCGCGAAGCCATCTTTCACGCCTAATTAACGATAAAAGCATAAGGAGCTCACACGATATGTCAAAGCAGTTATTCGTCAAACCTGAAGAAATCCGCGCACCCGGCTGGATCAAATTCCAAGACATTCCAGTCAACCAATATCAGCTGAAAGTCGCCGATGAAAAGGCGAATTTTTCCAAAGATGACTTCCTGCGAATCTACCGCGACATGCGGGTCATTCGCGAATTTGAGACCATGCTTTACTCGATCAAAACGACGAATGCTTACAACGGTCTCGACTATAACAATCCCGGCCCGGCGCATTTGTCGATGGGTCAAGAAGCCTCGTCTGTCGGTCAAGCCTACCATTTGACTCATGAAGATTTTATCTTTGGTTCCCATCGCAGCCACGGCGAAATTCTCGCGAAGGGGTTGTCATCAATCCATAAAATGAGTGAAATGGACCTGCAGTCCATCATGGAAAACTTCCTCGGCGGGGCAGCTTGGAAGGTCGTTGAAGAAGCGAACAAAGGCAAGGGCAAATCGATTCGCGAATTAGCCGTTGACTTCCTCGTCTACGGCGCACTCGCCGAAATATTTGCTAAAGAAACCGGCTTCCATAAAGGACTCGGCGGCTCGATGCATGCGTTTTTCCTGCCGTTCGGGATTTATCCGAACAATGCGATTGTCGGGGGCTCAGCGGATATTTCGGTTGGCTCAGCCCTCTTCAAAAAAATCAACCGCAAACCAGGTGTGGTTATCGCCAATATTGGTGACGGCTCGATGGCTCGCGGCCCGGTCTGGGAAGCGATGAATATGGCTTCGATGGATCAATATCACAAGTTATGGGATGACTCGATGAAAGGCGGCTTGCCGCTCATGATCAATGTCATGAACAACCAATATGCGATGGGTGGCCAGACCCGCGGTGAAACGATGGGTTACGATTTTGTCGCCCGGATCGGCGCTGGAGTCAATCCGGACCAACTTCATGCGGAACGCATTGATGGGTACAACCCACTTGCGGTCATCGAAGCGATGACGCGCAAACTCGATATTTTGAAAAATAAAAAAGGCCCCGTTCTGCTGGAAACGGTCACCTATCGTTACTCGGGGCATTCCCCTTCCGATGCCGACTCTTATCGCACGCAAGAAGAAAAAGACGCTTGGATCGCACAGGATTCCATCTTAGCGTTCAAGGCCGAACTGATTCTAGCCGGTATTTGCGGTGAATCAGATATCGCGGCAATCGATGAATTCGTTGTCAAAACAATCACCGAGGCTGTCCGTTTAGCGATTGACCCCGTGCTTTCACCCCGCATGAGCCTATCGAGAACCCCGGATGCGATCGAAAAGCTAATGTTCTCCAACACGCGTCAACCGAAAATGGAAGACCGAAAACCGGATATGCTCCAGAATCGCGAAGACAACTTACGGGTTCAACAAATCGCCAAAAAAGAGCGCTTCGCTTACGATGCCGCCGGCAAACCAGTCTCCAAAAACAAAGTTTACCAATACCGTGATGCCGTTTTCGAAGCGATCCTCGATTGCTACTACACCGACCCGACGTTGGTGGCCTATGGTGAAGAAAATCGTGATTGGGGTGGCGCCTTTGCTGTCTACCGTGGTCTGACCGAAGCGGTTCCCTATCATCGCTTGTTCAATTCCCCTATCGCCGAAGGTGCGATCGTCGGATCCGCCGTCGGTTACGCGATGAGCGGTGGGCGCGCGTTGATCGAACTGATGTATGCCGATTTCCTCGGTTGTGCAGGTGACGAAGTATTCAACCAATTGCCTAAATGGCAGGCGATGTCTGCTGGCATCCTCAAAATGCCAGTGGTTTTGCGAGTTTCAGTCGGTTCCAAATATGGGGCCCAACATTCTCAGGATTGGACCGCTATGTGCGCTCAAGTTCCCGGGCTCAAGGTTGTTTTCCCGGTCACCCCATATGATGCCAAAGGCTTGATGGCGGCAGCTTTAAACGGCACAGACCCTGTCATTTTCTTTGAAAGTCAGCGTCTATACGACATCGGTGAACAGTTCCACCAAGGTGGCGTACCGGTCGAAAGCTATGAATTGGCAATCGGTGAACCAGATGTCAAACGCCTCGGCAAAGATCTCACCATTCTCACGATCGGCGCGACCCTGTATCGGGCGCTCGAGGCTGCCGAACGTTTCGAAAAGGAATTTGGCATCTCAGTTGAAGTCATCGATGCCCGTTCGATGGTCCCGTTCAACTACGAAAAAGTGATGGAATCCGTCAAAAAGACTGGTCGAATCATCGTTGCTGGCGATGCCTGCGACCGCGGATCCTTCCTCTCTGAACTGGCGCGCACGATCGGCGATCTCTGCTTTGACGATCTCGATGCCCCGGTTGCGGTTCTTGGTTCTCGCAACTGGATCACGCCCGCTTTTGAACTCGAATCCGACTACTTCCCACAAGCCGATTGGTTCCTCGACATTTGTCACGAACGCATCCTGCCCCTCGCTGGCTATGTCGCTGACAAGAGCTTTACCGATGTCGAAATGGTCCGCCGCAGCAAATTTGGCGTCTAATGAGAGGGGCAATCGTGGTGGAAAATTTGGTCGAAATGCTCAATAGCCCACTTCGCGTGGATCGCTTGGACGCCTTGCGCCAGCTCAAGGCTGCGCTAGATCGCGGCGAGATCGCGAAACCTGAGCTGAGCCGCGACGTGAATAATCACATTCATACCCATTATTCGTTTTCGCCATATTCACCGACCAAAGCGGTCTGGATGGCGTATCAGGCTGGACTCGTTACAGCTGGGTTGATGGATCATGATAGCATCTCTGGGGCAAGGGAATTTATCGCTGCTGGGAACATTATGAATTTCCCAACCACGATTGGTTGTGAAATCCGGGTGAGCTTTGCCGACACTGAACTTGAAGGTCGCCGGATCAACAATCCGGATCAAAACACGGTGGCTTACATCGCATTACATGGCATACCCCACAGCGAAATTCAAGCGGTAGACAAATTCTTAGAGCCGATTCGCAAAGCGCGAGGCCTACGCAATCGCAAAATGATTAATTTACTCAATCAGCATTTGGCTGACAGTGGTTTAGCGCTCGATTATGACCGCGATATCTTACCCCTGTCTGCCCGTGCCGAGGGTGGCGAAGTCACCGAACGTCATTTGCTTTTTGGGCTTGCGTTGCTACTCCTCAAGCACTTTCCACATCCAGCCGAACTGCTTGGGTTTATTCATTCACAACTTGGTCTTAGCATCGGCGACAAACTCTCAGCCCAACTAACGGATCTTGCGAACCCACACCGGGCATATGATTTGCTTGGCCTTCTAAAAAGCGAGCTCGTAGAGCAGTTCTATGTCGCGGCAGATGATGCAGAATGTCCACGAGTTTCCGAGGTCGTTGCGTTTGCCAAAACTCACGGGATTATCCTCGCCTACCCTTATCTTGGCGATGTCGGTGATTCCGTGACGGGCGATAAAAAGACCCAGAAATTCGAAGATGATTATCTGCCTGTGCTTTTTGATTTGCTCGCAAACCTTGGATTTACGGCTGTGACCTATATGCCGTCACGCAATACTAGAGAGCAATTGATCCGCTTGCGCAGCTTGTGCGAAAAACATCAGTTTTATCAAATTAGTGGCGAAGACATCAACCAGCCACGCCAATCATTTGTTTGTCAGGCGATGCGGGATCCGCTCTTTGAAAATCTCTACGATGCCGCTTGGGCTTTGATCGGTCACGAACGATTAGCCACCGCATCATTAAGCGGCGGTTTATTTAGCCAAGAATCACTTGCTGAACAACCCGATCTCCAAGCCCGCATCGAAAAATATCGCGATTTCGCACGTAGTCTATACGCATAACGAGGAAATACAAGAATTAAGATCACACTCAAGGAGGGAATACCCATGGATTCAAAAACTGTACTAAAAGCCTTTGAAGCAGCTGTCGAAACTTACGCCGCATATGGCGTTGATGTCAATGCCGCCCTCGAAAAAATGAAAAAGATCGACGTGTCGGTCCATTGCTGGCAAGGCGACGATGTCAAAGGGCTCGAAGACAGCGGTGGTGGCACCTCGGGTGGCATTTTGTCGACCGGTTCATTCGGTGGCAAACCTCGCAATGGCGATGAATTGCGCGCCGACATCGACAAAACCATGAGTCTCCTACCTGGGCTCAAACGCCTCAACTTACACGCTTGTTACGCCGAACTCAACGGCGAAAAGGTGGATCGCGATCAATACGAAACCCGACATTTCCAACAGTGGATCGATTGGGCCAAATCCAATGATGTTGCACTCGATTTCAACGCGACTTGCTTTGGTCACCCCATGGCAGCAGACAACCTGACCCTCTCAAACCCAGATGAAAAAATCCGCCGCTTCTGGATCAACCATGTCAAAGCTGTCCGCAAAATCGCCGCAGATATGGGCAAGGCACTCGGCAAAACGGTCGTTAATAACATTTGGGTTCCAGATGGCATGAAGGATCTGACTGCCGATCGTCTGCGCTATCGCACCTTGTTGCGCGATTCCCTCGATGATATTCTGTCGGTCAAATATCCGACCGAATATGTTGTCGACGCCGTCGAAAGTAAGGTTTTTGGGATTGGTGTTGAAAGTTTCACCGTCGGTTCCCACGAATTCTATATGGGCTATGTCGCCCATCAGCAATTAGTAGGCAACATGGATCTGATGCAAACCCTCGATATGGGTCATTTCCACCCGACTGAATCAATCGCCGATAAAGTGTCCTCCCTGCTGCTGTTCAATAAGAAGCTACTTGTCCATGTCAGTCGCCCCGTGCGCTGGGATTCTGATCATGTTGTCATTTCCGATGAAAGCGTCCAGGAGCTGATGCGTGAAATCAAACGCACCGATTCGTTTGACCGGATTTTTCTCGCAACAGACTTCTTTGATGGCAGCATCAATCGCATCGCCGCTTGGACGGTCGGTCTGCGTGCCACTCAAAAAGCGATTCTCGGCGCCCTACTCGAGCCAACCGAACACCTCAAAAAGGCCGAAGCTGCCGGTGATTTTGCAACCCGCCTAGCGCTCATGGAAGAATTCCGCAATTTGCCAGCGATGGCTGTCTACAATAAATATTGCCTCGATCAAGGTGTTCCAGTTGGCAGCGATTATTTGACAGAAATCTACGAGTATTCCGAAAACGTCCTAGCCAAACGCTAAACATCTCGTAGCAAACAACTCCCAGCAAACATCTCGTAGCAAAACGATCGCACCCCGTGCACAGTGCCGACTGGCCACGAAAGGAATTACATGTCTGAATCGAGCTTTACTAAAACCTATCAAATCCAGCTTGCAGAATTCACCCGGATGTCCCAGACTGCTGGCAGTCGATCAGACTATGTTCAAGGTGGTGGTGGCAACACCTCCTGCAAAATGGATGACGAATACATGGGGATCAAGGCATCCGGCTTTCAGCTCAATCAAATTACGCCGGAAAATGCTTATGCTGTGATCGATTATCCGGCATTGCGAAACTTTTATCAGGCAAATACACCAGAACAATTTGCCGACGTCGAAAAAGCTGGCTCCGCTGCCGCTAAAGACGCGACGCGTACGATTGCCGGCTTGCCCGTGCTGCGCCCATCGGTTGAAGCCGGGTTTCATGCGATCCTCGACAACTTTGTGCTACATACACACCCCGTTTACGCCAATTTATTAGCATGTGCCGCTGAAGGACCACAACTCGCTGCCGAAATTATGGCGAAAATTGGTGAAAACTTCGCCTTTGTCCCCTACATTAATCCAGGCGCCCAATTGACCTTTGCGATACAAACAGCACGTCATGCTGCGAGCCAAAACGGCAGACTCCCAGCGGTTGTTTTCTTGCAAAATCACGGGGTTATCATCACCGGATCGACTGCTCAAGCGTGCCTTGATCTGCATGACAAAGTGAATGATGGTCTTGCGATGTACTTCGGAACAAGCAAAAGCGCCTGGCCAAATCCAAAACTCGCAAACCTGCCTGCTGCGACCGAGTCAACCGAGCCGCACTTGCTAAAATCAGCAACCCCGTGGCTGACTGAGGCGTTGATCGAGCAACCTTGGACACTCGAAACCTTCACCGTCCAAGCGCTCTACCCCGATCAACTTGTTTTTTTGACTGGCCAAGTAGCTGTTCTCGAAACCGGCAGCCTTGAGCTGTTCCTGACAACGGGGGCACCTGCGCCGGCCAAAGCAACAATCTTTCGCGAGACCGGCGAGGTGCTGTATCAATGTAGCGCAACCGAAGCTCAAACGATTGAAGAAACCTTGACCGCCGTCTTATTTATCCGCAAAACAATCCGCGCCAAAGGCTTGACGGTATCCCCAATGAGCGAAGCGGGAAAATCGTTTATCGCCAATTGGGAAAGTGAAGCTTACCGTAAGTCAATTGCCGCAAAATAATGCAGCGCAATCCGGAGGAACGATTATGGCGATCAACCAGCAGGTCCTAGCCTTTGATTTTGGTGCCTCAAGTGGTCGGGCAATGCTTGGCCGCTTCAATGGCCAGACAATTGAGCTCGAAGAAATTCATCGCTTTAGCAATGATCCCGTTCGCGTCGGATCGACGCTGTATTGGGACGTGCTGCGGCTGTTTTTTGAGATCAAGCAAGGCTTGATCAAGGCCAAAACATATGGTGTGATTGAAAGTCTCGGCATTGATACCTGGGGCGTCGACTTTGGTTTGATTGATCACGAAGGCCGCTTATTGGAAAACCCCGTTCATTATCGTGATACGCGCACCCTAGGTGTGATGGATCAGGTTTTTTCGGTGGTTCCACGCCGCGAACTCTATAATCGCACCGGCATTCAATTCATGAATTTCAACACCCTCTTCCAACTTTATGCACTTAAAATGCAGCGACCGGATCTCCTTGAACGGGTGTCTGCTTTACTCCTCATGCCCGATCTTTTTATCTACCTTTTAACGGGTGTTCGCCAGTCAGAATACACGATGGCGTCAACCGGTCAATTACTTGATGCCAAAACCGGCCGATGGGATGAATCGCTGATCAAAAAGCTCGACCTACCCCGCGCCATTCTTCAACCCCTCGTCACGCCAGGCCAAGCAGTCGGCTCGTTGAGCGCCACGATTTGCGATGAACTGGGTGTTTTGCCATTGCAGGTCATTGCTGTTGGTGGCCATGACACGGCATCGGCTGTTGTCGCTGTACCAGCAGAAACAAATGACTTTGTATACATTTCCAGTGGGACATGGTCGCTAATGGGGATTGAAACGAAAGAACCGATTCTCAATGATTTAGCTTATGACTATCAATTTACAAACGAAGGTGGTTACGACCAAACAATCCGCTTCCTCAAGAACATCATGGGCTTATGGCTGATTCAAGAATCACGGCGCCAGTGGCAACGTGAGGGTCAGATGGTTAGCTTCGCTGACATGGAAAAAGCTGCCCTCGCGAGCGAACCGTTCAAATGTCTCATCGACCCGGATAATGCTATTTTGAGTACGCCAGGCGACATGCCAGGCCGGATTCGCGATCTGTGTCGCACGTCAGGCCAACCGATTCCGGAAACGACTGGTGAAGTGGTGCGCTGTATCTATGAAAGTCTTGCACTCAAATATCGCCAGACGAAAGAACAAATCGAAACCATGTCAGGTCGGACATTCCCGGCGATTCATGTCGTGGGAGGTGGCACAAAAGATGGTTTGCTATCGCAATTTACAGCGGATGCCACAGGCAGCCGCGTAATCGCTGGACCCATTGAGGCTACTGCTTTAGGCAACATCGCGGTGCAACTGATCGCCGCCGGTTCGATCAAAAATCTCGCACATGCACGTCAGATCATTGCAGCTTCCTTCCCCTGCCTCATTTACGAACCAACGAATACACACGCTTGGGATCTTGCCTACCTCCGATTCCAAGATCTGCTGAACACCCGTTCTGCGGAATAAGCCAAGGAGGCCACAAGCATGAAATTTGAATTGTTACATCCTGCCGACCAACTCGTCATGATGATGAACCGCATATACTATCGTGGTATGACAACGACCTCCGGTGGAAATCTCTCGATTCGCGATGAAAATGGCGATATGTGGATCACACCGAGTGGGATCGACAAAGGGATGCTCACCCGGGATGACATCATGTGTGTCAAAGCCGATGGTTCGATCCAAGGTCGCCACAAACCCTCGTCGGAATATCCTTTTCACCTGTCCGTATTAAAACGTCGTCCAGACATTGGCGCTGTTTTGCACGCACACTCCCCTGGTTTAGTCGCCTTTAGTATTGCGCGAAAACTTCCCGAAGTTCGCCTGATCCCAAGTGTTAAACAAATTTGTGGCGAAATCACCATTGCACCTTACGCATTGCCCGGCAGCCAACAACTTGGCGAAAACATTGCTGTAGAATTTGACAAAGGCTTCGCCGTTGTTTTACTCGAAAACCATGGGGTCGTCATCGGGGCACAAGACATTTTTCAAGCCTTTATGATGTTCGAAACGCTTGAAACGAGTGCTTTACTCCAAATTAATGCCAGCAAATTAGGTCCAATCAAGCTTTTAAATCCCCAGCAAGTTGACGCATATCAAGCAAAAAATCGTAGCGATTTGCCGGCCATCGCCGTTTTACATCATTCGAGTGAAGAAAATGCCGCACGCCGCGATTTGATCAAATTAATTCGCCGATCGTATGAACAAGGCTTATTTACCAGCACACAGGGAACCTATTCTGTGCGGCTCAGCGACGGTAGCTTTATCATTACCCCTTATGGCCTCGATCGTGCTTACCTCGAACCAGAAGATTTGGTGCTTATACGCAACGGACAGCAAGAGAGCGGCAAACGACCCAGTCGATCCGTCGTTCTGCATGCAGAAATATATCAGCAACACCCGGATATGCAATCAGTTCTCGTCGCACATCCGCCGAACATTATGGCCTTTGCTGTGACGGATGCGCAATTTGACCCACGCACTATCCCGGAAAGTTACATCCTTTTACGAGATGTCCAAAAAATACCCTTTAGTCAAAATTTTCTCGACCCTAAGGGGACAGCCAAAAAAACCGCTACGAAAACCCCCGTTATCATCTGCGAAAATGACTGCGTGATCGTGACGGGTACAAGTTTACTCAATGCCTTTGACCGTTTAGAAGTCGCCGAATTCACTGCCCGTTCAATCATCGCATCCAAAGAAGTCGGGGCGATTGTTCATATCAGCGAAAGTGAAATAAGTGACTTAAACATCGCGTTTAAATTAGAGACCTAGCCACATGCCGCTTTTCTCTATACGGAGCCGGCGATAGCCCGTATTGTTTTTTAAATAAGGTCGAGAAGTAGGCGACGTTGGGAATTCCCACGAGCTCAGCGATTTGATATGCGGGTTGGTTCGTGTTGATTAACAAATCCGCGGCCTTTTCGAGTCGGAAATTGTTCAACAAATTCGTAAAGGAATCACCAGAAGACGCTTTGACGAGCTTGCCGAGATAGCCGGTCGACAAGCTAAACCGCACGGCTGTTGATTCGAGGGATAGATTGGGGTCGGCAAGATTATCTTTCAAGTAGCGGGTCAACTCATCATGTAATCGCTCGTGTTTCAGATCCGTTGCACTGCGGGTTTTTTCTTGTGAAATGCTCATCAATTCGAGGCAAAAGCGGGTAATAATTTGCTTGGCTTCATCGAAATGATCGGAACGTATCAGGCGACTGTTCGTCTCAATATAATTGTCATAGTCTTCGTCAACGAGCTCGACCGTGTTATCTACTTGCTTAAAGACTGAAAAGAGTAGTTGGCTGAAGTAATTCGTTGTTCGAAGTGAATAGCCAGTACCAATAACCTGCATGAAGTCATCGATGCCCAATACCAACAAGTCTTCACGTCGCAGATTAAGTGCTTCTAAGATCCGTTTTTCCGCCATGATCGGGTAGCGGATATTTTTTGTAGTTGCGATGGTTTTTTCAGGCGTTAGGATTGAATTAGGTCCAAAAAACAGGCGGTAACTGAAAAGCCCTAACGTCTGGCGGTACGATGCACTGAACTGCTCAAATTTCAGGACTGGCGAATGATAGGCCACCGTCACGGTAAATGGAAAATATCGTCTAATTTGGGTTTGAGCTGCCGTTAGCTGTTCATCTAGCGTAGCGGGTATGATTGGCTCGTTGAGCTGACACATCAGGGTGACTTCGTTCTCCCCGGTCACGATCCCTGTTGTCGGACCAATTGTCGAGAGTAACTCCTGTGTAATATTGATCACGACGAATCTAAAACTATCGAGATCTTGGGAATTGAGCTCACTCAAATCACTAAAGCCATCAAATCGAGCGACGATAATCAAAAAGGCAGGTGAGTCAAATTGCGCTAAGATTTGTTGGATACGGACAGTGTCTTCATGATTGGGGTTGCCCATCATCAGGTCATAGAGGAATTTCTCACGCGCAATACGACTCGCCTGGTCACCAAGCACGATTGCCTGATGCAAGGCTTGGTACTCATCTTGATTATCAGCTGATTCAGACACGACCTGCAAAATTAAACTTTGAATCGGCTTATAAAAATGGCCAATCAAACGCCTAATCACTTGAACAAGGACAAATGTCATCAACAATCCAATTAATAATATTGGAACGATAATGTTTAGATACGATTTCCAAATAATCGATGTAGGTACAACGATGATTTCGTATAAACCGCTGGATGCTGATCGCTGATAGCATATAAGCTGGCGGTCAAAGATATTGCCAATCCGCACTTCACCTTGATCTGCTAGGGTTTGTGTGCCGCTTGAATTGCGGAAAAGATCAGCAAAATTCTGTGTATAACTCAAATCAGTAATAAAGGCGTCTGGTTGGTTGCTCGCAAAAACGATACCATTGCTATCGGCTAGGTAAATATCGATTCCTGAACGATATGGCTCAAGAATATCTAAGAAAATCTGTTCATCAAGATGAATGACAACTAAACCATGGTTTGTCCGTTGCGGATTATCGTCGACGCGGGCGTAAAAGACGACTAATCGGGCAAATTCATTGTTTAATACATCGAGGGCCGAGCCGTCGAGTTTGATTTCACGCGGGCGTAGGCTGAATTGGCTATTGCCCACCGGCATCCCCATCTGGCCTGCTGGCAATTCGCCGATCGATGTTTCATAAGTACCAAGGTAGCCATTGTATAAGCCAATATACCGGATCAACTGGCTATGGCTCTTCACATAATTTGCCAAAATGTTTTGAAGTGTCTGCGGATATTCAAAATAGGCATTTCGTTCATATAAAAACAACGTCGCTTGCGGATCTTGCATGATCTGAAGACCAATTGTCTGAATTTGATTTGAAATGTTATCAACTGACAGCCTAGTTTGACTCATTAGCCGCTGATTCTCATCGATCAACATATTTTCGGCTTCTCGAAATAGCATGATTGCGGTGAGTGAAAAAAAGCCCAATTCAATGATGAGGAACCAAAACACGATTCGCAAAATGAGCTTTCGATAGGTTTTGGCTTGCTTTAAAGGATTAAAGAGTGGCATGTCGTATCCCTCCGCCAGAAGTTCTCACAACTCAATTTTAAATATATATCAGATATTCAAATGCGTAAATATCGCCATT